>DALZEF010000051.1:0-2135 GCA_031979385.1 Timonella sp. | reverse complement strand
TCGTTCAGGGTTCCCTTTCCACCTGTTACCCCCACACCGACAACTGTGACCGGGATGTCGAGCTGCTCGATGACGTTGGTGAGGCGCTTGAGGTTGTTGAGGAACGACCCGCGAAACGCATTGGCCATGGGGATCACAAAATGATCGAACTCGTTGTTGATCCGTTTGATGTAGGAGCCTGGAACCTCGACGCGCTCGGTCAGGAACGCGTTGGTGCGAATTTCGGTGTCGGGGGTGGCCAGCAGACGGTGAACTGAATCGCTGAAGATGAAGTTTCCGACGTTCGAGCCCCACACACCGGAGGAGAATCCTTCGAGTGAGACTTCAGGGGAGAGTTGGGTGAAAGGGGACTTGCCTGCTCGCAGAAGAATTCGTGTCATCGTTTTGTGTGGCTCTTAGGTTCGGTGTGAGTCGGGTCTGTGTCAGTGCGTGCGTTGTGCGGCGTAAGCGGCTGCCCCAGAGATTCCGGCCGCGTTGCGTAATTCGGCGGGGACGACCTTGGCGTGAAGGTTGAGGAGCGGCAGGAACTTCTGGTGGTGCTTGGACACGCCTCCACCGATGACGATGAGGTCTGGTGCCAGTAGCATCTCAACATGGGAGAAGTAGCGTTGCAGGCGTGCGGCCCACTCATCCCAGTCAAGGTTTTCACGGTCTCGGGCTGAGTCTGCTGCCCGGGTCTCGGCGTCGTGCCCGTCAAGTTCTAGGTGTCCAAGTTCCGTGTTTGGCAAGAGAGCGCCGTCCACGATGATCGCCGACCCGATTCCGGTGCCAAGCGTTGCCAGTAGGACAACGCCTTCAGCGCCCTTGGCTGCACCGTAGGCGACTTCTCCGAACCCGGCCGCGTCGGCGTCGTTCACGGCGATGACTGGACGTCCTATGCGGGCGGAGACGACCTCTTCGAGGTTGACGCCCTTCCACGATTGATCGAGATTGGCGATGTGTCGGATCACCCCGTGATAGAGCGGCGCGGGGAACGCAACACCGATTGGGACATCTGGAGCTAGGTCGAACTCGTCAACGAGTTCAGCGATGACCTCGCAGACCGCCTCGGGAGTGGACGCCTCTGGCGTGGGGATACGAACGCGTTCAGCGGTGAACTCACCGGTCTCGAGGTCAACAGGGGCGCCTTTGATGCCGCTTCCGCCGATGTCGATTCCGAACGCAATCTTGCTGTGCTTGCTCATGGCAGGGTCAAGACCTCCACACCAGTTTCCGTTACTACCATTGTGTGCTCGAACTGAGCCGTGCGTTTGCGGTCACGGGTGACCACTGTCCAGCCGTCATCCCACACCTCGCCCTCGTAGGTGCCAAGGGTCAGCATGGGTTCGATGGTAAAGACCATACCCGGCTCGATGATCGTGTCATAAAGTGGCGCGGCATCAAAGTGCGGAATGATGAGTCCGGTGTGGAAGGCCTCGCCCACGCCATGCCCGGTGTAGTCGCGCACCGAACCGTATCCGAAGCGGGCCGCGTACTTCTCGATGACACGACCAATCACGTTGACCTCGCGGCCTGGCTTGACTGCCTTGATACCCCGGTTAAGTGCTTCTCGGGTGCGCTCGATCAGGAGGTGAGATTCCTCGTCGATCTCGCCGACCCCGAAGGTTGCGTTGTTGTCCCCATGGACACCGTCGATGTAGGCGGTGATGTCGATGTTGACGATGTCGCCTTCGACGAGCACCGTGTCGTCCGGGATTCCATGGCAGATGACCTCATTGATGGATGCGCACAGCGACTTGGGGAATCCGCGGTATCCGAGCGTTGACGGGTAGGCATTGTGATCGAGCAGGAACTCGTGTCCGATGCGGTCGAGTTCGTCTGTTGTCACACCCGGTGCGACGGCTTTCCCCACCTCTTGGAGGGCCTGCGCGGCGATTTTCCCGGCAACGCGAATCTTCTCGATGACCTCGGGGGCGACTACATCGTTTCCGGTGTAGCGAGAGGGCCCTGGTTTCCCTACGTATTCAGGCCGTGCGATGTGCGCGGGGACGGAGAGTTGCGGAGAGACTTTACCGGGAGCAAGGGGGGCGGTGGTGGCGCGCTGAACAGACATGCCCACCATTCTAATTGCCCCAGCGGCAGTTGCGGACAAAGTAGTGAAGTGGAGTGTAGGGGTCTCGCGGAGCAGGGTCCTG
>DALZEF010000050.1:0-2207 GCA_031979385.1 Timonella sp. | reverse complement strand
TAGCTACCGGGTTCGGAATGGGACCGGGCGTTTCCTCACCGCTGTGATGGCCGCATAAATAAGTTAACTACACTCCCGCCCCTAACACCAACTCCAGGGCACGTAACGTGCGTCACGCTAGGACTGATCGCACATCATCGAGACTGACGATGTCGGCCATCATCGCTGGGAGTCGCAGCGCGGTGTCGACTGCTCGGATCGTCGTCAAGCAGTACGATTACAGGGAGTCTCACACCAAGCAAGAGGGGCAATATGCGTGCTGCAGTGTTTTACGGCGAGGGTGACATTCGCGTTGAGGATCAACCGGACCCGATCATCGAGGTACCGACCGATGCGATAGTCCGGGTGGTGCGTAGTTGCGTGTGCGGCTCTGATCTGTGGTCGTATCGTGGCGCGAACAAACGTAAGGGTCCGCTCGGGATCGGCCACGAGTTCGTCGGAGTCGTTGAGGACACCGGTTCTGAGGTCACCGACATCAAGCGGGGCGACCTCGTCATCGCGCCGTTCACGTGGAGTTGCGGCACCTGCCCAGAATGCCGATATGGGTTCCAGAGCGTGTGCCGCAACGGTGGTTTCTGGGGCTCTCCGGGCAGCAACGGCGGTCAGGGTGAGCAGGTTCGGGTGCCCTTGGCCGACGGCACCCTGTACCGGGTGGACGGGATCACCGAGCAGGACACGGATCTACTGCCGGGCCTGCTCACTCTCTCGGATGTCATGTGCACGGGGCATCACGCCGCGGTCAGCGCTGGCGTGACTGCTGGGTCCACGGTTGCCGTGGTCGGCGACGGAGCTGTGGGGCTGTCTGCGGTGATCGCCGCGAAGCGCCTTGGCGCAGCACGGGTCATCGCGTTGTCGCGGAATCCCGCCCGCCAGGAACTAGCGCGTGCGGCTGGTGCGGACGACGTCATCGCCGAGCGTGGCGACGACGCGGTGGCGGCACTCCTTGAGACAACCGACTCGGTGGGCGTGGACTTTGCGCTCGAGTGCGTTGGTACGGAGCAGTCGATATCCACGGCACTTGGCGGTGTGCGTGCGGGTGGCCATGTCGGTTTTGTGGGCGTGCCGCACGGTTCGGCAGCACCTATGGGCACTCTGTTCTCCCGAAACATCACGGTCAGCGGCGGCGTTGCCCCCGCACGCGCGTATATCGCTGAGTTGCTGCCCGACGTCTTGAGTGGTGCCATTCATCCTGAGATCGTGTTTGATGGCACCTTCGCACTTGAGGAGACCCCAGCCGCCTACGCTGCTATGCATGAGCGGCGCGTCACCAAGGCGCTGTTGATCCCCTAATGTCGTCCCAATTGCCGACGAGTCGGTTGCGTTCCAGCGCCACCTGCGTCCGGGAGGGTGGCTGGTTCAGTTGTCAATGGGTTGACATCAAATCCTGAAATTGTAAGGAACAGTAATGAACAATCCGGTTCGCCTCGCTGCACCAAATGACATTGCCGTTGCGGCAGAGACACTTGCTGCAGCATTTTTGGACTATCCGTGGACCAGGTACGTAATCCCAGAAGCTGGCTACGCTAGCCGCCTACATGCACTCCAAGAGCTTTATTTGGGTCATGCACTGAAGCATGGGATTGTTGCGGTCACCCACGACCTTTCTGGAGTTGCTGCTCTACTGCCATCAGAAGCCCCGGAGCCTGAACCACTCGTCATTGAGCAGATTCTCGCACTACACGGCGATCGGTTTGACCGATTGAGTGCGGAAAAGTCAGGCGAACAGGACTCATCAAGTTGGAGTCTAGAAACTCTTGGGGTCCATCCCGGCTCGCAGGGGCAAGGTTTCGGTGGGTTGCTCATCCAGTTCGTTCTTGATGAGGCACGATTACGCGGAGCACAAGCAATGTATCTGGAGACTTCAGACGACCGCAACGTGCACTTATACGACCTTTTTGGGTTTAAGGTCATCCATCAGACGGAACCATCAGATGGGCCACCCGTATGGGCAATGAGGGCAAAACTACTACAGTGAACCGCCCGTCGCAGCAGGCAGCAGGAAACCAAGTTGAGTGCACTGCCTGTGAGTTAGTTGGAGTGTAGCAGTAAGGACTCAGCGGTAATTGCTAACCCAGATGCCCTGGAGTTCCATACCGACACAACATAAACGAGGATCCCCGTCAGTGGGAATCCTCGTTCTTTTATGAAGTTAAAGTGCGGCCACGTTCTACTCTCCCACACCCTCCCGAGTGCAGTACCATCGACGC
>DALZEF010000049.1:0-3634 GCA_031979385.1 Timonella sp. | reverse complement strand
CGCTCAAGAGCACTGAGACGTTTGCGTTCCGTTCCCAGTGCGGGGGCCTGACCGAGGGGCGAGTGTGGGGCGGTCTGGAGGTAAACCACACCAATAGCCTAGGGCAGTGATTCATATGGCGGAACTTTAATTTCACTATTCGAAAGGGAGTTAGGGTGTCTGGCACGTCGAATTGGAATGTCACAGGGGTGTGGTGAGATAGCAGTGTGAAACTTCTTCCCCCAAGTTCCGTTGTCGATGCGCATGACTTATCGGTATCTCTCAACTCTGTTCAGCGTGACGTCGTGGCCGCGGTTTTGGGCGGTGCGCCAACGGTTTCGGTCGTGGGGGCTCCAGGGGCCGGTAAGACGCTTTTGGCTCTTGAACTGGTACGAGAACTTGTGGAACATGGGACGGCTCCACATCGGGTGCTTGTGCTGGCGGCGTCGCGTCGTGGGGCAGGGGAGTTGCGCAACAGGCTCACCGCTCGCCTGACGAGCGCGAGCCAGGGTGCGCTTGTACGTACGCCAGCGGCACTCGCATTTTCGATACTGACGGCGCAGGCTGTGGCGCATGGGTTGCCGGTCCCGCGTCTGATCACGGGACCGGAGCAGGACCAGATTTTGGCGCAATTGCTTGCAGGCTATCGCGACGGCATCCTGCCACCGCCCGCTTGGCCCGCCTCCATCAGCGAGGAAACGCGGGAATTGCGTGGGTTCCGCGCCGAACTGCGCGACCTGCTCATGCGCACGGCTGAGAACGGTCTGACCGCGGACGACCTCCAACAACTGGGGGAAACCTTTGAGAGGCCCGAATGGGTTGCAAGCGCGGGCATCGTGCGTGACTACCAGAAGGTCACCACATTTTCGACGATGGCCTCTGACGCTGGTGCACGTTACGATCCAGCGCAGATCGTCGATGACGCTGCTTTCGCGCTGTCTGGGTGGTCTGGCGCGGACCGTCCCGGGTGGGACGTGATCATCGTTGATGACTATCAGGAAGCGACTGCTGCGACGGCCCGTCTGCTCGCCGTGCTGCGTAGGCAGGGAACCCGGCTCGTGTTGCTTGGTGATCCAGATGTCGCAGTGCAGGGTTTTCGTGGGGCGCTGCCCTCTCTGGTGGGGCAGGCAAGCGCGGGTGACCCGTCACAACCCCAGTTCACTCGGGAACGGCTTGGTCAGTTTGGTGCGAGGCAGTTTGTATTGGAGCAGGTGTATCGCGGGCCACGCGAGCTACGTGAGGTGGTGCGCAGGGTGACCGGCTCTATTGGTTCGGTTGGCGTGGTCTCGCATCGGCGGGCGGATAGCGTGCTCGGCCAAGATCGCATTGATCCGGGGGAATCCGCCTTATCCACCAGTGATGTGACGAATGCGCCCGCTGTCCAAGCGTGCACCTTCGACACGGAGGCGCTTGAGGTCGCCTACATCGCCCGGTTGCTGCGTTCGGCGCACCTGCGCGACAAAACGCCTTGGACTGACATGGCCGTGATCGCTCGGTCGGGTTCTGCGCTCCTGGCATATCGCAGGCTCCTTGCTCAGGCTGGCGTACCGGTCGCTGTGGTGGGAACCGACATCCCTCTGCGTGACGAACCGGCAGTTCGGCCTTTACTGAACGCTGTGCGGGCATCCGCACACGACGTGGAACTGGATGAGGCGTTGGATCTGCTCGCCTCGGTCATTGGTGGCGCAGACGTGATCGGTATCCGTAAGCTCCGCCGTGCACTGCGCCGCGAGGAACTCCAAGGTGGGGGTGGACGCACTTCCGATCAACTTATCCTCGAGGCCCTCAACAACCCTGATTGGCCTGCTTCGCTGGGAGCTGTTGGTCGTCCGCTGGAGCGCGTCGCTCGGGTTCTGGCCGCTGGACGCCGCGCCCTGACACAGCCCAATGCCACTGCTCAGACCGTTCTGTGGGCGGTGTGGGATGCTGCGGGACTAGCCGAGCCGTGGCAGCGTACCGCACTCACGGGAGGTGCGGCTTCAGCGCGTGCGGACCGCGATCTTGATGCCGTTATGTCGTTGTTCCGTGCGGCAGAGACCTATGTTGACCGGCTTCCCGAATCGAGTGCGCTTGAGTTCATCGACTTCATCGAGTCGCAGGACATCCCCGCCGATTCACTCTCTCAGCAAGTTGCCTTGGGGGGAAAGGTCACGCTTGTGACCCCGGCGGGCGCAGCGGGCAGGTCATGGCCTATCGTCGTTGTGGCTGGCGTCCAAGAGGGCCAGTGGCCTGACCTACGGCTTCGAGACTCCCTGCTCGGTGCGCAAACCCTCGTTGAAGTGTTGTCGGGTCGCTCGGATTCCGCTCGTGGTCTGGGGCCAGGAGCACGCCGAGAGGTGTTTTACGACGAGTTGCGCGCGTTTGCGCTCTCCGTATCGCGTGCCACGCAACGGCTTGTGGTGACAGCCGTGCGGGACGATGAACACGAACCATCGGTATTTCTCAATCTCGTGTCTCCCACGCCTGATGATGCCGAGGCACTCAGCGATCTCGCCCACACCCACGTGAGTGTTCAAGCCTCCGACATTCCCCTGGACCTTCGAGGGATCACCGCTCTCGCGCGTGCTGAGATGATGGGTGCCCTTGATTCGGGTGAGCAGCAGACCGTCACCGACCGTGCACGATTGCTGAGGTACCTGAACGAACACGGCGTTTTGGTTGCCCGCCCACACAACTGGTACGGAGCGCTTGGCCTAAGTTCGGCAGCACAACTGTTCAGTCACCGCGATACCGTTCCCGTGTCCCCATCGCGTGTGGAGTCTGTGGGCCGCTGTGCACTGAGATGGTCTTTGGAAACCGCTGGGGGAGTGCCCGCAAGTGGCTTGAGCCAGAGCGTGGGCACACTGATTCATGCGATCGCAGCGCAATATCCACACGGACACCTGCACGAGTTGAAGGCTGAACTCGACCGACAATGGCCCAACCTACGGCTGGGAGAAGGACTATCAGCCAACCTGCAATACGAGCGAGCCGTCACCATGATCGAGAAACTGGCAAGCTTCTTCTCTCAACGCGAGAAAGAGGGCCTAGCTAGAGTCGAGGTAGAGGTTCCGTTTACCGTGGACATCGAGGGAGCTCACATCACTGGCGTTGTGGATCGGCTCGAAATCGACGACACCGGTGCGGCACGCGTCATCGACCTCAAAACAGGAAAACAGGCACCAAGCCAGGCAAAAACCTCCGTTAACCCGCAACTGGGAATCTACCAGCTTGCGGTCCTTGACGGCGCATTCGAGGCCTCGCAGCAGCCCAACGGGGCGGAACTGGTACTCGTCGGAACCGACACCAAGGACGTAACCCTGCGTAGGCAGGAGGCAATCACCGACCCGGCACACAACTGGGCGCGCGATGTGGTGCGCGACGCCGTGAGCGTCATGCGCTCAAACACCTTCACCGCCACCCGCAATGACATGTGCCAGGTGTGCCCAGTGCGACGCTCCTGCCCGCTCCAAAACGAGGGTCAACACGTTATTCCAATGGGCATCACTGAAATCCGGACCGTCCACGAAGACACCGCGGGCAAGGAGACCCAGGCATGAGCGCATATGCGTACAGCGCACAGGACATAGCCAAACTGCTTAAACAACACCAGCCCACCGAGGAACAAACAGCGATCATCGAGGCACCGCTCGAATCGATGCTTGTCGTCGCTGGT
>DALZEF010000048.1:0-3963 GCA_031979385.1 Timonella sp. | reverse complement strand
TCACTTCACCATCAACCGCGAGACTCGAAGATGCCTTCGGCACCGTCACAACCACCGTTGCGACCGCATCCGAGATTCGCTGACTCGCCTTGGCCGTTACCTTCACGCTCGCGGAGGCTTTACTGACCGCCACGGTCAACGAGTCCGACGAACCGGCGTAGGCTTTATCTCCCAGATACAGTACGGTCAATTTCCGGGTTCCCAAACCAAGTTTCGTGGTGGTAATGGTTGCCTTGCCCTGGGAAAGGGCAGCAGACCCCAAGGAAACGTTCCCATCTCGTAGTTCCACCGTGCCGGTGGGCTTACCCTTCGCAGCCGTGACGCTGACCTTCACCGCCACCTTTTGGCCAGCGGCCGCCTGGTCTGGGCCGGATGCAGCAAGCGCGGTGTCTGTGAGGACTACGCCCGCCTGTGGCACGGTAATCACGCTTTCCTGTTCAACGTTTCCGGCGTTGTCCACGGCACGGTAGCTGATTCGGGTTTGGCCCGATCCAACTGTGATCGCCGACTCGTAGGGGCGGAACTCTCCCGAGGTTGCATACTCAATGCGTGCAATCCCAGAACCCTCATCCGCGCCTTTGAGAGTGACCGTGCGGGCCTTCTCATCAACTACCGCACTGGAAACCGGTGCAATGGAATCGATTTCGAGTGTCTGCTGTTCGTTCAGCGCACTGTTGCCAGCCTCATCAGTTGCACGCACTTGGAATGTGTGCGCCCCTTCACCACTGATACCAAACGAACCATCAAACTCAATCCAGTCACCATCATCCAACCGATATTCGAGAGTTGGCGCGGCAGTGACATCATCGGTTGCCGTTGCTGTGACGGTCACGTTCTGGCTGGTGAACCATCCAGATTCAGCGGCCTTCGGACTCACGCTCACCGAGACAACCGGCGGCGTCGTATCAGGGACCTCGGGTTCTCCGGCAGCCAAAACCTGCCATTCATGGATGCCGAGCGAGCCTTCTCCTTCGTTCTCGCCCCAGGCTTGAGCGACTATCCGCAGGCTCCTGGTGGTAACCGGTTCAAAGGACACCTCCTCAAAGGCGTCTGACGATCGTCCATATTCACCAGCAGTGACGGTGACATCACGCCACACCCCATCGTCGAGGTATTGCAGCGCCCAGTGCCGGGCAGGAATCACTCCGGCGTTCGCACTATCAGCGGAGTCTCGAAACCACCACACGCCTGTCTTGTCCACGGTGACATCGAAATCCCAGTCCAGTTGCACCGTCTGTTGGCCAACTTGCGGCCAAGTTGCCCACCGGAGTCCCAGTTTCGCGGCGTCTTGTTCCAGCGGTTCCAGCATGCCGTCATTAAGACCGGTCACGGCTTCCCATGATGAGGTGAAGCTTGCCGATGCGGTGGCAAACGGTGCGACGTTTCCGGTCAGGGCGGTGCCTTCGTCCCGAGGAATATCGACCTTGCCACCCACGCTATTTCCGGCTTTGTCCACTACCAGATAGTCGAACCGGTGCGGCAGACCATCCGGTGCGGCAATAGCCACGCCCGGCTCAATCGCAAAGTATTCGCCGCCGTCAAAGGCCCCGCTGATGGTGGCGATTCCCGAAAGCGCGTCATCGGCTGTTATTGTCACGGTCCGGTTCGCAAGCTCCGCGTCCACGGTAGGTGCGCTGGTGTCGATTTTGACGGTGCGCTGGGCAGTTCCGGTATTCCCAGAACCGTCTTGCGCAGTCGCAGTCAGATTCGTGATGCCCTCATCGGTCAGTTGCGCGTCCAAGTAACGTGCGCTGCCATCTGATTCCCAGGTCTGTGAATCGGTCTGAGCTGTGATGCGCAGTTTTTCATCGAGATTATCGGTGGCTCGCACACGAGCCGTCACCTCGCTGGAATACCAGCCGTCGGTTCCGTCACTTCCCGTGAGCGCGATGGACACCTCTGGTTTTTCGGTGTCCACTGGTTGTGGTGGGGCTTCATTGCCGACGATCACTCGGGCTTGGATATATCCGTCTGTTTGGCCCAGCACGCGGCCACGCACCGTCGTTTCACCCGCGTTCGCGTACTCGTCGGCCGGGATTTCCTGCCACCGAACCAGCGTGCGGCTGGAGGTGTTGTCGGCGTAATGGGCGAGCACTGTTTGTGGCAGGTCTGGGTGTTCGCCAACCGGGACATACACAACCACCTCGTCGGTGGATGCGATGTCCACCGAGTTTACTTCCCATTCAGAGATTGCGACTGAGTGGAAGGCTGCTCCGTTGGGAGTGCCATACACTTTGAGCCGGAGCGCGTCTGTGGTAACTGCTGGGAAACTGACGGTATGCCACGTGTCAACGGCGGTGGGCATCGAATCAGTGGACAGTTCCTGCCAGTCCCCTGCCGCATTCCGATATTGGAGTTCCCACCGTGCGGGTTGTCTGATCCATCCACCGTCGCGGTGGAACTTGATGCCCATACTCGAGACTCGCACGGACGAATCCCATTGGTACATGACCCAGTCAGATGCATTCTTTGAGTCGTTGCCGCGATAGTTACCCCACTGATCTGGTGGCAGCAAGGCCGTTTCAGCACGACCATCGTTGAGTGCGCCAACTCGCATGGGTGGCGTTTCGGTGAACGAAGCGCTCGCCTGCGCATCCGGGGCCACATTCCTTGTGAGCCGCCAGGCCGGGTCGTCAGCACGGGTGGGTTGTGTTGGCTGTAGTTTCCCATCTGCCCACGTGATCTCGTCGATTGCTACTGAGCGCCGGAAATGCCCGCCGTTTTGGGCGTCTTTGGTGTGGTAGGTGAGGTACCAGTTGTCGTTGTGTTCGATCAGTGAGGGGTGCACCGTGGTGGCTGATGTGCCACCCAGCACGATTCCCTGATAGGTCCACGGCCCCGTGGGCGAGGACGAGGTGGCGTACCCGATGCAGGCTTGATAGTTCGACGGTGTGCACTGCGAGCCGCCTTGTTTCCAGTCGTAGAGCATGTGGTAGAGACCGTCTTTTTTGGTCACCCACGGAGCTTCGAAGAAACCGGTCAGACCGCTCATGGTGGTGATGTTTCCCTTGAGGCTGGTCATGTCTGAGTTCAGTTCCACAACCCGCGCAGCATTCCAGGAACCCCAATACAGGTAGATGTGGTCACCGTCTACCAGCACGTGCGGGTCTATGACCTCTTGGCCGTTGGTCGAGTTGCCAAAGACCGTACCCCAGTCAACGAGCGGGCCACCCACAGCGTCTGTCCATGGGCCAACTGGCGTATCCGAAACCGCTACGCCGATTGCCATACGGTTGGGATAGGTGGTTGCTGCGGTTTCTACCGGGGTGTACCAGTAGTAACGCCCATCGGGGCCTTCGGTTACCCCACCAGCGTAGGCTCCATTACCCGAGGCCCAGTCAAAGACTGCGGCGGGATCAAGGTTCGCTTCGTACAGTTCCCACTGCCCACTTTCTACATCCGTGGTGGAGTAAACGTCGTATTCATGCATGTTGAAACCGGCTTCTTGAGGTGCCGCTTCATCATGACCAGCGTAGAGATAGAGTTTTCCATCTGCGACCAGGCTTGCGGCATCTGCCGTATACCGGCTTCCGTCCGCAAGGATCGGATTGCCCACGCTGTGAAAAGTTCTAGTGGGTTGCGGCAGATCTACGAATTCAGCCGAGGCTGCGGAAAGTGGCAGCAGGGAAAAAGCCAGAGAAAGTGCTGTGGCACATGCGATGAGACCCGTCTTTGGGCTGTGCCGCTGGTTCGCTGAGTCGGTTACGGAACGTGAGGCATTCCGAAGATACGTAACGTGTGCGATCCTCATACTGGTGTTCCTTTCGAGACGTCATTGTCTGGTTGTCGGTTGGACCAGGAGTGGTGGGCATGTGTGATGGACTTTCGGGCGTGTGTGCGAGTTAAACCCGCACACACGCCCATCATCAACTCACACATACAAGGTGAAGGTGGGAACTACTTCACTTTGATCGTGACCGTCTTACTACCAGACCCGATCTTGGAGTTACCAAGGAACGTAAC
>DALZEF010000047.1:0-4773 GCA_031979385.1 Timonella sp. | reverse complement strand
GAGCCTGGTGAATTCGGCTCCGCTGCGGGTGCATCATAAAGTTCTTCGATCAAGACTGGCGTGTCATATACAACAGGGTGGGCCGGTTCGGATACGAACCGGCCCACCCTGTTTATTCGTCGTCAAGAGAAGCTGATGACCTATCAGGCCTTAGCTGCCGCGATCGAGTCCTTTGCCGCTGAGGCCACAGCCTCGGCAGTGAAGCCAAACTCGCGGAACAGCGTGTTCGCGTCAGCCGATGCGCCGTAGTGCTCGATCGAGATCGAACGACCAGCGTCACCAACAAACTCACGCCAACCCAACGCCAACCCAGCCTCAACGGAAACACGAGCCCTCACCGCGGAAGGAAGCACGGATTCCTTGTACTCGTCGGACTGAGCGTTGAACCACTCAACCGAAGGCATCGACACAACACGAGCCTGAATGCCCTCGGCAGCAAGTTGCTCACGAGCAGCAACAGCGAGCTGAACCTCAGAACCCGTACCGATGAGGATGACATCTGGAGTGCCGTCAGCATCGATGAGGGTGTAACCACCCTTCGCCACGAACTCGGCAGAAGCGAACTCGGTGGCGGTAGCAGCACCCGTGCCACGCTCGAACGTTGGGATGTTCTGACGGGTCAGGATGATACCGGCTGGGCGGTTCGTGGTTTCGATGATGGTCTTCCACGCCTGGGCAACCTCGTTAGCATCACCTGGGCGGACAACATCGAGACCGGGAATCGCGCGGAGCGCAACAAGGTGTTCGATTGGCTGGTGGGTAGGACCGTCTTCACCGACACCGATCGAGTCGTGCGTCCATACGAAGATCGATGGGATCTCCATGAGCGCAGCCAAGCGAACGGACGGACGCATGTAGTCCGAGAAGACGAGGAACGTTCCACCGTAGGCACGAGTGCCACCGTGCAGGACGATTCCGTTCAGGATCGCACCCATGGCGTGCTCGCGGATACCGAAGTGAAGGGTACGGCCGTACTTGTTACCCTTCCATACTGCGGTTGAGCGGTGTTCAGGGATGAACGACGGCTCACCGGCCATGGTGGTGTTGTTCGAGCCTGCAAGGTCTGCCGAACCACCCCAGAGTTCTGGAAGTACCGGTGCGAGCGCAGCCAACACCTTTCCGGAAGCAGCGCGAGTCGCGACAGCGGAGCCCGCCTCGAACACGGGGAGAACCGAGTCCCAGCCTTCTGGAAGCTCACGCTTGGTAATACGTTCAAGCAGTGCGAAGTTATCTGGGTTGGCGGCTTTCCATGCCTCGAACGCGGCATCCCAGGCGGAACGTTCCTCAGCCTGACGGGATGCAACAGCGCGGGTGTATTCGAGGACATCAGCGTCGATCTCGAAGGATTTCTCCGGGTCGAGGCCAAGGGCAACCTTCAGACCAGCAACCTCTTCGCCGCCCAGAGCGGAACCGTGGATACCGCCGGTGTTCTGCTTCTTTGGCGAAGGCCAACCGATGATGGTGCGAAGCGCAATGATCGACGGCTTGTCTGTGGCCTCGTTTGCCGCCTGGATTGCCGCGTGCAGAGCCTCTACGTCTTCGGAGTATTGCGCGCCGCCGTTGGTCCAGTCAACGCGTTGTACGTGCCAACCGTACGCCTCGTAACGCTTGAGAACGTCCTCTGAGTAGGACACATCGGTGTCGTCTTCGATTGAGATGTGGTTCTGGTCGTAGATGACCACAAGGTTGCCGAGTTCCTGGTGGCCAGCGAGGGAGGAAGCCTCGGAGGTGACACCCTCCTGGAGGTCGCCGTCGCCTGCGATCACGTAGTTGTTTTGGTCGAAAACGGATTCTCCGTCAGCGGTCTCTGGGTCGAACAGGCCGCGCTCACGGCGTGCTGCCATAGCCATACCGACTGCGGACGCCAGACCGGAGCCCAGGGGACCGGTCGTGATTTCGACACCTGCGGTGTGCCCGAACTCCGGGTGACCTGGAGTCTTCGAACCCCACGTACGCAGCGCTGCGATGTCTTCCATCTCGAGGCCGTAACCTGCGAGGAACAACTGGAGGTAGATGGTCAGCGAAGAGTGTCCAGCCGACAATACGAATCGGTCGCGTCCTACCCAGTTTGGGTCACTTGGGTCATGGCGCATGACCTTCTGGAACAGGAGATAGGCTGCTGGTGCCAGCGAGATCGCGGTTCCCGGGTGGCCGTTGCCAACCTTCTCTACTGCGTCTGCGGCGAGAGCCTTGATGGACTTTACGGCGCGGTCATCCAACTCCGACCACTCGAATGTCTTAACTGCAGGGGTGAAAGCGTTCACCGATCCTCATTCCTTCCGGTGACAGGCCGGAACTCATTGCGTAAACCAGCCGCAACGCTTAGTGCGCAAGGGCCTTCAAGTTCAGTCGTTTCAACGGCACCAGAATAACAAATCTGATTTTATATTCTGCTGCGGTGCTCACGGTTCGAGCGCTTGAATGGATTTCAGCCTAGGCTGCGCTGCCGTGCGACCGCTAAGTGCTCGCACTTACATGATAGCCCGAGAGACTGTGAAATGTTAACGCTCACATATAGGACTTTCGACCAATCTCACACATGTTCATCGGCCGCTCCTCAGTCGCGGCAACTAAGATGTAGTGGACAGATGTTCGGATCCCCCCGCCGCATCGCGAGAATATTGGCATTCTTGTGAGCGACCATCCGATCGACTCGTGGCGCCCCGCGTAACGGTCGATCATGATGATTGCCGTCCGCTGCCGCTGGCATCCGGCCGAACAGGTTTGAGAATGGAACACAGGACGCGTGCAAAACACTGAACCAGCCATCGAGGACTCGCAGATGGCAGGAGCCGCAGACCCTGCGAATGCGCGTGAGGGCGCATCGCGAAAACCGACCGAGAGTCGGCTTGCGAAGACGCGCCGTAAGGTCGGTGCATATATCGCATTGACTAAACCACGCGTCATTGAACTTCTCCTCGTGACCACCTTCCCGTCAATGGTTCTCGCCCAAGGTGGGCTTCCAGACCTGTTGCTTGTGCTCCTCACAATGATCGGTGGAGCGATTGCGGCTGGCGGCGCTGGAGTTCTGAACTGCTACATCGACCGCGACATCGATGAGGTCATGAACCGCACCAAGCGTCGTCCGCTCGTGACTGGCGACGTGACCCCCCGTGAAGCGCTCGTCTTCGGTTGGGTGCTATCGCTCGTTTCTCTGGCTTGGTTCTACTTCCTCGTGAACTGGCAGTCCGCGGTACTCACCGCCGGCGCGATTGCGATCTACGTTGTCGGTTACACAATCATTCTGAAGCGTCGCACTGCTCAGAACATCGTGTGGGGCGGCCTCGCAGGTTGCATGCCGGTCTTTATCGGTTGGTCGGCTGTCACTGAGGGATTGAGTTGGGGCGCTCTCATGCTGTTCCTGGTCATCTTCTTCTGGACCCCTCCGCACTACTGGCCACTGTCCATGAAGTTCAAGCGTGACTACGCAAACGCCGGCGTCCCGATGCTTCCTGTTGTTGCGAACGACAAGCGTGTTGCGGTGGAGATGATTCTCTACACCGTGGCCATGATTGCTAGTTCCCTTGGCGTGTACTTCTTCGAACAGGACAAACTCACCCCGATCTATCCGATTGCCGCACTTGTCTTGGGCGTGTGGTTCCTCTGGTCGATCATCGCGATGTACCGCAAGGCCGCCTCAGGGCAGACCCGCAAGATCGGTGAGATGAAGGTGTTCCACGGTTCAATCACGTATCTGACGCTACTGTTCGTAGTGCTGGCAGTAGACGTCTTCCTGCCGTTCTAGGACTTGGACCAGTGTCTATGCCGGAGGGGTTAGGCCGCGAGTACGCCCGCCAGCTGCGCACCTATCTGGACCACCTGCTCATCGAGCGAGGCCGCGCACGCAATACGGTCAATTCCTACGAGCGTGACCTCACTCGGTACGGTGAGTTCCTTGCAGGTGCTGGTCTCACGGTCACGAGCGTCCAACGGCAAGACATTGAACGCCTGTTGACGCAGGTGCGTGAGCCTGCAACGAAACCGAAGGCGCCTCCGCTCAGTCCTGCCTCGGTGGCGCGACTGCTTGCAAGTATCCGCGGTTTCCACCGGTTCCTTGAGGACGAACGCGTCCGCAACGACGATCCAACAGTTGGACTCAAACCGCCGAAAGCAGGGCAACGGCTTCCCAAGACGCTCACCATTGAGCATGTTCAACAACTTCTTGAGGCGCCCGACCCAGAAACCCCTGCCGGAATGCGTGACCGGGCACTTCTCGAACTGCTCTACTCCACGGGCGCCAGAGTCTCCGAAGTGACAGATCTCGATGTGGATGCAATGCAGGATGTTCGTGAGCAGTCCGTGGTGCGCTTGTTGGGCAAGGGCAACAAGCAACGTATCGTCCCGGTTGGCACATACGCTCAATCAGCAATCGACGCCTATCTCGTGCGAGCCCGCCCCATATTGATGGAGAAGGGAAGCGGGACACCAGCTCTCTTTGTGAACTCGCGCGGTCGCCGTCTTACCAGGCAAAGCGCCTACGGCATCATCAAAGTGTCGGCTGAGCGTTGCGGATTGGCCAATGTTTTCGACATTTCCCCGCACACGCTACGCCACTCATTTGCCACCCACCTCCTGAACGGTGGGGCTGATGTGCGCGTGGTTCAAGAACTGCTCGGGCATGCCTCGGTGACCACTACCCAGATCTACACGCACATCACCCAGGATGCACTGCGCGAAGTGTTCATGACCTCGCACCCGCGCGCCACAAACTCGCACTAGTTACGGACAAAGTAGTGCAGCGGAGTGTAGGGGTTTCGCGAAGCAAACACCTAC
>DALZEF010000046.1:0-5110 GCA_031979385.1 Timonella sp. | reverse complement strand
TGCATGGCAGGCTGTCGACATGCTCGTGAATGACCACGGTGAGCTGACCGGAGCCACCCAAGCTGATGCGGCGGATGCTCTCGGTGTTTCTGCCGCGGCAATCTCGAAACGGCTCAAGGGTGCGGCCTTTGATGAAGAGCGAGCAATCTACCCTCTGCTTGCGCACCTGCTCCGCCGCGCAGATTCCACCCACTAAAGGACCGGCGCTATTGTCGCCAGCTTCTGTGGTGTGATGTCGCCTGCGTAAAAATACAGGGGAGTGGGACCCAAATCAGTGGATGCTCCACCCACGCGTGAGAGCATAGCGTCATGGTTTTTCTGATCTGGGCGCTCACTCTTGTCGTCACAGCGATTGGTGGATACTACTTCACTAAACTCGTACTCCATCTAGCGCAGCGACGCACCGAGCATGAGCGGACTCCACGGGTTAAGCCGATTGACCCGGATGAGACAGCGCCGCAAGAGGAACCGGAGCAGGACGGGCCGGACAGCGAAGCTGCCAAAACCGGGTTGCGTGGCGGCATGTGGATCGGCATCCTCGAACGCGTTCTCGTGACATCTTTCCTGATGACTGGACAGATGGCGGGAGTCGCCGTTGTCGTCGCGGTCAAAGGTCTAGGACGTTATCCCGAACTCAACGCCTCAAACTCTGAACGATTCATCGTCGGTACCATGGCCTCACTGCTGTGGGCTCTTTTCTCGGCCTGGGCTGGCACCGCGGCGCTTCACTTCTTCCTCTAATTCCTTCGAAGTTCCGTCAATATGGTGGTTTTCCGTCGACAATGCGATTTTTCGTTATGGGTGTCAACGGGAAACCACCATGTCGGCTGCTTAAGGTGTCGGGTACCAGACGGCTAAGCCACCTTGCGAGCCCACGCCGACAGGAAGAACTCGCCCGCCTCGTCGAAAATCAAACTCGGGTGCGTAAGCACCGGGTAGTCGGTCTGCGGCAACTGGTCTGCCGGACGAACATCCACGTGCGACGCGGTGAAGCCGTGCGCGTGCAGCCAATCGGTCATCTTGTAGTCGCTACGTGAATCGCCCATCGTGAACCAACGCTGTGGGGGAGTGATGCCCTGCTCAAGGAGCAGGTCTATGAATCTGCGGGCACCGATATCCTTACCCGTCCGGGAGTGTTCCACGTCGGTTGCGAGTACCGACGAGTCGATTCGATAGTTCGTGCGGCTCCCGCTGGCGGCCGGGTCGGTTTCGAGGGCCTGGAGTTCAGCGCTGATGTCGCCGTGCCAGGAAATATCGAACCCGGCATCCAGTACGATCTGTGCGACGGCCTCGTCGAGGGGTGCGCGGCGTGCAAGGAAGTCGTCGCTGGGGATGTCGAGGCGCTGTTCGAGGGAAACCATGGTGCGTTTGGAATCATCGAAGAACACGAGGTCCGAGAACTCACCTTCGGCCAGATCCTGCATCTTCTGGCGGACGTCATCCGGCACAATCAGGTCCTCATCAACCACGAGTTGCTCCGGCGAACCTAACCGGAACCATGTGCCGCCCTTCTCGCCGATGCCCCACACGAGCGCATCCTCGCACATACCTGCCGCGTACAGCGGCCCGGACACCTCGCGTACCAGAAAATCATCGCCACGGCCCGTGTTGAACGCGATCGGCACGCCCGAGTTCGCTAACGTGACCAGAGACTCAAGTAGGCCGGGCTGTGAAACAGTCCGCGTGATCGGGGAAGAAATGGGGCCGTCAACATCGAGTAGGAGGCCGAAGCCCCCGGAGTGTGTGACGCAGTACGGGGTGGGGTCAGAAGAATTGAGCACGTTATAATGGTACGCACCCTCGTGAGCCTTACCTGAGCTGGACTCCTGATGCGAGGCATTCGATGCCCATCAGTGCAGTGACCTCACGGCACAACGCGGGGACGTACTTTGTCAATTTTAAAAGGAAGTTCAATTCGTGGCTACCACCAACGACATCAAGAACGGCACCGTCCTCAAGCTCGACGGTCAACTCTGGACCGTCCTCGAGTTCCAGCACGTCAAGCCAGGTAAGGGTGGCGCATTCGTGCGCACCAAGATCAAGAACGTCACCACCGGCAAGCTCGTTGACAAGACCTTCAACGCTGGCCTCAAGATCGAGACCGCAACCGTTGACAAGTCGGACATGCAGTACCTGTACCAGGACGGCGACGACTACGTATTCATGGACAACTCCACCTACGACCAGATCCTGATCCCAGCATCGGTTGTTGGAGACGCCAAGAACTTCCTCCTCGAGAACGGCAACGCAACCGTTGCCCAGAACGAGGGCACCGTGCTCTACATCGAGCTCCCAGCATCGATCGTCACGATCATCACCTACACCGAGCCTGGCCTCCAGGGCGACCGCTCGTCCGCAGGCACGAAGCCAGCGACCATCGAGACCGGCTATGAGATCCAGGTTCCCCTCTTCCTTGAGACTGGCACCAAGGTTAAGGTCGACACCCGCGACGGTTCCTACCTTGGACGTGTGAACGACTGACGTGGCAGGAGTAAACGCACGTACCAAAGCTCGAAAGCGCGCCATGAACGTGCTTTTCGAGGCCGAGCAGCGCGACATCGCACCGCTCACGCTCCTTCGCGAGCGACTTGTCAACCCCGGAGTGGAAGCCGCGCTTCCCCAGTATGCGTCCGACATCGTTGAGGGCTACGCCGAACATGGCGCACGCATCGACGAAGTCCTCGAGACCTACTCCAACGGCTGGCCACTCGACCGTATGCCCGCCGTTGACCGCGCCCTGCTGCGCATCGGTGCCTGGGAGATCATCTACAACGACGATGTCCCGGACATCGTTGCCGTGGATGAGGCGGTCGAGTTGTCGCGCGACCTATCAACGGACAGTTCGCCAGCATTCCTCAACGGGTTGCTTGCGCGTATCGTTGAGGTCAAGCCGTCTCTGGTTGACTGATTTTTAGCCGTATGGCTTTGTGTCATGGTGGCTTGGAGGGCCGTTCCCGATCTGGGGGAGCGGCCCTCTTCCTATTGCCGACGATTCACGCAGTCCTCGCCTCGTGGCCCGACCCAGCCCGGCTGGGTCGGGCCACATGAGGGCACCTTGCCGAATCGTCGTCAATCTGTGCATTCGCGCGTACCCAGAATGTTTGAGAGTGATGAAAACTGCACCCGCAAACACTGAGAGTGCGAATTTGTGCACTCTGAAATTGAACTGGGCTGTGCAAGTGCGCACTTTCGTTGCCAACACGGAAACAAGTTGTGTGAGATGTGAAAAACCCGAACCTACGGTCTCGTAACTTACGGGTGCGTAAGTTATTCTGGTGCTTGTGAACGCAACAACACAGCCATGGCTTGAACACTATCCAGCAACGGTGCCCGCAACGGTGCAAGTGCCCGACACAGACGTCACTGAACCGCTGTGGACCAGCGCAAATCGGTTCCCACAGCGTGACGCACTTGATTTTATGGGGGTGTCCACCACCTACACCGAACTGATTGACCAGATTGAACGCGCAATCACGATACTGACCTCCCATGGCGTGAAGAAGGGGGATCGCGTGGCTCTCGCGCTCCCGAACTGCACCACCCATGTTGTTGCCTTCTACGCGGTGCTGCGCATCGGCGCGATCGTGGTCGAACACAACCCGCTGTACACGCGCTCGGAACTTGTGCACCAACTCAAGGATTCGGGTGCAAAGTATGCGATCTTCTGGGACAAAACCGCTGCCGAACTGGGCGATGGCGTGAGTGGCACCGATGTTGAAACGCTGTTCAACGTTGATGTGTCCCGTGACCTCCCAGTAGTCAAGCGACTGCTCCTAAGACTCCCGGTTGCCAAGGCTCGCGAGACCAAGGCTGCTCTATGCGCGATCCCACCCAGCTACGCTAGATCCTGGGTCTCCCTGATGGGTCAGGCTCAAGCTGGACTCGCATCGGAGCCAGTCGCTGCCGCAGATGACATCGCAGTCATCCAGTACACCGGCGGCACCACCGGAACGCCGAAAGGCGCGGTGTTGACCCACCGCAATCTCGTGGCCAACACCGTCCAGGGAACCGCCTGGACCGGCGCGGATCAGAACATGGGCACCGAGGTGGTGTACGGTGTGCTGCCGTTCTTCCACGCGTTTGGACTCACGCTCTGCCTCACCTATTCGCTGCGCATTGGCGCGACCGTTGTATTGTTCCCGAAGTTCGATGTGGATCAGTTCCTCGCTGCCCACAAGAAGCGCCCTGGAACCTTCCTGCCAGCCGTACCTCCGATGCTCTCGCGCTTGGCCACACGTTCCGTGGAGAAGGGCGCTGACCTCACGTCGTTCAAGATCGCGCTGAGCGGTGCGATGCCCCTGCCGCAGGAAACCGCGGATGCCTGGGAACGAGTGACCGGTGGTCTCGTGATTGAGGGCTACGGTATGACCGAATCCTCGCCGGTTGCGCTCGGAAACCCGGTCTCGCCGGATCGTCAGCCCGGCCGGTTGGGGTACCCGTTCCCGTCGACCGATGCGATCATCGTGGATCAAGACGACCACACCAAGGTGCTTCCGCTGACCGAGCGTGGGGAACTGCTCGTGAGCGGTCCGCAGGTATTCCAGGGTTACTGGAACCGCCCGGAAGAAAACGAGCACGTTCTGGTGGAGATCGACGGTAAGACCTGGTTGCGTACCGGCGATGTCGTCGTGATGGATGAGACCGGTTCCTTCAAAGTGGTTGATCGGATCAAGGAGATGATCATCACCGGTGGTTTCAAGGTGTTCCCATCGCAGGTGGAAGAGCATGTGCGCGAGATGCCAGAGGTTTCGGACGTCGCGATTGTTGGTATTCCAGCCGGGGACCTAGGGGAGCGGGTTGTTGCCGCTGTCGTTCCCGCTGACCCCGGTAAGCCCGTCTCGTTGAAGGCAATTCAAGACTGGTGTGGTGACAAGTTGGCGCGCTACGCATTGCCACGTGAACTTGTGGTTGTCGAAGAACTGCCGCGCTCTCAAATCGGTAAGGTGCTGCGCCGAGTGGTCCGCGAGCAGATTCTTGAGGCTGCTGCCGCCAAGGCCTGACTGAACAGTCTTCGTTCCGGTCAGGGTACGGTTTTCACATCTTGGGGCTCACCCGGTCAGGGTACGGTTTTCTATGTTTCGCCCAATTATTTATTGGGCGAAACATAGAA
>DALZEF010000045.1:0-5223 GCA_031979385.1 Timonella sp. | reverse complement strand
GCTCCCCCGTCACCGCTTGCTCGTTCCTGCCTGACAGGTCACGCCAAGCACTAATCAGAGCAGTCGGCGCAGGATCGTAGGCCACATCAAGCAGTACACCACGCGGCCTAACACCCTGATCGCGTAGTTCCTGCGCGAGACCATCCGCTGCGTGCGGCGGGAGCGTGGATACAACAGCGTCAAAATGCGGCAACTGCTGTGTCGCCTTGGTGATCAGTTCGAACGTTGGGTTGACCCCCATCCGCTGCGCCGCCTGGCGCAGCGTCGCCGTACGCCCAAGGTTACGCACAAACACGACGGGGGTCGGGCAACCGAGTTCCGCTAACGCTGCCATTGCCGACGAGCCGGTTGCGCCCGCCCCAATAATCGCGGCAGTCTTCACGCCAGTCAGGCGCACCGTTGCCGACGAGCCGGTTGCGCCCGCCCCAGAACCCACTTCAGCGGTCGCGGCAGTCTTCACGCCAGTCAGGCGCGCCGTTGCCGACGAGCCGGTTGCGCCCGGTGTTGTCTCACGCAACGCAGTAACGATTCCATACACGTCAGTGTTCGTGCCGACAGCCATGCGCGCCGGACCCTTACCGGTGAACACGACAGTGTTCACCGACCCGGTCACACCAGCCAATGGCTCAACGTGGTCGAGCAGCCCCAGCACCACCTGCTTGAGGGGCATTGTCAAACTCAACCCGGCCCACTCGTCGCCAAGCCCGTTCAAGAAGCCCGCTAGGTCTTCTTCACCGACCTCAAAACGACCGTACTCCCAGTCAGCCAGCCCAAGTGCCTCGTACGCCGCATTGTGCAGAATCGGAGAAAGCGAATGTGCAATCGGCTGCCCCAACACCGCAGCCCGCATCACACGATCAGCCATCGGAGGTTTCAGCCTCTTCGTTTGCACGCTGCTCCCTGACCCACTCCTGGAATTCTTTCCTGTACTCCTCGTGCTGGTCGAGCGTCTCCGAGAACTTTGTCTCACCCGTGACTGGATTCACCGCAACAAAGAACATGTAGTCCGTCTTGTTGGGCTCTACAGCGGCCGTCAACGCCGCGTTGCTCGGGCTAGCAATCGGGGTTTTAGGCAGACCCGCAAACTTGTATGTGTTCCAAGGATTGTCATCAGCCCGCTGTTCACTCGTGGTTGTGGCATCCGACGTTCCACCGAACTTGTAGTGGATTGTCGAGTCCATCTCCAACCGCCAACCCTGATCCAAACGGTTGTAAATCACCGAAGCAATATCCGCGAAGTGATCTTCCTTGCCCTCAGACTGAATAATCGAAGCAACAATCAATTTCTCTTGCCACTGGTCCTCAGGAATCTCCAGCTTGTTCACGCGACTGACCGTGCGACTGACCATCTCGGTGATGATCTCCTCCGCGGTTACCTCCGGACCAAAACGATAGTCGCCGTCAGCGAGCCACCCCTCATATTCGCCCTCCGCAACGTCCGGCAGGCCACGCGCCTCCGTATCCGACATCGCCTCGTCAAGCTGCTCATCCGTGAAGCCCGTGACCTTCTTGATGTCCTGACGGATCCGGTCAACTGTGGACCCCGGGATCACCTGGATGCGGTTACCCACGATGTTGTCCAGGTCCAACAGCATCTCAATTGCCTCGGACGCTGGGATCTCCTTGTACAGACGGTAAGTGCCCGGTTGAATACGTGACGAGTCAGGATTGGCGATCGCCGCATTCGTGAACGCCTGAGTCGTCTTAATAACGCCCTGCGCCACCAGAGTCTGGGCAATAACGCCGCCCCCATCGCCCTGATTAACGGTCACTTCAACAGCTTCCGTACCGGTACCTACAAAATCGATGCCACCTTCAGGTTCCTGCGTCCCCGAACTGAACGGCGAAAGATTAGCAAGGAACTTCGAACCCGTGTTCCACGCCAGCACAACGCCGGCCCCGATCACAAGCACCGCAATCAACGTTGCAATCATCGACGCACGCCGCCGTTTGGCCGCCCGCTTCTTGCGTGCTGCCAGTTCTCGGCGGTCCATACGAGACAGACGGTGTTCGTCACGCTCGTGTGGCCTCTGCATATCGAACAGATCGCTCACTGGAAAATCCTTCGGTTCTTTTCGATGCGCGACTCACTGGTTCTTTTGACCAGGTTGCCGCACATGTAGTCGTCTCTCAGGGAATGACGGGAACCTCCGAGAGAGTGAAAACTCGTGGTTGTTCCACCTAAGCGCAAAATTCTACCCGCTCTGAAACCGAAACAAAATCGTGATCATGCCGGGTGTCGCGATCTCCCCGAAAAATTCTTGTTCCTAGAGGCACTAGGGCGTTCCCAGATCGCACTGACTCCCCATACTCACTAAGGTGCTAGGGATGCCACAACCCGCACTGATCGATGTGCGGGTTTCCTCGTCATTGCGGGCAGCAGACAGGCACACATCGGCGAGGAAACCCACACATCGACTCAGAGGGCGATCAAGTCCGCAAGCGGCTTGCCTGCACGAACGCCTTGGCGTTTCTCCGTCTCGAGCGCAGTCTCCAGCATCACCACCGCCGCAACCTGGTCCACGACTGCGCGATGGCTCTTCGCCTTCTTGCCTGCGGCATGCAACGTCTGGTGAGCGGTCACCGTGGTCATCCGCTCATCAATCATCCAGATCTCTACCTCAGGAGCGGCCTGCTGCAACAGGTGAGCGTAGGTCAACGCCATATCGACTGACTGCCCCTTCGCCCCCGACAGTTGCTGTGGCAGACCGATGTAGACGATCTTGATGAATCGGTCCTCAACAATATCGACGAGTTCCCGGATGTCCTTGGGCAACACCGACGGAATTCTGCCGCCAATTGCGTATCCAACCGACTTGTCCCGGTTCAATGTGGCCACAGGCGACGCCAGAATCCCATCCGGGTCGCTTGCCGCTACACCTACCCGAGCCAGACCCACATCAATAGCGAGGCGAGCCCCGCGCTCAATGCGTCGGGGCTCGCCTGCAATACTCTGCTCGAAGGTCACGCTCCGGCAACCTCACGAACAGCGCTCACGATTCCTTCAAGTGCCTGCGGCAATGCTGCAGCATTCTGACCGCCACCTTGGGCCATGTCATCCTTACCGCCGCCGCCACCGCCGAGAATACCCGAGGCGGTCTTGGCCAAAGCACCAGCCTTCACGCCAAGGTCACGCGCAGCCTGGTTGGTCACAATGACAACCTGCGGACGTTCCTTGAGCGTTCCAGCAACAGCAACCACCGAAGCCTCGCCCTCACCCAAACGGTTACGCAGATCCGTTGCCAGCGTACGCAGCGCGTTAGGGTCAGCAACTTCCCCCAAATCATGCGCGATCACGCGAGCCGAACCGACACGGAGGGCATCGTCGGCAAGCTTGCCAGCCGACGCCATAATCTGCGCCTGACGCAGATTAGCCAACTCCTTCTCCGACTCCTTGAGCTTGGCCACAAGCGAGCCAACACGATCCGGCAGTTCCTCCGAACGCACGTTCAACAAGCCTGAAAGCTGCGAGACCAGCGCGCGTTCCTTCGCGTTGTAGCCGTATGCGCCAGCACCCACAAGAGCGTCAACGCGGCGGACGCCGGAACCGATTGACGATTCACCAAGAATCGTCACAATACCGATGTCACCGGTCTGCTTCACATGCGTACCCGCGCACAACTCGCGCGACCAGTCATCACCGATCGAGACCACGCGAACCCGCTCACCATACTTCTCACCGAACAAAGCCATCGCACCCATGGCGCGAGCCTCATCGAGAGACGTAGTGATGTCCGTGACCTCGAAGTTCTCACGCAACTGGTCGTTCACGCGGCCCTCAATCTCGGACAGTGCCGAGGTCGGAACGGCCTGGTTCTGACGGAAGTCAAACCGGATACGGTTTGGCGAGTTCTCCGAACCAGCCTGAGTCGAATCGTCGCCCAAGGTCTCCTGAAGGGCCTTGTGAATCATGTGGGTTGCCGAGTGAGCCTGCGAAATCTGACGACGACGAACAACATCGATCTCCGCAACCACCGACTCGCCAACACTCAAAGCACCCTCGATGAGACGGCCACGATGCACCGACAAACCCTTGACCGGTGATTGCACGTCGTCAACCTCAAACGTTGCACCACCATCGGAGAACACGGTTCCGTGGTCAGCGAGCTGGCCACCCTTCTCCGCATAGAACGGCGTGCGGTCCAAGATCAGTTCCACATCGGCTGGAGCCGTTACCTGGGTTGCGGAACGCCCATCAACGAGCATTGCCTCAACCTTGGCTGGAGCCTTCGCGTCCGTGTAACCCAGGAACTCAACCGGAGCACTGAGCGCGGACACAACATCCTGGTACACCGAAATGTCGCCGTGGCCCTGCTTCTTGGCCAGGGCATCAGCTCGTGCGCGATCCCGCTGCTCCTGCATGAGGGAACGGAACGCCTTCTCGTCAACAGCCACGCCCTGCTCAGCCGCAACCTCAAGGGTCAGGTCGATCGGGAACCCATAGGTGTCGTGGAGCTGGAATGCCTGCTCGCCAGTCAGTTTCGGAGCCGAAGAGGACTTAGCTTCGGTGACAGCAGAATCCAAGATCGCGAGACCAGCGTTGAGAGTGCGGCGGAAGGTCTCTTCTTCAGCCTTCGCAACCTGGAGAATGTTTGCCCAGTTCTCCTCAAGGTAAGGGTAGGACTCGGACATGACGTTCTTGGAGGTTTCGATCAGTGCCGGGAACACAGGCTCAGTCACACCAAGCAGCCGCATCGCACGGATCACGCGACGCATCAGACGGCGCAACACGTAGCCGCGGCCCTCGTTCGATGGTCGCACTCCGTCACCGATCAGCATGAGCGAGGAACGCACGTGGTCAGCCACGACACGGAAACGCACGTCATCGTCGCCATTGGAGCCATAGGTCTTACCCGACAACTTCTCAGCAGTCTCGATGACCGGATACACCTGATCGATCTCGTACATGTTGTCAACGCCCTGCTTGAGCAGTGCAACACGCTCCAGGCCAAGACCAGTGTCGATGTTGTGCTGCTTGAGCGGGCCGACGATGTCGAACTTGTCCTTGGCGGTCACGTTCGTGAGCTGGTACTGCATGAACACGAGGTTCCAGATCTCGAGGTAACGGTCCTCGTCTGCGACAGGTCCGCCCTCCTTGCCATATTCTGGGCCACGATCGATGTAGATCTCGGAGCACGGACCGCCGGGGCCTGGCTGGCCGGTGTGCCAGTAGTTGTCCTTCTTGTCACGACGCTGGATGCGCTCAGTGGGTAGGCCTGCGAT
>DALZEF010000044.1:0-8177 GCA_031979385.1 Timonella sp. | reverse complement strand
GTCAGGGTACGGTTTTCTATGTTTCGCCCAATTATTTATTGGGCGAAACATAGAAAACCGTACCCTGACTGTCGTTGGTCAGAACTGATACCCCAAATGCCGAAGGCGGTTTCTCTCGCGGGCCATAAACCGTGCCGGGTCCCTAAGGTCCTCCACTGTCACGCGTACGACTGTCCAGCCAAGGTCTCGTAAAGCATCCTCGCGGAGTTTCTCGTTATACAGAGCTTTACTATCGCTTGAGTATTTGACCATCCCGTCATACTCGTAGATGACGCAGACCGATCTCACGAGCATATCGGTTCTGAATCGCCCACGTTTTGTCATGAACTCGATCTGAGTTTCGACTTCCCGGACTCCAGGTTGTAAGAGCCAATACCTACAGGCGCTTTCTTGGACAGACTCGGCGCCGGGCGTAGACCACGAGAGCAGTTTCAAGGTCTTGGCGCTGCCATGACCGGGGTGTCTTTGGGCAAGAGCCGATAGTTTATGAATCTCGACCCCGCTGCGTCGCGCAAAATCTAGGGCTGACAATCCGTATGGTTCAGGCAGTGAGCGTGCTAGATCGAACGCAGTTCTTGCGATTGTTGTGACTGGAAGTTCATCAAATTTCTCAGTCTCATCCGGTGCAAGCTTGTCGCGATGAAGCACAAACCCGTTCCTTGAGGTGCTTGTTCCAGTTGATCTAGTGCAATGTACGCGGATGTCATTCGTAAACGAAGGGAAACCGTGTATGTATCCCGCGCTGTGGTGGCTCAGCACCTCGCGTGGTCTGAGCTTTGTGATGCCTGCGGCGAGCATGATCTGTGAGTACTTCTGACGATACTGGTGCGTGCCTTTTTTTAAACCATTGATCTGATTGGCGTATACGTATCTTCCGGGCATGACGCGGAGGATGTGGCCTGTGCGTTCAAGCTGTTGCAGTTGGTTGGCGGTAGCCATACGTGTTGTCAGAATTGCAGGAAGGTTCGCTATGCGAAGGAGCTGGTCTTCGGCGGAATCCATGCGGTGATCTTTGCAGATATCCGCACAATCAGATGTAACCCCATAGCAGGAACCAACGATTCCGTGTATAGGCTGTGGAATTTTGGCCTGTGGAACCAGGATTGCCCGGTCAGGGTGCTCTATGGGACAACGCAGGGCGCAGGACGTTGAAGTTCTATTGCACACGTTAAGCGGAGCACGTGATGGTCAACACGTGGGACGGCACCGCCCGCTCAAGGGAGAAGTTGTAGGCTTGAAAAGTCCAATGACAATCCTTTAACTACCGTCCTGTGAGGCGGAGAAGGTGGGGCACGGTGTCAGCATCGACACACGCCAGCGACAACGGGCCACAGGTACCTGAGGGCGCCTCGGAGGTCCTCGGAGATCAGGAGATCTCCCGTGCGCTTACGCGTATCGCGCATGAAATCCTTGAACGGAACAAGGGCGGCGAGAACATCGTCATCCTTGGAATCCTTACCCGCGGTTACCCAATCGCAGCTAGGCTTGCGCAGCGGCTGCAACAGGTAGAGCCCGGCCTTGAGGGCGCTTCAATCCTCGGCTCGCTCGATGTGACCATGTACCGCGATGACCTTCACAAACAGCCACCCCGGGCTATTGGTGCAACCGAACTCCCACCACAGGGGATCGACGGAAAAATCGTAATCCTGGTGGATGACGTGCTCTTCTCGGGACGCACCATCAGGGCTGCTCTCGATGCTCTGCAGGATTTGGGCCGTCCACGCAGCGTCCAGTTGGCCACGCTGGTTGACCGCGGACACCGGGAACTGCCTATCCGTCCCGACTATGTGGGAAAGAACCTGCCCACGTCTTTGACTGAGCGCGTGGATGTTCGTCTCGCGGAAACAGATGGCGTTGACGGCGTCTACATCTCTGGAGGTGCACAGTGAAGCACCTGCTGAACACCGCCGATCTGTCACTCGAAGAGGCCGTTCTGCTCCTTGATACCACTGCTCAGATGGCTGCGACCCAGGGCCGGGAGATCAAGAAACTCCCAACCCTACGCGGGCGCACAGTGGTCAACCTTTTCTTCGAGGACTCAACCCGCACCCGAATCTCGTTTGAGACTGCGTCGAAGCGCCTGTCTGCGGATGTCATCAACTTCTCCGCCAAGGGCTCCTCAGTGTCTAAGGGGGAAAGCCTCAAGGACACTGCACTGACTCTCTCGGCAATGGGAGCCGATGCAGTAGTGATCCGTCACCAGGCGTCCGGCGCCCCGCACCTGCTCGCTCACTCGGGTTGGATGAACGTCCCCGTCATCAACGCGGGCGATGGAACCCACCAGCACCCAACCCAGGCTCTGCTTGACGCCTTCACGCTGCGTCGCCACCTTGGCGGTGATTTAGTCCCGGCTGGTGAGCTTCCGGCTGTAACGAACGGGCTTGGCGGTGACTTGCGCGGTCGTAAGATCGCGATCGTCGGCGATGTGCTGCACTCCCGCGTGGCGCGTTCCAACGTGTTCCTGTTGCACACGCTCGGTGCGGAGGTCACCCTCGTGGCCCCACCGACGCTCATCCCTGTGGGCGTGGAAACGTGGCCGTGCGCGGTGTCGTACAACTTCGATGAGGTGCTGTCCGACTGGAAGCCAGACGCGGTCATGATGCTGCGGGTTCAGCGCGAGCGCATGAGCGCGTCCGGGGGAGGTTTCTTCCCTAGCCCACTTGAGTATTCGCGCTTGTATGGCTTGGATGCGCGCCGCCTCGATTTCCTCGAAGATCACGCAATTGTGCTTCACCCTGGACCGATGAACCGTGGTTTGGAAATCTCTGCGCAGGCCGCCGATTCCAAGCGATCCGTCATCGTTGAACAGGTCGCCAACGGTGTGGCAACCCGTATGGCTGTGCTCTACCTGCTGCTTGCGGGCGACACCACTCCAACCTCACTCAACGCATCCGACAACACGAAGGCAGGCAACGCGTGACCTCCACGACCCACGTTATCCAGAATGTCGCTCCCTACGGTAAAGAACGCGTTGACCTCGTGCTGCGCGATGGAGTCATTGCCGCTATTGAGCCAGCGGGAACCGCGAGCGCCGAAGGCGCCGAGGTCATTGATGCAAGCGAGCTGATTGCGCTACCGGGTCTCGTTGATCTGCACACGCACCTTCGTGAGCCTGGCCGTGAGGACGCTGAGACGGTGTTCACGGGTACTCGTGCGGCTGCGGTTGGTGGTTTCACTGCGGTGCATGCGATGGCGAACACCACTCCGACGCAGGACACTGCTGGTGTTGTTGAGCAGGTGTGGCGTTTGGGTAAGGAAGCTGGCTGGTGCGACGTGCACCCGATCGGTGCCGTATCCGTTGGCCTTGAGGGTGAGCAACTGGCTGAGTTGGGGGCGATGGCTGCTTCTGAAGCTCAGGTTCGAGTGTTCTCTGATGATGGCAAGTGCGTGCATGACCCGGTGTTGATGCGCCGTGCGCTTGAGTATGTGAAGTCGTTTGACGGTGTTATCGCCCAGCATGCGCAGGAGCCACGTCTGACTGAGGGTGCCCAAATGAATGAGGGCATCGTGTCGGCTGAGATTGGTTTGGCTGGCTGGCCTGCCGTTGCCGAGGAGTCGATTATTGCCCGTGATGTTCTGCTTGCGGAGCATGTGGGGTCGCGCGTGCATATCTGCCACCTGTCCACTAAGGGGTCCGTTGAGATTGTGCGCTGGGCCAAGGCGCGCGGTATCAACGTGACGGCCGAGGCGACTCCGCACCACTTGATCCTGACGGATGAGTGCGCGCGCGAGTACAATCCGGTGTTTAAGGTGAACCCGCCGTTACGCACGCAGGAAGACGTTGACGCGGTGCGTGAGGGGCTGGCTGACGGCACGATCGACATTGTGGCCACTGATCACGCTCCACACCCGACTGAGGACAAGGACTGCGAGTGGAATGCCGCAGCGTTCGGTATGACCGGGCTTGAGACTGCGCTGCCAATCGTGCACGAAACGATGGTGAAGACTGGGAAGTTCACGTGGGAAGATGTTGCCCGTGTGCTCTCGGTGAATCCTGCTCGCATCGGACGTATTGATGATGGTGAACTTGCGCAGGGCCGCCCGCTTGAGGTGGGTGAGCCAGCGAACGTGGTTCTCTACAATCCAAACAGCCCCGTGGTGGTTGATCCCGAAGCTCAGGCAACGCTTTCGAATAACTCTCCATTCGCTGGAATGGAACTCCCGGGCCGAGTTGTGGCGACTTTCCTGCGTGGACGCGCGACGGTGTTGAACTCGACTCCGGTCACACAGAACTAGGTTAGGCACATGACATTCCCTGAAGCAGTCGCGCTGATGATCGGTGTGGGCATCTTGATGTTGGGGTTGATGTGGTTGGGCTGGCGTGGACGTCAGCGGCGTTCCGCTCCTTTAGTGGGGGCACTGCCAACCGCACCTGAGAGCCTGGGTGACCAGCTCGTCGCCAATGTGTCCGGTATCTATGTTTCCAGTACAACGCACGGCGACTGGCTGGACCGGGTCGCCGCACAAGACCTGGGCTACCGTTCAACCGCTATCGCCCGAGTATTCGAACACGGCGTGCTTATCGAGCGCGCTGGTGCGCGCGACGTGTACATTCCGGTCGACCAGCTCATCAAGGTGTCATTGACCAACGGAATCGCGGGCAAGGTTCTTGGAACTGACGCCATTGTTTTGATCGAGTGGCATGTTGGCGCGAAATACGCCGATGAGGAAACTCTGCTCGACACCGGCTTTAAACCCGACAGCAAGTATGATCGTGCACTCTTGGTGGATGCGATCAGCAAGATTATCCCAAGTACGCCCCAAGTTAAGGAGTCTAAGTGACCTCCCACAACACCGTCATTGATGCGCCGAGCGCGCCAGACGCCGCTCTTTTGGTCCTTGAGGATGGACGCACCTTTATAGGACGCGCCTACGGGGCCAAGGGAACGACCTTCGGTGAGGTCGTGTTCAACACCGGTATGAGCGGATACCAGGAAACCCTGACAGACCCGTCGTACTATCGCCAGATCGTGGTGATGACCGCGCCGCACATCGGCAACACCGGTGTAAACGACGAGGACCCAGAGTCGCAGCGAATCTGGGTGTCCGGGTTTGTTGTGCGCGACCCGTCGCGCAACGCGTCGAACTGGCGCTCAGAGCGTTCCCTTGACGACGAGTTGGTTGCGCAGGAGATTGTCGGTATTTCCGATATCGATACGCGGGCATTGACGCGACACCTGCGTGAGCGCGGTGTGATGCGCGCCGGAATCTTTTCCGGTGACTCGCTGCGCGAAGGTGGCCGCCATCCGCGCCGCGTGGAAGAGCTCGTGGCCGAGGTTCAGGCGCAGCCTTCCATGAAGGGTGCTGCTCTCGCGCAGACTGTCTCCACCGAGGCCGCGTACGTGGTCGAGCCGCAGGGCGAGTTCGAGGGTAAGGAACCGCTGAAGACTGTGGTTGCCCTTGACCTTGGTATCAAGGCGATGACGCCGCAACGTCTCGCGGAACGCGGAATGCGTGTGCACGTACTGCCGGGTAACTCGACCATTGAGGATATCCTTGCGATCAACCCAGATGGCGTGTTCTTCTCGAACGGCCCTGGCGACCCGGCAACTGCCGAGTCTGAGGTAGCGCTGCTGCGCGAGGTCCTCGACCGTAAGATCCCGTACTTCGGTATCTGCTTCGGGAACCAGTTGCTGGGCCGTGCGCTCGGCTTCGGAACCTACAAGTTGCCATACGGACACCGCGGTATCAACCAGCCGGTCATGGAACTATCCACCCGCAAGGTGGAAATCACGTCCCACAACCACGGCTTCGCGGTAGACGCACCAATCGGTGAGGTCGCAACAGCACCGCACAGCGATGGCAAGTACGGTCGCGTGATCGTTTCCCACGTTGGCCTGAACGACAACGTCGTTGAAGGCCTCGAATGCCACGACCTTCCCGCATACTCCGTGCAATACCACCCAGAGGCAGCAGCCGGACCACACGATGCGTCCTACCTGTTCGACCGCTTCTTAGACCTCATGACCTCCGGCGCGCCAACCGCTGCTGGACTCTCCACAGCAGCCCGCGCAAAGACCCAGGAGAACTGACACACAATGCCACGCAGGACAGATATCCAATCCGTACTCGTTATTGGATCGGGCCCGATCGTCATCGGTCAGGCATGCGAGTTTGACTATTCCGGAACCCAGGCATGCCGGGTCCTCAAGAGCGAGGGTTTGCGAGTCATCCTCGTGAACTCCAACCCGGCAACCATCATGACGGACCCGGAGTTCGCTGACGCCACCTACATCGAGCCCATTACCACCGATGTGCTCACCTCCATCATTGAGAAGGAACGCCCAGACGCGATCCTGCCAACTCTCGGTGGACAGACCGCCCTGAACGCGGCAATCGACCTCGACGAGGCCGGCGTGCTGGAGAAGTACAACGTCGAACTGATTGGTGCGAACATTCCGGCCATCCAAAAGGGTGAAGACCGCGAACAGTTCAAACAGGTCGTGGACGTGTGTGGGGGAGAGTCCGCCCGCTCCGCAATCGTGCACACCATCGACGAAGCACTCTCGGCAGCTGACACGCTCGGTTACCCGGTCGTGGTGCGCCCATCGTTCACCATGGGTGGCCTCGGCTCCGGTTTCGCCTACAACGAGGAAGACCTGCGCCGTATCGTTGGCCAAGGTTTGCACTACTCGCCAACCACTGAGGTTCTGCTCGAAGAGTCCATCCTCGGATGGAAGGAATACGAGCTCGAGCTCATGCGCGACAAGAACGACAACGTCGCCGTGATCTGCTCGATCGAGAACGTTGACCCGGTTGGCGTACACACCGGTGACTCGGTGACTGTTGCCCCGGCGCTGACCCTGACAGACCGCGAATACCAGAAGCTCCGCGACATCGGTATCGCCGTGATCCGTGAGGTCGGCGTGGACACCGGTGGATGTAACATCCAGTTCGCCGTGGACCCAGATACGGGCCGCATCATCGTGATCGAGATGAACCCACGTGTCTCGCGTTCCTCGGCTCTGGCATCGAAGGCGACCGGTTACCCCATCGCAAAGATCGCGGCGAAGGTAGCCATCGGTTACACCCTCGATGAGATCCAGAACGACATCACCGGAACCACGTCCGCGGCATTCGAGCCAACCATCGACTACGTCGTTGTGAAGGTGCCACGTTTCGCGTTCGAGAAGTTCCCAGCAGCCGATGACACCCTCACCACGACCATGAAGTCCGTGGGCGAGGCGATGTCACTGGGCCGTAACTTCACCGAGGCGCTCGGTAAGGCCCTGCGTTCAATCGACAAGGCTGGCACGAACTTCCACTGGAACGGCACCCCGGTAGCGGGAGCAGAACTCGATGCACTGCTTGAGGAAATCAAGCGCCCAACAGAACGCCGTCTCGTGCAAACCCAGCAGGCTCTGCGTGCCGGTGCGACCATCGAGCAGGTGTATGAGGCAACCAAGATCGACCGGTGGTTCCTCGACCAGATCCAACTCATGAACGAGATCGCGCAAGAGGTAGCTGACGCCCCAGCGCTCACCCGCGATGTGCTACTGCGCGCCAAGCGCAATGGACTCTCGGACCAGCAGATCGCTGACCTGCGCGGCATCAAGGGTTCTCGGGCCGCAGCCGAGGGTGCTGTGCGTGAGGTGCGCCGCGCGCTTGGTGTGCGCCCAGTGTTCAAGACCGTTGACACCTGTGCGGCCGAGTTCGACGCAAAGACCCCGTACCACTACTCGAGCTACGACGAGGAAACCGAGGTTGCGCCGCGGGAACGTGAGGCAATCTTGATCCTTGGTTCTGGTCCAAACCGTATTGGGCAGGGCATCGAGTTCGACTACTCGTGTGTGCACGCGGCGCTTGGTCTCAAGGATGAGTACGAGACCATCATGATCAACTGCAACCCTGAGACCGTGTCCACGGACTACGACACCGCAAACCGTCTCTACTTCGAGCCACTCACATTTGAAGACGTCCTCGAAATTTATGAGGCCGAACTTGCTGCGGGTCCGATCAAGGGCGTTATCGTTCAGCTTGGTGGTCAGACCCCACTGAGCCTTGCTGCTCGCCTCCAAGAGGCTGGCCTGCCAATCCTGGGTACTTCCCCGAAGGCAATCGACAATGCTGAAGACCGCGCAGAGTTCGGTCGAGTACTGAGCGAGGCGAACCTACCCGCACCGGCATTCGGAACCGCAACGACTCTCGGTGAGGCGAAGGAGATCGCGAAGGGAATC
>DALZEF010000043.1:0-8609 GCA_031979385.1 Timonella sp. | reverse complement strand
ATTAACCGTTGCGCGTCAGTTTGATGCGGCGGGATGAATCAGAAGCCGCGAGCACACACCACGAAGATTACTGACAGTGGTCTGAGTGTGGCTCGTCCAGAAAACACTAAATGAGTGTGCGTCGGAGAACCCGGCGCGCCAGAGGAGGGCATTGTGACCACCCGCGTCGGAATCAACGGCTTCGGCCGTATCGGCCGTAACTTCTTCCGCGCAATCCTGGAGTCGGGCGCAGACATCGAAATCGTTGGTGTCAACGACCTTACCGACAACAAGACCCTTGCGCACCTGCTCAAGTACGACTCCGTTCTCGGTGTCCTGAAGCAGGAAGTATCGTACGACGACGACTCGATCACCGTAGACGGCAAGAAGATTCGCGCACTCGCAGAGCGCAACCCAGCAGACCTCCCATGGGGCGAGCTCGGCGCTGACATCGTCATCGAGTCCACTGGTTTCTTCACTGATGCAACCAAGGCACAGGCACACATCGATGCAGGCGCGAAGAAGGTCATCATCTCCGCACCAGCAAGCAACGAAGACGCAACCTTCGTTGTCGGTGTGAACAACGACCAGTACGACCCAGCGAAGCACAACATCATCTCGAACGCATCGTGCACCACCAACTGCCTCGCACCAATGGCAAAGGTTCTCGACGAGAAGTTCGGTATCGAGCGCGGTCTCATGACCACCATCCACGCTTACACCGGTGACCAGAACCTGCAGGACGGCCCACACAAGGACCTCCGCCGTGCACGCGCAGCCGCGATCAACATCGTTCCTACCTCGACCGGTGCTGCTAAGGCTGTTTCCCTCGTTCTGCCACAGCTCAAGGGCAAGCTTGACGGATACGCACTCCGCGTTCCAACCCCAACCGGTTCTGCAACCGACCTGACCTTCACCGCCTCCCGCGAGGTAACCGTTGAAGAGGTCAACGCAGCAATCAAGGAAGCAGCTGAAGGCGCACTCAAGGGCATCCTCAAGTACACCGAGGACCCAATCGTTTCCTCGGACATCGTGACCGACCCAGCATCCTCGATCTTCGACGCTGGCCTCACCAAGGTTATCGGCGACCAGGTCAAGGTTGTTTCGTGGTACGACAACGAGTGGGGATACTCCTCCCGTCTCGTAGACCTCACCGTTCAGGTTGGCGAGAGCCTCTGATCGAGTTCGCATCCGCGAACATCACGGGTTGATCCCGAAAACATCATGAGATCGCCCGCGTGAGTGATAAGCCAACCCGGCGAGTCACACACGCGGGCGTTCTTGTGCCCACAAACCTCATCTTTTTCAGGAGAGTCCTATGAAGACCATTGCAGATCTCGGCGACCTTCGCGGCAAGCGTGTACTCGTCCGCTCTGACTTCAACGTTCCACTCGACGCCCAGACCATCACCGATGACGGCCGTATCCGTGCAGCACTCCCGACCCTCAAAGGTCTGGTAGACGCTGGCGCCAAGATCATCATCACCGCGCACCTCGGACGTCCAAAGGGTGCTCCAGAAGCCAAGTACTCACTTGCACCAGTGGCAACCCGCCTAGAAGAACTGCTCGGTGCCAAGGTCACCTTGGCGCAGGACACCGTGGGCGAGTCGGCAAAGGCAACCGTTGCCGCTCTCGGAGACGGCGAAGTAGCCCTCCTCGAGAACATCCGCTTCGACGCACGTGAGACCTCCAAGGTTGACGAAGAGCGTGCATCGCTCGCAGCAGACCTCGCAGAACTCGCCGACTTCTTTGTCTCCGACGGCTTCGGCGTTGTCCACCGCAAGCAGGCATCCGTGTACGACATCGCAAAGGCAGTTCCAGCCGCCGTCGGAAGCCTCGTGCTCAAGGAGGTCGAGTCCCTCAAGAAGGCAACCGACAACCCAGCACGCCCATACACCGTTGTGCTCGGTGGCTCGAAGGTCTCCGACAAGCTCGGTGTCATCGGTAACCTCCTAGGCAAGGCAGACCGCCTGCTCATTGGAGGTGGAATGCTCTTCACCTTCCTCGCTGCAAAGGGCTACTCGGTAGGTAAGTCGCTCCTCGAAGAAGACCAGATCGAGACCGTCAAGGGCTACCTTGAGACCGCGGAAAAGAACGGCGTTGAGATCGTTCTTCCAGTCGACATCGTCGTGGCGCCTGAATTCAAGGCAGACGCACCAGCAACCGTTGTTGCCGCAGACGCAATCCCAGAAGACCAGATGGGCCTCGACATCGGACCAGAATCCCAGAAGCTCTTCGCCTCCAAGCTTGCCGACTCCAAGACCATCGTCTGGAACGGTCCAGCCGGTGTGTTCGAGTTTGAGGCATTCTCCGCCGGAACCCGTGCAGTCGCACAGGGTATCGTAGATGCAACGGCCAACGGTGCTTTCTCCGTTGTCGGTGGTGGCGACTCCGCTGCCGCTGTACGCATCCTCGGCTTCGACGAGGCTGGCTTCAGCCACATCTCAACCGGTGGTGGCGCAAGCCTCGAGTTCCTTGAGGGTAAGGAACTTCCAGGCATCGCAGTCCTCGACGCCTGAGCAACAAAGACACAGATAGGTAGACAACGTGGCAAACGCACGTACCCCGCTCATCGCGGGTAACTGGAAGATGAACCTCGACCACAACGAGGCAATTCACACCGTTCAGAAGCTCGCATGGGCTCTCAAAGACGCAAAGCACGACTTCGACGCCGTCGAGGCCACCGTGCTGGTTCCGTTCACCGACATCCGTTCCGTTCAGACCCTTGTGGACTCGGACAAACTGTCGATCTCGTACGGAGCGCAGGACGTCTCCGCACACGTTTCGGGCGCATACACCGGAGAAATCTCCCCAGTGTTCCTCGCAAACCTTGGCGTGAAGTACGTTGCAATCGGCCACTCTGAGCGCCGTCAGTACCACGGTGAGGACGACGCGCTCGTCAATGCCAAGTCCAAGAACGCAATCGCTCACGGCATCGTCCCAGTGATCTGCGTTGGCGAACCGCTTGAGGTTCGTAAGGCCGGCGAGCAGGTGCCCTTCACCCTCGCGCAGGTCGACGGTGCGCTTGAGGGTATCTCGGCCGAGGACGCGGCAAAGGTCGTCATCGCGTACGAGCCAGTATGGGCTATCGGAACCGGTGAGGTTGCAACCCCCGCAGACGCACAGGAGGTTGCAGCAGCAATCCGTGCCCGTCTCGCTGAACTGTACTCCGCGGAGGTCGCGGATGCTGTTCGCGTTCTGTACGGTGGCTCGGTCAAGTCCTCCTCGATCGTCGAGCTCATGGCGGAACAGGACGTCGATGGCGCTCTCGTTGGTGGCGCAAGCCTCGACCCAGAAGAGTTCGCAAAGATCGTGAACTTCCAGGGCCCGGCCGCCTGACGCATCTCAAAGTCACGCGCCCGCTGTCTACATCTTGGTGGACGGCGGGCCGTGTGGCGTTTACGTGCTATTTTCGATTAATCTATTGGCTGGCACTCGTGTGCTGACGATTTCGACGCCCCGACACTCTTGGGGCTAACACTTAAGGAATGACACTCGTGGTAATCCTCCAGATCACCCTTCAAGTAATCCTCGTGGTGACGAGCCTCTTGTTGGTTCTGCTCATTCTCATGCACAAGGGCAAGGGTGGCGGTCTTTCCGACATGTTTGGTGGCGGTGTTTCGACATCCATCGGTAACGCCGGTAACGCGCAGAGCAACCTGAATAAGTTGACCGTTGGCATGGCACTCGTATGGGGTGCTGCAGTGATCCTTTTGGGCTTGCTCCAGAAGGTTCTGTAACCCTACCTAGCCCAAGTGGTTGAGGTAGTTCTATAAGACTTTCGTCGTACAGTCGTAGGCTCTTTTGAGGGATCGAGACGATGTCGACGAAAATGGCCCGGTGTTCATGATGAACACCGGGCCATTTGCTATTTGGGTTCCCGCTACACGGTGGCAGCTGCCGCATCGAGCAGCCAGAGGGTCCGTGAGCGCCCCTGTGCAGCGCTTACAGGAGCTTCAGAGCGTGGAGCGCCGGCTAGTCCTTGAGCAACGGCTGGGGCCTTCTCAGCACCCGCGGCGATAACCCAGACCTCGTCAGCACTTTGGATCGCCTCAAAGGTAAGCGACACCCGTAGCGGAGGAGGCTTGGGGGAGTTTCGAACTGGAATCGCGGGAGCATCGTTCTGCTCCGCGTCGGGGTGATGTGGGAACAGCGAGGCAATGTGCGCGTCTGGCCCCATACCGAGAAGTACGACAGCGAAGTGCGGTACATCCGCCTCCTCGGATGCATGTGCTTTCAACTCCTGGGCGTAGTCAGCAGCGGCCTGCTCGACGGTGTACCCGTCAACTGCACGTGGCATGAAGTGGATGTTCTCCTCGGGCAGGCCGTCGAGTGAGTCGAGCCACGCATCCCGTGCCTGGACCTCGTTGCGGTCCTTGTCGCCCTGCGGCAGGAAGCGTTCATCGCCCCACCACAGGTGGACGTTGCTCCAGTCGATTGCTTCCACCAGCGACGATTTGGCAGCCTCCGCGAGCGTGGCAATACCCACGGTGCCGCCTGTGAGGGCAACATGTACGGGCGAGGACACGGACTGACGGTCCAGAATTTCGGTCAGGAGCCGTACCGCCGCAGCCTGTGCAAGGATCTGCGGTGTTGGGTGTACAACTACGAGACGTTCACTCATACGATCACGACCTTAGGGAGTCCCTTGAGAAGCACCTCGGAGTAGAACATATCCGGGTGTAGGCGGCGTAGTTCCTCGGCAAGGCAGTCCACAAGGCTACGGATGGGTAGATTGATGTGCTGCTCAGGCATGTTGGGCTGGCGGAGCGTCGCACGCTTGCCGTCATTGCGGGTGAACTCGATGTCCCCGGAGTCACGCTTGAGTAGAACCTTCGTGAGACCCAGCGCGCCTTTGATCGGCTTGAGTATCACGGGAACGTCAAGGGCGTTCGCAAGCCAGGCGCCGAGAAGGTCGAGCGAGGGGTGATCCGCATCCCCGGCAATCTCCACCCCGGTCACAGGGTCGAACGGAGGCTGGTCCAAAGCTGTCGCCACGAGTCCGCGCCACACAGTTGCGCGAGTCCACGCCAGGTCAACGTCGCCAGGGACATGGTTTTCCCGGAGCTTACGGATGTTCGCTTGGGGGTTGTCTGAGTTCACCGAGTCAGTGAGTCGGGTATGCGCCATGGAACCGATGGGCTCATTGGCAGGGGAGTCCGGCACTACGCTCGGCCACCAGGCAACGATGGGTGCGTCCGGCAACAGCAGCGGCATAATCAGGGTGTCCGTGTGTGCGACGACGTCGGTTGCCGCGCTGAGTACGATGACCTCAGAGGCCCCTGCGTCGCCGCCAACGCGGATCTGCGCATTCAACACGTCAGAATCTGAAGCGCCGGCGTCTGAGACGACGATGATGCGGCACGGATGCTCTGCGGATGCCGCATTGGCTGCCTCGATCGAGGATTCGATCTCATCCGGTTGGGCGAGAATCACGAGGTTGAGGACACGGCCCAGTGCGATCTGTCCACCGTCTTCGCGGACCTTGACCAGTTTGCGCGCGACCTTGCTCGCTGTGGTGTCTGGAATATCGATAATCATGTGTTCGTCATTCCTCGAAGGTTATGGACGGCGCCAAGTGCGGCCGTCACGTGCGAGCATTTCGTCAGCGGTTGCTGGACCCCAGGTACCGGCGCGGTAGGTGTCTGGCTTGCCGTGGGATTCCCAGTGTTCAGTGATCGGGTCGAGGATTTGCCAGGACAACTCAACTTCCTCGTGCCGTGGGAATAGCGGTGGATCTCCGAGGAGCACGTCGAGAATGAGGCGCTCGTAGGCTTCGGGCGAGGACTGGGTGAAGGCGTGACCATATCCAAAGTCCATCGTGACGTCGCGAACCTCCATCGCGGTGCCGGGAACCTTTGCCCCCAACCGCAGGGTGACCCCCTCGTCTGGCTGCACCCGGATCACTACCGCATTTTGACCGAGCTTGGAGGTGTCGGTTGTCTCGAATGGCAGGTGGGGTGCTTTCTTGAACACGACCGCGATCTCCGTGACGCGTCGTCCCAGACGCTTTCCGGCACGCAGATAGAACGGAACACCGGCCCATCGGCGGTTTGCAATGTCCACACGGATAGCCGCATACGTCTCGGTGATTGAATCGGGGGAGATACCGTCCTCATCGAAGTATCCGTTGACTTCCTCACCGCCCTGCCAACCTGCAAGATACTGGCCGCGTGCCGTGTGAGCGTCGATGTCGTCAGGAACGCGTGCGGCGGAGAGTACCTTGATCTTCTCAGCGATCAGATGCTCGGCAGAGAATGAGGCAGGCTCCTCCATCGCAGTGAGCGCGAGGAGTTGCAGGAGGTGGTTTTGAATGACATCGCGGGCCGCACCAATGCCGTCGTAATAGCCGGCACGCGAGCCGATACCGATGTCTTCGGCCATGGTGATCTGTACGTGATCTACGTAGTTCGAGTTCCACAGGGGTTCGTACATCTGGTTGGCGAAACGCAGCGCCAGGATGTTTTGAACGGTTTCCTTACCTAGATAGTGGTCGATCCGGAACACGGATTCTGGAGGGAACACCTCGGAGACCACGTCGTTGAGTTCGCGCGCGCTTTCCAGGTTGTGTCCGAACGGCTTCTCGATCACCACGCGACGCCAAGCACCCTCTTCGGATGTGGAAAGACCCGAGTTTGCGAGTTGCTTGCACACCACGGGGAATGCGCTCGGGGGAACGGACAGGTAGAAGGCATGGTTTCCACCCGTGCCACGGTGTTCGTCGAGATCCTTGACCGTCTTGGACAGGCGGGCGAACGCCTCAGGGTCGTCGAACGTACCCTGAACGAATCGGATTCCACCGGAGAACTCCGCCCACACGGACTCGCGGAACTTGGTGCGTGCAAACTGCTCGACCGCGTCGCGACAGTACTGCGCGAAATCCTCATCGCTCCAGTCACGGCGGCCAAACCCGGTCAGCGCGAATCCCGGAGGCAACAGACCGCGATTCGCGAGGTCATAGACCGCAGGAATGAGTTTCTTCTTCGCGAGGTCACCGGTCACACCGAAAATCACGAGGCCACTGGGCCCAGCAATGCGGGGGAGACGGATGTCGCGGGGATCCCGGAGCGGGTTCTTCACTGTTCCATGCGTCGATGAAGGCACGTTGGTAGTCACCATTCTTGGTAGATGAGGCGCGGACTGCACGAATGCAGGACCACGTCAGGTTGCGGGCATACCTCTGTTGAATCTTATCCGCCTCGCATAACGCGCGTTGACTGTGGTCATATTCCGGCCACAGGTTATGTAGCGAGAATTGGCGGCTCGTGATGTCCTGCACAGCAAGTTGATGAGAATCACATCACCAAATCTCTGCGACCTGCAACTATCTGCGGTTGTTTCGCATCAGTGATCGCCGGCTTATATGTGATGCGGCAGGTTCATTTCCGACGAACTGGCTCGGTGCCGCTCCTGGCTGACGTGCTGTGCACCACGTCTTACGCCGCTTACCGACGATCCGGTGGCTCTCAGCACCACCTCACCTTCCAGCCTTGCCTATGAAGTTCAGTAGCCAGGTCCACTGCAACTCGATGGGCTGAAAATCGTGCGCATACACACTCTTTCGCTATACACCCGGACCAAAAACAGCCCACTGAGATTAACGCTGAACTTCAAGCACGACATGTGGACCTTGTGAGGTTGTGTGGTTGTGTTGTCCACAGGATAGATGCTCCCATTCCAACCTACGGGTGGATATTGGTGGGATAGGGGACGTGACCTCGAACAACCACCCCACACCCGCACACCATCAGCACCGGCAACGTCTCACCCGTCCCATCCGTCTCCTCACAGCGTTGTTGGGCCTGGCTTTGGTGACGTCAACAGCAGCATGCTCTAATGAGCCGGCCGAGTACTTCACTCCACCGCCAGCGACCGATACCCCTGTTACGCCAGGCGAGCTTGTGGAAGACGAGCCGGAAGTCTTCGAGCGTCCTGATCTACGCATGATCGCTCAACCCATCCAGCCCTCTGCTGCTAACGAACTCAGCGAAGACGGAGCACGAGCGTTCGCCTACTACTTCCTAGACGTCCTGAACTACACCGCGGCCACCGGGAACACCGAACTCCTAGAATCCATCTCCGGACCCGAATGCAACTACTGCCAAAGCTTCATTGGGGCAGTGCAAGAAGTAAACGCAGAGTACGGGTGGTTCGTAGATCACAACATCCAGTTTCTTGATGACCCTCGTGTGCTCGAAAGCAACGAGTTAGTCTTTGCATTTGATGTGCACGCCCAGATGGATGCGTACGAAGTGTACAACTCTCAGGAGTTGCTTTCGGGATACCCCGAACGAGACCTTATAGGAGTTCTCGTTATTTACAGGTTGGATTCACACTGGCTCGTCGAGGCATTTGGTAAGAAGGACGACTTATGATCCTTGATCTCGCGCTATCTACGATCCTCTTTGGAATAGGAGATACTGCCGCAGAGTTTGAGGAAGGCGGTGTTGTCAACGTGGCCGGTGTTCTTGACGAAGCGTTACAGAGAGTTCTGGAACCTATTCAAACAAGAGACACCTCAACGAACGTATCGGGTGTGCCTTCTACGACGCGGGTGGAGCGGGTTCCTGGATGCTCTGCCGGACTTGAAACAGGTAGTTGTGAAGGCCAGATCGCGACAATGCGGTTAAC
>DALZEF010000042.1:0-14300 GCA_031979385.1 Timonella sp. | reverse complement strand
GTGGGTAGGCCTGCGATGCTCTCCCACAACTGCTGCGCCTCGTCGTCGTCTTCATAGACCGTGACCCACACCTTTTCCGGGTCGAAGCCAAGCTTGCCGTCTTCTTCCGACCCGGTGATGAAGTCCCAGGCGTATGTGATTGCCTGTTCCTTGAAGTAGTCACCAAACGAGAAATTGCCGTTCATCTGGAAGAACGTACCGTGACGGGTGGTCTTGCCAACCTCTTCAATGTCACCGGTGCGAATACACTTCTGAACCGAGGTAGCACGTGGCCACGGCGGAGTCTGCTCACCGAGCATGTACGGAATGAATGGAACCATGCCCGCAACAGTGAACAACAGTGAGGGGTCCGGCGAGATCAGGGACGCCGAAGGAACAACAGCGTGTCCACGCTCTTCAAAGTAATTGAGCCAACGTTGGCGAATTTCAGCGGTACGCATGTGTTCCTCTGCAAGTGTTCACTGGTGTTTAAGGAGTGCTGACAAGGTATCCAAAAGTACATTGAGCACCAGACAATTCTACGGCGTGGGCGCAAATAAAACGGCTGACTGGTCACGTCACCTTGATCACGTCCAGTCAGCCGTAACGGTTGCTCAGAAAGAGTAGCCGAGTTCCTGCTCTTCCGGGTCTATGTCCGGGAAGTCAGCAGCCGTTGGCGGCGGACCAGCCGGTGCGCCCTTCTTGCGAGCAGCAGTTGCACGGCGCTCCCTCAAGTCTTCAATGCTCCCCTGTGTCTCAGCTAAGAGTGCACTCATCAAATCCTGCTCGCGCTCGGCAAAAGCGGATTTGAAGTCAGCCAGGAATCCTGTAGCCGCCTCAGTCGCACGCTGTGAGAAGTCTGCTGCCTGCGCCGTGGCCCGCTCCGCAACTGCCTCTGGCGTATATTGCAGCACGATCTTGCGCCCCTTGACCATGACGAACACGGTCAGCGCAACACCGGTTCCAATCCAAAACAGTCGACGCATCACTTACCGCCCTTAACCTTGGAGAATGCGTTACCGAATGCTTTGCGCACCCCGTAACTAAAGGCTGCGACCTTGACGAGCGGGCCGCCAAACGTCGCCGAGTAGATACCAGTGAGTGCCGAGATGTTCTGCGTGATTTCCGCTGCCGAGGTCGTGACAGTGTCAACCTTGGTCAACTGCACATTCGCGGAGGTGAGGGTCGTCGAGGTTTCATCCAAGATCGGGACGGTGTGCTCGGTGATCTCCTCAAGGGTCTGCGTTGCCGCATCAAACACCTTCCCCAACTTGATCAGCGGGACAGCAAGCAGCCCCACCAGTGCGACGAACGCGATTGCAGCGATCAAGCCTGCGATATCACCGATCACAGTTACTCCCTCAAACATTGGGTTAGGTTGGGCGACGTGGACCACACATGATCCGTAAACAACCTTACCTGCCGCTGCACCCACCATGCACAAGACACCGCACTCCACGCACAAATGTGCACCGCAGACTCACAGCGCAGCACATAAGCGGAGACGGACCACAATGTTTTCATAACTCGAAGACACCTCGGCGCAACCCTGGGCTGGAACTAACCTGTTCGTCGCCAATCCCCCTCGATCCAGCCCACGCAGACCCCACGAACAAGCAAAGGTACGGTTTTCTATGTTTTGCCTAAGAAATTATTAAGCAAAACATAGAAAACCGTACCCTCGCGAAAACAAAAGAGGCGCCCCACCAAAGCAGGACGCCTCTTCCACCGATCAGATGGCCCGGCCGCACCCACGAAGGGAACGGAACCGGCCGACCGAAGACCTAGCGATCAGCGAGCGTAGTACTCAACGACCAGGTTGACTTCGCACTGAACTGGAACCTCGGCACGAACTGGCTTACGAACCAGAACAGCCGAAAGCTTCTCGAGCTGAACGTCGAGGTAACCAGGAACAGCTGGAAGAACGTCGCGGTGAGCACCTGCTGCTGCAACCTGGTAAGGGGTTGCTGCCTGCATCTTTGGCTTGACCTGGATGGTCTGGCCTGGCTTTACCTTGAACGATGGGCGGTCAACGAGCTTGCCGTCAACGAGGATGTGGCGGTGAACCACAGCCTGGCGAGCCTGAAGGATGGTGCGAGCAAAGCCAGCACGCAGGACGAGCGCGTCGAGACGAGTCTCGAGCAACTCAACCATGGTCTCACCGGTCAGACCTTCCATCGGACGAGCCTGGTCGTAGGTTGCACGCAACTGCTTCTCACGAAGTGCGTACTGTGCGCGAAGACGCTGCTTCTCGCGCAGACGAACCGCGTAGTCAGACTCGGTGCGGCGGCGGCTACGGCCGTGCTCACCTGGAGCGTATGGACGCTTCTCGAAGTGCTTTACAGCCTTTGGGGTGAGTGCAATGCCCAATGCGCGGCTCAGGCGAACCTGGCGGCGCGAACGGGTTACAGAAGACATGAGTTTTCCGTTCCTGTCGTTGTGTGTTGACGTCACATCCGCTCACTTGTGTGTGCGAATGTGGGACCAGCCGAAGAAGTGCCATGCCGTAACGAGCGCGGTTTCGCGGGCCGAGGTCCCAGGTGGCTGCCGAAAGGCAACCTCACAACAATATCAGTCTGCGGGCGGCCGTGTCCCGAGGGGTGCCTAAAAAACAGGGACCAGCATGTGTGATGTTCACCGCGATTGTCGGATGTCTGTGTCAGACTTATCCCAAACTTCCTCACCGGTACTCACGCAGCGCGCGCACAAGCGTGCTCGCACAAGCCCAGTATGCACGCACCGAAAGGCACTTCTTATGTCTAGTCTCAACGTATTCGTGGCGGGACCAAGTTCGTGGAACACACTGATCTATCTGGCTGAGTTGCCGGAACCGACGCCACACACCGTGTTTGCCGACGACGCCTATGAGACGTTCGGTGGCACGTCCCTCGGAAAGAGCTTGAACCTGCGCGATCTTGGCTGCGCGGTCACGCTTGCCACGCAGTTTGGCAGCGATTCGGCCGGTCTGCGCATATCCCGCATGCTTGAGGCCGCCAGCATCGCGGTCATCAATCCTTCAGGGTCGTCTACCGAGCGTCACGCCAACCTCATGACCCGGCATGGTGAGCGCCTGTCTATTTACATGAACGCACCATCCGCGGGAGATGGCTCGCGCGATTCGGAAATCATGCGGGCGATGGAGGAGTCCGATGTGTTGGTCATGGATCTGTCGTCCGAGTCTGCTCGGCTGCTTCCACTCGCCATCAGTACAGGTAAGCCTATCTGGACGGATATTCACGACTACAATGGAACATCGCAGTTCCATCAGCCATTCATAGATGCCGCGTCAGTCATTTTCATGAACGCCGATGGCCTGCCAGAACCAATCCCATTCATGCACTCCATGATCGAACGGGGCAAGGAACTGGTTGTCTGCACACTCGGCTCAGACGGTGCAGTGGCTGCAACCCACGAGGGCGTGATTGAGATTCCCGCCGCGCCCGTGTCGGTGATTGACACCAACGGTGCTGGAGACGCGTTCATGTCCGGCGCGCTCACCCGGATTCTGGCTGGCGCGAACATCCGTGAGGCTCTTGAGTTCGCGGCGCTGCACACTCACGGCGCGCTGACATCACGGCATCTGCACCCTTCCGCCGAGGCTTTTACAGCGGAAGCATAGCGGCGCTATTTCTTCTGGTTACCGCCCGCCTCGTTACGGTAGGCGTGCAGGATCGGATCGATCCCTTCGAGCCGTTGCGTGACACTACGCTCGAACCCACGGTCCGATGGCTCGTAATATTCTGCTCCGTCGAGGACGTCCGGCAGGTACTGCTGCGGCGCGATTGCATGCGGATAGTCGTGCGCATATTTGTAGTCGACGGCGTGACCGAGATTTTTGGCTCCGGCATAGTGTCCGTCGCGCAGGTGCATGGGCACCGTTCCAATCCGGCCCGTGCGTACATCCTGTATCGCCGCGTTGAGCGCACTGTATGCCCGGTTGGATTTGGGTGCGGTCGCAATATGGACAACGGCTTGGGCAAGTGCATGCTGCGCTTCCGGCATTCCGATGAGTTGCACTACCTGAGCGGCAGCGGTCGCGGTTTGCAGAGCACTCGGGTCCGCCATTCCTACATCTTCCGATGCAGAGATCACGATGCGCCTCGCAATGAACCGTGGGTCTTCCCCCGCGACAATCATGCGCGCGAGATAGTGCAGCGCCGCGTTCACATCGGAGCCACGCATGGATTTGATGAACGCCGAGATCACGTCGTAGTGCTGGTCGCCGTCTTTGTCGTAGCGCACTGCGGCGATGTCGATGGCCTGTTCCATCGTGGTGAGGTCGATTTTCGGGCGCCTCGCGCCTAGAACTGGCTCTGTGTCTGCTGAGTTGGTTTCAGCCGCCTCATTTTCTGCATCCTGATTGCCGACGAGCCCCTCCTTCTCTCCCTCTTCCCCACTTTCGGTGTCGGCTGGCGTGGGCTCGGGGTCCGGTGTTTTCTCCTCGTCTACCGGATCACCGGTTGGACTTGGTGTTTCGGCAGGGGCGGCATCGTAGTGCTTCTCGAGAGCGGCACCCGCAGCTGCTTCGAGGATCGTGAGCGACTTTCGAGCGTCTCCCCCTGCTAGCCGTAGGAGGTGTTCGCGCGCATCATCGTCAAGGTCTACCTCTCCACCCAGACCGCGTTCATCGGCTAATGCCCGTGTGATGAGTTGGTCGATGTCCTCATCTTCGAGCGGTTGAAGCGTGAGCAGCAGGGAACGCGAGAGCAGCGGTGAGATGACAGAGAAACTGGGGTTCTCGGTCGTTGCTGCAACGAGGGTCACCCACCGGTTTTCCACGGATGGGAGCAGGGCGTCTTGCTGGGATTTGGAGAAACGATGGACCTCATCAATGAACAGGACTGTTTCTTCACCGCTGGCGGTGAGTCTACGGCGGGAGTCTTCGATGACTTGGCGTACGTCTTTGACACCGGCTGTTACCGCGGATAGTTCAACGAATCGTCGGCCGGAGTTGGATGCGATCAGGTATGCGAGGGTTGTCTTTCCCGTGCCGGGTGGCCCCCATAAGATGATGGAGCCTGGTGCTGCTCTGTGGGTGCTTGTGGTTGGTTCGAGGAGTCTGCGTAGTGGAGAACCGGGTTTGAGCAGGTGATCTTGACCGGTGACCTCCTCGACGGTGCGTGGCCTCATGCGCACGGCAAGTGGTGCGTGTTCCGTGACTTTGGGGACGCCAGCCGAGGTTTGGCCAATCGATTCGAACAAATCCATGCTCACAAGCCTAGCGCGTTACAGCCGACGATTCGCACTCCTGTTCGAATCCCACCCTCATCACACTCCCCCCTCTCCACCCGCTCCGCTGCCTTCCCGACGATCTGTGCCTGAAATTGCCACAGTTCGGCCAGAAAACCCACAGATCGGTTGCTCAGTTTTATCGGATTCACTGCTTTACGCTGCTTCCGCACCTTCTAGAAACCGTTTCTATCCACTGGTTCCCCTCCAGCAACATGCGTCTCTCGCTGACTCAACACCTCCAGCATGCACACTCAGATAATGACAAAACTGACACGGGATCAATTCGCCTGTAACAACCTACTCGCGCTGCCACGCGTCCTCACTCTTGAGTCAGCGAACAAGGATGCACTCATGCATGCGCTGAAAACCAGATATCTCACAAAGATTATGCCTGGCAGGTACATCGAGATCTCCAAGCTCCCCGAACAGCATCTACCTGTATATGAACGCATGGAGTTGCACGCGAAAATCCATCTCGCGGCAGGCATCACGAAACTGGTAAGTGATGAAGTGGTCAGCCATCAAAGCGCAGGATTATTGTGGGGGCTTCCATGGTTCGGACGTGATCTTAGGGTTCACACCATCCGAGAGACTACGGATTATCATGCTCGTTCGGGATTTGCTCTGCACACCTTCAAGGTTGATCCATCCTGCATACGCTCAATGGATGGCTTCACCGTCACCGATCTTGAACAAACGGTCCTTGACCTAGCCGCCATCTCCCACCCCGCGGAAGGCTTGGCCTACATTGACTACGCACGCATGCGTGGGGCGACCCTCGAGTCGCTGAGGAATGCTGCTCAGTTTAGGAAGGGAAACGGCCGTACAAGAGTTCGTAAGCTCATCGAGTTGAGCGTGAAAGACGCTGAATCTGCTCAGGAGAGTCAGTGCCGCTATTGGCTCTACAAAGCAGGGGTCTATGAGGTCATCACCCAGGTGAATGTCCGCACGGAGTTAGGTCACTTCCGAGCGGATATGCAGGTCAAAGGAACACCGCTGCTCTACGAGTACGACGGCAAGCAGAAGTACCGAGACAACCCCGATGCCCTGTATGACGAGAAGGAACGCGAAGATGCACTGCGTAAGTTGGGTTTTGTCGTGGTTCGGGTAACGAAGAGACACCTAAGAAACCCTGAATGATTCATGTTTGATGTGCGCGGAAAGCTGGCGGAGCATAACTACAAACGGTTGCCACCCAGCCAAGTGCGGGCTCCTTGTTTTCCTCCGATGTTGCGCCGTAGCCGATCTGTGGGGTTTCTCGCCAAACTGTGGCAATTTCAGGCACAGTTCGGCGAGAAAACCCACAGATCGGCAAAAGGGGTCATTGGTTCCTGCCGATAGACTGATAGACGGGCAGAATTGGAAGGGTCCGCAAAGTTGAGGCTGCTGACATGCACAGCAGAGTCGAGATGATCGACCCAGTTAGATCCTGGCTGACCAGAGAACATGGAGGGGCATACGCATGACCGATCCGCAGTATGAGCGTTTTGCACCTCAAAATGCTCGGCGCACCGACGAACCACAGCCGCAGATCTTCCCCGGCGAAACGCTCGGAGGCATTGACCCGCAAGCTCGCTTCGCTCCTTCCACGCCCGCTGCACCGGCTGATACACCACCGGTGCCAGCGGATGAACCAGTGGTGCCAGCCATACCGGTGCACCAAACACCCCCAGCATCACCAGCACCTGCTCCGCAGTTTCCAACGGCAGCAGCCAAGACCAATCCCCAGTTCAACGCTGCGCAACGCGAGTACGCGGAACTGCTGGCTCAACGGCGTCACAGTATCGACCGCGTGCTACAGCAAGACCTAGAGAAACTTGAGCGCTTTGAGAACGCAGCCCAGGCCAAGCGCTACAAGACTTCGCTACATCGCGCACGAGTCGTGTTCTATGTGGGCTGGTTCGCGTGGGTTCCGTTCGCTTGGTTCATCTCCTCGCAGATGCTCAACTTAGCTTTGGCCTTGACCTGTTTCGGGGTCATGATTGTGATCCCGTGGATTGGCACGGTTGTTTTCTGGCGTGAGAACAACCGAAGGTACCGCGCCCTTGAGCAGCGTGCGCGGACTCAACCAAGCACCAACCTAGTTGATGAGCGCCATTCAGCCTTCACCACCAAGCAGCCCCCGATCCGACGTTGGTAACACCCAGCCTGTCTACGCCGGACAACATCCGGTCCAGCGCTACGGCAGACCGGTCAACCGCTAAGCGGACACGCCGGGACGTAAGCCGGGGTGGGCGGTGGAGGTCTCGTCGGAACGCAGGAATCCTCCACTGCGGACGGAACCCGGCCCACCGGACCTGCCATCCTGTTTCCGCGAACCGAGTGCACGCAGTGCAGCGAGGATCGCGATCAAGTCCACCACCTCTTGTGTAAGCGCACCCGCGGTTGCGGGGATAACGCCGAATGCCGCAATGAGCATGAGCACAACCGACAGGATGATGCCAACCCAGATGCTCTGTCGCGCGATCCGCATCGTTTCTTGTGAGATGCGTACAACGGCTGCGACGGGCGCTATGTCGTCGGCAAGGACTACGGCGTCAGCTGTTTCGGAGGCTGCGGTGGCGCCACGGGCACCCATAGCGAGGCCGACGTCAGCGCGTGCGAGTGCTGGCGCGTCGTTGATGCCGTCCCCGACCATGACGACTGGCCGTTGCTGCGCTTCTGCAACGATTGCGACCTTGTCGGCCGGTAGGCATTGCGCGTGTACAGTCTTGATTCCTACTTGCTCGGCAATGTAATCCGCAGTGGCTTGCGCATCGCCGGTGACGAGCGCGGTGCGTTTAACGCCGAGGTCTCCCAGTTGGGCAACTGTTTCGCGGGCAGACTCACGCACTGTGTCACGTGCCACGATGACCCCGCCAAACCGGCCGTCAACAGCAACGTAGATCGCGACTTCACCGGGCTGGGTTTCAGCTGGACGCGCGTCGGGTGCGTGCTCACGTATGTACTCGAACTTGCCGACGATCACCGTGCGACCCTGCAGCACCGCCGTCACGCCGTTGGTTGCCTCTTCACGGGCGTGATCGCCCGCGATCAGTGACAGTTTCCTGCGTTTTGCGGCGTTGATGACGGCGCTTGCGAGTACGTGCGAGGAATACTGTTCAGCGGACGCGGCAAGTAGGAGGAGTTCGTGGGGGTCCAGCGCGTTGTGTGCTGGCTGTATGTCCACGATTGTTGGTTGACCTTGGGTTATGGTTCCGGTCTTGTCAAAGTAGACGGATTGTGCGCGTGAGAGTTCTTCCAGTACACCACCGTTCTTGACAATCACTTTGTTTCGCGCCGCGCGGCTCATGCCGCTGATGAACGCTACGGGGGCAGCGATGAGGAGTGGGCACGGGGTCGCAAGCACGAGTACTTGAGCAAACCTGGTGGGGTCCCCGCTCACGGCCCACGCTGTACCTGCAATTACCAGGGAGAGAACAGTGAATGGCACAGCAAACTTGTCTGCCAACCGAACGGTCGGTGCTGGGTCTTCCTCAGCCCCTTGAACTAGGTCCACAATCTGCTGGTATTGGCTCGTGGCAACTGTCTGCGTGGCTATAACCTCTACTGCGTGCTGTCCGTTGACGGTGCCGGAGTAGACAGGATCGCCAGTCGACTTCTCCACCGGGATCGACTCACCGGTGAGTGTGGATTGGTCGAAGGCTGCGTGCGCCGAGCCGAGCACGCCGTCAACAGGTGCCACTTCGTTGGGTCGGACCAGTACAACGTCACCAGGTTTGATGTGTTCAGATGGAACTATGCGGATACCGTCGCTGGTGACCACTCGGGCCTCGCGCGGCGCATGATCTAGCAGATCGGACAGATCCTTCTTAGCCCGACGCGAAGCATAATCTTCGAGAGCCTCTCCCCCGGTAATCATCAAAATAATGATCATCGAGGCCACGTACTCGCCAACAAGCAATGTTGCGATAATTGCAACAACCGCCAGGATGTCGAGCCCAAATTTTCCGGCGATCATGTCCTTGATCATGCCTACGGCTTGGACCGCGACCACGACGAGCGCGTACGACACGAAGATCCAGCGCGTAGATATCTGCTGACCGCTGGCTGCCAACAGCGCGCCGAGGATACCGATGCCGATCGTGGCAACGAGCCAAGGATAGTTCCGTGAGATTTCCCGCAAACGTGTCATATAAACACCCTGCCCCTATTTCACAGCGCCTGCAACGAAGGTAAGCGACACCTAAATGGCTTAATTTAGCGGTTTCTAAAGTACGGCTTACCTAAATGAGACGAACCTAAGAACCGCTTGTTCCGCCGAGTTTCGAGGAGTCGGTCCGCTTTATGCAATGAAGGCGTCAGCAAATTGGTCGAGATGAAATTCACCCTCTCTTCCGCTGCTCTAGGACAACGGTTTACGCGTGTAAGTCCGTGCAGGTTTACCAAGTCGACCCTGCGTCACCTCGCCGGTGGCAACGAGACGCGGAATCATCCGTCTGCGAAATGAATCCTTCAGGATCACTCTGTTGGCAACGATCTGATGGACAGCTCGCAGATCGAAAAGCGTGACTTCCTCGGCTTTCAGGAACCAGTAAGGGTCGGGACGCAGTTGATACTCGCGGCGCAGGAACCCCACCGCGTATTCCACGATGTCGGCGTCTGGCTGACCTATCTTTTGGACCGATTCCGATTCCACGGGCATGAGGCGAAATTGTTCCGTGAGTTCGAGAACGTCGGACTGGAAGGTGGCTAGGTAGGAGATGGTTAGCGCCCAGTTTTCCTCAGGCCCTTCGAACACTTGGAGTTGTTGGAACTGACCGGTCTGCGCTCGCGCCTCGCTGGACTCAGGAGTTTTGCGGGACATGGGTGCCACTACGGGAGCGTTTACCTCGGCGACTACGGGACTATCCGTGAGGACTTCGCCCAGCGCAAGGCGTGCAGCTTGTTCAAGCGGGATTCCCCTAGGCACAGCCGCCCGTGGCAACGTCAAACCAGCTGCGGACTCGCGGAGCACGACGGAGAGTTTCTGGTCTGGAGTGATCGTCATTGCTGCGATGGCCACTGCGACGGCGGGCCCTTGTCCGGGCAGATTCTTGCTGTTCACGTAAGGCCACCCTTTAGAGAAAATCGCTCAAGGCGAGTTTGCGCGCTTTTGCGCTAATGATACACCTGTTCGATCCGATCGTAATTTCAGCCGAAACGCGCATCTCAACGCTATTGACTAGAGTTCTGGAAGTCACTCGTCAGAACAGCGCTGCTACCTCTCCAACTGGTTCGCCATGTCCCAAAACCGTGGGCCAGTGCTTCTCGGTAAGTTCCTTGTCCGTATGTCCAAGGAGTTCAAGTGCACGGAGCGTCGCAGCAGTGCGACCACGTGCTCCCCCATCGGAGATCTTGAGCGCAAAGGCGCTTCCGTCGGCAAACGCTCCCACCTGGACGGCCTCTGCCCCATCTTTTGTGATGAGCCCGGGGAACGCGCGCATCATGTCCGTGACATCACGATCGGTTCCGCCAACAAGCTCTGGGCGACTGCTCATTGCCGTATACACGACAGCTTCGGCGGAATCTGGGGCGTTCTGCGCGGTCGTGGCAATATGGGCGAATCCCCGAACCATCGCATCCAACGACAGATAGAACAACGGAGCCCCACAGCCGTCGATCGTGACGTTGCTGACCGCTTCTCCACAGACCTCTTCGATAGTCGTTCTAATCTGGCGTTGCAGTGGGTGCTGTGGATCAAGATAGTCCTCAAGCGACCAGCCATTGATCACACAGGTCGCGAGCATTGCAGCGTGTTTTCCCGAGCAGTTTTGCTGCAACGAGCTCTTCTCGTTCCCAGCCTTGATTGCCGCAGGGTGAGCATGCACGCCGATAGGAAGGTCTGGGGTGTTGCTCAGGTGGGTTTCGGTGAGACCGTGCGCGTGCAGCACGCTGAGCGCAGTGTCCAGATGGAACTGCTCACCGGAGTGGCTCGCGCACGCAAGTGCAACCTGCTCCTCGGTCCCAGTGAAACCGGCGTGCACCATCGCCAGAGCTTGAAGGGGCTTGAGCGAGGATCGTGCGTACATCGGTGCACCAGGGTCACCAATTCGGGTGATCTGACTACCGTCAGCTGCGATAACGGTCAGTGATCCATAGTGGACGGATTCGATGACGCCTCCGCGGGAAACGGAAACAAGTGGCTGGTGTTCTGGTAATTGCGTGTTCACAATTCCACATCCTCTCACCGCAGCCACCGGCTAAGCGCACCAAGCGGGTGCCGTTTTGGCCACACTAATATAGTTGCACCCGCGCAGTCAGGAAGTTCCCGCTTGGCGACGATCCCACAGCTCGTCACGCAATCACCCGACCCGGCTGGGTCGGTCCGTGGGCGTGGGTGACCGGCCAGTTCGTCGCAAATCCTGACCGGTAATCAGCCAACCCGCCCAACGTAACGTGTGCGCCTACGGCTGCGGTTCCTCAAGCAGTTGTTCCTTGCTTACCTGCGCACGTTCCTCGGCGTCTCCGACACGTGGCCGAAGATTTGCCAACCGCTCTGGGCTGAGTACCAGATCAAGTTCGGCTTGGGTCATAAGCCCACGTTCTCGGACAATCTCGGCGACTCCTCTACCCGATGCCAAAGCCTCGGCAGCAATCGAGGTGGCCACCGAGTATCCGAGTAGCGGGTTGAGGGCGGTCGCCAGACCGATCGACTGCTCGACCATGCCGCGCAGCCGTTCCTGGTTGGCGCTAATACCGGAAACGCACCGGTCCGCGAGCGTATGGCAGGCTGCAGTAAGGTGCGCGATACCCGAATCGAGCTTATGGAAGATTACGGGCTCGAACGCATTCAACTGCAACTGCCCCGCCTCGGCTGCCATCGAGATGGTGACGTCATTGCCAATCACCTCGTAAGCGACCTGGCTAACGACCTCCGGGATGACCGGATTGACCTTACCCGGCATGATCGAGGACCCGGCCTGCATCGCAGGAAGATTGATCTCACCAAATCCCGCACGTGGCCCAGAGGACAAGAGCCGCAGGTCATTGCAGATCTTAGAGAGTTTTACCGCTACTCGTTTAAGCGTTCCTGACAGTTGTACGAACGACCCGACATCCTGCGTTGCCTCCACGAGATCCGCCGCGGTCACAACATTGAATCCGCTGACCGCGCTGAGGTAGTTGGCTGCGAGCGCCGCATATCCGTGTGGTGCGTTGATGCCGGTTCCGATGGCGGTTGCGCCGAGGTTGATTTCGGTGAGGAGGGTTGCGACTTCGTCGATGCGGGCGCGGTCTTCGCCGATCATGATGGCGAAGGCTTTGAACTCCTGTCCGAGGGTCATGGGGACGGCGTCTTGAAGTTGTGTGCGCCCCATTTTGAGGATGGTGTAGAACTGGTCGGCTTTTTCTTCGAAGGTGTTTTCGAGGTGGCGCATTGCTGCTTTGAGGTCTTCGATGGAGTAGAGCAGCGAGACTTTGAGGGCGGTTGGGTAGGCGTCGTTGGTGGATTGAGAGAGGTTGACGTGGTCGTTGGGGTTGATGATGTCGTAGCGGGCTCGTTCGTGTCCGGTGATTTCGAGGGCTAGGTTGGCTATGACTTCGTTGGCGTTCATGTTGGTGGAGGTGCCGGCTCCGCCTTGGATGACGTCGACGATGAACTGGTCGTGGTGTTCGCCGTCGATGATGCGTTGGCAGGCTCCGATAATGGCGCTCGCGATGGCGGGGTCGAGGTCCCCCAGCTCGGCGTTGGATTGGGCGCAGGCCATTTTGACTGCGGCGAGTCCTTTGATGAGGTTGGGGTGGTGCGAGATAGGGGTTCCCGTGATGGGGAAGTTTTCGACGGCTCGTAGGGTTTGGATGCCCCAGTAGACGTTTGCGGGGATGTCTCGGTAGCCGAGGAGGTCTTTCTCCTGTCGCACTGTTTTGCTCCTTGATTTCCGGTGTCCCCTTTATTCTGACAGTCTCAGTGCGTTTCGGCTTGTTGGCCTGTGGTCAGTGGTTGGTTTTTGTCCGTGCGCGGTAGCGGTGAGTGCCCCAGACGAGGAGCAGGGTGGTTGTGATACCAATGGCGATGCCTGTGGCGAGTTTGATGTGTCCGTAGTTGGTGATGCCTTCGCGCAGGAGACTTTGGTGTTCGCTGGCCTTGAGTGTGTTGGCTCCTGCGAGTCCGAGGCTGCCGGGGTCTTGTTTGATCCGGGTGAGTTCTTCGAAGATGGCGTTGCGGTATTCGGTTTTGGCGAGGTAGGTTTCGGCGCTCATGGTGGTGCCTTCGAGGTAGATGTGCGCCCAGCTTTCGAGGGCAACGATGGTGTGGTCGGCTTGGTAGGTGTAGTAGCCGGGTGCGCCGCTGCTGCTGACAAGAATGAGTGGGGCGGTGTGGGTGGTGCTTGGCGACGAGTAGTCGAGTTCGAAGAGATAGACCAGTTCGAGGGGTGGCTGGTCTGAGGCGTGGAGTGGCTGTGCGCATTGGTAGTAGTTGCTGAGTGCTGAGTCGATGATGAGTTGGGCGCAGTAGGTGTGGACGCCTGGATCCCAGGTTGGGGTGTCGCTGAGGGTGAGCCAGGGGTTTGGTTCGCCATTCATTGGGTTTTTCTGTGGCGGGACCTCAAACGCGAGGGGTATGACCTGGGCGATTTCTACGGTGTTTGCGCCATCTAGTTCCATCCCTATTGATCCTGCGTAGGTTTGGTTGATGAGTTCGGGCGCCTGCTCGGTGAACCAGTCGATCACATACTCAGGAGCTTCGAGTGGGAGCTTCCCGACGGAGAGTAGCCAGGTTCCGAAGGTGCTTGCTGGGACGTGTGGTGTGCCGAACAGGGCGAGCGCCTTTTCGTTGAGGGCGTGGACTTCGCCGCCGTTCCAGCCTGAAGTGGCCTGGGTTTCGGTGAAGAGTGCTCCTTGGTAGGTGACGAGTAGTGCGGGTGTTCCTGTGTAGCGGGTGTTTTCTCGCTCGAGTGTGAGGATTGCAGGTGTGCTGGTTCCTTCGCTAGCCACTCCTGCTTCGGAGATGGTGACGGTGGTGCACAGATATTCGTCTGCGAGCGCGGCATGGTCTTCTGTGTCGTGGTTGCCTGACTCTTTGGTGGCTGTTGCGGTGTCTTCCGTGGGGTGGGGCAGCATGATGGGTGCGCAGTAGACGTCCTTGTCTCGGTACAGTGCGCCGAATG
>DALZEF010000041.1:0-15073 GCA_031979385.1 Timonella sp. | reverse complement strand
ATCTCCCAAGGTGCCCCGGGAACGCCATGCATTCCAGCAACGTTCTGCGCACCGGGAGTCGGAATCACTGCACCCAACTCAGCCGGATCGTCGTCAATCCGCCGTGAGGTCTCGGACGGCCCACGCAAACCACGCTGCGTAAGTCCTTTCGGCGTACGGCCCTTCAAGGGCCGCTGCGCTGCCTGCTCCTCAAAGCGCTCTGGTGCTCCTGGGTCATCGTCCTGCCCGAGCAGTTCGAGGATGTCCGCGATCGCTCGAACGAGAAACAGCCGTTCCCCGGTGGTCAGATATGCGGCATAGGAGCCATCGCCGTACTCGGTAGCCTGAAAAGGAAACGCCATCATAAACCGTTCTTCTGCATCGTGGCCCAGAGACCATACCCATGCATCGCCTGCACGTCGAGTTCCACCTTCTCGCGGGTGCCCGTGGACACGAGCGCTCTACCCTCGTTGTGGACCTGAAGCATGAGCGCCTTCGCTCGCGCCTGCGAAAACCCGAAGTAACTCTCGAACACGTAGGCAACATAGCTCATCAGGTTCACCGGGTCGTTCCACACGATGGTCACCCAGGGGTCGGCAGGGCTCAGGAACTCGTCCTGCTCGATCTCGTTGTCATGTACTGGTTGGGCGCTCATGTCTCCCATGGTAGTTCGACCAAGCAGTTTTGCGCGGGTTCTTCGACCCCTGCGCGTTACGACTCCGTCCGCACATCAGTTTTCACGAGACACCCTCGCTGAGTGGCACACCGTCACTCAACTGGCCGCTCAAGCCCAGTATGCCGATGGTCTGGAACCACACGAGCTCCTTGCGTGCATTACCGTGTGAGTATGGGAACAGCACTGCTGACAGATAAGTATGAGTTCACTATGCTCCAGGCTGCGCTTCGCGACGGCACCGCGGACAGGACATGCGTGTTTGAACTGTTCACACGCCGCCTACCTGCGGGCAGGCGCTACGGCGTTGTGGCGGGCACTGGCCGGTTCTTGGAGGAACTGGCCTCATACCGGTTCGAAGAAGAGGACCTTGAGTATCTTCGCGCTGAGGGCGTCCTAGACCAGCGCACCCTCGACTACCTGGCAGACTACCGGTTCACGGGCAATATTCGCGGTTATGCCGAGGGGGAGATCTATTTCCCGCATTCACCGCTCATGGTTGTTGAGTCCACTTTCGCGCAGGGTGTCCTGTTGGAAACTCTTGCACTGTCGATTCTGAACTATGACTCCGCCGTTGCGTCCGCAGCATCTCGTATGACCGCTGCGGCTGGCACTCGCCCGTGCCTTGATATGGGTGCCCGGCGTGCGCATGAGCAGGCTGCGGTATCGGCGGCTCGGTCCGCTGTAATTGCCGGGTTTGCGGGCACGTCCAACTATGAGGCGGCACGCCGGTACGGATTGAAGGCTATCGGCACGGCCGCCCACGCCTGGACCCTCCTACATGACAGCGAGGAGGAGGCATTCCGATCTCAGGTTGATTCGCTCGGCGTGTCCACAACCCTGCTCGTGGACACCTACGACGTCACGCGGGGAGTTGAAACAGCGATTAAGGTCGCGGGTCCCGAACTTGGGGCTGTACGCCTCGATTCCGGTGACCTGGGAGTTCAGGCTGCCGAGGTCCGTAAGCAGTTGGATTCCCTGGGAGCGACCAACACAAAGATCACGGTCACCTCTGACCTTGATGAACATGCCATCGCAGCACTAGCCTCAGCACCCGTTGACTCCTATGGCGTGGGCACACGTTTGGTGACGGGTTCGGGTGAGCCCACGTCCTCGATGGTGTACAAACTCGTGCTTCGCGAAAATGCTCAGGGCGTCATGGAGCCAGTTCAGAAGGCATCGACCGCAAAGGCGAGCGTTGGCGGCACAAAGTCTGCGGTCCGTGAACTGAATTCGCACGGACGCGCCGCATCCGAGGTGATTTTGGTGGGTTCGGATACTGCCCGGGAGAACTTTGCAGGATCGGTGCCCTCTGTGCGCCCCTTGCATGTTCCGCTCGTTACTGCTGGTGTCGTGCACGAGGAATGGCTTGGCAGTGAGGGTCTTTCCCGTGCGGTTGCACGGCATCGTGCGTCGCGTGACGAACTCCCCCGCAACGCTCTGCGTCTGTCTGTTGGCGATCCGGCTATCCCAACGGTGACCCGCTCACTCGACTAGTTTCAGGTCTTGGGGAGCAGTTCTGCGGAACTGCTCCCCTTTTTGTTGCCGTGTTGCGTAGGCGCTTTATTGTTTTGTCTGATTGCCGACGATCCGGCAAGAAGCCTGCGCCCTCACGACCCAGCCCGACAGGTGGGGCCAGCCTGAGATCTCGTCGGACATCACAAAGAACTAGGGTGGTTTCCCAGAATGTTCTGGGAAACCACCCTAGTATCTATGCCCTGGCATCTAGGTTGTCGGAGCGCGTCCGCTACTTCTTGCCGACGAACCAGCCACGCACCGTCGCAACGCGCTTCTCAAGCTGTTCAAGAGACGCCTGAGGCACCTCGGGACCACCAGAACGCTTACGTAGTTCGGTATGCACTACGCCGTGTGGTTGCCCCGACCGGCGTGCCCACGCGTTAACCAGTTGCTGCAGTTCCTTGCGCAGGCTCGCGGCACGGCGGTGATCAAACTCGGAACGTTCTGCCTCCGCTGCGCGGGCCTTACCGGAACGACTCGACAGGTGTTCATGCTGGTGTTGCCGCAGCAGCGTTGACACCTGGTCGGCGTCCAACAGACCCGGAAGCCCCAGGAAGTCCAACTCCTCCTGAGAACCGACATCAGCTCCGGCTCCGAACTCGCCACCGTCAAACAAAACCTTGTCAAAGGATGCGTGTGCCTCAAGCATCTCGAACGAGCCTTCGAGGTCGTTCGACGCCTTTTCTTCCCGATTGGCAGCAGCCATGAGCGCTTCTTCGGGGTTGTACAGTGGCGACTCTTCCTCGGTCTTCGGCCGATCAAGCGCGTGGTCGCGTTCCTCCTCCATCGAGTTCGCGAGAGCGAGTAGCGGAGCCACCGATGGCAGGAAGATCGACGCGGTCTCACCGCGCTTACGAGCACGAACATAGCGACCGACTGCCTGCGCAAAGAACAGTGGAGTTTGCGTACTCGTGGCATACACGCCCACGGCTAGACGCGGAACATCCACTCCCTCTGACACCATACGGACCGCAACCATCCAGCGGCGCGACTTATCGTCCGAGAACTCCTCGATCCGTTTGCCCGCACCCGTGTCATCCGAGAGAACAACAGTTGGAGATTCCCCCGTGATCCGCGACAGGTGTCCAGCATATGCACGGGCATCCGCTTGATCGGAAGCGATAACTAGACCACCGGCATCAGGGATCGCCCGGCGCACCTCCGTCAGACGCTTGTCAGCCGCAGCAAGAACAGACTTGATCCACTCCCCCTGCGGGTCCAACGCGGTACGCCACGCCTGGGAGGTCATGTCCTTGGTCATCGCTTCACCAAGGCTCGCAGCGATCTCATCGCCTGCCTTGGTACGCCACCTCATCTGCCCCGCATACGACATGAAGATAACAGGGCGGACAACGTGATCCCGCAATGCCTGACCGTAACCATACGTGTAGTCCGCAACCGAACGGCGAATCCCATCCGGCCCCTTCTCATAAGCCACAAACGGGATCGGTGCGGTGTCTGAGCGGAACGGAGTACCCGTCAAACACAACCGGCGCGTAGCGCTATCGAAGGCAACGTGCAGCGCCTCACCCCACGAGAGGGCGTCACCACCGTGGTGCACCTCATCAAGAATCACGAGCGTGCGGGCGTTCTCGGTGCGGTTGGCGTGCAGCTGCGGATTCGCGGCCACCTGAGCGTAGGTCAATGCAACGCCATCGTAGTGATCGGCAAGGCGCCCCTGGCCATTCGCATAATTCGAGTCCAGCCGGATACCAACACGCGCAGCAGAGTCGGCCCACTGATGCTTCAAATGCTCAGTCGGGGCAACAACGGTGATCTTCCGGATGACGCGAGCATCCAGAAGTTCCGTGGCCAAACGCAAAGCAAATGTCGTCTTACCCGCGCCAGGCGTAGCCACGGCGAGGAAGTCACGCGGGTTCTTCTCCCGGTAGAGGTCCAACGCCTCCTGCTGCCACTTACGCAGTTTGGACGCAGCACCCCACGGAGCACGCTTGGGGAAGGTGGGGGAAAGGTTCTCAGCAGCCGCAACGGAGGCTGCACGAGGTCGCCTCGATGCGCTGGCGAGCGTGTCACCAGCGTGCAAACCACGGTTGTCTTGTGCTTCGAGTTCGGCGGGGTCTAACTGTGATGCTGAAAAGAGATCCAGCTCAGGATTCACTTGCCGTCGCCGCCAGAGTCTGGGTTATTGTCCTGGGGGTCACGCAGACCGTCATAGATTTCCTTACAGATTGGGCACACGGGGAACTTGTTCGGGTCACGGCCAGGAACCCACACCTTGCCGCACAACGCAATAACCGGCGCACCGCTCAGCGCGGACTCCATAATCCGTTCCTTACGCACATAGTGCGCAAAACGCTCGTGATCACCAGGCTCAACCTGCTCAGTGGTTTCGGTACGTTCCAACAACCCAGTTGACGTACTTGTACCACCGTGCGAAGGGTCATCTGCGAACGGGTCCGGCGGCATCGAACCCTGTGGGGAAGCCGCGCGACCGGTCGAACTCACGTCACTTTGAAAAGCACCAAAAAAGGTCATGGAGAAAATCTTACGTCGCACATCAGACACTCGCGTCGTCTGCCCACGAACTTCCGATCTTTTTCACACCATCCACGTAGGCTTGAAGCATGGAGAACCCACCCACAACCCCCGCTCAGCGCACCAGACTCGATGTGTGGGTATGGTCTGTGAGACTCGCCAAAACCCGTGCGGTCGCGGCAACAGGATGCAAAAACGGGCACATCCGCCTCAACAATGAGAAGGTCAAACCATCAACCCACGTCAAAGTCGGAGACACAGTCCGCGTGTATTCCGAAGCCGGCGAAAAGATCGTGGAAGTGACCAGACTCATCAACAAACGTGTTGGCGCACCAATCGCCGTCACGTGCTACATCGACCACACACCTCCGCCACCACCGAAGGAAGAACGAGTCATCGTGGCGCAACGAGAACGTGGCTCCGGACGTCCCACCAAACGTGAACGCCGCGATCTTGATCGACTCCGCGGCCGTTCCAGTTCCTAACGAGTTAAGTTTCCAAGTTTCAAGTTCTCAATCAGGCGAGGTACAAGTGGCAGACAAACAGTCGGAAGATGACCAAAACGCCCCCGCACAGGGGGCAGCCACGCCGGCAACCGCCAACCACTCCGATTCAAGGCAGGAGGAATGGGGCACCGCAGACGCGGTCATTCGTCCAAGTGATCCGGAAGCTGCCTACCTGCGGACCATCAGCACGCCCGCGAGCGCACCCGACTGGGCAGAGTCTTCGGGTGCACCATCCCCCTCGCGCACAACACAACCAGCACCAGCAACCACACCCCCTGATTCCGCACAGCAGTCCGCCGCACAAGCAGATATCTCAGGCAAGGAGACCGCTCAACGTGACCTGGTGGATAAAGGTGCCGGATCGTCGCCAAGCAGCAAAGCTCCGCAGGCCATTCCACCGCAAACAGAAGTGAGAAAACCACGCAACCCACATGTCGTGGTCGTGGGACCGCAATCCATGCTGCGCCACCCCCTGCAATCGCTCAAGGGCATGCTGTTCAAGGAACAGACACAATCGGTTCCGATCTCACAGACGGAAGACAAAATCGACCGCATCCTATCCATGATGCGACTGCTTGGCATAGCGATGCTCAAGTCCAGTCACGCGACCCCGGACGTACGGGACACGATGCTTGAGATTGCACGCGCCTACAACATGCCGCCCGTGCGGGTGGTGACCCTGCCAACCCTCATCGCAATTCAGATCGAGGGAACCGATAGACGCGCAGAAATCGGTGCGCTTGAGGGGCAGGCTTTCCGCCTCGACCAGTCGGCCCAGATCGACGCACTTGTGGATCGGGCGCGGCGCGGCGTCATCGAACCCGACGATGCGCTCGCGCAGATCGAACGAGTCATGAACTCGACCTCACGGTTCAACCCGTTCGTTCAACTGGTCGGGCAGATTCTCATGACACTTGCCATCGGGCTGCTCATCAACCCAGCGTGGCCTGCCATTCCGGCGTACCTGATTCTCGGGTTGATCGTAGGCGTGCTCACGCTTATAGGGCGAAGATTCTCAACCATGTCCATTGCGATGCCCGTTCTCTGCGCGGCTGTGGTGACGATCGTGGCCTCGACATTCCTGGTCGATTTGACCCATGAGGTTCCGATCCGTCTGATAGCCCCTGCGCTGGTTCCGTTCCTTCCCGGAGGCACCCTTGCTCTCGCGGCGATGGAACTTACCCGCGACGAGGTGATCTCCGGGTCATCACGTCTGATTTACGGGCTGTCGCAATTGCTGCTGCTCGCGTTCGGCGTGGTGATCGGCATGGCCATCGTGCCGGATACCACCACGACTAACGAGGTGGTGCTCAATTCGATTGGGCCGTGGACGCCGCTGCTCGGCATTGCGCTCTTGGCGCTCGGGTATGTGTTTGCCCGTTCTGCGCCTGAGGGATCGTACCTGTGGCTCGTGGTCGCGCTCACTCTGACATATGGTGCGCAGCGGCTCGGCATGCTGATCGTGCCGCCCGAGTTTTCCGGTTTCTTTGGTGCGCTCGTGGTGGTTCCACTTGCGCGGTTCCTTTCCAAGTTCCGGACGGCTCCGTCTGCAACCGTCACGCAACTCGTGTCCTTCTGGATTTTGGTGCCTGGGTCGATCGGGTTCATCTCGTTCACCGAGGCAGCTACCGGTTCGACCCAAACCATCACGAGTTTTGTCACGACAGGTATCTCACTGTTCGCGATCGCGCTGGGCATCATCGTGGGATCTGGGCTGTATCGAGACAACCAACGCCCTCGAACAGGCGAGGCTACGCGGTGACGCTGTTCACGCGTTACCTGCGCTCAGACGGCACCTACCCAAAAACTGACGCAACCACCCATCCTTTATCGCTAGCTTCGTCGGTCTTTGGGTCGGTAGTGGACCCTGAACCTAGGACACGCTCCTGTGAACTAATGTAAACGCGTGACTATCTCTGCCCAGCAATACCGCGATTTTGTCCCACATCAAAAACGTGTCCTGAAGGTTTTGTCCGCCGCTCAGATCTTTTCTGGGATCGCCAGCGGCGCCGTTATCTCGGTTGGTGCGCTGCTTGCGGTCAGGTTGTCAGGCTCGGAGTCCTGGGGCGGGTCTGTGACAACCGTTATGACTCTTGGCGCGGCGGTTGCGGCGCTACCTCTTGCTCGTGTTGCGGCTCGGTCCGGCAGGCGAGTTGCCCTGTGCTCCGGGATCGTGATCGCTCTCGCTGGTGTCGTTGCGATGATTCTTGCCGGAGTCACCTCACAGTTCCTGGTTCTCCTGCTTGGTGGCGCGCTGATCGGTGTGGGTTCTGCTGTCAACCTACAGGCGAGGTTCTCCGCGACTGACCTTGCACCGCCGGAGCGCAAGGCCCGCGATCTTTCCTTGGTCGTGTGGACCACGACTATCGGTTCCGTGGCGGGGCCGAACCTGTTGGGTGTTGGCGAGGCAATCGGTAGTGCGCTTGGGTTGCCGCAGTACACGGGCATCTTTGTCATCGCAGGTGTCGGGATGATGGCTGCCGCTTTCATCTTGTTCTATGGACTGCGGCCAGATCCTGCGCTGCTGTTGACTGAGACGGCTGCACGGAACGCCGGTGAGGTTCAGGATTCCGCCGACGTTCCTGCGCGGGTCGTTGCTGTCCCACGTAAACCATCCCTGCGTGAGTCCTTTGGCGCGTTAAGAAACAATCGGGCCGCGCAGGTGGGGCTTGTGGCGATTGTGCTGGGGCATGCAGTCATGGTGGCGGTCATGTCGATGACATCCGTGCACATGGACCAGCACGGTGCGTCGATCAACCTGATTGGGCTGACCATTTCTCTACACGTGGTGGGCATGTACGCGTTTTCACCGGTTGTTGGGATCATGACGGACCGTTTTGGCGCGACTCGCACGATGATCGTGGGAGCGTTGATCCTCTTGACATCGACCGCGTTTGCCGGTCTGGGCAGCGAAAACCATGCTCTCGTCACGGTCGGTCTGATCTTGCTCGGTCTTGGTTGGTCCTTCGCAACGATCGCTGGGGCTGCCCACGTGTCTGGCAGTGTTGGGCCGGATGACCGGCTTGCCGTTCAAGGCGCGAGCGACACCCTCATGAGCCTCGCGGGTGCTGGCGGTGGCTTGCTCGCGGGCGTGTCTGTTGCGGCAGTTGGCTATCCCGGCCTGAATGCGGGCGGTGCCGTGTTGTCGGTGCTCTTGATCGTCTGCGTGGTCGCGCTGGGGACAAGGGAACTCAGCGCAGAGTACCCGCCGCGAACACGGTAGCCCAGTAAAGTCGACGCAGTTCCCAGCCGCACAAACTGCTGGAGACAAGGGAACGCACCCTTCCAACTCGTCGCCAATCGAGCGGGGTTGCCGCCGCCCACCCGAGAATCCGACGAGACCACCGCTCATTCAACGGTGGTCTCGTCGGAGAATGGGTGGGTGGTGGACTCTAGTCGATCTTCACCAATTCTAGGGCCGCGAACTTTGGCTTTTCCAGCAGGTGCGCGAGTTGGCCGCGCGGACCGGTGACGATGAGCTTGCGCCCCTCCTCGATGCGTATCTTCCAGGGGTTGCTGCCATCTAGGTCCGTGAACTCGGCATCCGCGCTGTTGGGGGCGTAGTCGCAGACCCAGTCGATTTCGCGGGTGGTCAGCGCACCGATTGCAACGTCGGCTGTGTCGCCACGCATTTCTGCGTCAACGTTCTCGGGGAGACCCTGCTTAGCGGTGTCGGGGTCGATGTGCAGGGACAGCCATTCGATAGCGTGCTCGTCACAGATATCGCGCAGTGCGTCTGAGATTTTCTGCGCTGTTCTGGCATCAGCGGGTTCGAATACCAGTTCATAGGTGTCGTGTCCGGCTTCGGTTCCGCCGAAGAACTCACGCACCTTGTTCTTGAAACTCACGGGATTCCTCTCGTAGGTGTCAGATGAGCCTACCCACTTCACAGCACTGTGGCCAGTGCATTTCTCGCCTAGTGGACGTTACTGCCGTTAACTGCGTGACGCCAGGACATCGGCTGGCTGTGTTACATCTACGCGCCGAAGCGCGTGTCAGTGGCTGCCTTTACACTTAGATTCTGACTTTCCGGCATCCGCGCCCCGTCCGAGACGGTGCTGGTTTCGGGTGGTCCTTTTACCAAGCCCCCGCACAACTCCAGGAGAGTGTTATGGCCGTTTCGGCGCACCTGTCCGAGAATGCTTCTACCGCCACTATTCTGCCAGCCGATGCACACGATGTTATTCGTGTTCGCGGTGCCAATGAGAACAATCTGAAGGACGTTTCCCTTGATATCCCCAAGCGCCGCTTGACCGTGTTTACGGGTGTGTCGGGGTCGGGTAAGTCCTCGCTTGTGTTCGGCACGATTGCGGCGGAATCACAGCGGATGATCAATGAGACCTATTCGGCGTTTGTGCAGGGTTTCATGCCGTCGATGGCGCGCCCTGAGGTGGATCATCTTGAGAATCTGACCACGGCGATCATCGTTGATCAGGAACGGATGGGCGCTAACAACCGCTCGACTGTGGGTACCGCCACGGATGCTAACGCGATGCTGCGCACGCTCTTCTCGCGTCTCGGCGACCCACACGTGGGCGCTCCAAACGCATACTCATTCAATGTTCCGTCCGTGAAGGCTTCGGGCGCCATCACAATCGAGCGTGGCAACAAGAAGGCGGTCAAGGCCACGTTCAACCAGTTGGGCGGCATGTGCCCTCGCTGCGAGGGCATCGGGCAGGTCACGGATATCAATTTGAATGAGCTTTTCGACGAGTCCCTGAGTTTGTCCCAGGGCGCCATTACGATCCCGGGTTACACGGCAGACGGCTGGTACGTGAAGCTCTTCATCGAGTCTGGGTTTGTGCCCGGTGATGTTCCCATCAAGGATTTCACTGCCCAGCAACGCGAGGACTTCCTGTATAAGGAACCCACCAAAGTCAAGATGGGTGGGGCGAACATGACGTATGAGGGTCTTGTGTCCAAGATCCAAAAGTCCTTGCTGTCAAAGGACAAGGACGCACTCCAACCACATATTCGCGCGTTTGTGGACCGGGCAGTCGTGTTCCAAACGTGCCCGGAGTGTGATGGTACCCGCCTTGCTGTCCATGCCCGTGAGTCGAAGATCGCGGGCATCTCGATTGCTGATGCCTGCGCGATGCAGATCAGCGACCTGTCCGAATGGGTTAAGGGCATCGATGAGCCGTCCGTTGCGCCCCTGCTGACTAACCTGAGTGACCTGCTCGATTCGTTCGTGTCGATCGGTTTGGGTTATCTGTCGTTGGACCGCCCCGCGGGAACGCTATCTGGCGGTGAGGCACAGCGCACGAAGATGGTCCGTCACCTTGGCTCGGCTTTAACCGATGTGACGTACGTGTTTGATGAGCCGACCGCTGGATTGCACCCACACGATATTGAGCGCATGAACGAGTTGCTGCTCAAACTGCGCGATAAGGGCAACACCGTGCTCGTGGTGGAACACAAACCCGAGGTCATTGCGATTGCCGATCACGTGGTTGATCTCGGTCCACATGCCGGTTCTGCTGGTGGACAGATCATGTACGAGGGCACTTTTGCGGGTTTGAAAGCGTCTGACACGCTCACTGGCCGTCACCTAGAGGATCGTGCCGCTCTCAAGGAGTCGGTGCGTAAACCTACTGGGGCACTTGAGATTCGAGGGGCGACAGCAAACAACCTCAAGGACGTATCCGTTGACGTGCCACTCGGCGTACTCGTGGCGGTAACGGGTGTTGCCGGTTCTGGTAAGAGTTCACTCATCCACTCATCGGTGCCTTCGCCTGGGCCTGATGGGCGTGAGGTTATCTACGTGGATCAGTCACCCATCAAGGGTTCTAGGCGTTCCAACCCTGCAACCTATACCGGACTTTTGGAACCAATCCGCAAGGCCTTCGCCAAAGCCAATGGCGTGAAGCCGGCTCTATTCAGCGCTAACTCCGAGGGAGCCTGCCCGACCTGTAACGGTGCCGGAGTCACCTACATGGAACTCGGTTTTATGAACTCCGTATCCTCAGTGTGCGAGACCTGTGAGGGGCGCCGGTTCCAAGACGAGGTGTTGGAGTTCCAGTTTGGCGGCAAGAACATCTACGAGGTGCTGACCTTGCCGATCTTAGAGGCACACGAGTTCTTCCTCACCGGTGACGCCAAACTTCCCGCTGCCGCGAAACTACTCGGGCACCTCGTGGATGTTGGCCTCGGCTACGTCACCCTTGGGCAACCGCTCACAACTCTGTCTGGTGGTGAACGCCAACGACTCAAACTGGCAACTCACATGTCAGACAAGGGCGGAACCTACGTGTTGGACGAACCAACCACGGGCCTGCACCTTGCAGATGTCGAACAGCTTCTCGGTCTACTGGATCGACTCGTTGATTCGGGTAAATCCGTGATCGTGATCGAGCACCATCAGGCAGTCATGGCGCACGCCGACTGGATCATCGACATCGGCCCAGGCGCCGGTCACGACGGTGGCCAGGTCGTGTTCGAAGGGACTCCTGCTGACCTCGTGGCGGCCAAGGCCACCACCACGGGACAACACCTGGCACAGTACGTAGGAGCCTAGTCTCGTTGTTCCACAGGTTTTATAGTGGCCCAGCCTCTCCGTGCCAGCCAGCACTCAGAGGTTGGGCCACCAGCTATATGTGGACAGGGTAAGCGGAGTCACAGCTTGTACCGTTGTTCGGTTGTTTCTCCCCATTGCGGGCGTTCGCGGCGGCGCGAATGTTGCCGAACTCACCGGTATCCCGGACCTGACTGGGTGGCCTACAGACATGCGGGTGATCGTACGGCGTGAACGTCCCCACCCTGGCGCGCAACTGCGGTTCGATGACGTAGATGGCTACCGATTGACTGCGTATGCGACTAACACCCGAACCGAGGGAATCGTCGAGGTGCCCGATGCTCGCAGGTTCCTCGAACGTCTGACCGATCTTGGTGTGCCCTGGGCAGTTGTCACAAGCGCAAGTCGCGAGGTCGCCTCAGTCAGGCTCAAGGCAGCAGGCATTGCGGTGCCACCCATCATGGTCAGCGCAGATGAATGTTCTGATGGCAAGCCCGCCTCCACTCCATACCTGATGGGGCTTCCCTGCTTGGCCTCTCGGCCACCGACTGTATCGCGTTTGAGGACACCCAGGCGGGGCTTATCTCTGCGCTGACCTCGGGCGCTACGACCGTCGTTGTTGGCAACCACTCCTCCCCACTCGCTGATCCCCTACCACGCATCACGTCCTACGATGAACTCAATCTGAGCCTCTCACCCAGTGGGCTGGTGGTGTCCTGACCCCTATGGTCGGTTGTGCTCCATTGACAGAAGGATACTTTCTGAAAGAATGAATAGGACTAGCCCCCACCAAGGGTCCGGTCCCACCAATTCTCAGCGGACAACCCGCACGAAGTTCCCAAAGACGCACTTGCCTACAACGTCGTATGCACGGGTGCACATGTCATACGGGGTGAGGGCCGGAAACGACAAACACAAGGGAGTGTTTAACGTGAAGGCACTGGTCTACGAGGGACCCGGTCAAAAGAAGTGGAAAGAAGCCCCAGACCCACAAATCCCACATCCAACAGATGCCATTGTCAAGATGGAAGCCACCACCATCTGCGGCACCGACACTGTCAACTCCAGCGATGCAGATTGGCAAGACAAGGTCAAGGCACTCACAGATGGTCTTGGCGTTGACGTTGCGATTGAAGCAGTCGGCATTCCGTCCACGTTCACTGGAGCAACGCGGATCGTACTCCCCGGAGGGACGGTGGCAAACGTCGGCGTCCACGGCGGGCCAGTTGAACTGGCCATCAACGACCTGTGGATATCGGATGTCACCATCACTATGGGCTTGGTCAGCACGAGCACGCTCGGTATGCTTCTCAAACTTGTGGCAGAGAAGAAACTGCCTGCCGAGAAGTTCGTAACTCACGAGTTCACATTTGACGAGATACTCAACGCACATGAAGTCTTCGGCAACGCTGCCAAGGAGAACGCACTCAACGTGCTGATCCGCAATTAAAGACCAGGCGGCTGGTGTGACTATGAGCGAGTCACACCAGCCGCCTTTTGCATCCCAGAGGGTTTGTGTACATGTCCGGCACACTCGAGACCGAACCTATTGGTTGAAACCGCCACCGCCAGAATCAGTCTTCATGTCCAGCGGTGTTGGCAGCTCGTGAAGAACCACAGGACCTAGACAGTGCTCTCATAGCGGCGAGCCTGATTCTCAATTCCCGCGAATCGGTACGGACCTGCCGTCACGTGCGGCGTATCGGCGTCTGTGTCACTGGGCAGTGCCTCTGCGTGCAACTTCTCATAGGCGCTAACGCTGAGAGGGCTGCGTGCGGCAAGTGCATCTGCCGTTGCCTGGTGATGCCACGTTCGGTCGTAGCCAGGTTGTACCACCCCGGTGAAGAACTCCCCCACGCTGCCAGAACCATAACTGAATAGACCGATCCGCTGGCCAGCCAGAGTGGCGTCAGAATCGAGCAAGGCAGCCAGCCCCGCATACAGCGATGCCGTGTAGGAGTTGCCGAGTAGTCGGTTGTACTCCAGACCCGCACCCATCGCAGCGGTATCCCCTGGCATACCGGTGTGACGGGCGAGGGCCAGGTGCGCCTTGACCGCCATCCTGGTGAACGGCTGGTGGTACACAAAACGATCGATCTGATCGACGGGCTTTCCTCCGCGAGCAGCGTAGTCGTCCCATGCCAACATCAGAGAATCGATGTACGCAGCGACCGAGAGCCGTCCGTCGACCACTGCCGTCGAGGCATCGTTGGGACGCCAGAAATCGTCCACATCCCGGGTTGCAACGCCGGAGATCGGTTCGATCTCTAGGAGTCCCGGATTCGCGGACACCAGCATCGCAACCGCACCAGCCCCCTGGGTGGGCTCGCCGGACGAGCTCAGGGCGTATCGGGCAACGTCAGATGCGATAACGAGTACCTGATCGTGTGGGTTGCGGGCCACAATACCAAGAGCCGCCTGGAGAGCTGCGGTACCCGCGTAGCAGGCCTGTTTGAACTCTACTGCTCGCACATGTGAGGGAAGGTCAAGCAAACGGTGTGCGTAAACTGCCGCCGATTTGGACTGGTCCACCCCAGATTCAGTGGCAAACAAGAGCCACCGCACCTGGTCCGTGCCCGTCCTGTGCAGCAGCGTGCGCGCAGCGGTAGCGCCCATCGTCACGATGTCCTCGTCAGGCGCTGGAAAACTCATGCAGGTCTGGCCCAGACCAGTCAGATATTTCCCCGGGTCGACTCCTCGGTCCGTTGCAAGTTCGGAGAGGTCAACAACGTGGTGCGCGGTGGCAAGGGCGAGGTCGTGGATACCGATCGTGGTCATGCCTGGTTTCCTCGTGCGGGACGTGATGGCGTGCGCTCAAATGCGACGTGTGCCGCCATGAGTTCACCTGGGTTGGTTTGTGCTGCCAGCAGTGAGAGTTCGCCACAGAGCACCGTCGCTGCCGTGATCGTGGCGAGTCGGCGGGCATTCTCGCCCGGTTCGCGCTCCTCACGGCAGCCGAGGCGGGTGAGGGCTTCCTCCACGTGTGGAAGGTGCTTGCCGTTGCCGACGGTTCCGACGATCAGGTGCGGCAGGGTGCATGAGAAGTACAGTCCGTCCTCGCGTACTTCAGCGTAGGTGATGCCCTGCGATCCTTCCACTACGTTCGCGGCATCTTGGCCGGTGGCGAGGTAGACACCCAAGAGCATATTCGCGTAGTGCGCGTTCGCTGAGCGCACTGCCCCGGCGATGGTGCTACCCACCAGATTCTTGCGGGTGACAAGGTCCGTGACCTTCTGGGCACTGGTTCGCAGCGTGCGGGCCGTCACCTCGTGCGGAATCAGGATCTCTGCGACAGCGCGGCGCCCCCGCCCAAGGACGCCGTTAACTGAGGTCGCCTTCTTATCGGAGCAGTAATTACCGGAAACGGAACCGTATTCCACCGCCAGT
>DALZEF010000040.1:269-18013 GCA_031979385.1 Timonella sp. | reverse complement strand
CAGAGCATCCGACTGTTAATCGGACGGTCACTGGTTCGAATCCAGTCGCGGGAGCGATATAACTGAATAGTCGTATCACATACGATCCCGCGTAGCTCAGCGGCAGAGCATCCGACTGTTAATCGGACGGTCACTGGTTCGAATCCAGTCGCGGGAGCAATCAAGACCCGAGTGCTTCACTCGGGTTTTTGTTTTACCCAGCGAGCTGTCATATTCCTGTCAGGAATCACCTGTTTCGAAGAGACCGGTTTGTCCACGATGGGACCTGTTTCGTGGGACAATGGTGCGCATGGCGATTAGAGAGATTAGAACTGTTCCGGACCCGGTCCTTCGTACCAAATGCGAAGAAATCACCACCATTGATGCTCGGATCAAGGGTCTAGTTGAAGATCTCCTCGAAACTGTGGATATGGAAGGCCGTGCTGGTCTCGCTGCCAACCAGATCGGCGTGAATCTGCGGGCATTTTCATGGAACATCGACGATGAAATTGGCTATATCCTGAACCCGCGGATCGTGGAGCTTTCCGAGGACCGCTTCCAGGAGGGCGACGAGGGGTGTCTCTCAGTCCCGACTCTGTGGTATCCAACCAAGCGTGCATGGTATGCCCGTGTCGAGGGAATGGACCTCGACGGTAAGACGCTTGTCGTTGAGGGAACTGACCTCATGGCCCGCTGCCTGCAGCATGAGGTGGATCATCTTGAGGGCATGCTGTACCTCGATAGGTTGGAGCGGGCCGTGCGCCGTAAGGCTATGCGTGACCTGCGCGAATCGCTCTAGGGGAAATATCCGCCAGTTAGATTGATCTGGCGCTTCTGCGCCAAGTGAGGCATCATAGGTGGCAGGGTTATTTAATCGTGACCTTTGTAGACGCTTTTATTAGCGAAAGCGGCTCAAGCCACGCGTATATTGCCCGAATAACCAGTTAGGTGTTTCTTCGTTGCTTGAGGACGTAGGGGAAGACGGCCCTCAACCAAGGAGGAACATATGACGGGTGTTTTGACGCGCGGTGTTTTCTTCGTGCACTCTGCTCCTCGAGCGATGTGTCCACACGTGGAGTGGGCTGTGGAGCAGGTTATTGGCGCGCCCGCACATTTTGACTGGATCGATCAGCCAGCCGCGCCTGGCATGGTGCGCACCGAGTTTTCGTGGCAGGGCAAGCAGGGCAGTGGTTCCAAGATTGTCTCGGCGTTGCGAGGGTGGGATCACCTGCGCTTTGAGATCACTGAGGACCCTTCTTTCGGTGCTGACGGCTCTCGCTGGAGCCACACGCCGTCTCTCGGCATCTTCCACGCCAACATGGACATGCACGGCAATATCGTGGTTTCCGAGGCCCGTATCCGTGCCGCGATGGAACACTCCCACGATGCGTACCGTATGCGACGTGAGCTTGATCTTGCTCTGGGAACCGCATGGGATGAGGAACTCGAACCGTTCCGCTACGCAGGGGATGGCGCGCCAGTGCGCTGGTTGCATCAGGTCGGCTGATTGGATGACGAGTTCGCGGCCTGATAGCGCGGAATTGGTGCATCGCTGACATCTCAATTGACGTCGAGCGGGTCGGCGCCCATTATGGGTGCCGACCCGCTCGTCGTCAATATGGGTGCTGAACGCTTACCATCAGGGCCATGAGAGGGTAATCCCGCCATGGCATCAGTTGTGCACTGCGCATACAGCAAAGCGCCCACCCAAGCAGAGGCTTGGGTAGGCGCCCGCAAAAACCTAAGCGTTCTGGACTACCAGCGCAACGTTGTGGCCACCGAAACCAAACGAGTTGTTGATCGCGGCGATATCGCCGTCGCGCAGTGCGCGCGGGGTGTCCCGAACCAGGTCGAGGGTGAGTTCTGGGTCTGGGTCCGACACGTTGATCGTTGGGGGAGCGGTGCGCTCGGACACGGCGAGCACGGTGAAAATCGTTTCGAGCGCGCCAGCGCCACCGAGCAGGTGACCGGTCATCGACTTGGTCGCCGAGAGCGCCACGTGGTCCGCGTCGTCGCCAAGAACGCCGCGAATTGAGCGAGCCTCAATGAGGTCTCCAACTGTGGTCGAGGTTGCGTGTGCGTTGACGTGGACAACGTCAGTGGCAGTTACGCCCGCGTTAGCGAGAGCGTCCTTCATCGCACGGATCTGGCCGTCACCAGACGGCTCAGGCGAGGTGATGTGGTAGCCGTCAGCGCTCAGTCCAACGCCGCCGATCTTGGCGTAGACCTTGGCGCCGCGAGCTGCTGCATGTTCAGCGGACTCAAGGACAACGATTCCGGAACCCTCGCCGATGACGAAGCCGTCGCGGTTGATGTCGTAGGGGCGCGATGCGCCGGTTGGGTCGTCGTTGCGTAGCGAAAGCGTACGGGACGCAGCGAACGCGGAGATAGGCATTGGGTGGATGGTCGCTTCGGTTCCACCGGCGATGACCACGTCCGCGCGGCCGGAACGGATCATCTCGACACCGTAGCCGATTGCCTCGGCACCGGATGCGCATGCGGATACGAGAGCGTGTGCGCCCGCCTTGGCACCAAACTCGAGTGATACAAAGCCGGTTGGGGAATTGGGCATAAGCATGGGAACGGTCATTGGGAGAACGCGGCGTGCGCCCTTCTCACGCAGGGTGTCCCAGGCGTCGAGGGTCGTCCAGATTCCACCGATGCCGGAGGACACAACGGTTCCAAGGCGGGTACCGTCGATCTCCGGTGCGCCAGCATCCTTCCAAGCCTCGCGGGCCGCGATGATCGCGTACTGCGTGGATGGGTCCATGCGCTTGATCTCGGGGCGGGTCAGAACCTCTTCTGGGTTGACCGCAATGGTTGCAGCGAAGTTGACGGGCATGCCGTACTTTTCAGCCCAGTCGTTGTCGAAGGTGCGGGCACCCGATTGACCGGCCAAAGCTGAAGCCCAAGTTGATGCCACGTCTCCGCCGAGTGGCGTGGTGGCGCCCAGTCCGGTGACAACGACTTCTGGAACGGAGGACATGTTCATCTCCTTGAATGTGTGTGGGGCAGTGCTTACAAAGATGGGAGCGGAGATGCTCCGCTCCCATCAGTTACGTCAGGCTGCTGCCGAGACGATGAAGTTAACAGCGTCGCCGACGGTAACGAAGTCCTTCGCAGCGTCGTCTGGGATGGTGACCTCGAACTTGTCCTCTGCGTGGGTCACGATGGTCATGATCGACAGCGAGTCAATGTCCAGGTCATCGACGAACGACTTGTCAGCGGTGATGTTGTCTACTGGAAGGCCGGTCTCTTCTGCAACGATCTCTGCGAGGCCAGCGAGGACGTCCTGTTCGGTGTAAGCCATGATTGCTCCTTGGGTTTCTTTTACTTCAGGTGAAATGGTAGTGCCCTATGGGAGGACGACTACCTGTGCGGCATAAACAAGGCCAGCACCAAAACCGATCTGCAGGCAGATGTCGCCTGATTTCGCTTGACCCTCTTGGAGAAGACGGTCGGTAGCTAGTGGGATGGATGCCGCTGACGTGTTTCCGGTATCAGCGATGTCGCGTCCCACAACGACAGACTCGGGAAGTTTGATTTGCTTGATCAATTGGTCGATGATCCGCATGTTTGCTTGGTGAGGTACGAATACGTCGATGTCGTCGGGGGTGAGCCCGGCGGCCTCGATCGCCTCAAGGGCGACTGGTGCCATCTTAAAGCTTGCCCACTTGAAAACGGATGGGCCATCCTGTCGGAGGGTTGGCCAGCCTGCCTCTGGGTTTTCGCGCAACTCGCTCCACTCATGCGTTTGCGAGATTGCCTCGGCGCGTGATCCGTCCGATCCCCAAACGGTTGGGCCGATGCCAGGGGTGTCGGATGGGCCGACGATAGCCGCTCCCGCGCCGTCTCCGAGGAGGAACGAGATCGAACGGTCGGTTGGATCGATGAAGTCGCTCATCTTCTCCGCGCCGATGACAAGTACGTATTTGGCTGCTCCTGATCGGACCAGTGCATCGGCCTGCGCGATGCCGTAGGTGTACCCGGCGCATGCGGCGGAGATGTCGAATGCTGCGGCTGGGTTGGCGCCTACGCGGTCTGCGACGATTGCCGCCGCGGATGGGGTCTGTGCGAAATAGGTTACTGTCGACATGATGACCGCACCGATTTCCTGTGGGTCTAGTCCAGAACGCTCGATTGCCTGCTTGGCGGCACGTTCTGCGAGGTCGACCACGGTTTCCTCTGCAGTTGCCCGGCGACGCGTGATGATGCCGGTACGCTGTTGAATCCACTCGTCGGAGGAGTTGATTGGTTCTGCGATCTCGTCATTGGTGACAACGTTGACTCCGCGATCAACACCGTAGGAGACGATGCGCGAGTAGGCCGATCCGATGCTTGGGGTGATGGTAGCCATGTTCAGTTTCCCGTTCCGTGTGCGGCCACAAAGGCACGTGCTTCTTCAACATCCCCCGCCGACTTCACAGCGAAGCGTTCGATGTCCGGCAGGGAACGCTTGGCGATTCCGGTGAGGACTCCACCGGGCGCAAGTTCGAGGATTCCGGTGACGCCGAGCGCCTTGAGCTCCTCTTGGCACAGGTCCCAACGCACGGGGGAAACGATCTGGTTTGCCAAGGCTCCCAGCACCACGCGTGCGGTGCCGTGCCCATGTGTCCCACCGGTGAAGGCTTTGCCATCCCGGTTGGACAGGAAGGAAATCTGGGGATCAGTTGCAGCCCAATCCGCAGCGATTGGGGAGAACTGTTCGAATGCGCCGTTCATGTAGTGGGTGTGGAATGCGCCGGCTACCTTGAGGGGCATGACACGGGCGCGGGCCGGCGGGTTCTGGGCGAGGGTCTCAAGGCCTTCGAGTGACCCTGCTGCGACGATCTGCCCTGCTGCGTTGACGTTTGCTGGGGTGAGTCCAGCAGCCTCGATTGCCGCGAGGACTTCCTCGGCTATGCCGCCGACGACAGCGGACATACCTGTTGGAGTGGCTGCCGCAGCCTCCGCCATGAAGCGTGCACGGTGTGAGACCAGGTCCACGGCGGACGCGTCTTCTACGACCCCCGCGACCGCTGCCGCTGCGAACTCGCCAACCGAGTGTCCAGCGGTGACCGCAACGCTCTGGGTTACCTGGGTCGCGTCGCCAACGATTGCTCGCAGCGCAATGAGGGAAGAAGCGACGATGAGCGGCTGGGCTACCGCGGTGTCGCGGATGGTGTCCGCATCTGATTCGGTTCCGTGCGCCACGAGATCGATGCCGCTGCGGGTCGAGAACTCTTCGAGTTGTTCACGCACCGCAGGCAGTTCAAGCCACGGTACAAGCATTCCTGGGGTCTGAGAGCCCTGTCCCGGGCAAACTACTGCAAGCACGTTTCAACTTTGCCGTACGCGAGGCAATTTTGCGAGGTACCGACGCGCACAAGCCTCACCCAATGTTTTGTATGTACCCCACAAAAGCATGGGGTGTTCGGATATATTCACAGGCTAAAAGACCGCTGCTTCGATGCTAGTGCGCCTCAGATTTTGTGACAAGGCGCAAAATCCTAATTCTCGACGAGTCCCTGCCTACAGGTCGACAGGCAGCCTTCCAGCGGCGAGGGCCACCTGCAAGACGAATGATTCACGGGCATCGAGGGGATCCCAGCCCGTTAGTTCGGCGACCTTGCGAAGGCGATAGCGGACAGTGTTGGGGTGGACGTACAGGTCGCGTGCCGCACCTTCAAGGGAGCGTCCGGTTCCAAGATATGCCGAAAGGGTCTCAAGTAGCGCGCCACCGGATTGCTGTAGCGGTTCGAATGCCTGGGCGACGAGCGAGGATCGGGCGAGAGGGTCACCGATCAGCATGCGTTCGGGGAGCAGTTCATCCGCGGCGACTGGACGTGGCGCACCCGGCCAGGCAGGTACCGCCTCGAGTCCTGCGAGAGCAGCGGACGCAGAACGTGGGGCATCGTCGAGTCCGGCGACGACGGGTCCAATGATGATCGGGCCCTGTCCGAATCGTCCTTCGAGCAGTCCTGCGGCGGAGAAGAGATCACCATCTCCTCCGAGTACGAGAACGATCCGGTCGCCTTGGATACCCACAAGCACGTCCTGCACAAGACGACGGGCTGCGCGGCGCAAGTCGGCGGCACGGAGATCATCGAAGCCCGGCGGAGTCGTCCCCACGATCACGATGGCCTTGCCGACCCCACTCCAGCCGAGGGCGGAAACTCGCGATCGTAGGGAGCGATCCCGATCTCCGCGGACGATTGCGTCAACGACAAGCGCTTCGAGCCGGGCATCCCAAGCCCCGCGTACCTCGGCTGCTCGTGCGTAGACCTCCGCTGCCTCAAAAGCGACTTCACGCGAGTAGCGCAGAACCGCCTCTTTGAGGGTCTGCTCGTTACCGGGAACTGCGAGTCGGTCAGAGTACACCTCGACCACCTCAACCACGCACCGGACGATCTGGAGCGTGTGCTGCAAGGAAATTGAGCGGGTGAGATCTGGCGGCGCGGCGGCAAACATTTCACCGGCGCTTTGAATACCTAGTTCGGGGTGGGTGTACCAGTTGATGAATGAGGTGATACCGGCCTCGGCAACCCGTCCGACCCAACTGCGGTCGTCCTTGGGGAGGGCGCGATACCAGGGGAGCGCCTCATCGAGCTTCTTGAGTGCGGCTGAGGTGAGTAGACCCGAACCGTCCTTCACCCGCTGTTGATCTTCCGCAAGACTGTCAGTTGCTGCAGACCCATTGGTGGTATCGCGGTTTTTCATGGCCTAAGCATACGGTGAAGTTGTGGAGAACCGACAAAGGCGCGAGGATTTTGTATCATTAGGTGAGTTGGCCCCCGCAATTTCCTCCAAGAAACGCCAAAGAGAGAGTATTGTCTAAGTATGGCCATCATGCCCCGAATCAGAAAACTGCTCTCGCGTTCTTCCTCGGCATCAACGGTCGGATTGCGCAGAGAGTCGCCACACACCCACAATGCGGATGTTGTGCAGGAGGACGCGCTGCGCGCACAACTTGCAGACGACCCCAACAATCAACTGGCATTCAACGCACTCCTTGAACTGGTCGTGCGCAACTGTGCGGACGAGGGATCGGAGAACGAAGATCCGCTCATCGCACTCCAAGACGAGGCAAGTTACGCCGAAAAGCGCACCATGAGTGCCTGGGCACTGGCGGAGGAATTCTCCGGACACCCCAAGGCGTGGTTCCCACTGACTGAGCTTGCCCGGCTCTCAATTGACGTTGATCCAGATGAAGCCATTAGACGTCTCACTGCGGCCATCGCCAGAGACCCACACGGTGAGGCTCTCGCTGTTGCGGTAAAACTGCTTGCTGAGACTGGTCGCAGCCACGAGGCCTACAACATCGCGATGGGTCACTGGAAGTCACGCGAACATATACCAGCGGCTGGAGTCGCGGTTGTACGTGCTGCTCTTCTCAGCGACAAGCGCATGGAAGCGGAAGCCGCCCTGACCGAACTCCTGGGTCACGCATCGGCTGCAGAGATCAGCGAGATCGATCCAGACCTGATCGATGAGGTGCGCGGAGTACATCGCTCCTAGCCGGGAACACAGCGTGCCGTGACTGTGCACTGGGCGGTGACTGCTCGTCGCCAATCCTGGAAGCAGGCGTGCCGACGACCCGGCCGCATCCAAGACAGCATCAGCGAATCCCGCTTGGCTCGCACACCGCATCTCGTTTGCGGACAAACCGGCACTCGCAATACGTGAGAGTCGTCTCCACACACCCGCAAATCCACACTGCCAGTGTGAGTGCGTGCAGACAAAAACCCCACACAAAAGCCCCACACAGCCTGATGGCTGTGTGGGGCTCCTTTGCTCCCTGGGGGATGCCTATCAGGCCTCGCCACCGGCGTTGCCGGACGTACCAGCGTTCACGTTGTGCAGGTCGTACTTCGCGATAGCCTGCACGTGAGCGTCCGCTGAGACCTCGCCGCGACGGGCAAGTTCCTGAAGCGTCCGCACCACGAGTGATGGACCATCGATCTTGAAGTAGCGGCGAGCGGCGGCACGGGTGTCGGAGAAACCGAAACCGTCAGCACCGAGCACAGCGTAGTCGCCAGGAACCCACTTGCGGATTTGATCCTGTACGAGGTGGTCGTAGTCAGAGGTTGCAAGGAATGGACCCTGAGCATCCTTCAACTTGGTGGTCAGGTATGCCTCGCGAGCAGGCTGCTCTGGGTGCAGGAAGTTGTGCTGGTCCGCGGCGATACCGTCACGGCGCAACTCGTTCCATGAGGTGACTGAGTAAACGTCAGCGGATACGTTCCAGTCTTCGCGCAGCAACGTCTGTGCCTCGAGAGCCCATGGCACACCGACACCAGAGGCTAGGAGGTTGGCACGTGGGCCATCACCCTCGCCGACCGAGATGCGGTGGATACCGCGGAGGATACCCTCAACGTCTACGTCCTCAGGCTCAGCAGGCTGGACCATCGGCTCGTTGTACACGGTCAGGTAGTACATGACGTTCTGGTCGCGGCCGTCCGAACCGTCACCATACATACGCTCGATGCCATCGCGCACGATGTGGCGGATCTCGTAGCCATAGGCGGGGTCGTACTGAACGATTGCGGTGTTCGTGCCAGCGATCAGTGGTGAGTGACCATCAGCGTGCTGCAGGCCCTCACCGGTCAGGGTGGTGCGACCTGCGGTTGCACCGATGATGAAACCACGGGTCAACTGGTCACCAGCGGCCCAGAACTGGTCGCCTGTGCGCTGGAAACCGAACATCGAATAGAAGATGTAGAACGGCACGAGGTGCTGACCGTGCGTCGCGTACGAGGTGCCAACAGCCTGGAACGCCGCAGCCGAACCGGCCTCGTTGATACCAGTGTGCATGATCTGGCCAGCCTCGGACTCCTTGTAGGAGAGCATGAGGTCGCGGTCCACAGCCATGTAGTTCTGGCCGAGCGTGTTGAAGATCTTCGCCGATGGGAAGATCGAGTCCAAACCGAAGGTGCGGGCCTCGTCAGGGATGATCGGAACGATGCGTGGCCCGAACTCCTTGTCCTTGATGAGGTCCTTGAGCAGACGGACGAACGCCATCGTCGAGGCGACCTCCTGGTTGCCCGAACCACGCTTGAGAACCTCGTAGGACTTGGCCTCTGGAAGTTTCAGCGGCTCAGGGTTTGCACGACGCTCTGGCACGAAACCACCGAGTTGGCGGCGGCGCTCCAGCATGTACTGGATTTCCGGCGCGTCCATACCTGGGTGGTAGTACGGAGGTTCGTATGGGTTTGCTTCCAAGACCTCGTCAGAGATTGGAATGTGCAGGGTGTCGCGCAACGTCTTAAGCTCATCGAGCGCAACCTTCTTCTTCTGGTGGGTTGCGTTACGACCAGTGAATGCGGAGCCGAGCTTGTAGCCCTTGATGGTCTTGGCGAGGATTGCCGTTGGCTGACCGGTGTGGTTACGGGCAGCGGTGTATGCGGCGTAGATCTTGCGGTAGTCGTGTCCACCGCGCTTGAGAGCCCAGATCTCGTCATCGGTCATGTTTTCCACGAGCTTCTTGGTCCGTGGGTCACGGTTGAAGAAGTTCTCGCGGACAAACGCGCCGTCGTTTGCCTTGTAGGTCTGGTAGTCGCCGTCTGGGGTGACGTTCATGAGGTTGACAAGAGCACGGTCCTTGTCAGCGTTGAGTAGGACATCCCACTCACGGCCCCAGATAACCTTGATGACGTTCCAGCCGGCACCCTTGAAGAACGCTTCGAGTTCCTGGATGATCTTTCCGTTACCGCGAACCGGGCCGTCCAGACGCTGGAGGTTGCAGTTCACCACGAAGGTCAGGTTGTCGAGCTGCTGCTGCGCGGCAAGCTGGAGCATACCGCGTGATTCTGGCTCGTCCATCTCACCGTCGCCGAGGAACGCCCAAACGTCCTGCTGCGAAGTGTCCTTGACGCCGCGGTTGTGCAGGTACTTGTTGGTCCACGCCTGGTAGATCGCCGAGGCTGGGCCAAGACCCATCGACACGGTTGGGAACTCCCAGAAGTCAGGGAGTTGGCGTGGGTGTGGGTAGGAGGGCAGTCCGTGACCGAAACCGCCGTGCGAGTGCTCCTGGCGGAAACCATCGAGCTGGTCTGCGCTCAAGCGGCCCTCAAGGAAGGCGCGAGCGTAGACACCGGGGGATGCGTGACCCTGGAAGTAGATCGAGTCACCGCCGCCTGGGTGGTCCTTACCGCGGAAGAAGTGGTTCAAGCCGATTTCGTAGAGGGTGGCAACCGAAGCGTAGGAGGAGATGTGTCCACCGACGCCTACGCCCGGGCGCTGTGCGCGGGTCACGAGCACCGCGGCGTTCCAGCGGATCCACGAGCGATACTTACGCTCAACGTTCTCGTCGCCAGGGTAGTAAGGCTCGTCGTGCACACCGATCGTGTTGACGTACGGGGTGGTGACGGGGTTTGGAATGGAAACGCTACGTTCACGTGCACGCTTCAACAGGTTAAGCAGGATGTATCGGGCTCGAGGTCCACCCGCTTCATCAATCAGCCCGTCCAGCGACTCAACCCACTCAGCGGTTTCCGCAGGGTCAATGTCTGGGACTTGGCTAAGAAGACCGTTAATTAGCGGCCCGGATTCTTCGTACGCAGCCACAGCCATCCTCACTACTCGTGGAGCTACAGGGGGTGCCCCGTTGCTCGTCTTTCCGGCCTTTTGCGCGGGTGCGACTCGGATGTCAGTGTCGCCGCTCCCGCCGCCGGTTTCTTTCATTCTTGTCACACTTCCCCCTCATTTCCACTTTGTGGCCGGGAAATATGACGTGACATTCGTGACACCCGCAGAATTCTGCGGTTTTGCCCTAGATTATTGGGCAGGTTTTTCTGACTGTGCGCACGTACATGTCCCACCTTTGGGCATGAGGTGGCTCACCTTTCAGCGGTGAACTCGACCGTTTGTGTCCCATCTCGACCGTGACGCGGTCGAGATGGGACACAAACGGTCGAGTTCGATGAGGAGAGGGCTGGGCGTCACAGCCGAACCAAAACGACTCGTCGGAAATAAATTATGCGACATTTGCGGTGTTTTCTTGCCACAATCCCTGCCGATGGCCGATTCTTAAGTTAGGTTTGCGTCTAGGCGCCTCCAAGGATCGTCCTTGGTCGTATGTGAAAGGAATTGCATCACAGTGGCAGCGAATGCTGACTCGCAGGTTATCGACCGTCTTGGGTTTCAACCTGGGTTCGTAGTACAAGAGTTCGGTTGGGCAGATGACGTCGATGACGATCTGCGTGAGGCCATTGAGGATCTCACCGACAACGAGTTGGCTGACGAGGACTTCGACGATATCGCCGATGGCGCCATCGTCTGGTACCGCGACGAGGACGGCGACCTAGTTGACCTCCTTGTCGACGTGCAGGCGGCTCTCGAAGACGGTGCGGCTATCTGGATGTTCTTCCCCAAGCCGGGCCGTGACGGCCACGTGGACCACAACGAGATCCAGGAAGCGGCTCAACTCGCAGGCATGAACGCGACCTCGACCTTCTCGATCGCCGACGACTGGTCCGCAACCAAGCTCTCCTATCGTGGACGCGGCAAGTAATGTCCGTAGCGGTTGGCTCCGTCGCACCAGATTTTGAACTCAAGAACAACCACGGCACCCCAGTTCGCCTGAGCGAGTTGCGGGGGAGCAGAGTTTTGGTGGTGTTCTTCCCATTCGCGTTCTCCGGCATTTGCACGGGGGAGTTGTGCGAACTACGCGACAACATCTCCCTGTTCGAGCGCGACGACGTCACCCTACTCGCAGTCTCATGCGACCCGATGTTCACACAGAAGGCGTGGGCCGAGCAGGAGAACTACTCGTTTGATTTGCTGTCGGACTTCTGGCCGCATGGCGCGGTGGCCCGCGAGTACGGGGTGTTCGACGAGGACAACGGCCTTTCGATCCGTGGCTCCTTCCTTATCGACGAGGAAGGCGTTGTCCGCTGGGCGGTAGTGAATGGGCGCGGCCAAGCCCGCGACTTCGCAGGATACCGCGAGGCGCTCGCAGCTTTGTAGTCTCGCGTGTGCAGCGCTTCAGTTTGATCTGGATGCGCGTTCCAGTGTGGATTTTTGCTCTGCATTTTGACTTAGATTGACGACGAGTCGGTCACCTTTCGGTGGCCGACTCGTCTGCGTTGTGGGTGCGTTAGGCGTGGCTGGCCGTGCGGGCACGGGCCGCGCGCAGCGCATGGTCCCGTTGCTCAATGACTAGGCGGCGCAGTGCCCCTGGAGCGTCTGGGTTGGTATCGAGCCACGCACCGGCCCGATCCGTTTCGTCGACCGATGGAAACAGGCCCACCACGAGTCGGCGAGCGATCTCAATTGAGCGAGTCTGCCATGCGGCAAGAATCCGGTCAAAGTATTCATCCGCATATGGGCTCGTGAACGTCTCCGAGTTGCCCGACGTGAAGCCCGAGATCACGGCGCTCAGGTGTTCGTTCGAGAGCGAGGTATCCTCCCATGCTCGATGCCAATCCTCACCGCGTACCTGGGGGGTTGGAACACAGGCGGTAGCGTGCACATATGCGGTGCGTCCGCTTCCGGTGTTGTCGCGTTTGAGTTCGCTGTCAGCAGCGCTCCCCTCGACTGCACCCACAGCGATGAGCGAAGACAGCCAGTGCCAGCGCAGATTAGCATCCAACCTTAGGCCGGTCGGAGGTTCAGTTTCCCCGTCCAACAGTGCTCGGATCTCCACCGAACGGTCGGGGCGTACACTAGCGACCTCGCCCACAGCGCGTGCCCAGGCCAACTGAGCATCCGAACCCGCCTCTGCCTGCCACAGCGCATTCCACGTAGTGTCCAGCCAGGCAGCACGCAGATCATCACGAACAGATATTGGTGCGTAGTGTTCAATCGCGTAGAAAGCGTTCGCGAGCACACCGGACTGCAACGCAATGTTCGACTCGTTCACCGCATGCTTGGACACGATGGTTAGGTACGTGTCAGCGCCAAGTTGGGCGTCACGTGCTGCATTCCAGAGCGAGGACCACACGAGCGCGCGGGACAAGGGTGACTGAATCGTCGACAATCCGGCGGATACCGCCGCAATGCCAGCCTCATCGAGGCGGGCTTTCGCGTACGTCCAATCACCCTCGTTCAGGACCACCAAGGCGGCGTCACTCGCGCCCGGGATCGTGATGGTCGTATCCGACTCGGTGATCGTCACTGGGACCAGGGACTGCGCGACCAGCGCGTCATTCTGCCAGCCATATAAGCCCACCTGAAGGCTGTGCGGGCGCGCCACGTCCTGGCTGATCGTCACATCGTCGCCGGACACGGAGAGAGTCAGCGTGCTCATGCCCGTCGTCTCCAACCACGCCCGCGACCACGCGTGAACATCCTTGCCGGACACCTCCGCAAGAACCGTCAACAGATCATCGAGGGTCGTGTTGCCGTACGCGTGCCGAGCAAAATAGCGGCGCGCCGACTCAAAGAACGCCTCCTCACCCACAAACGCCACCAACTGCTTGAGCACCGAAGCGCCCTTCGCGTACGTGATGCCGTCGAAGTTCAGCTTCGCGGCCTCAAGGTCAGGAATATCCGCAACAATCGGGTGCGTCGTGGGAAGCTGATCCTGCTGGTAGGCCCACGCCTTACGACGATTCGCAAACGTCACCCATGCATCCGTGAACTTCGTTGCAGCCACCGAAGCATGCGACCCCATGTAATCCGCGAACGACTCCTTGAGCCACAGGTCATCCCACCACTTCATGGTGACCAGATCGCCAAACCACATGTGCGCCATTTCGTGCAGAATCGTGTTCGCACGGCCTTCATGCTGCGCGGCCGTGGACGCTCCGCGGAACACGTAAGCCTCCGTGAACGTCACCAACCCCGGATTCTCCATTGCGCCGAGATTGTATTCAGGCACAAAAATCTGGTCGTACTTACCCCACGGATACTCAAACCCGAAGTTGGCGGTAAAGAAGTCCAGTCCCTGTTGGGTGACCTCAATGATTTCGTCGGCATCCAAATGTTCCGCAAGCGATGCACGGCACAGCACACCCAACGCGACCGCAGGTTCTTGACCGGCCCATGTCGCATCCATGCGGTGATACGGACCCGCACACACGCACGTGATGTAGCTCGACAGTGGGAGGGTCTCGGCGAACTCGACCCGCTGCGCGGTCACGCCGGGGCCGGTTGCGCCCTGTGCCGTGGGGTCTGCGGGTGTGCCCGCCAGCGCGCCTGACACCATTTCGGCCGACTCGGTGCCAGTGGTGAACTCGGTAGTCGAAAGCGCCGCACCATTCGAGAGCACCTGCCAGCCAGCCGGAGCCGACACCGTAAACGAATACCGTGCCTTCATGTCCGGCTGCTCAAAACATGCCATGACCCGCCGCGAATCAGCCGGCTCGTACTGCGTGTACAGGTAGGTCGCACCATCGGCCGGATCCACGTACCGATGCATGCCCTCGCCAGACCGTGAATACGCTCCAACGGCCTTGATCGTGACGATGTTGTCCGCTGCCAGCCCAGCGATGCTGATGCGGGCACCATCCCACACGATCGGCTGATCGTTACCGTTCAGGGTCACAGACAGGACAGATTCGCCTATGAAGTCAATCCACGTCTGATCGGTTGTGGCCGTAAACGTGAGCGTCGTGGTGGTGGGGAAGCCCGTCACGGCTGGGTTGGGAGCGCCGGTCAGGTCTAGGTCAACGGCGATTGTGGAGACACTGACCTGTTGCGCGCGCAGCGCAGTTTCTTCTCGAGTGAGGTTTGCAGAACTCATACCCACCATTTTGCCAGCCTGGATGGCCTCTCTCGGGCGAGGCCGAGAGGGTATCCCACGCGCCAGCCTGCTGGAAGTCGGGGAATCGTCGGAAATTCGTGGAATAGCGCCGCAGGGCGCACAAAAGCGGAAGAGACAACCTATACGCCGGGTTTTGTGCCCGCGCCGATTACTCGGACGCGAGTGGCAACCATCCATCTAGGCCCACCGTTGCCGATGGGCTCAAGCAGCCTACCCGAACACTCAGCGAGCAGCCTCACCGTGTCCTGTCTGGCCTTGCTCCGGGTGGGGTTTACCTAGCCTCCCCAGTCACCTGGGGAGCTGGTGGTCTCTTACACCACCGTTTCACCCTTACCAGCTCGCGGCTGGCGGTCTGTTTTCTGTGGCACTGTCCCGCGGGTCACCCCGGGTGGGCGTTACCCACCACCCTGCTCTGTGGAGCCCGGACGTTCCTCGTGCCGCATGCGGCCCGCGGTTGCCCGGTTGTCTCTTCCGCCTTTCAAGGATACGCGCCCCACCACTCGCGCGAGGGGACGTGGATGTGAGATCTGCCTCGTGGCAGCGTTTACGTGCCTGCCCGCGTGAGGGGAGTGGGTAGGCTTTTGGCGTGCTTATTTTGCTGCCGCCATCTGAAGGTAAAACGCCCGGCTCGGGCGCTCCCGTCGACCTGGATGCACTGTCGCACCCCAGTTTGAACGCTACGCGTTGCCTGATTGTCGACGAGTTGGCTAAGGTCTCGTCCTCCCCTCACGCCATGGAGGTGCTTGGGGTGGGTGCCTCGTTGGCTGCCGAGGTTTCCCGGAATATCACCTTGTGGCAGGAGCCTGCTGGGCCTGCACGGGAGATTTACTCTGGCGTGCTCTACGATGCGTTGGGTTTCGGCTCGTTGAGTGAGGGGCAGTTGGCGCTCGCGGATGAGTCGGTTCGCGTTGTGTCTGCTGTGTGGGGGCTTGTGGCTCCGAGTGATCGGATTCCGGCCTACCGGTTGTCGATGGGCGTGAACCTTGACGCAGGTGCTGGTGTTGGCGTTGCGCGGGGCGTGGGGAAGGTTGCTGCCGCGTGGCGTAAGGTTCTGGACGCGGAGTTGGCTCCACTTGCTGAGGGTGGTGTTGTGGTGGATTGCCGAAGTGCAACCTATGTTGCCGCGTGGAAGCCGTCCGCTCGCCTTGAAACGGACTGGGTCTCGGTCAAGGTGCTGCGAGAACTGGATGGTAAGCGTTCGGTTGTCTCCCATAACGCGAAGCACACGCGCGGGGTGTTGGCCAGACACTTGCTGACGCGAATCGGCACTGAGCCGAAGTCCGCCGAGGAACTGTTGGTGGCCGCACGTGAGTGCCCGGATTTCCTTGAGGTGAACCTGATCCACGGTAAGGGCAATGCCTCAACGCTCGAAATCGTGGTGTCCTAGTTGGATATGAAGGCTAAGCCGGTACGGATCGTTCCGTACCGGCCCTCAACGTATCCGGTGTTTCGGTTCTGTGGCGCTATGCGGCGGATTCGGTCTTACGCCGCGCGACCAGGCCGTTGAGGCGTTCAGTCATGACGAGGCCAAGTATGACAAACACGATGATGTAGAACGGGAAGATCCACATTCCCAGCCAGGTGCCGAGTACTCCGAACAACGGTGGCATGAGCGTGGACCCCGTGTAGGCTGCTGCCATCTGAATACCGATGATGGCTTGAGAGTTGTGACGCCCAAAGTTCTCTGGTGTGGAGTGAATGATCGCGGGGTAGACCGGTGCCGCGCCAAACCCTGCGAAGACCAGCCCAGCCAAAGCGAAAACGCTAGTCTCGAGTGGCAACGCAATCATCAGTGCGCCGACTCCGATGAGCAGGAAACCGTATCTGATCAACTGACGGTCGCCGAGTTTGTCCGCGATGACACCGCTCAAGAAACGGCCAGCCGTGATACCGAGCAGGAAGAACGAGGCGAAAGCCGCTGCGGTTTCGACGGTTACGCCGCGATCCTGCACGAGATACGTGGCGGACCAGATCATCGCTGTGCTTTCCAAGGCGCAGTACGCCAGGAACGCCAGAAGGATCAGTGGAACACCAGGAATACGGAGTGCGCCGCGAAGGCTCAATGGTTTGGTGATGGGCGCACCCTCTTGTGCGTCATGGTCCTGCGGGATACCGGGGTTGACCTTCCGCCACAGCGGTATCGCAATGAACAGCAGTACCGTCAGTGCTATTTGGATGATCCCAACGATGCGGTACCCGGAAGCCCAGCCGAGGCCTTCGGTGAGTGCGTAACTCATGATGAAAGGACTGATTGAGGCGCCAACGCCCCAGAAGGCGTGAAGCCAACTCATATGCCGCGATGAATAGTGCAGCGCAACGTAGTTGTTGAGCGCAGCATCCACTGCCCCTGCTCCGAGACCGTAGGGGACGGCCCACAAGCAGAGCAGCCAGAAAGAGCCAGAGGTTGAGAATCCGATAAGCGCTGCCGCAGTCAAGGCAACGCTGAGCGCCGTGACCAACCCGGTGCCGAGTTTGCGGGTCAGGCGGTCCGACATTAGGCTCGACACGATTGTGCCGCTTGCGATGATCATCGTGATGATTCCTGCGTAGGCGATGGGTACGCCAAGATCGTCATGCATGACTGGCCAGCCTGCTCCGACGAGGGAGTCGGGGAGGCCGAGACTGATAAACGCGAAGTAGATGATCGAGAGGAGCAGGGAGTACACGGGCGTTTCCGTTCAGTGCAGTTCGGGTACACAGATAATAATGACGTGTACGATCGTACAACCTTTTGTGTACGAACGTACAGTGATTGGGTTGGCGGTTTCTAACTGCTCCGTAACTTCAGTGATGATCGCCATCTGACCACTCGCGGGATGCATCGCCTGCACCGATGCGCGGCAGGAGAAATCCCGGGCGATTCGTGTGCAGCGGGCGTCGTTGACATCACTCGTAATGGGCGCCAGAGGTATTGTTCCGTTCGGCGCGCGAACCGTGCGGCGGTCCGTCGACATCGAGCACGAACTGCCGGAAGTGCCTAATGCGCAGTGGAGGGGAGCCAGGAAACGTAAAAAGGCCGCCTTTCGGCGACCTTTTCAAACAAGTCTTAAAACAATCTGGTGGGCCCAGAGGGACTCGA
>DALZEF010000040.1:0-169 GCA_031979385.1 Timonella sp. | reverse complement strand
ACCCCCGACATCCACGGTGTAAACGTGGCGCTCTAGCCAACTGAGCTATAGGCCCTAAACGGGTTGTGAGGAACTGAATAAAACTAAGTAACTCACCGAACACTTGCGTGTTCAGTGGGCCCAGAGGGACTCGAACCCCCGACATCCACGGTGTAAACGTGGCGCTCTA
>DALZEF010000039.1:0-18366 GCA_031979385.1 Timonella sp. | reverse complement strand
ACCCCCGACATCCACGGTGTAAACGTGGCGCTCTAGCCAACTGAGCTATAGGCCCGTGCGAATCAAGCGGCTGACCGCTCGCTGCAACGGATAAAACAATACCTGACGGTGGCATCAATTTCCCAACTGAGCCGGTGCAATCTAGATCACGTTTGCAGATGCCGCACAATGGACCAATAACCCGAACAGCAGCACTTTGACGCATGTGTGCGTTCTCAACAACCGCACCGAGACGACTACAGTGGTGACATGACCGCATCTGTGCCCGAATCGTCGTCAAGCAACAAAACCGCGACCCTCGCGCAGGTGATCGCACACCTGAATGAACTGTACCCACCACGGCTGGCGGAGGAATGGGACAAGGTGGGGCTTTCCGTGGGAGACGTGGGGGCACCCGTGCGCAAGATTTACTGTGCGCTCGATGCGGTCACGGAAACGATCACCGAAGCGCTCGACTGGGGTGCCGACCTGATTCTCACACACCATCCGTTCCTGTTCAGTCCGCTCGATGCGGTCGCCACCACGACGGATCGTGGACACAACGTTCACCGTCTGATCCGTGGAGACTGTGCCGTATTCTCGGCCCACACCAACGGTGATGCCGCACGCGGGGGAGTCAACGACGTGCTTGCGCTCGCCCTCGGCGTGCGCGGAACCACGCCAATTGTGTCGTCGATTGACGACGACACCCTCGGCTTGGGCAGAGTCGGTGACCTGCCAGCGCCGGTGACGTTGCGTGAGTTCGCGGAGAATGTCGCACGCGCCCTGCCGGAAACAGCTCAGGGCGTGCGGGTCGCAGGCGACCCGACGAAAGAGATATCCAGGGTTGCGGTGCTCGGCGGATCGGGTGGTTCGATGCTGAACGAGGCCGTGAAAACCGGGGCGGACGTATACGTGACGAGCGACCTGAAACACCACGATCTAGTCGACTTCCTTGAAGCGCAACGCAACGCCCACATGATCGCGGGGGCCTCGCGCGAGGAAGTAGATGAACGCACGATGGCTGTCGTGGACGTTGCCCACTTCGCATCGGAATCGCCGTGGCTCGCGACCGCTGCGCGCACAGTTCAAGGTGTGCTGGCTGGGGCAGGCTTTGAGGTCGAGGTGATGGTCAGTGAGCTGAGCACAGATCCATGGACATTTGCTCCGTAGACCAGATGTTCAAGCACGCCACCCCATGTTCCCTTTACGCCAAAGCGACGCTGGGTTGCTAGAGTCAAACCCAATAGATCAATAGTTTTCGGGAGGCCATTATGGCTAACGCTTCATTTGCAGACCAGCTTCAACTTCTTGAGCTTCAGGCTCTGGACACAAAGCTCGCACAACTCGTGCACCAGCGTAAGAACCTCCCAGAGATTGAGGCAGTCGCCGAGGTGGAGAGTCGTATCGCGGACCTCTCCGGCGCGTTGATCGCCTCGCGCACCGCAGCCTCAGACCTTAAGCGCGAACTGTCCAAGGCTGAGGCTGATGTCGAGCAGGTTGAGACCCGGCTCAAGAAGGACCAGGACCGACTGGATTCCGGGTCTGTTTCCGCGAAGGACGCGACCGCTCTGATGAGTGAGATTGAGAAACTGACCGGGCGCTTGGGGGAACTCGAGGAGATTCAACTCGAGATCATGGACCGCTTGGACGCACACCAGGATGCGCTCGGCAAACTCGAATCCGCAAACTCCGCGATGCAGGGCGAACTTGAGGCGGCTCGGTCTGCCTTGGCGACAGCCGATGCTGCAGTGGTTGAGCAAGGCAAAGCGCTTGTCGTCGAGCGGGATGCAGCCGCTGCGAAGATCGGTGAGCAGTCGTTACTCGCACTGTACAAGAAGGTCAAGGAACAATCCGGTGGCGTTGGCGCGGCTGCCCTCGTGGGTAAGCGCTGCGGTGGTTGCCGTCTCGAACTCAACCCCGGAGACCTGGCCGCGGTTCTCGCTGCGCCGCAGGACAAGGTCGTGCGCTGCGAGGAATGCGGACGAATCCTGGTCCGAGTCCCTGAGCCGAAGTCGGCGCTCGCTGCGGACTGATCTTTCCCTGTGTTACCGAACTCAGCCGTTTACCTACGAGATCCGCAAGATTCAGGCTGTCTTCGTAGGTAAACGGCTGAACTCGATCTTTTTGCCAGCGGTCAATAGTTTTCCGCGGACACTTCTTCCGTCGGCATGCGGGGTTTCCTATTTAGAGTTCCGCGAAGTTCCATGACGCGAGCCACTGCAACTGCTTCGCCGCCTGCCAGCCACCGCGGTCAGGGAGGGGTTCGCTGGCCTCTGGTTCGGGAAGGCCCTGAGCTATCCGACGAATCCACGGCGTCTTTTCAAGCGAATGCACGTATTGAATATCACGACCGTCGTGCCGTGGCTGGCCCACGAGTCTGATGTGATCTGCCTGTGGGAACTCAGAGAACACCCCTGCAAGGTACTCGACCTGAGCATAGGGGCGCTCCCGCTCGGTGCGGATTGTGTGAACGTACACCGTCACCCACGCATCGGGGCGTACTCGGACTGCCCAGACATCACCTGCCGCAGCTGGTCCGTCGCCGATTGAGGCGGGGGCCTTCTGAGCCTTTGGAGTGAGAGCGCGGACCCGAGCAGGTAAACCTCCGAGGGTTGTCTCAGACGCTGCGGGCACAGGCGTGGGACGCGGTGCATCGAGGTCCACGACTGGCACATCGAGGTGCCCGAAGAGTTGTTCAAACACGTCATCGCGCCAGCCGTTTGTGCCCACGCTCGTATCCCACCAGGCAAGGGGGGCCTGACATTCAACGCGGGTGTTCGGGCGCTGATCGCGTTCACGGTATGTCGTGAACCTCTCAGCCAGGCCAGGACGATCCGTGGGGGCGAGTACGCCGATAAGGGCAAGCGCCTCGAGGAAGTTCACGTGCTCACGGGAGTCGCTTTGGATGACCTTGGCTGCCTTGAGGGCTGCCGCCGCTTTCGCATGCCGGGTGTTGGGCGGCAATGACGTGATGACTGCTCGTACCGCGCCCAATGCCCACAGGTCGTATTCGGTGGGTACGGGATGCTCGGCACCGAGCCATGATAACGCCAGACCGTATCCGGCAGGATCACCATCGAGTGGAGCCGTCCCGGTCATTCGGAACGCCCACTCGGAGGTAATCTGCGCTGGACGCCCGCGATACCCGCACAGTTCACAGAGTTCAGGGGAGGACTCGCTCCACGGCTGGGTCTCGTGCTTCGGAGCCTTCTCTGCGAGAAGTACTCCGGGAAGCGCGCTACGCCACGTTCCGGGCGCTGACCACAACGACGCGACGAACACGGATGCGGCATCGTTCAGGTTCCACGCCGCCGCGTTCAATCGTAGGCGGCTCCAGACCTCGGCATGGGTTCCACTGTCGATCGCATCTGGTCCGATACCCGCGGAGTCGAGCAACGCCACCAATCCGTTCAACGAGGGATCTTTGGCTGGGAGGTACCGAGTCATCTCAGTTTCGCTGTCCCACTCGTAGGGGAGTTTGCGTTCGGCGATTCGCCAGGCGGCGAGTAGGTCAACAGCCTCGGGAGTGTGGAGCGCGGATACCGAGATGGTGGATTCGGTCATGTCGGGTTCTCTCTGGTCTACGCAAGAAAACAGCAGTCTGCTGGAGGCCGCTGGTCGTTCAAGGGCCATTGGTTGATGATAGAACTCGGGAGCCCGTCTTTACCGGCGGATCAGTATTTTTCCAAGTAGAACGCTTCCGCCTATTCCGAGACAAAGTGGCTGGTAGACGCGGCGGTCTAGATTAAGGAACTGGGCGTTGGGTTCTGGAAGTCCCACGAGTGTGCAGGCGATTTTTCCACCAACGATGCCGCGAGCAACCAACGCTGAACCTGCGATGAAGGGAGCAAGGGTATCCAAGCCGAGGCGGGAGCGATCGACAGGCAGTGCATCGGTTGACGTTGCATCGTCGTATTGCGAGTCAGGCATGGCGCCGGCAACTGAGTAGACCCCCGCGGTCAACAGGGGAGCGGCGACAACCCCACAGGCCAGAGGGCTGGGGAAGTCCGTCGCTCCGGTCACCTTGGAAGCGAGTTCGGTGCGTGACCTATATGGCCAGTTGAGTCCAGCGCCCCATGCGAGATGCAGCGCACCAAGGCCGATGAGTCCAACGCCGCCTAGTCCGAGCAAAGTCTTTCCCACCGCAGTTTTCACGTAAGTCTCTTCCCTTGAAGTTGGAACGCTGACACTCATGCTTGTTGATCTGGCAGAAGATTCTGCTTCCTTGACCCTACTGATCACTTCGCCCACACACAACCGGATACGAGGGGATGGAACTCCACCGCTCACCTCGAACTCAGCCTTCTACCCACGAGAACATCGCGATGCGGGCTGAGTTCGATTGTGAAGTGAGCACGCGAGCAACGCAACGGGTGGAGGGGACGCGACCGGCTCGTCGGAAATGGAAGGTCCCACGGCGCTGGTACGAGGCGGCACTACACTGGGTCGGGTGAGTAACGTGACCGTTGTGCTATGGCGCCATGCGCCAACACCCGCGAATGCGGCGGGGCAGTTGCAGGGGCAAGCGGATACTGATCCGGGTGCAGAGGGCCTCGCGCTTGGGCGCGTGGCCGCACGGCGGCTGCTTGACCTGTACGGCACGCCAACTGCCGTGTATTCCTCACCGTTGCGGCGTGCGGTCGCAACCGCAGAGCTGCTCGGTTATCCGGTTGAGGTGGAACCTGGGGTAAACCAGCGCAGTTACGGTGTTTGGGAAGGCATGACGATCACGCAGGTTGCCCGCCAATATCCAGATGAACTGGCGGTGCGCGACGCCGGAGGTGACCCCGACATCCCCGGGTGGGAGACAAGTGATCAGGTTGGGCGCAGAGTCGCCGGTGCGATCGAAGCGCGGTGCGCCTCGGTTTTGTCGCGGCTTGAGCCGGGAATCCTGCTTGGCGACGAGCCCTCGCCTCCCGAGCCCGGCATACGGGTGCAGGATGGTGCGTTGCTCGCTGCTGCGAGCAAGAATCCAGGCGCGACCGGCGCGACGGACGCAGCCCAAAAGTCGCCGGTGGTTGTCTTTGCGAGTCATGGTTCCGCAATAGCGACAGGGTTACGCAGACTACTCGGCCTACCCGAGGAACCCCAGATCTTCGGCTATCTGCATCACGCCAACTGGGTCGAGTTGCATCGAAACAACGGGGTGTGGCGAGTCGAGAGGTACGACTACGGGGTGTCCTGACCTCGACTCTTGGCGTACCGGGTATCGGACTGGATACGATGCTGGGAGCGATTCGGCGACCCTGGGAGAACTACTGTGAGTTCCACTGCAACGCGACTGACGGCGACCTTGGTCTGCGCAGGGGTGTTCCTTGGCACGGTACAGATGCCTGCAGTAGCGGCTCCGGGACATGTGGCGGGAAGCGCGGGTACCGGCAGTGTGGCTATCGCCGCAGTTGCTCCGATTTCGGCCCCAGGTCCTGTTCTGGCGCTCTCACCGGCCGCTGCAGTTCAGCAGAGGAGTGGCTTAACGTATGGGGCGCTTGTGTCTGGTTTTTCGATCAGGGAAAAGGACAAGCGGAAGGCCACAACGCTAACCATCTCGAGGTCCGCAACCACAGTTGCGAAGAACAAGCGTGTCAAACTCACTGCAAAACTGACCCGCTCAGGCAAGGCGTATGCGAACAAGAAGATTCAGCTGCAGTACCGGGCTCACGGTAGCAAAAAATGGATCACCCTTGGCGTAAAGCGAACCTCCAACAAGGGCACGATCACCTTCACATCTAAGAAACTGACCAAGAAAACTCAGTTCAAGGTCATATTCGCGGGAACCAAGGCGTATCGCCCGGCCATATCGAAAATAGTTTCCGTGGGGATCGGGAATGCCGCGAGGAAACTGCCGCAGTGCGCAGTGCGCGACGTCAACACCAAGCATCGCAGGCAGTCTGACTGGGCGCGGACCCTCGTGGACCACGAGTACAAACTGCCCAAATCGTATAGACCCAAGGATCTCGTGCCGGTATCCAGGGCTGGAATCAGCGGTTCCGGATCCATCCGCAAGATCGTGATCAAAGACCTCAAGGCAATGACCAAAGCAGCCAGCAAGGCTGGCGCGCCCATCACAGTGCGCTCTGCCTACCGCAGCTACGCAACCCAGCAGTCAACCTTCAAACACTGGGTACGCGTGAACGGCAAGGAGCGTGCTCTGCGAGTTAGCGCTCGGCCAGGACACAGCGAACACCAACTCGGCACCGCGCTCGATTTCAACACCAAGGGCGCCCGCAGTGCACCGTGGGTGGGGGATTGGGGCACAACCACGTCCGGTGCGTGGATGAAGAAGAACGCCTGGAAATATGGTTTCGTCATGTCTTACCCAGCTGGAAGGACCAAAGAGACCTGCTACGGCTATGAGCCGTGGCACTACCGATACGTGGGTAAGGAAGCCGCGCAGGAGATCAGGGACCGGGGCATCACGTTGCGCGAGTACCTGTGGGAACGGCAATAGATGTGAGGGAAGTAACCTGTCCCATGATTGGCTTTCTTGGACTAGCAGGAGCATGATGTTACATGGATGCGGCACAGTATCCGCATGTTCCGTCCCGATGTGCCTCTCCTGCACCCTTTCATAGTTGTGCGGGGATGGACGGTAATTGGCGTTTTGCCCACAGATTGCGGGGCAACCGTAGTCTACGGAGGTGGTTTCTGATGTCTGACAGTCACAGTCGATCATCCAACGCCTCCGTAAAGTTCTAGCGCGCCCATCTTTACGTGCACCGGCGTCCTGAAGAAGGCGCGTATGCACTCCTTGCCATGTCATGAAATCTGGTCTGTAGACCGGTTGTTCGCACGGCCTGATGGACATCTACCTGTGATGGACCAGCTCAAGGCCAATGAGCACTGCATCCGCGGTGTCCTGTGAACCTCGAGTCGCACCAAGCCAGAGGCAGGTTATTGTTGCCTGCCGCCTTCACGACGGGCGAGTGCTCCTGAGAACCAATCGGGAGGTGCCATGCACACCACATACAACACCGCTGACATCCAAGAAATCATCAGCGACCGCAATCTCGTGTCCCTCGACGCAGCTCTCCGCGCCATGACACCGTCCGAGGTTGCCGATCTGCTCGACGAGTTGCCCATCATGGACGCAACCGTCGCGTTTAGGCTGCTCGACAAGACCGTCGCGGTCGAGGTCTTCGACGCCCTCGACACTGGATCGCAGACCGCGCTCATTGAAAGCCTGGGTGCCCAAGAGGTCGCTGATTTCTTCGGTGCACTCGACCCTGAGGAACAGGCCTGGTTGCTTGACGAGGTTCCCGCCAAGGTTGCCAAGCAGATCCAAAGCGAGCTTTCACCACAGCAACTAGCTCGTGCAAGCAGCCTACTTGGATACCCCTCGGGTTCAGCCGGACGGCGCATGAGCCCTCAAGCCGTGACCGCCCACCCGGATGAGACCGTGGACCGAGTGTGCGTACGCATCCGTAACAGCACTGCAGACCTCGACCGGTTGGTGGTCGTCCCGGTGATCTCCCGGTCCCGGAGGCTTCTTGGAACCGTCACCCTGCTTGAACTCATGCAACGCCAGGCAGAGGTGCCACAGGCACTGATCAGCGAGATCATCAATACTGAAAGCCCTGTCGCGCACACCACCGACAACGCGGAGATCGTGGCCCGCGATGCCCTCGATGAGGGGGCGTTCGTGGTGCCGATTGTTGATGCAGAGGACCGGCTCGTTGGCATCATGCCCATCGCCGATGCTGCTCGCATTGACCGCGAGGCCGTGGCCGAAGATCAAGCACGCCAGGGTGGTGCGGAACCACTGCGCCGCCCATACCTGCTCAGTTCGGTGTTCAACGTTGCGCGTTCGCGAATCGTCTGGCTTCTGGTGCTGGCTGTGTCGGCTGTGCTCACGGTGCACGTGCTCGAGATCTTCGAGGCCACCCTGGATCAGGTTGTCGCACTCGCCCTTTTCGTTCCGCTGCTCACCGGAATCGGTGGAAACACGGGTTCGCAGGCCGCGACCACGGTCACCCGTGCGATCGGATTGGGAGACGTGGTCACCCGCGATGTTCTTCGAGTGGCGTTTAAGGAACTGCGCACGGGTGCTTTGCTGGGGGTCGTACTAGCGCTACTCGCGTGTGGAATCGCCTCGCCGTTCTATGGCATCGAGATCGGCCTGACCATCGGTCTGACGCTACTGGTTAACTGTCCAATCGCGGCTATCGTGGGTGGTGTGATTCCACTGGTTGCGCGAGCCTGCAAGGTTGATCCCGCGGTGTTCTCCACACCGTTTATCTCAACCTTCTGCGACGCAACCGGCTTGCTCGTCTACTTCACGATTGCCCGAGCAGTGATGGGCCTTTAAAGCCCGATTTCCGACGATATCCCAGCTACCAGCCCTGCGTTCCGTAGTGCTGGTAGCCGGGCACGTAACGGGGCTATTGTCACGGATCGATCTATTGCAGATTGATTCGGTGAATATCCTGTCCAGAGCGCATCTGCTACCGTTTCAAGCACGCTTGGGCAGCTACGACACAACGCTTCTTGCTTGGTGAGCATCTGGTGGCACGAGTGGATTTGAAGGCGGATCGTAAGGCTGGGGCCCTAGTGGTCAAAGAGGCGCATCTGGAGCCAGTGCAACCCGGTGTGAGAAAGTGGCCCACTCCTGACGAGATCGCCACATCCCTCAATGACGAGTTAGAAGTCATGCGTCAGTGGCTCGGCTTGGAGCGCGTGGGAGTTTTGGAGGGTGTACGAGGTGACCTGTACTCAACGACTACGGGGAGAACACGCGATTAACGGACTGTCACAGTTCCATGAGTACCCGGCTACTTGCGTTCTTGTTGGCGGATCTTCGTCCACATCACGATGGAACCGATACCGTCAATCGCAAGCCAGGTTCCAACCAAGTATCCGACGACTGCAACCCACGTCTGTTCAAATGCTCCGACATCCATGATTCCCAGCAGGATCAGTGCGATACCCGCAGTGACCATGCCGACCTCGATTGCGAGTGCGAGGGCTGGCCTGTCGAAGTCCAATCGCCTCATCCTATCGGTGAGCGAATCACCCGCTGGCCTTTCAAGCAGTGCCTTGAGGTTAGACGAGCCGGTGAGTGTTCCTTTCTCCACGTGAACGGCACCAGGCAAAGCTCTGGCATCGCGCTCACCTGTGAGAACTTCCGCGACGTACTGAGGGAAATGTAGGGCTGCGCATATCTCGGTGATCTCAACCTTCCGGTCATGAATGCTCAGCAACTGAGCTAACTCGTAACCGCTCGCGTCAGGCAAGCCGATAGCTCGGGTTAACTCAAGTACCTCAAGTGGGTCTGGCGCTTGTACAGAGTACTCAGCAATCAGCTGCTCAGTCAGTCGTGCTTGAGAGCGGAAGAGTGCGTCAGCCGTAGCATCGACTTCAGAGTTCTCTGTCGGGTTTTGCTGAACGAGCGGAACGAATGGTTCACCGTAGAAGTGGTCAGAAGACAAGTACCACCTGTTTTGCGGGGCAGCGAGATCAAGCAGTCTCTCCCTGACCCCACTCGTCGCCCGGTCTGCGGAGAACCACCGAAGGGAAATGCCGTCATCGTATTGAACCTCGACAACTGGACGATAGTTCGCCCAAAGAGCCGGTGGAGCGAGTAACCCTTCTGCAAAGAGGAATGTCGGGTCAAGAGCCGAAGAGGCACTTGTCGCTTCAACGGCAGTCACTGGTGCGCTGATATTCATCGACACGTCATGGGCAAGGGGCGTCAGATGGTCTTCGGTCGAAACCGCGGGGAAGCGATCCTCTCCGTAGGTTGCGAAAACCACACGACGAGTCACCGCATCCTCAACCTCGGCATCATCAGTCGACTCGGTGTCACCGTGCGGGCCTTCCGCGTAGTGGACGACATCCAGTGTCTGTGAGGCCCCTGACACAGAGACTTCGAGCGACCGGGCGAGTTCCTCGATGAACGCTTCAAAGTTCTTCTCGTTGGTGAGAACGACTGGCTCACCACGAAGAGTGGGAACGAGCAAGCCCTGATCACTCGATTCAGCAAGCAAATGAACCTGCACGGAATGTGCATCCGTTTCAGCACGGTTCACGGCCCCGAAGAAACCCGCCTCTGAAAGCCTAACGATGACCTGTTCCGGGGCAACCGAACCATTACCTGGTGGATAAAGATCGAGTTCAATGCGGGTATCTGACACCAATGCTCCCTTGACAAGCCTAAATACTGGCATAAATTTAGCAGACCCTTCGGAGCATTCACACTCCGGAACTCAGTGTGTTGGCTGGACTTACCGCACACAACGATGGGGCGAAAATGGTCCGGGTGCGCATACTTTGTGCATGCACCCGGACCAATTTCGCCCCATCGACGGTGGCCCTTAGGTGAAAACTCAACCCGGCCACTAGAACTCGGTGAGGATGTGCTGGTGGCCGATCAGTCGTCGCCAATCGAGGACTTATGGGTTTGTCCAGAACCCTTCAAGTGCTGCCGTAGGCTGCCCGTTGCTGCCCCACGCGCCCTTGTTGTAACCGCCGTTGTATCCAGGTATTGCTGCAGGCTCCCAGTAGAAGACCCCCAACCCGCCTGCGGCACTGGTTGATTGGATGGTCTTCGTGATGAAGCTCTTTGTTGCGGTTGCCTGGTTGTACTCCAGTCCTACCTCGGAGACGATGACATCCTTGCCGTACAGGTTCTTCAGATTCTGCATGTTCCATGCGGCAGCATCCACGTAGGAAGACCAGTTGGACGCGGTGGGGTAGAGGGACATTCCGATTGCGTCGAACTGTGCTCCCTGGGCGATGATTCCTCCGATGTTCCAGGTGTACAGGGCGGCATCGTTGCCGTTCGCCAGATGGACGATCGTCTTGATATTGGAGTTGATCGACTTTACGGCGTTGTGACCGGTGGTTACAAAATAGGCGTAGTTGCGCATTGCGGTCGTGCCTGTTGAGGCGCGCCCGTTCGGCCACAGCATGCCGTCGTTTGTCTCGTTGCCGATCTGAACCCATTCGGGGGTGACGCCGTAGTTCTGCATCGTGGTCAGAACGGAGCGTGTGTAGGTCCAGATGTTGTCCATGAGTTGCTGATTGGTGAAGTTGGACCACGCGGCAGGCTTGGTTTGTTGTCCAGGATCAGCCCACGAGTCCGAGTAGTGCAGGGTGAGCATCACGCGCATTCCCTTGTTCTGTGCTCGTTGCGCAAGCTGAGCGGCTCGTGTCGCGTTGAGATAGCCGTTTGCATAGTCATTGGAGGGGTTGACCCACACGCGGATGCGAGCGGATTCGATCCCATAGTCCCAGCGCAGGATATCCAAGACATCGCGCGTGGTGCCCCACCTGTCCTTCCAGGTGTAACCCTGTGCTTCCATGCCCGGAACCCAGGAGATGTCCGCGCCCTTGGCGAACGAGGATGCCGCCTGAGCGGGCGCTGCCGATTGTGGGGCAGTGAGCGCGAGTAGCGCTGTGAGAATGATTGCGAGTAACGCCGCGAGTCTCGTGCGGTGATGTTTGGGTTGCTCGGCGCCGAGTGCCAGTGTGGCCGTATGCATGTTGTTCCTCTCCGTTGAGAATACCGATCGCCTGTGACCGGTCACGGGATAAATCTATCGGACTAGTAACTACTTGTCGCTATTTATCAGGAATGATCCCTTGAATTGGATCCTCTTGGGAGAAATAGACTGTGTTCGGTCACAATATCTTGAGCTTTTGCCTCACTTTACGACGAGGCCCCAGCTTCCAGCACCATGATGCTGGAAACCGGGGCCTCGTCGGTACTGAAAGCGCTACACGTGGTCGCGCCATGAATGTTGAGGTTCAAAGCCGAGCAACTCGCGGGCCTTGTCAATGGAGAACAACGTTTCGTTGTCTCCGAACTCGCCGGTGATCGGAGTGTCGGGGAAGACCTCCGCAATGAGTTCCGCGTTCGGACGGGTCATCACCGTGTCTGCATTCGCGATCAGGAAGTGATTGAACCCAGGGATTCTCTTCTCCAGAGCTTTCTGGACCGCTTGTGCACCATCGCGGGCATCGATGTAGGACCAGAGATTCCACTTACGCAATGTGGCGTCATCATTGAACGAGGGAAACTCCGCATAGTCCTCGGGCCACATGACATTGGAGAATCTGAGCGCGGTCAACGACAGATCGGGGAACCAACGGACAAGTTCCACAGCCATACGCTCCTCCAGTACCTTCACCAACGAATAGGTGGATTCTGGACGTGGAGGGTATGCCTCGTCTACCGGGATATATGGCGGGGGAGTATCGAAGGGAAGGCCCTGAACCGTCTCGCTCGATGCCGCGACAATGTTGCGAATTCCAAGACGGGTCGCCGCCCAGAAGACATTGAACGTCGCGGCAACGTTGTTGTGGAACGTTGACACGTCACTTTGAATGCCCGGCGCCGGAATGGCAGCCAGGTGAACGACAGCATCAATACCATCGTGTCGATCACCAACCGCCGTGAAAGCATCGACCACCTGGCCATAATCGGTGAAATCCACCTGGACAAAGCCGAACCTGCGCTGGCCGACCCTGTCCATGCCGATCACCTCGTAACCGGCGGCCTCAAGTTCGCGCACGACAACCGTGCCGAGTTTTCCGGATGACCCGGTCACTGCAATTCTCATAGTCACATCTTCACATGCGAGAGGCATCGTGGGTACACGCTGGCCCATGTTGGACGTGTTGAGAGGCCGGGAACTCGTGAACGATGAAGGGCGGGTCAGCTCCAGGATCCTGGGAACCGACCCGCCCAGTGTCAGTGAGTGCTAATTGCGACTGCCGCGCACCCTGTGAGCGTTCGCACCCGAAAGGGACGAAGAACTCGTACCGGTGATCCGGCGGATCTTACGGTCATCACCAGTGAGATTGGTGATTTGAGCCTCGGTTTCCTTCTCGTGATAGTGACGGGCACCCTGGTTACGGTAACGCGCATACATGAACGAGAAGTATGCGGGGCCGGAGAGCAGGAAGATGAGTTTGAGCCATTGGCCGTCCCCCTCCTCAGTATTGATGGAAGTAGCAAGGTTCGCAGCGTCCCCGACAGCGAGTACCGAGTCCGCCACGGTAGCAAGGTCAAACAGAATAGACATGATCTTCTCCTACCAGACCAGAATCGTTGCGATGATGCCGAAGACCTCGGCGACGCAGGCCGCAGCAAACAGGCGTCCCATGTTGACCGGGATCGAGCCCATGGTCTCACCCGTTCGCCCATTGACCGCGATGTAGTGCAGCAGTTCGTTGCCGTTCGACTTCTTCTCGTAGTAGCTGTAGAGCCACACGGGAAGGTACGCGCTGATCCACCGTTCACCGATGACGTCGAAGTTCTCCTGGTCCCATCGCACCCCGCGGTCGTACTTCTTGAGTGACGGACGCACGAGGTGACGCCCGACGTCTGCGGACTGGAGGTGTGCCAGCTCTGCGAGTCCATCGATGTTGGTGTCACGCTTTTGCGAGCTGAATCCGGACAGATAGTTCGGGTTGAACCGGACGATGTTCTTAGTATCGAACGGCATGATCGAGTTGATGATGTTGTTGGTGTTCTTCGAGTTGTCGATGTTCCCCTTCTCGGAGGAGGACTCGAGGGTCAGATCATCAACCTGAACATCGAACTGCCGGGCAACGGAGTACACGTCCACGTCATAGACGGTGCGTTTGTTGTCGTCCGAACCGACGGTGTACCGCCGAATCTCCTCCTCGCCTACACCCTGCAGGTGCATGCGGGCGTTGACGTCCACGATCATGTACGGCAGGTACACGCCCATGACGTTCTCTGCCTTGAACTCCTGCTTGAACTTGCGCAGTGCGAAGAACTTCCGGGAGTCCACGAACTTCTGGATGTTCTCCATCGCCACCTCTTTGGGCAATGAGAACGGAAGAACCGCATCGGGAACAGCGCCGTTTGGGATCTGCTCCTGAACGGACAGGGTGTGCCTGCACCAGTGGCAGCGTGCCTGCATGGCGTGCTCGGTGTCGATGACGACTTCCGCGCCGCATGCGGAACACTTGAACGACACGACCTGCGAAACATCCGGGATGATCTCGGCTGAACCTGATCCGATGTGGATTCCACGCAGTTCGTGTACGGGGGTGTTGAGGTTGTAGGCGTCGACCGCGCTCTCAGATTGCCACTCGAACCTACAGAAATTGCAGTACAGACTTGCTTTGGCGACTGAGAAGCCGATGTCCGTGGAGCCACACTTCGCGCAGCGGACGAGTCCGTCCTTGCCACCGGTTTGGGTTTCGATGACTGATGGGCCGTCGTGTTCCTCGTAGACGATCTCAGGTGCCTCGCCCGGGGCATATCCCGCCTCAGACTCCTGCCTGCGTGTTTCTTTTACCTGGTCCCAGGTCGCGTCTTTGAAATCCTCCTTGTTCGGCTCCGCTGGAGCCTGAGGTGCATAGTCATCGTGTCCATAGGGGGCAGGCTGCTGGTAGGGCTGCCCCGCGGCGGCCGCATCCCCGTGCGAGGGTTGCGGCACGCCGCCGTTGGTTGGCTGAGTCACGTTGGTCCCTTACAGCCCAAGTGCCTTGGCTTTTGCCGCTTCGAATTCCTCTTGGGAGATGATTCCCTGGTCGGCAAGTGTCTTGAGTTGGGTGAGCTTGGCGACGAGATCATCGCCGCCTGCACCCTGCGCTGGTGGCTGCTCGGCTGGTGCTGCCTGTTGTGGGCTTGGTTGTTGCGGAGGTACCTGCTGGTAGGTCTGCTGGCCTTGCGGCTGTTGTGTTCCGCCCATGACACCGCCTGCAGCATTCATGCCCATGCCCATGAATGCCAATCCGGCTGCGCCGCCACCGCTTTCACCGGCAGCTTGCATACCGCGTGCGACGCTTTGCTGCATGAAGGAGTTCCCACGGTTTCCAGACAGGGCGTCTGCCTTCTTGACATCGGACAGCAGCGCGCGGGTGTCCTCGTCGTATTCGATGGCCTGGAGAGCGACCTTGACGATTGTCAGACCACGATCGGTGGTCCAGTTGTATCCCTCTTCAACTGCTGCGCTCAGTGACTGGGCAAACCCGATGGCATCGCCTTGGATGCGCGTGATGCGGTTTCCCTTGGACGGGTCGTTCGTGTAGTGCGAGAACGCTGCGGAAAGCGAAGAGACAACCTCGTTGAACAGCTGCGCTCCGGCTGGGTTGTCGAAGTCTGAGAAGTCAAAGTGTGGGGAGTTTGGCTGCAGGTATGCGGCTGGTACGAACTGCTTGGTGAACAGCAGCGGGTCCACGATTCGAAGCGTGTAGGTTCCGCGGGTGATCGCACCGACCTGGGCGCCAAGGTAAGCGTCGTCCCAGTAAATCTCGGACTGGGTTCCGAACCGGTTGTTTGGGATTTCCTTGAGGTTCACGTAGAACACTGCCTGTTGAGCGCCCGGTTGTCCACCGAACTTGAAGCGCTCCCATGAGGCTGTGATGAGTGGGCTGACGATTCCGTTGCCTGCGAAGATCGACTGGGAGGCAGGGTCGTTTGACCGCCATTCGTAGCCACCGGGTTCCGCGATGAAGCCGGTGAATGCGCCACCCTCCATCGTGATGAGCGAGTATCCCTCCGGCACGAAGATGCGCGTGCCGTTCGTGATGACGTTGTCTGAACCCTTTGTGTTGGACCCGCGTCCAGCGTTCTGCCCCTTCATTTGACCTGGGAAGATCGCTGAGGTTGGGGTGATGTTGTCTGGAACGGTGATGAAATCTAGCCACTGGTCGGCGAACGTTCCGCCGATCGAGTCGATGGCTGCCTTGATGAAGCCCATGTAAATCTCCTGATTACCGTAGACCGGAACCCACCCGGGAGCGGGTCGTGAGAACAGTCTTCTCCCACTGACGTTTATTATTACCTGTTCTTGGCCAAATAGTGAATCTTATTTTGTGTTTGTCTTGTTGTGAGCCGGTGGCGATCATGGAAGGTGGGAATCTCCCGCGCGCTCGCTTGATGAGTCGAAACGATTCGATATCCTTGCATGAGTCCACGCCGAATCACGAACACATTGCGGACAAAGTAGTGCAGCGCAGTGTAGGAGTTTCGTGGAGCGCGCTCCAACTGGAGCGCAAAGGACGTAGTTCGTAACTAACAAGCAAAGGTACTCGCGCCATGTCCACCCCCGCCGTAGTTGATGAGATCGCCCGTTTTGTAGGGACAAAGCGGGCCAGCTACTCCTCAACCATCGTCTTGGCGATCAACAACAACATCGCACCGCTGTTCTTCATCATCTTCCACGTCCAATTCGACATACCAATCGCACAGTTGGGGTTGCTTGCCGCGTTGAACTTTGGCGTGCAGTTCGCAACTGACTTTGTTGCGATGTTCTTTGTGGACCGGATCGGATATAGGGCGCCGATGGTGTGGGCCAATGCCTTGTCGGCAGTGGGGCTCGCAGGACTCGGGGTCTTCCCGCTCCTTATGGACAGCACCTTCCTCGCCCTGTGCCTGGCGGTTGCGATCTACGCGGTAGGTGGCGGACTACTCGAGGTGCTGGCAAGCCCGATCATCGAGCACCTGCCGACCCCTGCACACAAAAAGGCGTCCGCCATGGCCTTCCTGCACTCCTTCTACTGCTGGGGTCAACTCCTGGTGGTCGTCGCCACCACACTGCTCGTGTCGGCATTGGGGCGTGACCTCTGGTGGATGTTGCCAATCATGTGGGCGGTCATCCCTGTTATCAACGCAACCGCCTTTACCCGCGTCCCGCTGCCGGATACCGTGTCAGCCGCTGAGCGCATGTCGATTCGTTCTCTCCTCGGAACGCCTCTCTTCCTCGCCGCCCTCGTGCTGATGATGACCGGTGGGGCAGCGGAACTCACCATGGTGCAGTGGGCCTCGTTCTTCGCCGAGCGAGGCGTGGGCGTGTCCAAGGAGGTGGGGGACCTACTCGGCGTTGGACTCTTTGCACTGCTGATGGGGATCGTCCGGTTCGCCTATGGTATGTGGGGTGAGAATCTCTCGCTGCCCAAACTACTCGGCTGGTCCGGTGTCGGTGCGGGGATCAGTTACATCGTCGCCGCGACCTCGAATGTCCCACTCATCAGCCTCCTGGCCTGCGCGGTGTGCGGTGCGATGATTGCACTGCTGTGGCCGGGAACGATGTCGCTCACCTCCGCGAAGTTCCCCTACGGTGGTGCCGCGATGTTTGCGATCCTGGCGCTTGCTGGTGACGGCGGCGCGTCACTTGGGCCTGCACTTGCCGGTGGTATTGCGGAGCAAGCCCACACGGCGTTCGCCCCAATCGCTGAGGCGCTTCCTGATGACGGCGGGTCTGGACTGCGTACGGCGTTGCTGTTGTGCGCCGTGATCCCGTTCGTGTTCTCGATCACCGTATGGAGGTTTGCAAAGGCCCAGGCAAGGACCGACTGAATCTGCTCAACGTAACAAAAAGTCCCGCCGGCTGGCTTAAGTGCAAGGCGGCGGGACTGTCATGAACCTCTATTCGGCGAGGCTCTCGAGTTTGCGTGCGACTCGGCGGAGTGCGGACTTTCGCTTTCTCGCGAGTTTCCCGTCAACTGTCAGGGGGAACTCATGAGATGCAAGCGCCGTTTTCGCGGTCTTGGCCTGGAACTCAGGGTTGCGCAGGCGTTGCACCCGACTGTATGCCTGACCCTGGGCCTCGGGGTCACGGGCTGCGAGTGATCGTACGGGTTCAATGAGGTTGAGTTCCTCGATACGCGCGTCGTATTCCGGGTTCGCCTTGCCCTCCTCATACACGTGAGACAGCCCGTTCTCTGTGAGAAACGCAGCGAAACGCTCGAAATTAGCGGCCTGATTCCTGTTGAAGGCGGTGTAGTCCGACTCCTCGTAGAACTCGGCGGCGTCTTTGCGTCCAGCCAGGTCAGGAACCATGATGTGCGGGATGTCGTGATATTCCGCGAGTTCGTGAGTACGTGAATCGTGGGCGAGGACGAATGCCGGGGTGCCAGAGATGAGCGCTGCGATATTGCCGTGGATTCGGGTTCCGAAGGCGAAGTCACGTGTTGCCAGATAGTTTGTCCACGAGTGGCTGTCCACAAAGAACCGCATCTTGTCTTCAAGATAGAGCGGATGTTGAACGTGTATGGGGAGCTTGGGGTTCTTGTACTGAGGGTTCGCCTTGCCCCACATCATCATTGCGAGGTCGTTTGAGACCTGTGGGATGTAGGTCAGATCGTTGTAGTGCTTGGCGTGGTGTAACGAGATTGGACCCATCTCAGGAACATACGGGGTCAGGTTCATCGTGACCGCGGAATCCGCAGTGATGGTCTCAACCTTTTTGTTGACCTGGTGCTCTGGGCCAAACTTGAACAGCGATGGGCAGCCAATAATCCTGACGACATCGTCCCCGTATCCGAGCTTGCTCAGAAACTCCGCAGTGTAGTTTCCGCGCACGCCGATTGAGGCGCTTCGCGCCAGCACCGCGCGCATGAACCTGTTGACCTCGTCGGCGAGTTCTCCCTCGACGTGGGGGATCGGGTCGTTCAGGGTTCCCT
>DALZEF010000038.1:0-19226 GCA_031979385.1 Timonella sp. | reverse complement strand
CTTGTTGCCCACAGAACGACGAAAAAGCCCACAGGCCGTCGTGTTTAAGACTTGGGTGCCGCGATGCGGCGAACAACCTTGGCGGAACTGCGCTTCGCCAGAACCTGCGTGAGCGTCGCGGCGATAGCCGACACCGCAGAGAAGGTGACGATTGAAGCGATCCGTGCATCATCGTCGTCAAGCGAATGGGAAAGGCCACCGGTGGACTTGTCCCATACCTTCTCCACGACCTTCTGCGCGATCCAGCCAGCCGCAAACGAAATGCCGATAGCCAAAATCTTCTCTGTGGTGGACTGCTTGTTGTCCATGGACACTCCCTGATAGTCGCTTACTGTGCTGTCATCAACGGTATCTGCTGGGTGTAGTTGATGCGACTTGCAACAGGCCTGAGAAGCAAATAAATACTCAGGCTCGTTAGGCGTGCGTGGTTGTCTCGATGCGAGAGCCAACTTTGCATCCCCGAACCATGCTTCACTAGACTGGCCCGGTACGACAGGGGAGCGCACCCGTGCGCTGAGAGTGCTTCACGCAGACCCTCGAACCTGATCCGGGTAACACCGGCGTAGGGAGTCGGGCTATCTCGCCATACGTGTACGCGTATGGAACCCCTCCTTTATATTTCGAAGCCGCCGATGCACTGCGGTTTCTCTAAGGAGGAAGAATGGCAACGCCATCATTCACCACTTTTGTGCGGACCGCCACCGCATCCGTACTCGTGCTGTCGCTGACCGCCTGCATGCCGGGAGCCGACAGCCCGACGCCAACGGCCAACCCGACCACGAGCGTTGAGACCGAGGGCGACGCTCCGGAAAACTCGCTTGTGCGCGTGGTCGTGCACGACTCGTTCCAACTGTCCGATGAACTTAAAGCGCAGTTTGAACAGCAGAGTGGTTACACGCTGGAGGTCGTCACCAACGGCGACGGCGGGGCACTGGTGAACAAACTCGTGCTCACCAAGGACGCACCGCTCGGAGACGTCGCCTATGGCGTGGACAACACGTTCGCATCGCGTGCGCTATCCGAGGGCGTGTTCGAGGAATACGTTCCCGCCACGGAGGGTGCTCTCGGCGCTGAGTTGCGACTGTCGGACGGCAAGGAACTCACCCCAATCGACTTCGGTGACGTGTGCCTGAACATCGACTCGGATTACTACGCAACCGTGGACCTCGCCGAACCACTCGAGCAGGACGGGTTCTTCAACCCGGCCCACGCGGGTAGCGCGGTCGTGACCAACCCGGCCACCTCGTCGCCTGGCCTGGCATTCCTGTTCGCAACCATCGCGAAGTACGGCGAGGACGGCTACCTTGACTACTGGAAACAGCTCAAGGACAACGGTCTGAAGATCGTGGACGGCTGGGAAGACGCCTACTACGTTGACTTCTCATTCTCGGGCGGCGACCGACCAGTCGTACTGTCCTACGCATCGTCGCCAGCCTTCACCGCCACCGAGGACGGCTCGCGCACAAGCACCGAGACGCTCATGAGCACCTGCTACCGCCAGGTTGAATACGCCGGTGTGCTGGCCGGCGGCGCAAACCCCGAGGGAGCACAGGCGTTCATCGACTTCCTGATCAGCGACGAGTTCCAATCCACCATCGCCGACACCATGTACATGTACCCCGTCTCCGAGACCGCCGAGATACCCGAGGAATGGGCATCCTTCGCCCCGGTGCCGGACGCCCCCGCGACACTTGAACCAGCGCTGATCGACCAGAAGCGTGATGACTGGATCAAGGAGTGGAGTGCCGAGATTCTTGGCTAACTCCCTTGAGGCGGGTCCGCGTTCGCGGGCCCGCCTGCACCGCTTCCTCGTGTGGGGTGGGGCCGCTGCGGTCCCGCTCCTTTTCTTGGCGTTCTTCTTTGCGTGGCCGGTCGTCGCGCTGGTGGGGCGCGGGTTCTTCGAGGACGGAACGCTCGATCTGTCGGGCTTCTTCGAGGTGTTGTCGAGGCCGCGCACCTGGCGCCTGGTTGGAATCACTCTGGGGCAGGGCATTGCCGGTACGGTGGTTTCCCTGCTGCTTGGGATCCCGGGAGCCTATGTGCTTTACCGCTGCTCGTTCCCAGGGCGCACGCTTGCCCGTGGATTCGTGACCATGCCGTTCGTGCTGCCCACAGTTGTGGTCGGTGTTGCATTCCGGGCGCTGTTCGCCACATCAGGTCCGCTTGGCGGGCTTGGACTCGACGGTACCTTCTGGGCTGTCCTCGCTGCTCTCGTGTTCTTCAACTACTCTGTGGTCGTGCGTACCGTTGGCGGTTTATGGGAAAAGATCGATCCCCGCGCAGCGCAGGCGGCCCGGACCCTTGGTGCGTCGCGGACGCGTGCCTTTCTGACGGTCACGCTCCCGCAACTCGCTCCGGCCATCACCTCGGCCGCTGCCATCGTGTTCCTATTCTGCGCCACAGCCTTTGGCACCGTCATGGTCCTGGGAGGACAGGGATACGGCACGATCGAAACCGAGATCTGGATGCAGACGGTCCAGTTTCTCGACCTCCGCGCCGCAGCGGTACTGTCAATTCTGCAACTCGCAGTCATCGCGGTGTCGCTGTGGGTGACCTCGCGAGCCCGTGCAGGACGAGAACAGGCACTTGACCTCGCCCCGGCTCAGGCCCGCACGGAGCGGTTGAACCTGAGTAGTCTCCGACGAGACTGGCTCGCCGTACTCGTCACCCTCCTGGCGGGGGCGGGGCTCATCGCCTGGCCGCTCGTGAACTTGACGATGTCCGCGTTCCGCAGGGGGGATACCTGGACCCTCGACAACTTCCGGGCGCTGAGCACCACCGGATCGAGTGCCTCCGGCTCTTCGGGAACCCTTGGTGTTACGGTGTGGGAAGCTCTCTACAACTCCGCGGTCATCGCGTTCTACGCCTCAATCATCGCCCTGAGCATTGGCGGTCTGGTCGCTTACGTGGTGTCCCGTCGTGCGGCCTCACGCACTGGCCGCGCAGCCTTGACCGGGCTTGAAAACGTTTTCATGTTGCCGCTCGGAGTCTCCGCAGTCACGGTTGGGTTCGGGTTCCTGATCACGATGAACCAACCCCTTGGACTGGACATCGACCTGCGTTCGAACCCGTGGCTCGTACCCATTGCCCAAGCCGTTGTGGCGGTTCCGCTCGTAGTTCGGACCGTGCTCCCCGTGCTGCGGGCAATCGATCCGCGCCAACGTGAAGTCGCCGCACTGCTCGGCGCGCCGCCCTGGCGAGTTGCATTGACTATCGACTGGGCGCTCGCGGCCCGCGCACTCGGGCTGGCCGCAGGTATGTCGTTTGCCGTCTCGCTCGGTGAGTTCGGTGCAACCTCATTCCTCTCGCGGCCCGACACCGCAACGCTTCCTATTGTGATCTTTAGACTGATCTCCAAACCAGGCGCAGAGAATTACGGCATGGCCCTGGCTGCATCCGTGATCCTCGCCGGCTTCTCAGCCGCCGTGATGATGCTGGCGGAACGGCTTCGAACAACCAGTGCAGGAGAGTTCTGATGGTCCTCGACGTTACCGACCTCTCGGTTCGCTTTGGCGATTTCATGGCCGTGGACCACGTGAGCCTTGGGGTCTCGCAGGGGGAGATCTTGGGGTTACTTGGTCCCAGTGGGTGCGGAAAATCCACGCTATTGCGCGCTGTCGCTGGTCTTGCACCACTGTCGAGTGGGTCCGTCACCTGGTCCGGCCAAGACATGCGGACGGTTCCCGTCCACCGACGTGAGTTCGGGTTCGTGTTCCAAGACGGGCAGCTCTTTGGACACCTGTCGGTCGCCCGGAATGTGGCCTACGGGCTCGCACGCGGCATTTCACGCGTGGAACGGGAAAGGCGGGTGGAGGAACTGCTCGAACTGGTTGGACTCGCTGGCTACGGGACACGCAACGTCACGACTCTATCCGGCGGCGAGAAACAACGGGTTGCGTTGGCGCGGGCGCTTGCACCGCATCCGCGGCTCCTGCTTCTCGACGAGCCCCTCTCAGCCCTGGATCGCGAGTTGCGCGAACGGCTGGCTGTGGATGTCCGCTCCATCCTGCACGCCACGGGTACCACCGCGATCTTCGTGACCCACGATCAGGATGAGGCATTCACCGTGTGTGATCGTGTAGCCGTGATGCGCGCAGGCAAGATTGTTCAGATCGACGCGCCAGAACGCCTGTGGCGGCATCCATCGAGCCGTGAGATCGCAGAGTTCCTCGGTTACGAGGCTGTTGTGCGGGAGCAGCCCTTTGAGGGTTACGCACCCTGTGACTTCGAGGTTGTGGAAACCTATCCCGCCGACGAGGCGATGGCTCTCGCCGACAGATTCGGGCAACGGGGTGGCCCAGGTGCCAGCGAGCAGCATGCAGGTACCTCAAGTCACGCGCCCACCGGTCCCACAGAATACGCGGGCATCGTTGCCGACAGATTCTTCCAGTCTGGGCGTGCAGTCGCCCGGATCGACGTGCCCGGAGTCGGGACACTCACCGTACTCGCGGACGCGGTACGGTTGGAACCAGGTCAGGGCGTGCGGATAATCCGCGTCAATCGCTAGCGGTCCGCGTTGGCCATCTGCTCGACCTCGCCCGCCACCTGAGTGACAGCCGAAGCGATAGCCCGGATCGCCTCATGTGCATGATTCGTGGCCAGTTCCGTAACCTCACCCGCCACAACGACAAAGCCCTTGCCAGCCTCGCCGGCGCGAGGACAGGAATATGTGCGATGAACACGCCGGTGATGGCTCGGTGCCTTATCAGAAACGCGCGTTCGCTCAGCCGGTTCCCTGGGGGTGAACGATCTTGGCGCAGAGAGCAGGGCTAATCGAGTTTCTTCTGCCAGGCGCTTTCGATACCGCGCTCGGTGAAACCGAGGGCAACGTTGATGTTCAGCATGTAAGAGTTTTCACCCGCGTTCCACGTGTGGAGGCGCGCTGCCTGAGGACGGACCTCCGGGAGCTGGCGGAGCATCGCCGCCTTGACCCACATACCGATCCGGTGGCCACGATGTCCTGCGCGGACCAGGGTCTCCTCTTGGATCACTGCTTCGGGGCGGTCAGACATGTACTCCACGCGAGTGAACCCCGCCAACTCGCCCGTCTGCCTGTGTTGGGCCGCAACCGCAAGATACCCCCGGCCCATCCTTGCAATACGGTCCTCAAACTTCCGAATACGCTCCGCATCGAACACGGTCTCTTCGATCTCGAGTTCCGCAGAGGGGACATCCGTACTCATGGCCTGCTGTAGCGCCGCATGGCCATCGATGAACTCCTCGGGGCTGTGATCCTGCCACGATACGAGGCGGTAAGTGGAGTCAGCCCTCGACGCGGCCTCGTGCTCCAACTCGGCTAGTTTCTCCGGATCCACCGGCAAGTCCAGAACCGAATAGCGTTCAGTCTGCTCGATGCTCCAGCCAGCCTCAAGAAGCGCGCGAACCTCAGGGTCGGTCCTATCCACGGCACCGATCCCGGTAGGCGACTCCAACCGGTGTGGGTCGCCCACCTCAGGCTCGCGGCCGTGTGCGTAGTAGGCGTTCAAAACCGTTCGCCCATGCTCCCGAGCCACCTTCTCTGCGGCTTCGAGACCGAACTCGTGAATCTCGTATTCGTTGTTCAGCGCAACAACGTCAACATAGGCGAGGTGTTTGTTGTCCTTGAGCGGCATACTGATCAGTGCGTAACCGACCACCTTCTCATCGCGCTCAATGACCAGCGGGACACGGGCCGAGTAGTCCTGCTTTTCCAGCGCGGTGGCACGGGCCTGCGGTGAATCCACAAAGTCGGTGTGCCCGAGGGTTTGCAGGGAGTCATCTGTCATCAACTGGTGCACCGCAAGCATCACGTCGTGTTCAGGGCCATTGACGGATGGGTCTGCGATGGTGCGCGCTATAAGAATGCTCATGACCTCTATCCTGTGCCTGTTCACGGGCAGCCGGTCAAGTTTATTTCGCGGATACGTTGTACGGCAGCGTCTCGCACCCTCCAGGTGGGGTGACCCTGTGAACTGCTGGTATCGAAACGGGGAACCAGCGGCATATCGTGCGAAACTATAGGGGACACCGACATGATCTTCCGCTCGTACACAGCAAAGGTAGCCGATGAACCGTATCTTGATTAGGACTGCACAAAACCCGCTGAAGGTATACAAGCGAAGCCTGTCTACCCGAAGGATGGGCGGAAACGCGGGAAACCTGCTGTATGGAAACGGTGTGGCCCGAACCCTTGCCTCAAGTGCGAATGACCTGAGGTTCGGTGCATATACGGTCTATCGGGAACCGGATCTCGCCGCTGAGGCCGCTCGTATCAACGAGAACTACGATCACTTCGTCATCCCCATGGCCAACTCCTTCCGTGCCTCATACGGGAAGCAACTGACGCAGTTCACTGAGTTGATCAAGATGCTAGACATCCCGGTCACCCTGGTTGGAGTCGGCGCGCAGGCAACAGCGGACTCGATGGACAACGAAGATTTCCGCATGTCGCGTACCGGTCGGCTGTGGACGCCGGATCAGTCTAAGGCCGACAAACACAACGCCACCGTTCGTGCCTTCTGCGAAGCCATCCTGGAACGTTCCAGCGAGATCGGTGTACGTGGTGCGTTCACAAAAGCATATCTGGAATCCGTTGGCATTCCCGCAGAGAGCGTCCGCGTCATTGGATGTCCGTCCGTGTACACCTGGGGCCCAGGCCTGCAGATCCAGAATCGCACAAGGAAACTCAATCGATTCTCTCGGGTGTCAATGAACATCGATTACCGTGTTGCGAACATTGACCGTGTGATTGCTGCCAACATGGAGGCATACCCGCGGCTCACGTCACCGTCACAAGACGCTGCATCTGCCCGCATGATCCTCACGGGTAAGGATCAATACGACCTGGAGAAGGTGAATCTCGGTACTCCCGTCCACACTGGACACCCCATGTATGCGAAGCGTTCGGTGCTGTATTACTCCAACCCATGGGGATGGATCGATTCGTTCAAGAACATCGACTTCACGTTTGGTGCCCGACTGCACGGCAACATCGCCTCGATTCTCGGTGGCACGCCAGCACACCTGCTCGCGCACGACTCACGCACCACCGAACTCGCGGATTTCCACGGCATCCCCTACACGCGTTACGACAAGGACGCTGCACCGGTTCTTGCCGGGGATCTGGTCGAGAAAACTGATTACACTCAGTTCAACACCCTGATGCAGGACGGATTCGATAACTTCATCGAGTTCCTGCACGCAAACAACCTGACAACCATCTATGACACGGACAGGGGTGAGGCTCCGGCATTTGATGCCGGAATCGCCGCTGGGAAGAAGATCGGCGCTGAACGACCTGCATCGCAGTCACGTTACGTACGGTGGATTGAGCGTAAGGCGAAGATAAACTCAGGTGCCCCAGGTAAGTGATTGACTAACAAGAGGGCTTGCTTTCAACTCGCATGTTGTGGAGTTGAAAGCAAGCCCTCATGTGGTGGTGCTACTTTGCTTTTTTATCATCCGTGTGGAACAGCCAGGTGTAGGTCGGCTGAATCAGAGGTTTCAGTACCTTCCGAACTGGCTTAGAAGCGAAAATGAAGCCCATCGCAACGGAGAAGAGGATCATGACAAGTACATCTAGGCGTGAGTTCATCGAGTCGAAGTAATTGTGGTAACCGAGTTGTCTTACGACGAACGGGTGTAATAGGTAGATGTACATTGATCCGGAACCCAGATAAGTGATCCAACCAAGCCGTGTACGCGGCACGAGTGCGAGGATCGCTAGGGTGCCGAGAATACCGACAGTCAGGACCATGCCTCGCATCAGCAGTTCGTTCGTGATGTCCTCACCGCGGTAAGGGCTGCTCATCGAGAACCAACGGCGCTTCATGTCAGAGTGGTTGTAGTACACGTAGGCAAACCAGACCAGATAGAACCCAATTGCGGCTGCCCTTACCCAAACGCGGTCGAGTACTTCACGCAGTCCGATCTCGCGGAGTTTCCAACCGACAAGGAAGATCGGAAGGTAGGCGAGCGTTCGGCTTGCGGAAAGCGGCGAGCCTAGTTGGCTGGCAAAGCCCGCGATAAGTGCCACGGCGATCGAGATGGGGATGATCCAACGGACCCGAGAGATGAGCGGCAGCGATAGCCGCCAGAAGAACAGGGAGAGCAGGAACCACAGCGCGAATGACGGAGAGCCTGGGTTGAAATTGAAATCTCCATACAGTGCCCATCGGTGTGTAGTCTGTAGCATCTCGAAGATGAGGTAGACAAAGAGCACGTTTCGTAGCAGCACGATTCCGCGCTTGGGAGTGATCGGAGCGGCGCTTGAAAAATAGCCAGCCAAGAGTGCGTACAGAGGGACTCGCATTGGCCACGTCGCGTAGAAGAAGAGTTGTATCGACTCGGAACGGTCGAAGACCTGAGCACCCATATGCCAGACGACGATAAGTACCGCAGCAAAGAATCGCGCGTTATCCGGCCACGGATCGCGAAACTTTGCGTTCTGCGGTGGTGCTTCGGAACCCTGCACCTGCTGGGGTGCTACTGGTTCAGGGGGTGTGGATGGTGTTGATCCCTTGACTGTTGTCGCAGTGTCACCTTCAGTGATGGTGAGGGTGTCGGACGAACTTACAGTTGGCTGCGGCTGCGGTTCACCAGGCAAAATTTCGCTCGCTTCTGGTTGGTCCAACACGTTGGCGGTCGTGCCATGGGCAGTGGCGCGTTGAAGACGTGTTGAAACTGTGTTCGGTTTGTTGATTCTGCACGAGAATAGCAGGCCAGGGCTCACCTGAACGTGTGACTTAGGAACTCAATGTTTCCGGGTGGTACATATCTACCGGGGATTCAACGCGACGGTGTGTCGTGTTTGCTGGTGTTCCCTGTAAATGGCCGGTCGTACCGAGACCAGACGATCGGTCGCTAGAGTACGAGGCGCTGTCCTGTCCGACTAGGCGACGAGCGCCGGTTCGGCTTGGTCACCGAGGCGTCGTGCGATGACCGCGCATACGACTAGTTGGATTTGGTGGAAGATCATTACCGGAAGCACGATGATGCCCACGAGGGCAGGGCCGAACAAGACTGTCGCCATGGGCACGCCTGTTGCCAGCGATTTCTTGGATCCGCACATGAGCACGACAATCTGATCCTCGCGTGAAAACCGTGCAACCTTTCCGATGGCTGAACTGAGCCAGAGCATCGCAGCCAGCATCACGCAGGAGATGCCGGCGAGTACGAGGACGTTGGGAACTGAAACCTTACTCCAGATCCCGCCGACGACACCCTGGGAGAAGGCCGAGTAGACCACAAGTACGACTGAAGCGCGGTCGGTGAATGAGGTCAGTCGCTTGTGCCGGATTACCCAGGCAGCGAGCCAGCGCCGTGCGATCTGCCCGAGGATAAAGGGCAGAAGTAACTGTAATGCGATTTTCCCGACCGCTGCCCCGGAGAACCCGACCGTGGATCCCAAGATCAGCGCCACGAGTAGTGGCGTGAGGATAACTCCGGCGAGGTTGGAGAACGATGCTGCAACGACTGCGCCAGCGATGTTCCCCCGTGCTATCGAGACGAAGGCGATCGATGACTGCACGGTCGACGGCAACAGGGATAGGAAGACTAATCCGAGCACGAGGTCGTGTGGCAATACGGATTCGGGGATTAAGAATGTGAGCAGGCCGAGCAAAGGAAACAATACGTAGGTGCAGGCAAGCACAACGGAATGCAGCCGCCAGTTGCGCAGCGCGGCGAGAGCCTCTGTGGTTTGTAGCCGCACACCGTACAGGAAGAACAGCCAGGCAACGGCAGCGATCACCAGGGCATCAAGGACTTCAGCTCCCCGACCACGTGCGGGGAGGAGCGAGGCAACGACGATTGCGCCCAGTAGCGCAATGATGAACCAGTCGATACGCCGGAACAGGCGTTGGAGCCGAGTGGGTGGGGTGTCAGGGGCGCTGGACACGTGCTGCGCTTCTCCTACGTGGTGGCTGAGGTGTACTCACTCACCTTAGTGGGTTGCCGGGATAAACCATAGGAGAAGCGGGATGGGCGACGATCCTGCCGCCTTCCAGCGCACATGGGCTCCACAGTGCGCCTGTGTGTGTTTTACCGCGGTGTACACAGGGGTTTACACCGATCTCGGAAGGGTGTCGCCGTGAGGTGATGCTGGAGGGCGACCATGTCGTCGCCAGTCAGGAAGATCAGCATGGCAACACAATGGGCCGACCCGCATGGGTCGGCCCAGAACAGATGTGTGTCAGCAGTGTTACTTCTTTCGGCCTGTGACCGCTCCCCAGATCAGGAGCACTACAAGCGAACCGACGAATGCGAAGAACCAGGTTTTCAGATCGAAGAATCCATTGTTGGAGGAACTACCAACCATGTTCGCGATCCAGCCACCGACGACAGCACCGATGACTCCGACAACGAGCGACGTGACCCAGCCGCCCTCTGTGCGTCCTGGGAGAACGGAACGCGCAATTGCACCCATAATCAGACCGATGAGAATCCACGAAATGAAGCTCATGCTTAATTTTCCTCTCGAGTGAAGGCATCCTGTGACGGGATGATTGCCTTGTTGCTGGTCTTCCTATTGAGCCGGATCAAAGAGTTAGATCACCCCATTGACTTGGCACATCGGAAGGTCCCGTAATTCGAGCAAAACACAATCTGGCTCAGTCCGCCTGCGGAAGACAGGGCAGTTCACCCCAAGCGCGATGCTTCATCATCGAGTGACCGGACGGTTGTCGTGTGTGGGCGCGAGGAATTTGGTGACGGCAATCCGCATGAGGGACTCGATCGGGCCGCGGTTGAATTTCACCTTCCAGAGCATTGCGAAAACGGCGGCAACGACGACTGAGGCTGACCAGTTGAGCAACTCGAACTGGCCAGTCATTGCGCTGAGGGGCTTGAAGGTCAGCACGTGCGCCGTGTAGATCGTGAGGGGCATTGAACCCAGAGCGGTCAGCGGATAGAACACGAACCCGAAACGTCTTGTCGCAAGCAAACACAGGGAGATGACAATCATTGCGACGCCGATGCCTCCCAGGATTTCTGCTGGAGTACCGGAGTGAGGGTCTGCATTGAGGAACCTATCGCGCTCGTATTGGAGTTGGTCCCAGTAGGAAGGTTCGGCATATGGATCTTCGAGTCCTTCTCCGGACCCGTCAAAGGATGAGTGTCCGCAACTGATATATCCGCCAGAGGTGGAGCCTTCATTCCACGCCTCCGCGTCACATGACATGCCAGCCAGGTCGTAGGCACTGACCAGTTGGCCGTTGACTGTGAAGGTGTCCGAGCTGGCCGTTTCGGCAGGTGTCGCGTAAAGCTCGATAGGGTCTTGATACTCGTACGGAGCAGCTTGAACATCGCCTTTGGAGCCCTGCGAGTTGGATTGCAGGTCGGTGTTGCTCGAAGAGATGCTTACTGTCGATCCGTATGCGACGAGAGCGATCACCGCACCGAAGCCACCGATTTTCAGCGCGTTGGAAAGGCTGGTGAGACTCGTCCGGCCGAGAATCATTCCCACGAGTACGAGAGATATCCACGGTAGAAGTTTGTAGTTGTCGCTCACGATCATTGAGAAGAATGGAATTGGCCACGAGTTGCTGTAGACGAGCGGGGTCGCTAGGAACGTAACGAGTGACCCGACGGTGGCAAAACCCAAGGCCCACCAGGCAAGGGTGCGACGCCGAGAGCGTAGGAAGAGTGTCGCAATCACGAAAAGCAGTGCGTATGTCGGCAGGATGACGTCGATTCCCGATCCGTAAGCGGTAAGTGCGGAACCGATTGTCAGGATGATGAGTGCACGTAGGACGAGTCTCACGCGAGCCTGAACGACTGGCTCACCGGTGAGAGGCTGGGTTCTGCCCGTCACGAGCGCTATGGACACTCCGGCCAGAACCGCGAAGAGGATTGAGGAGCGGCCAGGAGTGATGGCACCAACTGATCCCCAGAAGGAGGAGCCAAACTCGTGAGAAGCGCCGAAATGCGCGGCCATCATACCGATCAAAGCGAGAGCTCGGGCTAGATCAATGCCGCGAATTCGCTGGCTGGAAGTGTCATTCACTCGATGATCATAATTCCAGGGCTTGGGTTGTCACGTCCACCGTAGGGATGACTTTGCTCAAGACATTGTGCTCGTTTGGTGCAAGGATGGAAGGGACGTGCCGGAATCTCATCCGGCGCCGCACACATGGAGGAGAGACATCATGTCGCAGCCGCTATACACAACCACTGCCACCTCGTGGGGTGGACGTGATGGGCGAGTCGCAACGGATGACAGCAAACTCGATCTGGCGCTGTCTGTTCCATCGGGTCTTGGTGGAGACGACGGGCCTGGCACCAACCCGGAGCAATTGTTCGCATCTGCTTGGGCAGCCTGCTTTCATGGAGCGCTCAAGGCTGTAGCCCGCCAGGACAAGGTGGAACTGGGAGATTCCGCAGTGACGGTCACGCTGTCTATCGGCGGCGAGTTCAACTCTGGATTGAACTTCACCGCGAAGATCCAGGCGGAACTTGAGGGTGTCGATGAGGGAACCGCGCAGGACCTCATCAACAAAGCCCACGAGAAGTGCCCTTACTCGCGAGCCACCCGAGGCAACGTTGACGTCATGCTGGAGACCATTACCTCTGCGTGAGGCCTGTAACGGGAAAGGGCGGTCATCATTTGACCGCTCTTTTTTATTGATCTACTATTTACCTAGCCTGGCTAGGTAAAGACGCACTGAGGGGTAGCGCATTGACTAGGACAAACAAACGCGATCAGGTTGCCGCACGGCACCGAGACGAAACCGCCACAGAAGTCGGAGCAGGCGTCCCAACCTGGCTGCGAATCGGCTTACCGGCATTGCTCATCGCGATCTGGTTCGCGCTCGCAGCCTATGGCGGCCCATTGTTCGGAAGGATCGAAGAGGTCTCCGACAACGACCCGACCGCTTATCTACCATCGAGCGCTGAAGCGACCCAGGTGCAAAAGCAACTCAGCGACTTCCTGGGAGACGATGCGATTCCGGCGATCTTGCTCGTGTCATCCGATCGTGAGATCACGGAAGACGAGTTGGGGCAGGTCCAGGGACTCACCCAGACGCTGAGCAGTGAGATCTCCGGCGTGGTTGGATCCAGTCCTGCGATACCGTCCGAAGATGCGCAGGCGCTTCAGGTCTTTGTCTCTCTTGACGCAACCTCCGACATCAAGGAGTCGGTGGTAGAACTGGAGGAATTCGCCGCTGAGCACCTGCCGCCAGGCCTCGCGTATTACATCACTGGGCCTGCCGGATTCACCGCCGACCTCTCAACAGCGTTCGCGGGGATCGACGGACTGCTGTTAGGCGTTGCGCTCGCTGCCGTCTTGGTCATTCTGCTGGTGGTCTACCGCTCGCCGATCCTGCCGTTTGCCGTGCTGTTCACAAGTCTTTTCGCATTGTGTGGAGCCCTCGCAGCGGTTTTCACGCTTGCCCAAAACGGTGTGATCATGCTCAATGGGCAAACCCAGGGCATCCTGTTCATTCTGGTCATTGGTGCGGCAACGGACTATGGCCTACTGTACGTCTCACGCTACCGCGAGGAACTCAGGCGTCATCCGGGTAAGTGGGATGCCACGAAAGCTGCGATCAAGGGTTCGTTCGAGCCGATCCTTGCCTCCGGCGGAACTGTGATCGCTGGGTTGTTGTGCTTGCTTCTGTCCCAACTCCAGTCCAACCGTGACTTGGGCCCGATTGCGGCTATCGGAATTGTGTTCGCGATGCTCGCGGCATTCACTCTGCTTCCCGCATTACTTCTTCTCTGTGGACGTGCAGCCTATTGGCCGCGCAGGCCACACTTCAACTCTGAGCTTGGCGCAGATGAAGAGGTGCCAAGCAAGGGAATGTGGGCCAAGCTGCCGTCTCTCATCTCCCGTAGGCCACGCACCATGTGGCTCAGCACAACTGTCATCCTTGCACTCGCCTGCCTTGGCCTGATCGGGCTGAAGGCGGATGGCGTGGCCCAGAGCGAACTCGTGCTCGGTACCTCCCAAGCACGTGATGGACAGGTTGAACTGGCCAAGCACTTCCCAGGAGGCTCCGGTAGCCCTGCCTATGTCATTGCACCGGAGAACAGGATCGATGAGGTCGGCCAGGAACTCCTCACGCATGAAGGAGTCGCTTCCGTTGCGCTCACGGCCCGCGATGCGGCCGCGGGGAGCGTTGGATACACGGCTGACGGGTTGACCTCATTTGGCCAAGAGGAAGCTGAACCCACAGTTGCTCAAGGAAACGTCCTGTTCCAGGTGACTCTGGCTGATGCGTTCGATTCCGAGGCGGCACAGTCCACCGTGATGGAGTTGCGCAACAGCTTCGGGTCGGACGTGCTGGTGGGTGGCACCACCGCGACCAACATCGACTCCAACGATGCCTCTCTCAAGGACCGGGCCTTGATCATCCCGATCATTCTCTCGGTGATCATCGTGATCCTTGGACTGCTGCTACGCTCGATTGTCGCGCCGCTGTTGCTGATCGCGACCACTGTGCTCTCGTTCGGCAGTGCGCTCGGCGTCTCTGCCCTCGTGTTCAACGAGATTCTGGGATTCCCCGGGGCAGATCCTGCGGTTCCCTTGTTTGCGTTCGTGTTCCTCGTCGCCTTGGGCATCGACTACAACATCTTCCTCATGACTCGAGTTCGCGAGGAGTCCTTGCATTACGGTACCCACCGGGGAATCAGTCGTGGCCTTGCGATTACCGGTGGCGTGATCACATCCGCCGGGCTGGTGCTTGCCGCCACTTTCGCCGCGCTTGCCGTGATCCCGATCCTCTTCCTGGTTCAACTCGCATTCATTGTGGCCTTCGGGGTCCTGCTCGACACGTTCGTGGTGCGCACGATCCTGGTCCCGGCCCTTGGGTACGACATTGGACGTAAGATCTGGTGGCCGTCCGCACTCGCTCAGGGTAAGGAGTGAGCGGGCAATGAGGATGTGGACCTTGGAGCCATGCCTCCTAGATCGCCAGGGGCTCATCGCGGCTTGGAGGGAATCCCTATTGGCGCAGGCTGTTCTGGCCGGAAAGACAAAAGGGTACACAAATCATCCGCAGTTGGTGCGCTTCAAGCGCACCTCAGATCCCGTTGGTTTCGTGAGCGCCTACCTGCATGTGCTTGCCGACGAGGCGGACAGTCGGTCCTACAGGTTCGACAGGTCGCGGCTGACATCCCAGGAGAGCGAAGCCCGCAAGGTCCTGGAATCAGAGCCCAAGATCTCGGTAACCCGTGGACAGATCGAATTTGAGTTTCAGCACCTACTCCGCAAACTGGCTGTTCGTAATCCGGAATTGGTGGTTGAGGTCAAGGAACGCTATGACTCGCTAAGATTGGAGCCGGGCTTCCCACTGGAAACGGTGGTGCACCCCTTGTTCGTGGTCGTGCCAGGAGGCGTTGAATCGTGGGAGAGAGCGTAACACCCCCGTCATATTGGTATGACCAGCAGTCGGCTGAACGCCGTGTTCTTGAGGCTGTTCGTCGATTTCGGCGTTCAGACAATGCGATGCGCGATCGAGCCGCCGGCGACATGGCCATGGGTCAGAACGACATGCGTGCCCTGCAGATTGTCATCGCGTGTTGGCGTAGGGGAGAGCCCTGCACCCCGCAGCACATCGCGCGTGAACTCAACATAACGACCGCCTCCACTTCGAAACTCCTCAACCGGCTCACTGCTTCCGGTCATTTGCGCCGCGTACCCAATGTCGCTGATGGCCGGTCCACCTTGATTGAGGCCACCGAGCATGCCCATGTGGAGGTTCGTGAGCGCATGGCCGCGATGCATGCCCGTATGCGCGAGGTTGTGGCCAAGTACTCCACGGAGGAACTTACCGCAGTGGTGAGTTTCCTTGATGATCTCTCCGATGTCTTTGACACGTCTGAGTCGTTTGCGGCCTTGACGCCTCATTCACATTAAACGACTCTCATATGTGTGGAGCTGTGGACTCGTCCGAATTTGATTGAGCCGGAACATCGGGCGGTGAAGGCGCAGACGGAAGGCCCAAAAACCTATTCTGTACAGGGAATCTCAAGGTACTATGTACTGCGCTCACAGTGGTGGCGCATTTTCTACGGCCCACTAGTGAGACCTCATGCGTAAACTTCTCGCAGCCTTCAAGACGTACAAGGCGACGCTGAAGGCTTCGCAGAAGGGCAAAGTGAGTCTGACGCTCAAGGGCTTGAAAGTGGGTAAGGGTCAGGCTGTGAAGGTGAAGTTCACGCCGACCGGTAAGACGGCGAAGGCTGTCAAGAGTTCGAAGAACACGACGGTCGCCACGAATACGGTGAAGAAGGTTTCCAAAACGGTTGCTAGGTAAGCGCGAGGCTCGTTTTTGTCCGGAGAGCTACTGTTCTTACCCGACTGATTGACGACGAGGCGGCAGGTTCCAGCGTGAACTTGCCGCCTCGTCGTCAATGTGGAAGACCTGGCTGGCAGTCGCCGTCAAGGCGGTGTAGTCGCCGTAGGTGTGCAGCAAAGCAGCAGGCCATTGTCTGCTTTTCAAGCATCTGGAAGTAATCCGGCATCCGCGGGAATAAAGCCACCACCTACAAAGTTGAGTGACATAGACTCAAGTTTGAGAAGTCGACTTGCAAAGTGTGAGCCGGAGGAGCAAACTTGAGTGTGGAAGACTCAATGTTTAATGAGTGACGGCCTAGAACTTACGCAGCCGACCGATCCCCGCGGCAAGCAGAGGATCGCGGGAGGTTGGCGCGAGGACTGGCAAACCAAACCGTCGCTCACGGAAAGGAAGGCACACTATGTCACGTGCAGTAGGTATTGACCTCGGTACCACCAACTCCTGTGTTGCAGTACTTGAAGGTGGCGAGCCAACGGTTATCGCCAACGCGGAAGGTACGCGCACGACCCCATCGGTGGTCGCATTCTCCAAGACCGGCGAGGTTCTCGTCGGTGAAATCGCGAAGCGTCAGGCAGTGACCAACGTTGACCGCACCATCGCATCGGTGAAGCGTCACATCGGAACTGACTGGACGAAGGAAATCGACGACAAGCAGTACACCCCACAGGAAATCTCCGCTCGTATCTTGGGCAAGCTCAAGCGCGATGCTGAAGAGTACCTGGGTGAGGCCGTGACCGACGCAGTCATCACCGTTCCTGCGTACTTCAACGACGCTGAGCGTCAGGCGACCAAGGACGCGGGGCAGATCGCTGGTCTGAACGTTCTGCGTATCGTCAACGAGCCAACCGCGGCAGCACTCGCGTACGGTCTGGAAAAGGGCAAGGAAGACGAACTCATCCTCGTGTTCGACCTCGGTGGTGGAACGTTCGACGTTTCGCTCCTTGAGGTTGGTAAGGACGACGACGACTTCTCCACCATCCAGGTTCGCGCAACCTCCGGTGACAACCGCCTCGGTGGTGACGACTGGGACAACGCAATCGTTGAATGGTTGATCGGTGAGGTCAAGAAGTCTGACGGTGTTGACCTGTCCAAGGACAAGATCGCGCTCCAGCGTCTGCGTGAGGCTGCGGAGCAGGCCAAGAAGGAACTTTCCTCGGCTACCTCGACCAACATCAACATGCAGTACCTGTCGATGACCGAGAACGGCCCAATCCACCTGGACACCCGCCTTACCCGCGCACAGTTCGAGCAGATGACGGCTGACCTCCTCAAGCGCACCGAAGCTCCATTCCGCGCTGTCATCCGCGACGCAGGTATCTCGGTCAACGACATCGACCACATCGTTCTCGTTGGTGGTTCGACCCGTATGCCAGCAGTCACGGAGAAGGTCAAGGAGCTCACCGGCGGCAAGGAGCCAAACAAGGGCGTAAACCCTGACGAGGTCGTTGCAGTTGGTGCAGCATTCCAGGCCGGTGTCCTCAAGGGTGAGCGTAAGGACGTTCTCCTGATCGACGTCACCCCGCTGTCCCTCGGTATTGAAACCAAGGGTGGTGTGATGACCAAGCTCATCGAGCGCAACACCGCTATCCCAACGAAGCGTTCCGAGATCTTCTCGACCGCTGAGGACAACCAGCCAAGCGTTCTCATCCAGGTGTTCCAGGGTGAGCGTGAGTTCGCTCGCGACAACAAGCCGCTGGGTACCTTCGAGTTGACCGGTATTGCCCCAGCACCACGCGGCATGCCACAGGTTGAGGTTACCTTCGACATCGATGCCAACGGTATCGTCCACGTGTCCGCCAAGGACAAGGGCACTGGCAAGGAACAGTCGATGACCATCACCGGTGGTTCCTCCCTGCCAAAGGAAGACATCGACCGCATGGTCCGCGAGGCTGAAGAGCACGCTGCCGAGGACAAGAAGCGCCGTGAGGACGCTGACACTCGCAACCAGGCTGAGTCGTTCGCGTACTCGATCGAGAAGCTCCTCAAGGACAACGAGGACAAGATCTCGGCTGAGGTCAAGAACGAAGTCCAAGAAGCGCTCGACGCCTCCAAGAAGGCTCTCGAGGGCGACGACATCGAGGAGATCAAGGCCAAGAACGAGACCCTGTCGACCGTCTCCCAGAAGATCGGCGAGGCGCTCTACGCTCAGGAGCAGGCAGCGGCGGAAGCAGGCGAACAGCCTGCACAGGACGCTGAGGCGAATGATGAGGACGTTGTTGACGCAGAGATCGTAGACGAGGAAGACAGCAAGTGAGTAACGAGAACCAGCACGCCGAGGGCGCAGGTCCAGAGCAGCCGGACTCGATCGATCACCTCGACTTCGAGCCAGAGGCCGTACAGGAGGAGGCGCCGCAGGAACTGTCCGAACTGGAACAGGCTCAGGCGGAAGCAGCCTCCCACCTCGAGGATCTTCAGCGCTTGAACGCCGAGTACGTCAACTTCTCCAAGCGTGCCAAGCGCGAGCAGGAAGCGGCTCGTGGGCGTGGCGTTGAGGATGTTCTGTCCGCGCTGCTCCCTGTGCTCGATGACATCTCACGCGCGAAGCAGGCCGGTGAACTGACCGGCCCGTTCGAGGCGATCTCCGAGAAGTTGAACCAGGTTCTGTCGAAGTATGGTGTTGAGGCTTTTGGTGAGGTAGGCGAGGAGTTCGATCCGACCATTCACGAGGCCCTCTTCCACCAGACCTCGGCGGACGCCACCTCAACGACCGTTACCGCCCTCATCGAGGTCGGCTACAAGATCGGTGACCGCGTGGTTCGCGCCGCACGCGTCGCCGTGACCGGTCCACAGGACTGATCGACTCATTCTGATTGGCGCGCACTGCCCCTTTTTAGGGGCGGTGCGCGCCTGTCTTAAAGGCACAGATTTCCGACGATTCCCCGGCCGCCCTGTACCCTCACCCTGGGTGGCACTCCCGTTGGCTTACCCGCTAGGGTACGGTTTTCT
>DALZEF010000037.1:0-19340 GCA_031979385.1 Timonella sp. | reverse complement strand
AAACTCCAGCAGCCGCTGCATCACCAGCCCCTGCCGCTGAGCCTGCACCAGCACCCGCTACCGAGTCTGCTCCTGTAGCGGAGACCCCAGCACCGGCCGCTGCTCCAGCAGCACCCACCGAAGGTGGCACACAGGGCGGCGAAGAGATCACTCTTCCAGCCCTAGGTGAATCAGTCACCGAAGGAACCATCACCCGCTGGCTCAAGAACGTCGGCGACACCGTCGAGGTAGACGAACCACTCGTTGAGGTCTCCACCGACAAGGTCGACACCGAGGTTCCATCCCCGGTAGCCGGTGTCATCACCGCGATCCTCGTCCAAGAAGACGAAGACGCAGAGGTCGGCCAGGTACTCGCAGTCGTTGGAGGCTCCGCAGCAACACCTGCCGCGCAAACTCCAGCAGCCGCTGCATCACCAGCCCCTGCCGCTGAGCCTGCACCAGCACCAGCAGCACCTACCCCGGCTCCTGCGCCAGCCGCTGTATCTGCACCAGCAGTTCCAGCGCCTTCCGCTGCGCCGCAGTCTGGTGGGGTTGTCACTCCGCTCGTGCGCAAGCTTGCAGCCGAAAAGGGTGTTGACCTGTCCACGGTAACCGCTACCGGTGAGGGAGGACGTATCCGCCGGGAAGACGTCCTCGCAGCCGCTCCAGCATCGAACGAAGAATCATCGGCATCTGAGGCAGTCAAGAAGGGTGGCTACGTCACCCCTGTTGTTCGCAAGCTAGCTGCCGAGAACAACGTTGACCTGTCTACTGTGTCCGGAACCGGTGTGGGTGGGCGTATCCGCAAGGAAGACGTCCTCGCAGCCGCTGAAGCGTCCAAGGCACCTGCCGCTGCTCCAACGACTGCTCCCGCTCCTGCGGCTCCAGCAGCAGCTTCCACGATCCTGCCGGTTTCGCCTCTGCGCGGAACCACGGAGAAGGCAAGCCGTCTGCGTCAGATCATCGCCCAGCGCATGGTCGAGGCACTCCAGACCCAGGCTCAGTTGACCACCGTGTTCGAGGTCGACATCACGAACATCGTGAACCTGCGCACCAAGGTCAAGGAAGCGTTCAAGGCGAAGCACAACGCGAACCTCACCTTCTTGTCCTTCTACTCACTCGCGGCGACAGAGGCGCTCAAGGCGTATCCAAAGATCAACGGTGTGCTTGAGGACAAGACGATCACCTACCCTGGAACCGAGAACATCGGTATCGCGGTAGACACCGAACGTGGTCTGCTCGTTCCAGTCATCAAGAACGCTGGCGAACTCGACCTCGTTGGTTTCGCTCAGTCGATCGCTGATCTTGGCGCCCGTACCCGCGACAACAAGGTCAAGCCAGACGAGTTGTCAGGCGCGACATTCACCATCACAAATACCGGTTCGGGTGGTGCACTGTTCGACACCCCGATCGTTCCTGTTGGTACCTCTGCGATCCTGGGTACCGGCACGATGGTTAAGCGCCCAGCCGTGGTCAAGGGTGCTGATGGTTCGGACGTTATCGCGATCCGTTACTTCACGCACCTGTCGATCTCCTACGATCACCGTCTCGTTGACGGTGCGGACGCTTCCCGCTTCCTGTCGGCGGTCAAGGCCCGCATCGAAGAGGGCAAGTTCGAGGACAAGCTCGGCCTGTGACCGTTTGACGGGGTTCTGCTTCGAGAACTTTGGGTGGTGAACCTTCTGGTTCACCACCCATTGTTGCTTCCACGATGTTTCCACTCCGGATGTTTTACTCAGAACCCTGCGCTCACCATGCGATCTGCCGTGAGCCACGTATGATCGAAAGATGTCACACACACCCCACGTCGTTGTTTCCGGCGCAACAGGTCTCATTGGTACGAAGGTTGTAGACGCACTTGTTGACGCGGGCTACGACGTGATCCGACTGGTGCGTAGCGCCAAGACCGAACCGAATCCACGGGTCATTGACTCGCTGTGGGACCCAAGTGCAGGCATTATCGATTCCACCGTGATCGATGGGGCCTACGGGGTGATCAATCTGGCTGGGGCTGGCATTGGGGACCGCCGTTGGGATCGAATTGTTAAGCGCGATATCCTCGCCTCACGTGTAAGCGCCACGAACACTCTGGTCAAAGCGATCACGAGCGTTCCAACCCCGCCGCAGGTTCTCGTATCAGGTTCCGCAACCGGATACTACGGTTTCCCAGATCAGATTGTCGACGAGACCTCATCTTCAGGCGACACCTTTCTGTCCGGGGTGTGCACCGCTTGGGAGCGCGCCGCCTCCGGCGCGATGGCTGCTGGTACGCGGGTTGCGTATGCCCGCACGGGATTGGTGATGAGCCCTGATGGCGGGGCACTCAAGAAGTTGTTGCTGCCGCTGAGGTTTGGGGTTGGCGGTCCTCTTGGTTCGGGCGATCAACCGTGGTCGTGGATCTCCCTTGAGGACGAGGTTCGTGCTCTGGTGTTCCTGCTCGAACATGACAAAGCGTGGGGACCAGTCAACCTTGTTGCGCCCGAGACGGTGCCGCACAGCGATCTCGTAGCCAGTGTTGCGAGTGCGATCCATCGTCCGCATGCACTCAAGGTCCCAGCATTCGCACTACGGATCGCTGTGGGTGAGTTCGCACAGGAGATCGTCAACGGCGTGCACGTTCGACCAACCGTTTTGGAGTCTTTGGGGTTCAAATACGCTCACCCGCGCGTGGATGACCTTGCCCGCTGGATTGCCCAGCAGGTCTAGCCCTTAACCGGTCAGGTGTGGCCGGCGTGCAGTTGGGTTTAGTCCATGTCAGGTGCGGGTGTTGCGGAGTTGATACGCCACCCGGAGTCAGTGGCGTGCAGTTCCAGGGTGGTCCGCTCTGTTTCCGTGAGTTGTTCATTACGTTCCGCCGTGGCTATCGCATAGCTCATGTCATACGACACCACGATCGTGCGGATTGAATCGTTATCACCTGACGCGGGATGCATTTCGGCTTCCGTGACTGTAAGTTCTGACCCCGTGATCGTGATTCCGGAGTCGCGCAGGTGTTGGATGCGGGACTGTTCCTCACGCTCGGCTTCGCTGCCTAGGATGTAGAGATGTGAAAGGTCGACGGGTTCATCTGTACCGCTGGCCACGGCGATGGTTGCGAGGCGTTCAGTGAGCATTTCCTCGATGGTGAGAACATCGAGTTGTGTGCTTTGCACCTTGGAGCTCTCAGCGACGTTCTGTTCTGCGACTCGCCCCTCCTCGGGTTGTTGCACGAGCATCTCATGGGATTGAACCGTCGATGTGAACTCGCTTTGTCGCGGGCTCTCTGGGTTGCCGCTGCTCGCCACCGCATTGGCAGCCAATGGGATGATCGCTGCGCAGACGAGGCTAATTGCCACAGCGACACCCGTCTTACGCCGACTCTCGCTGCGCTTTCGTTGCGTCTCCAAGGCAAGCTGACGTGACCACGTTCCAGACGGCCTGCTCTCCGCGCTTGTCGACTCCGTTGGCCGCGGCATCTCGATGTGTGCACTCAATGCAAGCACGAAGTCACCAAGTCCAGTCCGTCCATCAGGTTGTTCGGCGACTGCGTTGAGGATTCCCCTCAGAACCGTGAGTTGATGGGTGAGCGTGGAGAGATGTTGGCCGATACAGTCGAGGTAGTTGCTGACGAGTTGGAATCCGCTCGGGTAACTACCGTGTTCCTGTACTTGGCCAAATGACAGGTCCGCCATTGCGGAGAGTTCAAGTTGTCCGTGCTCGCCGATCAGTACATGCCGTTCATCAAGTTCGAGTGGGTGTATCCCGGCGGTAGCAAGCCGAAGAATCACGGTACATAGTTCGCGTATTTTGAGCGTGACTTCGATAACCGGGTCCTGTGCTTCTGCGAGATGCTCAACAAGGCTTCGGGCGGGCGTTACTGCGAGAGCACACAGGTCCTCGAGATCAACGCTCTGCCGAATCTGCTGAACACCGATATGTGGGGTGTGTGCCCCAACGGTTTCGATCATGTTCTGCCAGTGCTCACGTTGGGCATCTGCTTGCGTACCTGACCCCAGCCAAGCGAAGTGCACGTGTGCCGCTTCCTGTCTGCTGGTCAGGGCGTCAAACACGGGAATTGAACTGTCCCTCATAAAGGTTGGCCGCTGTAGCGGCACGCCAAGTTCCACACCTGACTGAACCAGCAGTTCAAGATCATCTTGAGTAAGGTTTCGCACGCATCCCACTCCACCTGAAATCTCGCTCATGTTGACCGTTGTCCACAGGGGCGCTCTCCCCATGCCTAGGTGTCCGACAACGAACCCGAGCGGCACTCAATCTCCGCAATAGTCGCGCTAAACCTTCAGATCTAGACACGGCACGAATCCAAGACTGAAAAGGAGAAATGGTTACGCTGAGACAGTGAAGACCACGAAAACGGCAGCGACACTCTCAGCGGTAACTGTTGCGCTCATCCTGGCTGGTTGCAGTGACTCCTACGCTGACGACCTCATAGCGCAGGCCAAATCCAATTCCGAGATTTCCTTGGCAGCACCCAACGGCGCCGATTGGAGCAGTGGAATCATCGTCTGTCCGTATACCCCGCTGAACCAGATCCCCGAAGCCTACAGAACACGGTTTTCAGATGACACTCTCCTTTCCGAAGGTTCGCAGTGGCTCGGGTTCACCACCACGCAGGGCATCGAGGTTGTCACGCTCTCAAGGTCACAGCTCGACTTTTGCTGGTTCGACAACGCGATGGACTTCGTTCCCGGACATCAGTGGGAGATCACGACAGATACAGACGGACGTCTAGTTGCGCGCGACAAACAACAGACTCAGTAGGAAGCTGGGGGTGTTGCTGCTGCAGCATCCTTGACCGGAGGCCACCATGTTCGCGAATGCACTCGTTCACTCGTGATTTCAATCCCTCCTTAACACGGGGATACGGTGATCCACATCGTGATACTCCTTGATCGGCATTAATCGGGCACAGTACGGTCGAATGGTGGAGATGATCTCGCTCGGACTAGGTACAACGCTGACCGCCTTCGGCGATGCACTGGACCTCCAACGGCGCGTTCACAGCGAGGTCGCACACGGAAGTCGACCGCCAACGCTCATCCTCGTGGAACACGAACCGGTCTACACGGCTGGCCGCAGAACGCGCGCTATCGAATACCCGCAACCACCTCTGACCGCCGTCGACGTGGATCGCGGTGGAAAGATCACCTGGCACGGCCCCGGACAACTCGTGATCTACCCCATCGTTCCACTCCCGCAACCACTCGATGTCATCGCCTACGTTAGAGCGCTCGAACAGTCAGTCATCGAAACATGCGCTAACTTTGGTGTGACAGCACAGCAGGTGGCAGGACGATCCGGTGTCTGGCATCAGCCAAACCCTCAGATATCCTCGCCCAACAAACTCTGCGCAATCGGAGCGCGCGTCGCTCAGGACACCACGCTCCATGGGCTCGCGCTCAACTGCAACAATGACCTCACGCCGTTTACCCACATCACCCCGTGTGGCATCAGCGATGCTGGCATCACCACGCTCAGCCACGCAGCGGGCACAACCATCACACCCACGATGGTGAGTGAACCACTGACGGACCGACTCGTCGTCAATTTCAAAGAACTTGGAATCCACTGAAGGAGAGCACCATGGTAGCCAACCCCGACGGACGAAGGTTACTGCGAATTGAAGCACGCAACTCGGCCGTACCCATCGAGAAAAAGCCTGATTGGATCAAGACCCGCGCAGTCGTGGGACCAGAATACTCAGAGCTCAAGGGGCTTGTGCGTGGTGGGAATCTCCACACCGTCTGCGAAGAAGCGGGCTGCCCCAACATCTACGAGTGCTGGGAAGACCGCGAAGCCACCTTCCTCATTGGCGGTTCCCAGTGCACGCGGCGCTGCGACTTCTGCCAGATAGACACCGGTAAACCTGCCGAACTCGACCGTGGCGAGCCGCTGCGCGTCGCCGAATCCGTGCAGCAGATGGGCCTTAAATACTCGACCATCACCGGGGTTGCGCGCGATGACCTAGTCGACGGCGGTGCCTGGCTCTACGCCGAAACGGTGCGCGAGATCCATAGGCTCAACCCAACCACCGGCGTAGAACTACTCATCCCCGACTTCAACGCCATCCCAGAACTACTCGATCAGATAAACGAGTCACGACCCGAAGTGCTGGCACACAACGTCGAAACAGTGCCACGTATCTTCAAACGCATCAGGCCAGCCTTCCGCTTCGAGCGCTCCCTGTCGGTACTCACGCGCGCAAGCGAAGCGGGGCTCGTGACCAAGTCAAACCTGATCCTTGGTATGGGCGAAACGCACGAGGAGATCCTTGAGGCGCTCGAGGCACTCCACGATGCCCGCTGCGACATCATCACCATCACCCAGTACCTCCGTCCAACGCCACGCCACCTGCCTGTGGAACGCTGGGTCAAGCCCGAAGAGTTCATGGATCTGGCTCAGGCCGCCGAGGAGATCGGTTTCCTCGGTGTCATGTCCGGGCCACTCGTGCGATCCTCGTATCGTGCCGGACGGTTGTGGGCTCAGGCAATGACCAAGCATGGACGAGTCATCCCTGAGACACTGCAGCACCTCGCGAAAGAGGGCTCAGCCCGACAGGAAGCATCGGCCCTTCTGGCAGGACGTGCGCAATAACACCCGTCGGCATCTAAACCCACGGGGGAACATGGCCAAAGCCCTGCCGCAAACCGTTTAGAATGTGACTATGGCCCGAAAGAACACTCCAGGCGACGAGAACGTCGCACCTGCTACCAAGCAAAAGAAGCCGAAGAAGCAACGCTGGTACCACCAGGTCCTCCAGGTCTACAAGATGACCGTCCAGAACGAGCCAAACGCTCGCTGGGCCATCTGGGGTGCCGCTCTCGGTGTCTTTGTGCTGTTCATCGCTATCGGGCTTGCATTCCAGTCCGTGGGCATGACCATCTACCTCGGAATCATCGGTCTGATGTTCGGTCTGCTTGCGGCCATGTTCGTACTCGCGCGCAAGGCTGAGCGCATCCAGTATGGGCTCATCGAGGGTGAACCGGGTGCCGCTCGAGCCGCACTTGGAACACTCCGCCGCGGCTGGACCATTCCAGAAGAGCCAATCGCGATCGATGCGAAGACTCAGAGTTACGTCTTCCGGGCAGTCGGTCGAGTGGGTGTTGTGCTCGTGACTGAGGGCCAGCCAAAGGCCACCGCCAAACTTGCCGCCAGTGAAGAGCGGAAACTCAACCGCATCCTGCCGGGCGTTCCAGTGCACACCCTGCACGTCGGTCACAACGAGGACCAGGTTCGTCTGCCAAAGCTCACACGTGAGATCAACCGCCTCAAGGGCAAGAAACTCAACCGTGGCGAGCTCGCTGAGGTCAACAAGCGCCTCAATGCTCTCGGACAGGTGAAACTCCCGATTCCAAAGGGAATCGATCCGATGCGTGCCCGCCCAGACCGTCGTGGCATGCGTTGATCCACTAGCTTTTCTTATACGTGTGGCCCGTTCCCTTGTGGGAGCGGGCCACACGCGTATGTTCCTTGGTCAGTAGCCTGGCGGGCTGCTAGAGAGGCCGCCGCACGCGCTCTTCCGGTGGGAACCTATGTTGCGGTTGTGCCGGCTCTGTTACCGAGATTTATAGCAACACCGCCGACAGAGCCGAAACATCGAACCGCTCTGTTACGGGACGCAACCGAACGTTCGGGTCAGCGACGCACGATGATCGTCCGCGCTGCCTTGTCGTGCAGGCCTCTCCCCTGTGCATCCCACACCGCCGCGGGAATGACCAGACACAGGAGGACCGTGCGTAGGAATCCGGAAACGAAACCGACAAACGTCATATCCGTCCCCTCCGGTTTGACCCGTAACCCAAACAGCCTATGTCCGATAGTGAAACCAAGAGTCGAGACAAACAGGAAGTGCGCACCAGCAAACACAGCGAGCGTCGCCATAGGAGCGTAATCGAAGAAAAGCCAGGAGACGGCCGAGGCGGCACCCCAGTCCACGATAAGCGCACCGATACGTCGCGACAGCGGAGCCAGGGACCCCGAACCGGAGACCGGGATGCCGAGGGCACGTGCGTGCTCGGCAGATGTAGGTGAGTTGCCCTGCGGGGTTCCCTCAAGCCAGGAACCAAAGTCTTTACGCCTTGTCACTTCTCGATACTACGAGATTTACATCCAAGTGACCGGGAAGGGTCCGCTCAGTCTGCGAGATATTACCGGGTAGTAACGCAACTCACACAATGTTGGAATGCGCCTGTAATCGCTGCCAATTTACTTACTGGTCTCATGAGTCTCACTATGTAACACGGGCGAAACAATCGGTACACCCCAAGGAAACTACAACCTCTTATTGTTTTAATCAGCCTAAAAATTTGGCTCCCCCGATCAAGGAGACTCGGATGTTTAAGACCGCCGAAGAGGCAATCGCCTACGTCAACGAAGAAGGCGTCGAATTCGTTGACGTCCGCTTCTGCGACTTGCCAGGTCAGATGCAGCACTTCAACGTGCCCATTGCTCAGTTCGACGAAGCAGCATTCACCGATGGCATGATGTTTGATGGCTCGTCGATTCGTGGATTCCAGGCAATCCACGAGTCGGACATGAAGCTCGTCCCAGACGTTACCAGCGCCTTCATTGACCCGTTCCGCAAGCGCAAGACGCTCGTGGTGAACTTCTCCATCGTCGACCCGTTCACCTCTGAGCCTTACTCACGCGACCCGCGCACTGTTGCCGCAAAGGCTGAGGCATACCTGAAGTCGACCGGTATCGCCGACACCGCGTTCTTCGCGCCTGAGGCTGAGTTCTACGCGTTCGACGGCATCCGCTACCAGACCACTCCGGGTTCAACCTTCTACAACATCGATGCCAGCACCGCAGCATGGAACATGGGCGCCGAGGAAGAGGGCGGTAACCGCGGCTACAAGACCCGCATCAAGGGTGGATACTTCCCAGTCTCACCAAACGACCAGTTCGCAGACTTCCGTGACGAGATCTGCGCACGTCTCGCTGAGGTTGGTCTCGAGGTTGAGCGCGCTCACCACGAGGTGGGCACCGCTGGTCAGCAGGAGATCAACTACCGCTTCTCCACCCTCACCTCCGCCGGTGATGACCTGATGAAGTTCAAGTACACGGTCAAGAACTCGGCGTGGGAGCAGGGCAAGACCGTCACCTTCATGCCAAAGCCAATCTTCGGTGACAACGGTTCCGGTATGCACTGCCACCAGTCGCTGTGGAAGGACGGCAAGCCACTGTTCTTCGACGAGAAGGGCTATGGCGGGCTGTCCGACATCGCTCGCTGGTACATCGGTGGTCTGCTGAAGCACGCTCCAGCCGTGCTCGCGTTCACCAACCCGTCCGTGAACTCCTACCGCCGTCTCGTTCCTGGCTACGAGGCTCCAGTGAACCTCGTGTACTCGGCTCGTAACCGTTCTGCCTGCATCCGTATCCCAATCACGGGTTCCAACGCCAAGGCAAAGCGCGTCGAGTTCCGCGTGCCAGACCCAACGGCCAACCCTTACCTTGCGTTCGCTGCTCAGCTCATGGCGGGTCTCGACGGCATCAAGAACCGCATCGAGCCACCGGAGCCAGTGGACAAGGACCTCTACGAACTGCCACCGGAGGAGCACGCTCTCATCGAGCAGGTTCCCGCATCGCTCGATGCTGCTCTCGACGCTCTTGAAGCTGACCACGACTTCTTGACCGTCGGCGACGTGTTCCCCGAGGACCTCATCGAGACGTGGATCTCGTACAAGCGTGCCAACGAGGTTGATGCTCTGCGTCTACGTCCGCACCCTTACGAGTTTGAGCTCTACTACGACGTGTGATCGGGCCTGCCACTATCGGTTGAAGTGCCCAATCGCTAGTGCTGATTGGCGACGAGTTGGCCTGTAGGTTGGTCAGCCTCGCCTTGGGCAGAAAGCCGGAGGGCTGTTTTTAGTCCGGGTGCACATACTTTGTATGTGCACCCGGACCTTTTTTGGCCCTTCGATGTAGTGAGTGGTGGCAGGCCAAGGCCCCATTATTGGATTAGCCTTGCTATGTGAGCTTTCTACGTTCACCTATGTCACGGTTCAGGGAGTCATCGTGCGTTTTCCTAAGTTGTTCCAGTCCACACCTTCCCCCAATCCGAAAAAGGGTTCGGGAAGGGCTGAGGCTACGGGTCGTAAGTCCTCCGCCGCGAAGAGCGCACAGCGTCACACAGAGGCGAATCAAGACCTCGCGGAGGCGGACGAGCTCATTGAGGTGCGCACCAAGCGCGCCTACGCACAGCATGATCCATCCGATCTACCCGCATGGTTCACCTCACCACGTCCACCACGATGGTTTGGCCGCGCCCTGATGCTCACGGTGTTGACCGTGTTCGTCGCGATCTTCCTGTGGCGCGCAATGGGTTCTGTCACCGGGGTGTTCGTGAACCTTGTGATCGCGTTCTTCCTGGCACTCGTCATGGAACCAATGGTCCTGTGGCTGGTCAAACGCGGTTGGAAACGTGGGTTGGCAACGATGACGGTGCTCCTGAGCATGCTCATGGGCTCCATTGTGCTCATGGCGGTGTTTGGTCAGATGTTCGTTGAACAGACTGCGCAACTCATCGGTTCGCTGCCAGACCTGTACGAGACCTCAGCGAAGTGGATCGAGGGCAGGATCGATGTCGAGATCCCAGCGATGAACGACCTGCAAAAGCAACTGATCAACGAGTACGGTCAGAACGCAGCCGGTCAGGTTCTCGCGATCGGCGCTGGACTTGTCTCGTTCCTGTTCAACACCTCGGTCGTGTTGCTCGTGGCATACTATCTGGCGGCGGCAGGTCCTCGTTTCCGGGCCTCGATCTGCGCGTGGGTCACCCCCACCCGCCAGGAGGAGTTCCTACGCCTGTGGGAGATCACGCAGCGTAAGGTGTCGGACTACATCAACTCACGTTTGATTCTGGCAGCGGTGTCATCGGTCTTCACGTACATCTTCTTGGAGATCATCAACATCCCGTATGCCCTGCCGCTCGCAATCTTCACCGGTGTGGTCTCGCAGTTCGTACCCACAATCGGTACCTACATCGGTGGAGCATTGCCGATCGTCTTCGCGTTGACCAGTGGAAACATCACCGGCGCGATCTTGATCCTAGTGTTCATCATCCTCTACCAGCAGGTTGAGAACCTGTGGCTGTCGCCGAAGATCTCTTCGATGGCACTCTCGCTCAACCCGGCGGTTGCGTTCATAGTGGTGTTGAGTTTCGGAGCCGTGTTCGGTGCGCTCGGAGCATTCTTGGCGCTACCTGTTGCGGCGACGGTTCAGGCAATCGCTTCCACTTACATGCAACGCCACGAACTCATCGACTCCGAGTTGCTCCGTGACCCAAGGCGGACCTCTGCGGGCAATACGTTGACTGAGGACTAGTTTTCCTCGCCATAGAACAAACGCTCCATGACTTTCCGTGCTCTGCGAGCAGCGCGCAGGTATTCTTCTTCAACCGTTGACGCCTCACCCACCGGATATTTGAGCACGCGGCCAACACCAGAGAGCGTTGCGCGATCCGCCGGCAAGACATCGGTGTGCGCTCCCTTGGTACGCCCTGTAAAGAGGACAAGGGCATCGCGCAGGTTTGAGGCGAACTGCCAGGCGCACTTGAGGATGTAGGTGTCTTCCGAGTCGATGATGGCCGCAGCCTCGGCTGCCTCGAGTCCGGCGATCGTCTCCGTGGTACGCAGTTCAGGAAACACGGCACCGTATTGGAGTTGCAGTAGTTGCACCAGCCATTCCACATCAGAGATCGCGCCTCGTCCGAGTTTCAGGTGGCGGCTCGGGTGCACGCCACGCGGCAGGCGCTCCGACTCGACTCGCGCTTTGATCCGACGGATTTCACGCAGATCGGATTGCTCCACCCCACCTGCGGGGTATCGCAGCGGGTCAATCAATGCCACGAACTTCGCACCCAGTTCGGTATCGCCTGCCACAGGGCGAGCCCGCAGGAGTGCCTGGCTCTCCCAAGCCACAGACCATCTGCCGTAGTACTCCGCATAGGAATCAAATGACCGAACGAGGGGGCCGTTTCGACCTTCTGGACGAAGGTCAGCATCCACCTCGAGCGGAGGTTCGGGGTTCGTCTCCGTCAGTAGTTTACGAACCGTGACAGCGAGTTCCTGAGCATACGATCCAGCCTCGACCTCTGTATAGCCCGGACGCGTCTCGTAGACGAACATGACGTCAGCATCGGACCCGTATCCCATTTCGCGACCACCCATGCGCCCCATCGCGATGATCGCAAAGGCGGCAGGTTCGTCGTCAATGACACGGCCCGATTGGCCGAGCACCTGAAAGCGTGCGATCCGCAGCGCGCCGACGAGAAGCAGATCCGCGGCGTCAGTGATGCCGTGTGCGGCATCGCGTGGCGCAATATCCATGAGCAGAGAGGCGCAGGCGATGCGTGCAAGCTCACGACGGCGCACTCCCCTGATCGCGGTGATTGCCTGCTGTGGCTCATCCGAACGCGTAAGAATCGCGTCCATCTCAATCTCAAGCCGTTCCTTCGAGCGGATTGCGAGGTCTGCGTCGTCATCAAACCACGTGATCGCCTGTGGTGACGCACTGATTGCCTCGGCGACGTACGCCGAGGTCGACAGCACGAAGGCGAGGCGCTGCGCAGCAGAGCCAGAGTCACGCAGCAACTTGAGATACCAGTGCGTGCTGCCCAACTCGTCGGACAGTTTACGGAACGCAAGCAACCCGGCGTCAGGGTTCGCCCCCTCAGCGAACCAGCCGATCATGACGGGCAGTAGTTGTCGTTGAATCGCGGCTCGGCGAGAGACGCCCTCGGTCAATGCCGTGATGTGGCGCAGAGCGCCATTCGGATCACGATAGCCAACCGCAGCCAGACGTTCGGCCGCTGCCTCCGGGGCCAAGGCAGCCTCCTCGGCAGACAACTGCGCTGTCGCGGGGAGCAGTGGACGGTAGTACAGCGCCTCGTGTAGGGAACGAACCTCACGTTTCGTTGCCTTCCAGCGGGTCACCAACTCCTCGCTGCCAACTCGGCGCATCCCGAGCGCACGCGCCATGACCTCCAGTTCGGTCTCGGAAGTAGGCATCAAGTGCGTCCGATGCAGTTTCCGCAACTGAATGCGGTGTTCCAAGGAGCGCAGGAAACGGTAGCAGGTCGCCAGGCGGGCAGCGTGTTCGCGGCCCACATACCCGGCGGCGGCAAGGCTCGACAGTGCGGTAAGCGTGTTTGCGGAGCGGATCGTGTCGTCCATGCGCCCGTGGACCAGTTGCAGCAACTGAACGGTGAACTCGACGTCACGCAGTCCACCCTTGCCAAGTTTGATCTGGCGTTCGGCCTCCGCGGGTTTGACATGGTTCTCCACACGGCGGCGCATGGCCTGAGCATCCTCAACGAAGTTCTCGCGGGTCACGGCCTGCCACACCATCGGACTGATGCGTTCAAGATAGGCCGCGCTCAGTGCCGCATCGCCCGCGACGTGGCGTGCTTTCAACAAAGCCTGGAACTCCCAGGTCTTGGCCCACCGCTCGTAGTACTGCACATGCGACGCGAGAGTGCGAACCAGCGGCCCCTGCTTGCCCTCTGGACGCAGTGCCGGGTCGACCTGCCACAGGGCAGGCTCATTGGCAGGTCCAGCGCAGATAGCCTGGAGATCCATCGCGAGTTGGGCACCAACCGCGAGCGCCTCGGATTCATCTGTGTCACCGACAGGTTCGGCAACGTAGATGACATCCACATCGGAGATGTAGTTCAGTTCGCAGCCGCCGGTCTTGCCCATGCCCAGCACAGACACCCGCACCTCGCGGCCCTGTGTTGAGTGCTTTGCACGGGCGATGGCCAGAGCTGCCTCAAGCGCAGCGGCAGCAAGATCTGCCAATGCCTGTGCCACGCGTGGCATCACCTCCAGCGGGTCGTCCTGGCTAAGGTCGAACGCGGCGATGCGTAGCAGTTGGGTGCGGTATTCGCGGCGCATGGCGCACACGTACTCGGTGATGTCCTGTTCGCTGCGTTCTTGGTCGGGTCCCGCGATGGGGGCGTGATAGGTGCCCGCGACTGGTGTCCCTTGCGTGTGTCCGTCTGACGCCTCGGTATCTGAACTCGTACCTGACGTGGAGGACGCAGCACCCACGGCTTCCAGCAGACTCGACCTTAGACTCTCCGCGTCTGGGAGGTCGTTCGCTGAACTGATATCCACCAAATCCGCAACGAGTTCCGGACGCCGCACCACCTCGTCGAGAAGCGCGGTCGAATGACCGATCACTGAGAAGAACCGGCGCAGAGCGAGAACTCGTCCGTCGCTGGCCTGCGAGACGACGGGCACGCGGGCGGAGGCTCCAAGAACGGGCTGGGATGCCAGTGGTCCTTCGAACAGCGAACGCAACTGCCCAAGCACTGCCCCGGTCGAGGTGCCTCCCGATGAGAGGGATTCAAGCACGCGGATTACGCCCAGGAGTCCTTGATCCGGGTCGGAGCAGAAGGTCAAGGCGGAGAGCAGTGCATGATCCGCTGAGATCTCGCCCAGTTCCGCCACGAGTGTCCTGTCTTCGCACAGGCGTCTGGCGCGAGTGACGTCCTTGATCCCGGCGCGGATGAGTCGGCCTGAAAGGGATTGGCTTCTCGCTTGGCGTGATGGGTCGGTCATGTGTGCCTTACATCGATGGGAAGAACCTGTCGCCTGTGTGGTCGATTCGGGCGGAATTGGAGTCACCCGCCACCACAGGGGCGGAGAACACGTAAGGCGCCGGTTGTCCGGCGCCTTACGCGAGGGAACAGCTACAGCACCTGTAGGAGGCGCTTGAGTTCATATGGAGTGACCTGGTTTTGGTACTCCTTCCATTCCTGCCACTTGTTTTTCAGGAAGTAGTCGAACACGTGCTCTCCGAGTGTTTCCGCAACGAGTTCGGAGCCCTCCATGATCTGAAGCGCGGCATCAAGATCCTGTGGGAGCGGGCGGATGCCCAGTGCGCGGCGTTCGGCGTCGGTGAGGTTCCAGACGTCGTCCTCGGTTGCGTCGGGTAGCTCGTAGCCCTCTTCGATACCCTTGAGTCCTGCTGCAAGGGTGAGCGCGTAGGCGAGATACGGGTTCGCTGCGGTGTCGATCGCACGGTATTCGATGCGCGAGGAGTTGGACTTGCCCGGCTTGTACATCGGGACACGTACAAGCGCGGAGCGGTTGTTGTGGCCCCAGCACACGTAGCTTGGTGCTTCGGCTCCGCCCCACAGACGCTTGTACGAGTTGACGTACTGGTTGGTCACCGCGGTGATCTCGGCGGCATGGTGCAGCAGGCCTGCAATGAACTGACGCCCGGTCTTGGACAGTTCATACTGCGCGCCCGGCTCGTGGAAGGCGTTGCGGTCACCCTCGAAGAGGGAGAAGTGGGTGTGCATGCCGGAGCCCGGGTGCTCAGCCATCGGCTTTGGCATGAAGGAGGCAAATACGCCCTGTTCCAGTGCGACTTCCTTGACCACTGTGCGGAAGGTCATGAGGTTGTCCGCGGTGTTGAGCGCGTCCGCGTAGCGTAGGTCGATCTCGTTCTGCCCTGGTCCGGCCTCGTGGTGTGAGAACTCCACGGAGATACCCATCGATTCAAGCATCGTGATGACTTGGCGGCGGAAGTCGTGTCCGGCTGGTCGGGCAACGTGGTCGAAGTATCCGCCGTGGTCGATGGGCACGAGCTTGTTGGTGTTGATCGGCTGCTCGAACAGGTAGAACTCGACCTCAGGGTGCGTGTAGAACGTGAACCCCTTGTCGCTGGCCTTCGCCATCGCACGCTTGAGCACGTTACGGGAGTCGGCGAGCGAGGGGGTGCCGTCAGGGTTGAGGATGTCGCAGAACATGCGAGCGGTCCCCTGGGTGTCGCCGCGCCACGGCAAGAGGGAGAAAGTGGTGGGGTCGGGGCGCGCGACCATGTCGGCCTCGTAGACTCGGGTGAGTCCCTCGATGGCGCTTCCGTCGAAGCCGATGCCTTCATCAAACGCCGATTCGAGTTCGGCCGGCGCGATTGCAACGGACTTGAGCATGCCCAAGACGTCGGCGAACCACAGGCGAACAAATCGGACGTCTCGCTCTTCTACCGTGCGTAGCACGAATTCCTGTTGCCTATCCATATGGTTAATCTTGCCTGATACTTGGCCTGTGTCACGAGTGGGCGCGCTAAGTGTCTCGTAAAAAACCTGTTACGAGCACAGCAGTGCAGGGGTGTTGCGACGCACCCCCCTACCGGAGCGGAACGAATGTAAGTTCGTAGCCAAAAAGCATATGGTTATCTCTATGGCTGAGCTATGTATCGCGATTGCGCAGATTGACACGTGCGTTGGTGACATTGAGGGGAACACGGCAAAAATCCTTGATTGGTCCCGAAAGGCCGCGCGTGAGGGCGCCGACGTGGTCCTGTTCCCCGAGATGACCGTGACCGGTTACCCCATTGAGGACCTGGCGTTGCGTGCGTCGTTCCAGCGCGCAGCGGAGCGCGCGCTGAGCACTGTTGCGAGGCAGCTTGCCGACGAGTCCCTGGGTTCGCTGTCCGTCATCGTTGGATCGCTCGGGGCGTTGGGTCTTACGGATCGCGAGCCGCTTGCGCGGCCCACTAACCGTGCCGTCGTGTTGCGTCACGGCTCGATTGACGTCGCCTACGACAAGCATCACCTGCCCAACTACGGCGTTTTTGACGAGTTCCGCATCTTCTCCTCGGGCGATAGGCCTGCGATCCTTGAGGTCAAGGGGCGTCGTCTGGCGCTGGCCGTGTGCGAGGACATCTGGCAGGACGGCGGACCGGTGGCGACATACGCGGCTGAGGACATCTCCGCGCTGTTGGTGCTCAATGGTTCTCCGTTTGAGGAGGGCAAGTGGGCCACCCGGCTCGATCTTGCTCAGCGCCGTGCAAAGGCGGTGGGCGCTCCCCTCGTGTACGCGAACATGGTGGGTGGACAGGATGACCTGGTGTTCGACGGCGGGTCGTTCGTGGTGTCCCCGCACGGAGACGTGCTCGCTACCGCACCGAAGTTTGAGGAGCACCTCCTGCTGTGGACCCTCGCGGAGGATGACTCCGAACCTCACCGCGGGCCCATTGCGCCACCGCTCGAAAACGACCACGAGGTGTACCAGGCAATCGTGACCGGCCTGCGTGGCTACTTCACCAAGAACGGTTTCAAGTCCGTTACCCTGGGGCTCTCGGGCGGGATCGACTCGGCCCTCGTTGCAGTCGTGGCGGCAGACGCAATTGGCGGAGAGAACGTGTATGGCGTATCCATGCCCTCTGTGTACTCTTCAGAGCACTCGAAGGACGATGCCGCTGATTTGGCTGCGCGCATCGGCGCGCACTACCGCGTGCAGTCCATCGCCCCCATGGTCGATGCCTTCCAGAACGAATTGGACCTGACCGGAGTCGCTGAGGAGAACCTTCAGGCGCGCATGCGCGGTGTCACCCTTATGGCGCTATCTAACTCCGAGGGTCATCTCGTCCTGGCAACCGGAAACAAAACCGAGATCGCGGTCGGCTACTCCACCATCTACGGCGATGCTGTGGGTGGGTACGCTCCGATCAAGGACCTGGACAAGTCCCGTGTGTGGGAGTTGTCCCGCTGGCGTAACAACTACGCGATCGACAACGGCGAGATCCCACCGATCCCAGAGTCCTCGATCACCAAGCCGCCGTCAGCAGAACTCCGCCCCGGTCAGGTTGACCAGGACTCCTTGCCACCCTACGACGTGCTGGATGCCGTGCTCGACGCGCATATCGAACACGCCGAAGGCCGTGAGGAACTACTGGACCGAGGCTTCGACGCGGCAGTTGTTGACCGGGCGTTGTCCCTCGTCGACCGGGCGGAATGGAAGCGTCGGCAGTATCCGCTTGGACCAAAGATCACTGCTCTCGCATTCGGACGTGACCGGCGCGTTCCCATCACGTCGAAGTGGCGTGAACAGCAGGGGTAACACCCCACACAAGGGGCGTCGCAACACACCAGCGAACGCCCCATACCCCAGCCAATTCAACATCAAAGAGGCGAATAGATGACTCAGCCAGCCGACTCTCCGCAGTCGAACCGCAAGCGTTTCAGGGTCCAAGACTTTGCTCGTGCAAAGGAGGAGGGACGCAAACTCACGATGCTCACTGCATATGACGGGGTGACTGCGCGCATCTTCGACCGCGCAGGGATGGATGTGTTGCTTGTCGGTGATTCAATTGGCAACAACATGCTCGGTCACGAGAACACGATCCCCGTGACGCTCGATGAGATGGTTGTCGCCACCCGTTCCGTCAGCCGCGCGACGACCTACGCAATGGTGGTTGCCGATCTCCCGTTCGGCTCGTATGAGGCCTCCCCACGCGATGCGTTCGTTTCCGCGGCACGCCTCCTGAAGGAAGGCGGCGCACACGCGGTCAAACTCGAGGGCGGGGCACGCGTTCACGATCATGTGCGCCTGTTGACCGAGTCGGGTATCCCTGTGGTCGGACACCTCGGGCTCACTCCGCAGTCCGAGAACATACTTGGTGGCATGCGCGTGCAGGGCCGTGGCGATGCTGCGGCTGAGAGGCTGTGTCAGGATGCACTCTCGCTCCAGGACGCCGGTGCAAGCGCAATCGTGCTCGAGGCGGTTCCCACCCCGGTCGCAGCCCGGGTCACGGAGATTCTTGCGATTCCGACGATCGGCATCGGGGCAGGTTCGCAGTGCGACGGACAGGTGCTCGTGTGGACCGATATGGCTGGAATGAATGACTGGTCGCCGTCCTTCGTGCGGACGTTCGGCGAGGTGGGTAAGGCCCTTGAGGACGCGACCCGCGCCTATATCGCCGCGGTCCGCGACGTGTCGTTCCCTGACGAGGATCATTCCTTCGCCCGATAGTCCTGCTTATTCCTTCGCCGCGATTGGACTCTGTCCCACTCGCGGTGGGCGGATACTTGACGACGATATAACTGTTCACGTTCAAGGCTCATCTCCCAGCGTTATCCGCTGGGAGATGAGCCTTTGCTGTGACTCGCCGGATCGTCGCCAATCAGCGCTTCCATACCGATCTGTGGGTTTGCTCGCCACTGTGTGCCTACCGTCGCCACAGGATGGCGAAGACATCCACAGATCGACTGTAAGGCGTTCGGATTAGTCGTCGTTGTCCTCGAACTCTTCGGTCTGCTCATCCCATGCCTGCGTGCGCTGACGCGCGATATCGAGCGCACGCGCCGCCTCCTGTGGCGTGTCGTATGGCCCCATTTTGTTCCACCAACTGAACAAGCCGCCCTTCACAACCTGCCCGGTCTTGGTGTTGAAATAGTACTTAGCCACCTCAAAACCTCCCATATGCGCACCAGATACCGCTGGTACGATCCTAGGGCGAATACATAGTACTTGCCTGTTACGAACTTTCATCCGTTATCGTTCCGGCAGGGCCCTGCTCCGCGAGACCCCTACACTCCACTTCACTACTTTGTCCGCAACTAGTGC
>DALZEF010000036.1:13217-21399 GCA_031979385.1 Timonella sp. | reverse complement strand
ATCACGTGTCTTTGAGGTGCTTTTGTCGAGGCTGACAAGAGGCAAGGACATGCACCCGGCCTGCGCGATGTGTGACTGAGCATTGCTTTCTATTGCACGAGTGGACACTCATAGGCTTATGACGGTAGCCGCCAATCGGGTTTCGTCACCGTCGTTACATGAAAACCTGCAATTTCGCGTGCTAAAACAAACTAGACTAGTACCATGTCCACTATTTCCCGTGATGAGGTCGCGCGCGTTGCTGCTTTGGCACGCATCGAACTGCGCCCCGAAGAACTAGACCGCCTTGCTGGTGAGTTGGAAGTCATCGTGCAGTCTGTTGCACAGGTGTCCGAGATCGTCGGACCTGACGTTCCAGCAACCAGCCACCCGATCCCACTGACAAACGTGTTCCGTCATGACGTTCCTGTTACCCCCACGGATCGCGACAAGGTTCTTGCCTCCGCTCCTGCCAGTGAAGATGGTAAGTTCCTCGTTCCACAGATTCTGGGAGAGGAGTGAATGATGTCTGATCTGATTAAACTTTCCGCTGCCGAACTTGCAGCGAAACTCCAAGCCGGTGAGATAACCTCCGTTGAGGTCACTCAGGCATATCTTGACCGTATCGCGGCGGTAGATGACAGCATTAACTCCTACATCGTTGTTACCGCTGAGGACGCGCTGACCACTGCCGCAGAGGTGGACCGTCTACGTGCCGAGGGCGTGGAACTGCACCCACTCGCAGGTGTTCCCATTGCGGTGAAGGACGTTGTCGTTACTGATGGCGTACAGACCACTGCGGGCTCGAAGATGCTCGAGGGATGGATCCCGCCCTACGATGCCACTCTCGTGGAGAAGATCAAGGAAGCAAAGCTCCCAATCCTCGGTAAGACGAACATGGACGAGTTTGCCATGGGCTCATCGACCGAGCACTCCGCATATGGTAGGACACTCAACCCTTGGGACATTGAACGCATTCCCGGCGGTTCGGGTGGTGGCTCCGCTGCAGCACTTGCGGCGTTTGAAGCTCCGCTCGCGATCGGTACGGACACGGGTGGTTCGATTCGTCAGCCGGGCGCGGTCACCGGAACCGTTGGCGTCAAGCCGACGTATGGTTCGATCTCGCGTTATGGTCTGATCGCTATGGCATCGTCGCTGGACCAGGCGGGTCCGGTGACTCGTACGGTGCTGGACTCGGCGTTGCTGCATGAGCTCATCGGTGGACACGACCCCAAGGACTCCACCTCACTACCTGAACCACAGACCGGCTATGTTGCTGCCGCGGAAGATGGCGCAAAACAAGACTTGTCGGGCGTGCGTATCGGTATCGTCAAGGAACTCTCGGGTGAGGGTTACCAGGACGGTGTACAGGCTCGTTTCGATGAGTCGATTGAACTCCTACGTGGGATGGGTGCCGAAATCGTTGAGGTGTCCTGCCCTTCGTTCACGCACGCACTTGCTGCCTACTATCTGATCATGCCTGCTGAGGCATCCTCGAACCTCGCCAAGTTCGACGGCATGCGTTTCGGTCTGCGCGTTGAACCGCAGGAGGGTCCTGTCACTGCTGAGCGGGTTATGGCTGCGACTCGTGGCGCGGGCTTCGGCGATGAGGTCAAGCGCCGCATCATCATCGGTACCTATGCACTGTCGTCGGGCTACTACGATGCCTACTACGGTTCGGCGCAGAAGGTTCGTACGCTGATTCAACGCGACTTCAACGCTGCATTCGAGCAGGCTGATGTTCTCGTCTCGCCAACCGCACCAACTACTGCGTTCAAATTCGGTGAGAAGTTGGATGACCCGCTTGCGATGTACCTGAACGACGTCGCAACCATCCCAGCGAACCTCGCTGGTGTACCGGGAATGTCTCTCCCCGCAGGTCTGTCGGATGACAGTATGCCTGTTGGATTCCAGATCCTCGCACCTATCCGTGAGGATGCACGTATGTACCGCATCGGTGCTGCCCTTGAAGCAGCGCTTGAGCAGAAGTGGGGCGGACCGCTCCTTTCGCAGGCACCTGAGCTGGAGGTCAAGTGATGAGTGGCTACGTTGAGCTCGTTGACTATGACGAGGCAGTGGCAAAGTACGATCCGGTTCTCGGCATTGAGGTACACGTTGAGCTGGGCACCAAGACCAAGATGTTCTGTGCCGCGGAGGTTGAGTTCGGTGGGGAGCCAAACACTCAGGTGACCCCGGTATCGCTCGGTCTTCCCGGCGCGTTGCCCGTGGTGAACGGCAAGGCGGTCGAGTCGGCGATCAAGATCGGTCTGGCCTTGAACTGCAAGATCGCTGAAACCTGCCGGTTCGCGCGCAAGAACTATTTCTACCCTGACGTTCCGAAGAACTTCCAGACCTCGCAATACGATGAGCCCATCGCGTATGACGGTTACCTGGATGTGGAACTTGAGGACGGCTCGATCTTCCGTGTCGAGATCGAGCGCGCACACATGGAGGAGGACGCCGGTAAGAACACCCACGTGGGTGGTGCGACTGGTCGTATCCAGGGCGCGGAGTACTCACTGATCGACTACAACCGTGCGGGTATCCCACTCGTGGAGATTGTTACTCGCCCGATTGAGGGTGCGGGGGAGCGTGCTCCTGAGGTTGCTCGCGCCTACGTCCAGACCTTGCGCGACATCTTCCGTGCACTCGAGGTCTCTGAGGCGCGTATGGAGCGCGGTAACGTTCGCGCGGATATCAACGTGTCGCTTCGCCAGACACCGCAATCCCCTCTGGGCACCCGCACGGAGACCAAGAACGTGAACTCGTTCCGTTCAATCGAACGTGCGGTCCGTTACGAGGTTGAACGTCAGGCTGCAATTCTCGACGCCGGCGAGAAGGTCATTCAGGAGACGCGTCACTGGCACGAGGACAACAACACGACCTCGTCGGGTCGTGAGAAGTCTGATGCTGAGGACTACCGCTACTTCCCGGAGCCTGACCTGGTTCCTGTGGCTCCGAGCCGTGAGTGGGTTGAGGAACTGCGCGAAACTCTGCCAGAACTCCCTGCGGTCAAGCGCCGCCGCCTGATCGGCGAGTGGGGTTTCACGGATGTTGAAATGCGTGACGTGATCAACGCTGGCGCCCTTGAGTTGATTGAGGAGACGGTTGCCGCTGGCACCGCTCCGGCTGCTGCGCGCAAGTGGTGGATGGGTGAGCTTGCCCGCAACGCGAAGGAGCAGGAGATCGAACTGTCTGAGGTCTCGGTAACGCCAGCACAGATCGCTGAACTCCAAGGCCTGATCGAGGCGAAGCGTATCAACGACAAGATCGGCCGTCAGGTTCTTGAAGCAGTACTTGCCGGTGAGGGCAACCCTGAGGCGATTGTTGTGGCCAAGGGCCTTGAGATCGTTTCCGATGATGGCGCCCTGTTGACCGTTATCGACGAGACTCTGGCGGCTCAGCCGGACATCGTTGAGAAGGTCAAGTCGGGCAACATGGGTCCGATTGGTGCGATTATCGGTGCGGTTATGAAGGCGACAAAGGGGCAGGCAGACGCTGGTCGTGTTCGTGAGCTTGTTCTCGAACGTATCAACAACTAAGGCGGCGATTATGGCACGCGGTCCAGTCCTCACTGGCGAACTTGTACAGTTGCGTCCCGTCGAAGAGCGGGATGCAGAGCGCATGTGGGAGTCGTTGCAGGATGCGGAGTCGAACCGTCTCACAGGTACGACTCGCACTTTCACTCGTGAGGAGATCGACGAGTGGGCGCGTACGGTGTCGGATCGTGAGGGGCGCTATGACTTTGCGATGACCTCGCTCATGCCGGGCGAGGACGGCTCAGTGTGCGATGAGATGATCGGGGAGATCGTTGTCAATGAGATCGAACCGGTTATTCGCAGCGCGAATATGCGGTTGATTTCGCTTCCGCAGTATCGTGGACGAGGTTATGGCCGCGAGGCCATCGCCTTGGTGCTGGACTTTGTGTTTGCTCCATCTCCGCAGGGCTTGGGGTTGCACCGTTTCTCACTGGACGTGCTTGCGATTAACCCGCGCGCCAAGATGCTGTATGAGTCGCTTGGTTTCGTGCAGGAGGGCGTCCTGCGTGACGCTGCCCCTGACGGCGAGGGTGGGTTCTGTGACGTCTATGTCATGTCCATCCTTGAGGATGAGTACGATCCGCAGCGCTAAGGTCACCACGGGGTGGTTCCATATGGAACCACCCCGTTTTGTTTGTCGCACATAGATAATTGGCGACGATTCGGCGAGTTGGTCTGAAACCGTCGCGCAGTAGCGTAGACAGCAATTGACGACGAGTCTGCAGGGTCGGGCGGCGACCACCTGCCCCAGCCGGGCTGGGAGGTGAGGGAACTCGTGACGTGAGGACTCGTCGAAAATCTGAACATAAAGTATTGAAATGTGAGACGCCGGTCTTGGCAGTGTGACAAGACTGGGGTCCAGGGCGTAACCTCCTAGTATGCGTTGCACAATTCTTCTAGTCGTTATCTAGCGCGTTGGTTCGAAACTAATCCGCCAAGTTTTGTCAACGCGCGCACCCTCCCAGACACCAGACCGGTGTGGAGGGTTTTTTCATGTCACAAGCCAGTGATACGAACGTTTCTAGCTCACAAGGCCAAGAGACACCAGCATTGCCCGCCTTAGGTCCACGCCGAAGGCAACACGATGTCCAGATGAGCAAAACCTGCCTGTCCGGTAACTCCACATATTGTTAGAGAAACAGGAGATCCAGATGGTCCAAGGCGATCAGACTGCGGCCAACCCCCAGTCCTCAAAGCCTGCTCCAACGCCGGCCGCGTTTGCGCGACCTTCCACGAGCACCGGTGTGACCGAGAATGTCACCGGAGCGGAGTCGATCGTTCGATCGCTCGAGGAAGTCGGCGTCGATGTCGTCTTCGGTATTCCAGGCGGCGCGATTCTGCCGACCTACGACCCACTGATGGACTCGAAAAAGGTCCGCCACATCCTTGTGCGCCATGAGCAGGGTGGCGGACACGCCGCCGCAGGTTATGCGCACGCAACCGGACGCGTCGGCGTTACCATGGCGACCTCCGGTCCAGGTGCTACCAACCTGGTCACACCCCTCGCCGATGCGAACATGGACTCGATCCCGATGGTTGCGATCACGGGACAGGTGGGCGCCTCGCTCATCGGAACCGATGCGTTCCAAGAAGCGGACATCGTGGGTATCACGCTGCCAGTCACGAAACACAACTTCCTGGTGACCGACCCGGCGGATATTCCACGCACTATCGCTGAGGCATTCCACATTGCACAGTCCGGTCGGCCCGGACCTGTCCTGGTGGACATCGCCAAATCCGCGATGCAGTCGAATACAACCTTCTCGTGGCCGCAGGAAATCAACCTGCCCGGCTATCACCCGGTCACCAAACCACACAACAAGCAGATCCGTGAGGCTGCGCGTCTCCTCGCGAGTGCTCGCCGCCCGGTTCTTTACGTCGGTGGTGGCGTGATCCGCTCAGGTGCCAGCGAGCAATTGCGGAAGCTCACGGACCTGTCCGGTGCGGCCGTTGTGACAACCCTCATGGCTCGTGGAGCGTTGCCTGACTCCCACCCGCAGCACCTTGGAATGCCCGGTATGCACGGAACCGTTCCAGCGGTCGCCGCGTTGCAGAAGGCTGACCTGATTGTCGCGCTGGGCGCTCGCTTCGACGACCGTGTGACCGGTAAACTCTCGTCGTTCGCCCCTCACGCAACCGTGGTTCACGCAGACATCGACCCGGCAGAGATCGGTAAGAACCGGGTTGTGGACGTGCCAATCGTGGGTGACCTGAAAGAGGTCATCGCGGAACTGCTTCCAGAACTCGCGCGCGAACACGAGACCAACGGCAAGCCAGACATCGAAGCCTGGTGGCGTCAGATCAACTCGTGGCGTGAGACCTACCCGCTCGGATACACCGACGTGGGCGATGGCCTCCTTGCACCGCAGCACGTTATTGGTCGGCTCTCGGAGATCTCTGGCCCAGAGTCCATCTATGTGGCGGGTGTTGGACAACACCAGATGTGGGCTTCCCAGTTCATTAAGTATGAGCGCCCAAACTCCTGGATCAACTCGGGCGGCCTGGGCACCATGGGATTCTCCATCCCCGCGGCAATGGGCGCCAAGGTCGGGGCGCCAGACCGCACCGTGTGGGCGGTTGACGGCGACGGCTGCTTCCAGATGACCAACCAGGAACTCGCAACCTGCACGATCAACGACATCCCGATCAAGGTTGCGTTGATCAACAACTCCTCCCTCGGCATGGTCCGCCAGTGGCAGACCCTGTTCTACAACGAGCGGTACTCAAACACCGACCTGCACACCGGTGCGGGAACCCGCCGTGTGCCTGACTTTGTGAAACTCGCGGACGCCTACGGCTGTGTTGGCATCCGAGTTGAGAAGCTCTCTGAAGTGGACGAGGCCATCAAGCGTGCAGAGGAGATCAATGACGTGCCGGTCCTGATCGACTTCAACGTGTCACGCAACTCCATGGTGTGGCCAATGGTCGCAGCAGGCGTATCCAACGACGACATCCAATATGCACGCGGCATCTCGCCAGCGTGGGACCGCGAAGACTGAGAGGGAACCTACGAACATGTCACGTCACACTCTCTCCGTGCTCGTGGAGAACAAGCCAGGCGTACTGACCCGCATCGCTGGTCTTTTTGCCCGCCGTTCCTTCAACATCCACTCCCTCGCAGTGGGACCAACCGAACACGAGGAACTCTCTCGTGTCACGGTTGTGGTGGATGTTGACGAACTGCCACTTGAACAGGTCACCAAGCAACTGAACAAACTCGTCAACGTCATCAAGATCGTTGAACTCGAGCCAGAGGCAGCCGTGACCCGCGAACTCATGCTCGTCAAGGTCAAGGCAGACGGCGGTAACCGGTCGGGCATCATCGAGGTTGTCCAACTCTTCCGCGCACACGTTGTTGACGTTGTGCCGGACGCGGTGACAATCGAGGCTGTCGGCAGCCCGGGCAAACTCGCTGCCCTACTCAACGCGCTCGAACCATACGGAATTCGCGAGATCGTGAAGTCCGGAGCCGTCGCGATCGCACGTGGACCACGCTCTATGTCTGACCGCGCCTTGGAACGTACAACACGTTCTCACTGATTCTTTCTAGACTTAACTCAACACCACACAATCCTAAGGAGATATCCCGGTGGCTGAACTCTTTTACGACGACGACGCAGACCTGTCGATCATCCAGAACAAGAAGGTTGCCGTTATCGGTTACGGTAGCCAGGGTCACGCACACGCGCTGAACCTTCGTGACTCGGGCGTAGACGTCCGCGTCGGCCTGCGTTCAGGTTCGGCATCGGCTGCCAAGGCTGAGAACGAGGGCCTCAAGGTTCTTCCAGTTGGCGAGGCAGTCGCTGAAGCTGACGTCGTTGTCATCCTGACCCCAGACCAGGTACAGCGCACCGTGTACGCGCAGGAGATTGCTCCCAACCTTCAGGAGGGCGCAGCGCTCGTCTTCGGTCACGGCTTCAACATCCGCTTCGGCTACATCAAGCCTGAAGCAGGTCACGACATCCTCATGGTTGCTCCTAAGGGCCCAGGGCACCTCGTGCGTCGCGAGTACGTTGACGGCCGTGGCGTTCCAGTGATCGTTGCCGTCGAGCAGGACGCCTCCGGCGCCGCTTGGGACCTCGCGCTGTCGTACGGCAAGGCAATCGGTGGTCTTCGTGCTGCCGGTATCAAGACCACCTTCACCGAAGAGACCGAGACCGACCTGTTCGGTGAGCAGGCTGTTCTGTGCGGTGGCGCATCGCAGCTCGTGCAGTACGGCTTCGAGGTTCTCACCGAGGCCGGCTACCAGCCTGAGGTTGCATACTTCGAGGTTCTCCACGAACTTAAGCTCATCGTTGACCTCATGTGGGAGGGTGGCATCGCCAAGCAGCGTTGGTCGGTTTCTGACACCGCTGAGTATGGTGACTACGTCTCTGGTCCTCGCGTGATCACCCCTGAGGTCAAGGAGAACATGAAGGCCGTTCTCGCTGACATTCAGAACGGCGCATTCGCTGAGCGTTTCATCAACGATCAGGAAGCCGGTGCTCCAGAGTTCAAGGAACTGCGTGCCAAGGGTGAAGCACACCCAATTGAGGCTACCGGTCGTGAACTGCGCAAGCTGTTCGCATGGAGCAAGCGTTCCGACGACAACACCTCCGACTACATCGAAGGCTCCGTCGCACGTTGATCGTAGGTAGGAACTCTGCGTAGCAAGTTCCTGCCGG
>DALZEF010000036.1:0-13117 GCA_031979385.1 Timonella sp. | reverse complement strand
AGAGTAACGGTAGATGTGAGCCTGAGCCAAAAACACAGTGGGCTCCGTCGCACGTTGATCGTAGGTAGGAACTCTGCGTAGCAAGTTCCTGCCGGAGAGTAACGGTAGATGTGAGCCTGAGCCAAAAACACAGTGGGCTCCGTCGCACGTCGATCTTGGTTAGTTATGCGGCTTCGCGGTTGCGATAGCGTGCATGCCTAGCGTTAAAAAGGGGTCTGTCCCAACCAAAAGGTTGGACAGACCCCTTTGTCGTGCCGTGAAGAATTTTCTTGGTGCTAGGCGGGACGCCATCCTGAGAAGACTGGGTCAGGCTGTACGAAACTGTGGGGGGCTGGAAAACGAGGTGCAGGGAAAAGTGGGGACTCGTCGGAAATCTGATGGTAGCGTGGCGGGATGGCGAGACTTGAATTGACGCAACTACCAGCCGAGGTGGTTGCCTTCGTAGAGGATCTGCTGGGCGGTGTGCTGGTGGAGTTTGAGAACCAGGCCGGTGGGTTCTCGCAGGGAACTGCTGCTCGTGTGCGGACCGCAAATGGTGCACGTGGGTTTTTGAAGGCGGTGCATCGGGAGGGATTTGAGGGAACCTATCGGCTCTACGAGCGTGAGGTCGAGATATTGGGCACGCTGCCAAGCATGGCGCGGGTGCCACAGCTTCTCGGCTCATATGCGCAGAGCGATTGGCTGGCGTTACTCATCGAGGATGTGGAGGGGCGGTACCCGGACACCCGCGCGGATATGCATGCCGTGTTGGACTCGTTGCTCACGTTGCCGTCGGCGGATGCGGTTCCAGGGCTTCCAGACGTGGCGGAGGATCTTGCGCCTGCCCTCACTCAATGGGACAGGATTGATTCTAGTTTCCGGGCGATGGATGACTGGGCAGTTTCTCACGTGCCTGAACTCAAATCGGCGTCTGAGAGAGCTGTGGAGGCAGCCTCGGGGAACGATCTTGTGCATAACGATCTCCGCCCGGACAACATTCTGATTGATGCGCAGGGCACAGCGTGGATCGTGGATTGGCCGTGGGCTGCTCGCGGTGCGCTCTGGTATGACGCGTTGTTGTTCGTGCTGGATTGTTCACTTATTGACCCGACAATCGATGTGGAACACGAGATTGCCAGCCACCCGGTCTTCCGTGGAGTCACGGATCAGCAGATCGACGCGGTTCTGGCGGGCTTCGCCAGCTACTACGTATACCAAGCAGACCAACCCGCCGTCGAGGTTCCGCAATCGCTGCGCGAGCACCAATATCAGCATGCCCGAGTGATTCTGGAGTGGCTTGAGCGCCGCTGGTCGCGCCGCTAGGTGGTTCGGCCGCTTGTGCGCTCACCCATGTCGGCTGCGTGGCGACGATACGGTCAGGTCCCAGCGTCTGTGCGGTGTGTGAGATGGGTAGTTGGTCCGGGAGGCGATGCTCACATCGTGGTCGTCCTATCCCGATGGATGGACCGCGGGATTAACATTGGTCCATGACGAAGAACATCGATCTTGCGGTAATCGCTGGTGACGGCATCGGCATTGAGGTAGTGGAGCAGGGCCTCGCGGTTCTGGAATCCGCGCTCGCCACATCGGACGTCTCGCTGGCAACGTCTGACTTCAACCTTGGAGCCAAGCGTTGGCACGAGACGGGCGACACCCTCACCGATGAGGACCTCGCCGCACTGCGCACCAAGGACGCGATCCTTCTTGGTGCTATTGGTGATCCAAGCGTTCCATCGGGTGTTCTCGAGCGCGGATTGCTCCTCAAACTCCGCTTTTCGCTGGACCACTATGTGAATCTGCGCCCCGGCAAGCTATACCAGGGCGTGAAGTCCCCGCTTGCTGAGCCTGGTGAGATCGACTTCGTTGTCGTCCGCGAGGGAACCGAGGGCCCATACGTGGGTAACGGTGGCTCGATCCGTACGGGAACCCCGCACGAGGTCGCCAACGAGGTCTCCGTCAACACGGCCTTCGGTATTGAGCGAGTCGTGCGCGATGCATTCGCACGTGCAGCAGCCCGTGAACGCAAGCACCTGACCTTGGTGCACAAGCACAACGTTCTGGTCCACGCCGGTCACCTCTGGCGCCGTACCGTTGAACGCGTGAACGAAGAGTTCCCCGAGGTCACGACCGACTACCTGCACGTTGATGCAGCAACGATCTTCTTGACAACGAACCCATCGCGTTTCGATGTCATCGTCACCGACAACCTGTTCGGTGACATTTTGACCGACCAAGCCGCTGCTATCACCGGTGGTATTGGCCTTGCGGCGTCGGGAAACATCAACCCTGATCGCACCACGCCATCCATGTTTGAGCCAGTGCACGGTTCCGCACCTGACATTGCAGGCCAAGGCAAGGCAGACCCGACCGCAACGATCCTTTCGGTTGCGATGCTGCTCGACCACCTCGGTTACGCCGAAGAGTCGAAGAGCGTGGAGAACGCTGTTGCCGCAGACCTAGCAGAACGCGGAGGTGCCGTCCGTTCGACGGCCGAGGTAGGGGCAGACATCGCGGCACGTGTACGTGGCTGACGTCTAACCTACCCAAGGCCGCGCACTCGGCTTCTATAATGAGACCACTGTGCACTAATGCCACCAGTCGTTTTTCGGCTGGTGGCATTAGCCGAACCAGAGGTCGCCAGGTGAAAGGCCCCCATTATGAGCTTGCAGCTCGAAACTCTAAACACCTCCGTTGACGAGGCAGCCCAACAGTTTGCCATCAACCCCACCGATTCGCCGCTGCCTGCGGACGAACGTGAGGCTCTGAAGGCAGAACCAAAGTTTGGAACCGTCTTCTCGGACCACATGGCACGCATGTCGTGGAACAACACCGACGGCTGGAACAACCGTCGGATTGAGAAGTACGGTCCGCTTTCCTTGGCTCCTGCCGCCGCAGTTTTCCACTACGGGCAGGAAGTCTTCGAAGGTCTCAAGGCATACCGTCACGCGGATGGTTCCGTGTGGACGTTCCGTCCCGAAGAGAACGCCAAGCGGTACATTCGCTCGGCGCGCCGTCTCGCGCTCCCAGAATTGAGTGTGGACGATTTCATCGGTTCGATTGCTGCGCTTGTTCGCACGGATATTGAGTGGATTCCGACCGGCGACGAAGCTGCACTGTATCTACGTCCATTCATGATCGCCACCGAGGCGTTCCTTGGCGTACGTCCTGCCTACGAGGTCGAGCACCTTGTGATCTCGTCGCCTGTTGGCCCATACTTTGCTGGCGGTGTCCACCCGGTCAACATTTGGATCTCGCAGGAATACGCCCGTGCGAGCCGCGGTGGAACCGGTGAGGCCAAGTGTGGCGGCAACTATGCCGCGTCCCTGTTGCCGCAGATTACCGCCGCCAAGGACGGGTTCGATCAGGTCTGCTTCCTCGACGGCCAAGCCGATCCAGCCATCGAGGAACTTGGCGGCATGAACGTCTTCTTCGTGAAGGCAAACGGCGACGTCGTGACCCCTGCTCTGTCCGGTTCGATTCTGCGCGGTGTGACTCGTTCATCGATTCTGCAACTCATCCGCGACCGCGAGATCAACGTGTCGGAAGAGCACATCACACTTGCGTCTCTGCGCGAGATGCTTGAGTCCGGTGAGATCGCGGAGGCGTTCGCGTGTGGCACCGCCGCCGTGATCACTCCGATTGGCCGCCTCGCGGACAATGACTTCGACATCACCATCAACGGGGGAGAACCCGGTAAGTTCACCATGGACATCCGTGAGGAACTGACCGACATCCAGAATGGTCGTCGCCCAGACCGCCACAGCTGGCTGACGCGCCTCGCCTAACCAAACCTCACACTAGTTCAACAGTCTGCTAACTCATCGGGCAACGGTTGAATAGTGAAAGTGCCCGGTCCGTCAGGGACCGGGCACTTTCGCGTTTGGGTCGGGTTCCACGCATTCAACTGCTCGTGGCTGGAGGGTGAGTGGTTGTGCTGAGGCGACCTGATCGTCGGCAATGTGGGTTCTTCTGATTACCGACGAACCTGCCGCCTTCCAGCGGCAGGTCACCTGCCAGCGTGGTTACGTGGCCGCGACCAGCCGTGCGTTGCGACGCCCGGCAACCCAGCCGATGGGAAACGCGAGGAGAAGTGGAACAACCACGATGATGAGCGTTCCGAGCGTGGGGGCAAGCGCCGCCACCTTGAACGTGGTGTCGGCCCCGGGGCCACAGCACCAATCTTGTGTCTCGACCTGACGATAAACCAGCACCATCGACCCAGCGAACATGCCCACCAGGTAGCCGAGCGGGCTCGCAACCGCGGTCAGAATCACGGCCCGATACCCGTCAATCACCGCGACCTCGTGAGCGAGCACGCCCTGATGGGACAGAGCGGACTTAGAATGACGCAACTCCTCGGTACTCTGCAACAGCGAGAAGAACACAACCAGCAGGACCACGGGAAGCAAGTAGGCCGCTATCTCGATTGGAGCACTTGCATATGTGGGTTCTCGGGACTCGAGGTAGTGCTGGCGTCCGATCACAGACATTGCGCCGCACAGCCCGGCAATCGCGGCTACTGGAATGATTGTGCTGATGGAAGACCCCAGACGCCCGGCAACCTCCCTCGCCGCAATGCGCGCCGCCAAAGGCCACCGACTGCTCGCGCTACTCAGGTGGGGGAGCAGCGCAGCGAGCCCGAAGTAGATGGCCACCACGATTAGGCACAGCCCCACGATCATGCCGAGAACCGAAGCGCCAGTGTGCCACGAATCGAGTCCCACCTCACCGTCCCCAGCTAATGCCGAGACGAGGATCAGTGTGATACCGGCTATACCTGCAATGGCAGCCACAGGACCAGGGTGTTGAAGCGCTCCGCGCGGTGTGTGGACTAGCTCGGACGATTCACCGACCTCCCGCAGCAGTGAGGCTCCTGACTTCCGTTCGGCGGCAAAAGCAAGGAAAGACGCAACCAGGGGAGGGAATAGCCCAAGGATGAAGCTTGCTGTGATCGTCAGCGCGGTGGCATGAACAAGCATCGGCAGTTCTGAACCTGGAACCACATAATCCTCGACACGGGAATAACGCCATATCGCTCCGGCCAAACCAAGAGCACCTGCACTGAGCCCGATCACTAACGCCGGAACGAGCCGACTAGCCAAACGGCCATAACGCCCGACCCCATTACGTTCGAGTTGCGCGAACTGCAGCTTCCTACGCCGGGAGTTCTGCCAGTACAACGGTACTGAGATGACGGTGATAAGAGCTAAAACCCCAGCTGCAACCAGCAGGAGCTCGACGACGAACTCGTTGATCCCCAACGGCGTGCTGGTTCCTGAGAACTCCGAATCCAAGGGGATAGTTGATGCTACCTGTATGCGCAGTTCCTTGTTGTCGATTAGGCTCGCGATGCCCCAATCCACTGGGTCCGGTAACGCATCCGGAGCGTTGGAGATTGCGAGTGCCAAATCCTGGGTGTCGGCTGGCGATAGTGGCGGTCCGAACGCGAAATATCTGTCGAGTAACAGTGCATCCTCGACGATCGTTTCCGAAGCTAGCAGGGACGAACGGTAGTAACTGACCAGTGTTGGCTGCGAATCATCGGATGAGGGGAAATCATACAGGCCGACGACCGTGTACGTTCCGTGCTGGTCTGAGTCGGTGAACTGGTCCGTGCCGACGGTTAAGGTGTCACCCACCGCAAGTGTGTCCATGCCGGGGAAGTGCTGAAGCAGTTCGTGAGAAAGAGCTATCTCATTGTTTGCTTCAGGTGCCCGACCCTGTGTGAACGTTGGTTTGGCGGGCAGGTTTGGGTCGCTCCAGTCAGCAGACATGACTGCGCTAGTCGCGGCGGTTGCGTAGACGACTTCTGGGTTTACTTCCATTTCTGGCGCGTTGAAGTCAGGGAATGATATGAAACCCGTAGTCATCTGGCTGATCTGGAGATTAAGTTCGCTGAGGTCTGGAGCCTCCGATCCTGCATAGAACGTCCACGCCGCCTGCAGGTCTGGGTTATTCTCCTTTTCGAGAGACTGCGCAAAGTATTCCTGTGCGGTAACTATCTCGGCGCTACGCAAATGCCACCGCATGGTTTGTTGGTGCATAGCTGGTGGTAGAAATGCCGCAATAATCGCCGCGATGAGCAAGATTAGTACAACCGTCGGGAGCTTGTTTTGGTTAAGGTCGCGCAGCCCAAGCTTGATCGGTGTGGGCAGGTTCTCGGTGATGCGGTTCATGGGGTGCCGTCCGTGGTGGGGAAGTCGGTGAGGTTGTCCTGCGTGCTGGTGGGGAAACCGAAGGAATGCGAGCTTCCCGTGTCGGACGAGACCGCTCCGTCCTGTAGGTAGACCACGCGGTCGGCCCATGCCGCGTCGCGGGCGCTGTGGGTGACAAGCAACCCGGATGCGCCGGCGTCGATGTGGTTGCGGATGAGCCGCATGACCTCATCACCCGAGGCGGTGTCGAGCGCGCCTGTGGGTTCGTCGGCGAGGAGGATGTGGCGTTTGGAGCTGAGCGCTGCGAGGACCGCGGTGAGTTGGCGTTGCCCTCCTGACGCTTGAGCGGGGAACAGTCGTGCCACATCGCCGAGGCCTTGGTCATCGAGGATGAGTCGGGCCTGTTTGAGTGCGATGCGCGGTTTGATCCCGTTGAGTTCGAGGGGCAGCGCCACGTTTTCTTCGAGCGTGAGCGCGTCAACGAGGTTGTTGCGTTGGAACACGATCCCGAACGCTTGGCGGCGTAAGATTGTGCGTTCCGCTGCGGTTGCGGAGCGCAGTAGGGTATCTGCGACGAGGACATTTCCCGCTTCGGGTTCAAGCAGCCCGGCCACGATGTTCAGAAGGGTGGATTTTCCCGACCCCGAGGGCCCCATGATCGCGACGAGTTCGCCGGGTGTCACGCGCAGATCGACCGAGTCGAGGACGACCCGCGGTGCCTGTCCGTCGGGGAACGTGTGGGTGATCCCGGAGGCTTCAATCGCGTAGCTCACTGGTTGTCCTTCTTAGTTCCATTGGCGACGAGCCGGCCCGTTTGGGTGGGTCTGGTTGCGGAGGGTGTCGCGGGAGCAAGGGTGGCGAACCCCATTGCGATGCGCGATTCGACGTGGTCGAGCCACCGTAGTTCGGCTTCGAGGGTGAAGATGTAGGAGTCGAGGAGCATCGCCCACGCGAGGTCTTCCCGGGTGAGTGAATTGATAGGGCCGAGCTTGCTTTTGAGTTTGGTGTAGTCGCGGAGCGCTCGCAGGGATTCGGTACGCTGCATGCGGATGACCTGTGTTGTGTCTACGTACGGGGACGTGATCGCGAGGGTTACTTTGATGCTCGCTTCTTCGCGGCTTGGCGTTGACCGTGCAGTGGCGGTGTACCACCAGTTCTCGGCTTCGGCGCGGCCCGCATCGGTGATGTTCCACAGGGTTGCATCGGAGTCATCAGCGGTGGATTCGACCAATCCGTCGCGCTCGAGGCGTTGCAGGGTGGAGTAGATCTGCGAGATGTTGAGTGGCCAGGTGCCTCCGGTGCGCTGTTCGAACTCGCTGCGCAGATCGTATCCGGCGAGGGCGTGTTCGGTGAGGATGGTGAGCAGACCGTGTTTCACAGACATGATGCGCCTTCTTCCCTTAGAGTGGCTAGTTTTTCTGAGTGACTAGGGGTGTTACTGAGTAACTATTGATGATATTACTCAGTAACAAGCCGGGTTGCAAGAGTCGTGAGCCAAAAACGCAACTAGCCGGATCGTCGGCAATTAAACAAACAAGGCACTACCGGGCCAAAAGCTGTCGTAACCACCCACAAATAACGACTAGTTTCGTCGGCTATCGGGTGTTGAGCACCTGCCCCGATACTTGCATCCTCGCCCAGATATGGAACAATGTGAGGCATGGCACTGTGGCACGTCATTATTATTCGTTAGCGCGTTCGGTCAGCGGCAACCCCGCTGCAGCGAACGTGCAAACCTCCCGCGCTGTTTCTGGGAGGTTTTTTTGTTGGGTAATACCAACAATCGCAACAGTGCTACACATACTTGTTGAACCCGCACACAACGCGGACAGCAACACTGGCCTCGCCCACACCACCGCGGCCGGACACGATCAGAGCACAATAGAAGTAAGCCCCCAAACTTCGCGTTGAAATGAGACCGCCGTGAACTTCCACGTATACGACACCACTCTTCGAGACGGTGCCCAGCAAGAAGGCATCAACCTCAATGTTGCGGACAAACTAGCCATTGCGCCGCTACTCGATGAACTGGGCGTGGGATTCATTGAGGGCGGCTGGCCCGGCGCGGTGCCCAAAGACACGGACTTCTTTGCCCGTGCAGCCACCGAGCTCAACCTCAAGAATGCGGTTCTCGCGGCATTTGGTGCGACGCGTAAGGTCGGCGTTAGAGCGAGTGAAGATAAGCAGGTTCGCGCGCTCCTGGATTCTCAGGCGCCAGTGGTGACACTGGTAGCCAAATCTGACATCCGCCACGTCGAACGTGCGCTCAAAACCGATGGCCCCGAGAACCTGCGGATGATCGAGGACACCGTGCAGTTCCTCCGGGCCGAAGGACGCCGCGTATTCATTGACGCAGAACACTTCTTCGACGGATATCGCTTTGATCCGAGGTATTCGCGCGATGTGGTCCTGGCAGCATTCAGCGCAGGTGCCGAGGTGGTCTGCCTGTGCGACACCAACGGAGGTATGCTCCCACACTGGGTCACCGATATCGTGGGTGAGGTTCGTGAAGCCACAGGTGGCGAGGGCATTCTCGGCATGCACGCACACAACGACTCCGGGTGCGCGGTAGCTAACACCCTCGCTGCAATCGATGCAGGCTGTGAACACTTCCAGGGCACCATTAACGGCTATGGGGAACGCACCGGAAACGTGGACCTGATCACGACGGTTGCGAACCTTGAACTCAAGTACGATCGCAAGGTCCTTGCCGGGAATCTCGATGATGCCACCCGTATCTCCCATGCAATCTCCGAGATTACGAACATCTCGCCATTCGCCCGCCAACCTTATGTCGGCGCAAGCGCCTTCGCGCACAAGGCTGGGTTGCACGCCTCCGCGATCAAGGTGGATGCAGACCTGTACCAGCACACAGACCCCACCTTGGTGGGTAATGACATGCGCATGCTCGTGTCTGACATGGCGGGTCGCGCATCCATCGAACTCAAGGGTAAGGAACTCGGATTCGATCTATCCGATAAGCCCGAGTTGCTCACCTCTATCACCAACCGAATCAAGCACTCCGAGGCGAATGGCTACACTTTTGAAGCCGCAGACGCGTCATTCGAACTAGTACTCATCGAGGAGGTCACCGGTGAACGCCCCGACTACTTCCAGGTGCAGAGCTGGCGGGCGATCGTGGAACGTCAGGGTCGCCGTGGCACGGAGGCTATTTCGGAGGCAACGGTCAAGCTCCTGATCGGTGGGGAGCGAATCGTTGTGACAGGGGAGGGAAACGGTCCGGTCAACGCCCTTGACGCTGCACTACGTCTGGCACTTGAAAAGGCCTACCCAGAGACCGCGAAGTTCGACCTGATCGACTTCAAGGTCCGTATCCTCGATCAGGAACACGGAACTGATGCGATCACCCGCGTGCTCATCGAAGCAACCGATGGACAGACTGCCTGGTCCACGGTCGGTGTTGGCGCCAACCTCCTTGAGGCATCGTGGGAGGCTTTGACTGACTCCGCGATCTACGGTCTCATCCACGCGGGTGTGAACCCGCTGTAACTCTCGGTTCGCGCGCCCTGCGCGCTCGCCTGTACGGCACCGACTCGTCCAGATTTCCGACGAGTCGGTGCCGCTTCTTTGTGCGCTCCGTGCATGTCCATCCATGCCACGCGCTCTGTTCGCCCCGCGATGCCTTAATCAACATGGTGATTTTCCGGAATCACCAACTAAGAAGAATCACCCTAATCCCGGAAAATCACCAAGTGGGTGTGCCCCTCACGGTTACTGGGGTCGATGCTATGGGCACGAACATTAATGCAGGTCGACCATGAATCATCAGCATGCTCGTGAGCGGCACCACAGCATAATGTCAGTGGAACGGCGTAGGCTTAGAGGGTGAGAGCTGAATACAAAGTACCCGGTGGAAAACTCGTAGCGATTGACCTCGACGTGGTCGATGGGGAACTGAAAAATGTTGCCCTGAGCGGCGATTTCTTCCTCGAACCCGACGAGGCGATCATCACGCTCAACCAAGCGGTTGAGGGACTTGGCGCAGATGCCAGTTTCGCGGAGATCCGCAAGGCCGTTGAGGACGCTCTGACCCCAGATATCACAATGCTCGGGTTCGATGCGCGCGCTATCGCGACGGTAACCCGCCGAGCACTCGGTTTCGCAACCACATGGGCCGATCACACCTTTGAGGTCATTCACGACCGCCCCGAGCATCCGAAGATGCAAGTGGCCCTCGATCAGGCCCAGACTGAGTTTGTGGAGGCAGGCACACGTGGCCCGATGTTGCGTATCTGGGAATGGGCATCCAACGCAGTGATCATTGGGTCGTTCCAGTCCTACCGCAACGAGGTCGACGAAGAGGCAGCCCAGCGCCACGACGTGACTGTGGTGCGTCGTATCACCGGTGGCGGCGCAATGTTCGTCGAGCCTGGTAACACCATCACCTACTCACTTATTGTCCCCGGCTCGCTTGTGGACGGCATGTCCTTTGAAGAGTCCTACAAGTTCCTTGACACCTGGGTTATTGAGGCACTCGCTGAGGTTGGAATCAACGCGGTGTACAAGCCACTCAATGACATTGCCTCCGCACAGGGAAAGATCGCCGGTGCTGCCCAGAAGCGCTTGGCTGGTGGAACGGTCCTACACCACGTGACGATGTCGTATGACATTGATGCCGACAAGATGCTTGACGTGCTGCGGATTGGCCGGGAAAAGCTCTCCGACAAAGGCATCAAGTCCGCGAAGAAGCGTGTTGACCCGCTGCGCTCGCAGACCGGTATGACCCGCGAGGCAATCATCGAGAGCTTCCTTGAGCACTTCCGTTCCCGGTACAAGACGATCGAGTCTGAAGTGACTGAGGCAGAACGTGAACGTGCGCGCGAACTCGTGGAAACCAAGTTCGGCACGGAGGAATGGCTCAAGCGCGTTCCGTGAACCCGTCCACAGAGGGGATGAGAGGGAGAATGGTGTCAGAACACAAGCCACATACGGGCTCGAAGGCAGTGGGAGACGCTGTTCTGCCGGCGTCCAGTCTCGCAGAGATCGCGAGCGATGCGCCCTATCAGAGCCAGCGAATTGTGCCGCACACGTTATTCAATTCATCGAGCGCTCGTGTCGTGCACATCGCCCTTGACGAGGGGCAGGTGCTGACGGAACACATGGCACCCTTTCCGATCATCGTGCAGGTGATTGAGGGTTCCGTGGTGTTCGTGGTGAACGGCCAGGAAAACCTACTTGAGGCGGGTGGGCTGATTCACCTCGAAGCGAGGCTGCTGCATGAGGTCCGCGCGGTGGGCAGGGCTCGGATCCAGATCACCCTGCTGAAACAACATAAAGGTTGAAGCAACATAAAACCCAAAAGAATGAGGTTCCGAACCTGTCAGGTTCGGAACCTCATTCTTTTGGTAGGTAAAGATAACCGAGGATTAGGACTCGGTCGGTCCTGCAAGCATGTCCTCGATCATCTCGCGGGTTTCGTACATGACCACGAAGTCCACGCGAGTGCCCTCGAACTGTTCCTCGCCTTCGCGCAGTTTCCCACGGGTCAGTGGGCCCACGGCATCATCGTTGACGGCAACGGTCAACCAGATCTCGTAATCGGTGTTTCCTGAGGGGATCTGGGAGGTGACTTCCTCGGTGCCGAGAGTCGCGAGGGTCGATTCGACCAGGTAGTTGATGTCTACTGCGGTTTGTGAATCCGCGTGTTCCTCTCCCAGGAGCACGATGTCGGCGCGCAACGCGTTGTCCTCGTCGGACCATACGAACTGTGCTGGCTCGAGGTCGGCGCGTGGTTCGATCTTCGGTGCGGCTGCCGCCACGGCTGCGGTCTGAGCATCGGCTGCTTGTTCGGCCGCGAGCTTCATGGACTCCCACAGTGAGAGTTTCTTGCCGTTTTCGTCATACCGGGGTAGGTCTCGCATACCAGGCGCCGCGGCTTTTTGTGCGGCTGCCGCCTCCGCCTCGGCTTTGGCGCGTGCAATAGCCTCTGGGTCGGTGACGACCTCAAGTTCCATGGACTGGCCCAGGCGTTCCCGCAGGATCTCAATCGTGTGCAGTGGTACTTCAGTCAGCGGCGTGGCACCGGTGTTGACCTCGACGCGGACTCGCGCTCCGGTGAAACCTTCTGGAATGCTGTACCCGAACTCGCCGTTCTGGATCGCGCTGATCGTGGCGATGACGTCATCGGAGAGACGGTCTGCGACCTCACCGGGGATGCCGCGCGCATCGAACGGAATGCTGACGACCACGGCTGCGTCTTTTTCGGACCAGGCCTCGGTGACGCCTTCGGGAAGTGCCGGACCACGGCGTTTGCGGCTAAACAGTCCCACGGGAACTCTTTTCTCTAGCGATGAATGTCCAGCGCGTTCCGCGCCGTGAATACGGGTTAAGTCCTGTGTCAATCGTAGTGGCGTTTGTGGCGTGCGTTAAATCGAATGACCGTACGTTCACCCAAGACTTAGAGTTAAGGCATGCGCACGCTGTTGAATATCATTTGGCTCGTCTTCGCAGGATTTGGACTGGCGGTCGGGTATGCGATTGCCGGAATCATCTGCTGCATCCTGATCGTGACAATTCCGTTTGGAATCGCCTCATTTCGCATGGCCAATTACGTGCTGTGGCCATTTGGCCGCGAGGTCGTGGACAACCCCAACGCGGGCGCATTCTCGACGCTCGGCAACATCATTTGGCTGATCTTTGCCGGCATCTGGCTCGCTGTCGGTCACATCATGTCTGGTATTGCCCTGTGCATCACCATCATCGGCATCCCGATGGGGATCGCATCGTTCAAGATGGTCCCGATCTCCCTCATGCCTCTGGGCAAGCAGATTGTTTCCACGAACGACCCGCGCAGATTCGGTTACCAGCGCTGAGAGAGTTACCAAAAGTGCACTGCCAAACGGAGTTGGCTGACTGCCGACGATTCGGCTAGTTCCAGCCCCACCTTGCCTGTGGTAGCGGGCTAGTCGCGCCCGATGGGCGCGGTCTTGGCACCCGTCAACGCAATTAAATCTGCTGGGGCG
>DALZEF010000035.1:0-21655 GCA_031979385.1 Timonella sp. | reverse complement strand
GACTCGAACCTAGAATGACGGTACCAGAAACCGTTGTGTTGCCAATTACACCATAGCCCATCAGAATCGGCTTGATTCCAATGTTTTGCCGACTTTGCAGGGTTTCCCCTCGCTGCCAACAACGAAAACATTACCTGAGTTCAGGTTTAGTTTCCAAATCAAAACAACGTGGTCTGCGTTACGTTAGATGTGAATGCTTGCCAACCCAAAAGGTCTCCCATGTCTTCCCAGCCAGAACGTGCCCTGTCCTTCGGCTCCGCGGCCAAACTCTACGACGAGGCCCGGCCCTCCTACCCCGCAGGGTTTGTGCGGTGGGCGCTGACCGACCTCCCGAACAATCCAAAGGTCCTCGACCTTGCGGCGGGCACCGGCAAACTCACCCGCGTGCTTCATGAATATGTGACCGATGTCGTTGCGGTGGAGCCCGATCCGGGTATGCGGGAACAATTCGCCGCATCCTCCCCGCACGTCCCGATCCTGGAGGGCAAGGACACCTCGATCCCGCTGCCGGATTCGAGCGTGGATGCCGCGTTTGTGGCCCAGGCGTGGCACTGGTTCGATGCCGCCGCCGCTAGCGCTGAGATACTTCGGGTGCTACGTCCAGGTGGTGTGCTCGTGATTGCGTGGAATGTGAAGGATGATTCCGTTGGTTGGGTGCGTGACTATTGCGATCTGTTTGAAGTAGGTGCGCGGGCATCGCTCCCCCGCACCTGCCTAAGTTGTCCAATTCCCAGAGACACGGTGGAGTCGCAACGCAGACGGTGCTGAATGGGTTCTATTACAGGAGCTCAGTAAGCGAGGTGATCGTTGAGATTCCAGCACGGGCTACCGCGGCGGGGTCCTCGGCGTGTGCGCCTCCACGCCGCGCACCAGGGCGGTCCACCCAGATACCGGCTCCGAGTCCGGCATTCAGCGCACCGAGCGCGTCGATGTCGGGTTCGTCGCCCACGTATGCGGTGAGGCCCGGTTCGGTGCCCAGCAATCGTGTTGCCTCTTGGAAAACGCGTGGGTCCGGCTTGCCCACGCCAAAGGTGTCGAGTGTGACCAACACGTCCACGTCGGACAGCCCACACACGCGCATCTTCTCAGTCTGGAGGGCTAAACCTGCGTTGGTGAGAGCTCCCACCCGATATCCGCGTGAGCGCAGCGTGTCGATCACGGCGCGGGACTCGTCGAAAGGCTTCCAGCCAGCCCGGAACGCAGCCATGAACTCGGCGTCCCAGACCTCGAAGTCGTCATCGGACAGGTTGCGCCCACCGAAGGTTTCATGCAACTGATTAGCGCGAGCCATGCGCTGTTCTCGTGCGGTCATCTCGCCGCGCGTGTACGCACGGTAGTAGCCGCTCGGGTCGGCCCGCCACAGTTCGAGCACTTTCGGCTGGTCGGCGGCTCCCACACCCGGTAGATACTTTCCGGCGATAACGTTCATGGCATGCGCGAAGGCGCCCCGCGTATCAACGAGTGTGTCGTCGATATCGAACAGGACGCCTTCAACGGTGTTGCTGAGGATCATGAAACGCTGGTCAGGAATTCGCGGAAACGTTTGAGGCGAACGAGCGAGGATTCGAGGCCAAGAATCTCCATGGATTCGAACAGTGGCGGCGATACCCGGCGTCCGGTCACGGCCACACGCAGTGGCGTGAACGCGAGGCGTGGCTTGACGCCCATATCATCAACGAGCACGCCGCGCAGTGCCTGCTGTACCTCGTGCGGGTCCGAGAGGGATTCAAGGCCGGAGAGCAGGTCGATTGAGCGGTCGAGAATGTCCACGCGCTCAGCGATCTTGTCCACCTGCTTGAGCGACTCTTCGTCATACGTGATGTCCTCATCAGCGGTGAACAGGAAGCCCAGCATGCCCTTCGCCTCACCGAGTAGCGTCATGCGCTCCTGTACGAGAGGACCGGCCTCAGTGAGGATACTCTGCTCACGTTCGGTCAACGAGTCGTACGAGTCCGCCGACACAAGTCCCGCCTCGTGCAGGTACGGAACCAGACGGGCACGGAAGTCCTCTGCCTCAAGCAGACGCATGTGAGTCGCGTTGATCGATTCGGCCTTCTTCAGGTCGAAACGCGCAGGGTTGGACAGCACGTCCTTGACATCGAACGCGGCAACCATCTCGTCCATGGAGAAGATGTCGTTGTCTGGCGCGATGGACCAGCCAAGCAGAGCAAGGTAGTTGAGGAGTCCCTCTGGGATGAATCCGCGGTCGCGGTGGTGGAACAGGTTCGACTCGGGGTCGCGCTTGGACAGCTTCTTGTTGCCCTCACCCATCACGTATGGGAGGTGACCGAACTGCGGCATGACCTTTGCAACGCCCAGTTCAAGGAGCGCACGGTAGAGCACGACTTGGCGTGGTGTCGAGGACAGTAGATCCTCGCCGCGTAGCACATGGGTGATCTCCATGAGCGCATCGTCCACAGGGTTCACGAGCGTGTACAGCGGCTGACCGTTGGCACGCACAACCACGTAGTCTGGCACGGTTCCGACCTTGAAGGTCACGTCCTCGCCACGCACGACGTCGAAGAACGACACGTCCTCGTCTGGCATGCGCATACGCAGAACCGGTTCACGACCCTCTGCGCGGAATGCGGCCTTCTGCTCGTCGGTCAGGTGACGGTCGTATCCGTCGTAGCCCATCGCCTTCGGACGACCGGCGGCGACGTTCCGCGCTTCGATCTCTTCCGGGGTGGAGAACGACTCGTACACGTAGCCGCCCTCAACGAGCTTGGCAATAACGTCCTGGTAGAGGTCCGCGCGCTGCGACTGGCGGTATGGACCGTGCGGCCCACCCACGTTGATACCCTCATCCCAGTCGAGGCCAAGCCAGTTCAGCGCCTCAATGATTTGCTGGTAGCTTTCCTCGGAGTCACGTTCCGCATCGGTGTCCTCGATGCGGAAAATCAGCTTTCCGCCCGTATGCCGGGCATACGCCCAGTTGAACAGCGCGGTACGGATCAGTCCCACATGTGGGGTGCCGGTTGGTGAAGGGCAGAACCGAACGCGAACGTCGCTGCCTGTTGCCGGGGAAACGGTTGACTCGGACAAAACACACCTTTTGGTTTACGGATTTGTGTACGCGTGCACGCTGTCGCGCACGCTGTTTAGTTTACTGTGGGCCGCCTGCGGCCCACACACCTGTGCCGGGTACGGCTGGGGAGTTGGATTTACGACGAACCGGCCAGTTCGTCGGAAATCTTGCGTATCAGCGCGCTACTAGTCGTCCCAACTGCGGCGAACGACCGGGTTGGACAGCACCCCGAGGCCTTCGATCTCGCATTCAACGCGGTCGCCGTGTTGGATCGTGCCCACGCCTGCCGGGGTACCGGTCAGGATGACGTCGCCGGGAAGCAGCGTGAAGGCCTCGGAGATGTAGGAGACCAAGAACGCAGGGTCGAAAATCATGTCCTGCGTGGTACCGTCCTGCTTGAGTTCACCGTTTACGCGGGAGCGGATCTGCACGTCCTCGGTCTTGAGGTCGGTGTCGATCCACGGGCCAATTGGGCAGGACGAGTCGAATCCCTTCGCGCGCGCCCACTGGCCGTCATTGCGCTGAGCGTCACGTGCCGTAACATCGTTGGCCACCGTGTAGCCGAGAATATGCGAGCGGGCCTGCTCCGGCGAAACATCCTTTGTGAGGCGACCGATCACAATCGCTAGCTCTGCCTCATAGCTGACCTCTTGGGAGAACTCAGGCAACACGATGGGATCGTCTGGGCCGATCACCGCGGTATTCGGTTTGAAGAAGAGCAGCGGGCTGGACGGGATCTCGTTGCCCATTTCTTTGGCGTGGTCAGCGAAGTTACGTCCCACACCGACCACCTTGGAGCGTGGGATGACGGGAGCGAGCAGGCGCACGCCGTCGCCCAGTTCGATGCGCTCACCGGTTGGCGCGATCGGGGTGTAAAGCGGGTCACCGCTCAGAACCGCAATGTATTCCTTGCCGTTCTCTGACTGAATGAATCCGTACCGGGGGTCGTCACCGGTTGTAAATCTCGCAATACGCACGCACACAAGTCTAGTTGGTCCCACTGACACTCTAAACTCGGCCACGCTCGAGCACGCCGGCAAAACCATCTAGCTCCCATTGACGACGATTCCCTCCTGCCAGCACGACGTGCGCTGGTAGGAGGGAATCGTTGTGAAGTTGCTATAGGCACCTGAGTGGTCTCAGACCCGCACGATGATTTCGCCGTGTGGAACCGTGAACCAGCCATCGGTTTGCTCAGCCCAGTTGCGCCATTCATGTGCGAGCTCCTCGAGTGCGACATCGTCAGCAAGGCCTGCCTCCTTGGCCTGAACTGCGAAGTTTGACTCAACGCACCGTTCAGCCCATAGACCACCCCACCACTGGCGGGTCTCAGGCGTTGCATAGCACCACGAGGATGCGGATGGAGAGAGTTGATCAATGTTCGCTCCGGCGGCGATAAACCAGTTCAAAAGGTACCGACCGGCATCCGCCTGGTAGCCGTAAGCATTGGTGACCTCGTGATAGAGGGTGTTCCACTCGTCGAGGCCAGGGCTTGCGGGGAACCAGGACATGGCGGCGTAGTCGGATTCGCGTACGGCGATGATGCCGCCCGGCTTGACCACGCGAAGCATCTCGCGGATTGCGGCAACAGGGTCGGACAGGTGTTGTAGCACCTGGTGGGCGTGCACGATATCGAATGCGCCGTCCTCGAAGGGCAATTCATAGGCGTTGGCCTGCTGGAACTCCACGTTGGTCACGCCCAGTTCGGCGGCATGAGCGCGTGCATCCTTAAGAACTATCTCAGCTGCATCAACGCCAATGACCTTTCCGGGAGCCACCTGCTGTGCAAGGTCTGCGGTAAGGGTGCCTGGGCCGCAACCCACGTCCAGGATGCTGAGGTTTTCGCGCAGCAGTGGGGCAAGGTAGGCGGCAGAGTTCGCCACGTTACGCCAGCGGTGCGAACGCAGGACTGAATCGTGGTGTCCATGTGTGTAGGACTCGGACTCGCGCTCTTGCTCGCTATGGTCTGCGCTCGGGGCGCTATGCACGTCGTTGTGCGTCTGGTCCGCATGTGACATGTGGTGGGTGTCAAGTTCAGTCATAGTTCGACGTTAGAAGCCTTCGCCAAAATATGAACCTCCCTTCTCACCATTCGGTCACAAAACGATAACTTTCATCCAAAATCTTGAGAACATCTCGCCTAGTGAGGCAATGTTTCACCGGTTGATGTGAAGCATCACACCCGATCACATCGTGAGGCCAGAACTATGCACTTGTTCACATTGTGAGCAGCGTCGTCGCAGTAGAGTTACTCCATGAGCACTTATCTGAGCCACCCTTTGTTCGCCCACGCCCCATCTGATGTTCCCGAGCAGCGCCGCCTTGGAAAATCCGGTCTGACTGTCTCCGCAATCGGTTTGGGCTGTAACAACCTCGGCCGTCCACAGACCGCAACCGAGGACCTTGAGGTTTCGTCAACCGTGGTCAACGCCGCGATCGATGCCGGGGTCACGTTCTTTGACGTCGCCGACGTGTACGGCAGTGAGCCAGGCGTTTCTGAGGAGTTCCTTGGCAAGGCGCTCGGCTCCCGACGCGATCAGGTCATCGTGGCCACGAAGTTCGGCATGGACGCGGCAGGCAGGAATGGGCTGGACCTCAAGGCCCGGGGATCGCGCAAGTACATCATGCAGTCGGTGGAGGCCTCTTTGCGCCGACTCGACACGGACTACATCGACCTGTATCAGTTCCACACGCCGGACCCCCTGACCCCGATCGACGAGACACTGCGCGCGCTGGACGATCTGATCACCGCCGGGAAGGTCCGCTACATCGGCCACTCAAATCGTGCGGGCTGGCAGATCGCCCAGGCGGAATACGTGGCTCGGGAACTGGGCACGCACCGGTTCGTGTCCACCCAGAACCACTACAACCTGATCGACCGCCGCGCAGAACTTGAGGTTACCCCTGCTGCCCGCGAGTTTGGCCTCGGTGTACTCCCCTACTTCCCGCTTGCGAACGGTCTGCTCACAGGAAAGTACACGAGTGGGCACGCGCCAGAAGATGGCCGTCTCACGCGCATCAAACCGGGCATGCTCGAAACCGCACCGTGGGAGGCTCTTGGACGACTCGCCGAGTTTGCCCGCGAACGCGATCTTAGCGTCGTCCAGGTAGCGTTCTCGTGGCTCGCAGCACAGCCGACAGTTGCGTCCGTCATTGCTGGGGCAACCAAGGTTGAGCAGATTGAGCAGAACTCGCAGGCGATCGTGCCGCTCTCACAGGAAGACCTCGCGATCATTGATGAGATCTTCCCTGCCCCAAACAAGATCGCACTGTTCTAGACCTCAAGCGTCACCAACCCAACAGGCAGTCCCACCTGCGTAGTCCGCAGGCGGGACTGCCCGTCTCGTCGTAAATCACAGCGCCCCACCTTGGGCTGCGCCTGCGCCGCAACCTACGCTAGTGAGGTGACCGTCCTCGCCCCGCAAATGACACTCGAGCCACGCGAATGGCGCGCAATCGCGCGCGCTCACGCTGCCCGCGCTGACGAGTTGACGGCACGGTGGCGCGAGGCACACGACGCGGGACGCAAGCACGAGATCGAGGACTTCCTGTTCTCCTACTATCCAATCCGCCCAAGCCGGTTGCGTACCTGGGCGGCCGGTGCGGGAACGATTCTGCTTGGCGACGAGTCGGACAGCGACATCAGCGCCGAACTGTCCCAGCGGGCATCAGCACGCTGGTTCACCGTGCGTGATGGTGGGGTGACACTCGACGTTGACTCATTTATGGCTGACCGTGGGAGCACGGTGAGGTACATCCATTCGGTCTTGTCCGGAACCGCCTCACGGCCAACGAACCTAGGCTGCTTCGGGCTGCATGAGTGGGCGATGGTGTATCGGCAAGACGAGACCCGCCATGCACTTCCGCTACGGCTTGGCGGCGCTGGAACCGATCAGGTTGTCGAGGACCACAAGATTCGGTGCACCCACTTTGACGCGTTCCGCTTCTTCACACCCGAGGCTGCGCCTCTTAACCGACTGCAACCAACTCGTGAACTGCAACCTATGATCGAGCAACCTGGCTGCCTGCACGCAAACATGGACCTGTACAAGTGGGCGTGGAAACTCAGTCCTGCTGTTCGCGGCGACTTGTTGCTGGACTGCTTCGAGTTGGCTCGGGACATCCGCTACCTGGACATGCAGGCTTCACCCTATGACGTGTCGAAGTTTGGTTTGCCGCCCGTGCGGATCGAAACCGACGACGGAAAAGCCACCTACCAGGAGGCTCAAGCTCAGTTCGCTCAGCGGTCAGAGCCACTGCGGGCACGGCTGATTGAGGTGTGCGAACACCTGATGGCTGGCCGGTAGGCTTGTGCCCATGGCTGAGTTGTCCGAACTTTCTGAACTGCCCGAATTCGAGACCATGTACCTTGAGGTGCAGTCCCGGGATGACGGTTCACACCCAAGCGTGGACGAGGTACTCGCGTTGTTCCGTGAACGCCGGATCGCAGGGGTTGCGGTTGAGGGCTCCCGCTTTGGGCTGGCAACTCCGGTTATCGCGAAGGTCGCCGTGACAATGGTCTCCGATACCCCCGTTGTCCTTGAGGTAACCCCACGTGGCGAGTTGCTGCCTGGCCAGTTCACCGGCGAGGTGTGCGAGTGGTTGGCCAACGCTCTGGGCACATCGGTTGTTGCGGACGAATACGTGCGTTACTCCCCAGCACAGGCTGCTGTGCCCCAGGTGCATGCCCCTCAGGAAGGCTCCGGTCATGCGGAGTCCGACCGGAGCGGTGGTGAGCCCGAGTTCATCGAACTGGACCCACGCCGACAGTCAATCGAACAACCACCCGGGTTCCCCAACGAGTGGCGCGTGTCGCCGCACCTGCTCGATTCTCAAGGCGTTGTCTTCGTGCAAGGTTCAGGTGACTTCACTGCGGCGGCTATTGCACGCGATGCGGGGGCCACGGTTCGTTCAGCAGAGGTTGCTGGTGGCAGGCTCGTGGAACTTCCTCATGGGGTCGTGGAACTTCCGGTTGTTCCCACGGATGAGGCACGCAGTCCAATTGTGTTGTTCGCGCAGGCGGGTGAGGCCAAGTACGTTCATCTGCTTGTGGGAAAGGGCAGGAAGCAGTTGCGGATGACCGTGGCTAACCTGCCCCGTTTCATCTCCGCGTTCGAGGCAGCGAAGGGGAGCGCCGCCGCCCATCTGCTCAGCCTCATTGAACAGCCCGGCCTCGTTGCGGGCGCGGTCCAGTTCGATCACCCAGCATTCCCGCACGCGTTGCTCCCCGTCTATGAGCGGCTCACTGACCCAGCAAACACCCACTCGTTCTTCGGTGAGGTGTCTGAACTACTCGGTGTTCCGTCTGAGGTCTCACAGTGCACTGATTCGGGGTTTGAGTTGCCGTCCACAGGTCTGCGCGAACATGACGGGGATAGTTCGCCTCGTAAGCGTGGCTGGTTCCGCCGCTAAAGAGTAACCTCAACGTCGGGTTGGGCTGCGGCTTTCTTCAAAATCGACAAAGTCGTGCTGTCTTCAACAAGTTCAAACGAACCGGATACCGACGACTTCTCAAGATTGGACAGGACCGGGAAAGTTATCTCGCCGTTCGGTGACAATTGGCCGATCATAGCCCCCGCCAAAGAGACAGTCCACCCGTCATCCTTGGAGAGGTCATATGGCTCTTCGAGGAAAAGAACGACATTACCGCTATCAATCAACCCTTGCCCGACCGCGTCCGCGTCTTGATCACCAATGATTGTCAGTGACACGATGATCTCGTCCGGGCTGGCTACGTCCTCGCCTACAGCGACTATCTCGTCGGTAGTGAAGTCTAGATGCAGGACACGAGTATCCGCTGGGTCACTTGCCCCGACTTGTGTGGACGAGTCGTCTTCATTCCAGATTGTTGACGAGTACACCTTGCTGGACGTGAAACGTCCGGTGACCACTAGATCGGACAGCGGTGCCGACACAATTACCCTGTCACCCACGCCGTACAGGGTGTATGTCGTGTTCGGTAGAACTCCAGTCACACTAGGGGGCTCCATCGACCAGTTGCCGGCTGCTCCAGCCGTGAATGACGCAAGTTCCGAAAACGGGTCGGCCTTCCCCAACCCGTTTGACTGATAAGTCGAGCACCCGCACAGGACGGTCGCAACGAGCGCGGTATGGGCAGCCACTTTGGCGAGATCATTCATGAGGCTCCTAGTAGATAGAGCAGTCTAGACTTCATATGTCCAACACGGTTATCGTGTCGCACAGCCAGCCATAGTTACACGTCGTAATCGGTTGTACCTGTAATTTCAGTGAAGTCACTCGCGTGTGTTCGCACTGAACACTAGCGATATCTGCCCTAATCGATGGGGATGCGAGCCGCTATGGGCACACTCCATATTCCGCCCGATCACCCCGCTAGGATGCATTCATGCCTGTAATCCCCGATATTTACGCAGACTTGGAACACTATGGTTTGACCGTCATGGGTCTGTGTATCGAGCCTCGCGAAGATGGTTCACACGTCAGTGTTGCAGAGGTCTCCGCTTACCTCGCCGCACGTAGTGTTCTCGCCACGCTCACGAGCGGAACGCTGTTTGGCACGTGCTCAAGCGTCGTGGTCAACGTACTCATCCACACCGCTGAGAGCACGGATCAATCCGCGATTGCGATCGCTTCGCACGATCAGAAGATCGCTCGTGGGCAGTCAGCTGAGGAGTTCGTACTCGGCCTATGCCATTCTCTGGGTGCGCCGATCACCATCGATGATGAGGTCCGGTTTCATCCCGGCGCGACGGAACCTGTTGCCGTTGATCCCGAGGAGGAACCTACAGACCATGACCGCGCTCTGACAGTCTTTCGAGGTGAAGTCCCCTACTCCGCATACCAGTCACTACTGTTCATGGAGGGTGAGGGGCACTACGGCATCGTAGAGGACCACCAACTTGTGATCCCCGCGCCAGGATTCACAGCCATCCCACAAGATTTTGGGTTCCATCACGAACCACTACCTGCCTTCGTATTCTCTAAGCAAGGATCACGACGGTTCGTCGGGCTACACACGTCCGCGAACAAACCTTTTGCGATAGGCATCAGCACTCTGCACCGCTACGAACAGGTTCTCTCTGTCGCGGAGGACTCAGACGTTGCACGGGTCATCGAGCTGATCTCAACCAACCCTTTGGTGCTGATCGATGATAACCCACCGGCCAAACCTAAACGTCTCACCCGAAACAACGAGCGCACCCAAGACCGAGCGAAGTCGCACCAAGCATTCGAAGCACTCCAAGCACAGGCAGAGGAACTGGCCCAGACTCCCGTCGGCGAGTTCTTCGCGTCCGTCGCGCAGGCCGTCGGACTGCCGCCCGGGGTGATCCAAGCACTACGCGAGTTTGAGGAGCAACCCGACGGCTCGTCGCTAAGCACACTCGGAGCTGTCCCGCTGACCGTAGTAACCGCGCTACCGGAACGTAGATTACCCAGACTACGAATGATTGCGGCCATGTACGCGACTCTTACCTACCTTCCGCAGACCGGGGACGGCAGGTTCAAAGCCGCGGTTCAGCGCGTGCGCAGTAAGGTATCAACGCAGTTCATTGCTGCTTTCGCGCTGCCGCTCCTGGGTATCGGATGCGTGCTTCTTGCCCTGTGGCCGCTGGTGGTCGCTGAACCTGAATTTGCGACCTACGCGCGGGTGCTCGCGATACTCACCGCGCTGTTCTGTTTCCAAGCGGGGGCTATTCAATGGCTTGCGCTCGGGAAACTCGCCGACGCCAAAGCGCTGGTAGACCAAGCCCGCGCGGACGGGGTACTACCTAACTAGAGCCGAACATGCCAGTGGACGGCTTTTCGCCCCCCTTCTCCAGAAAAACCGAAGATGAGGGCAAAAACCGTCCACCAACCCCCTGCTACTTCACCACAGGCTCAGCCTGATGGTCCTTGGCTCCTTCGGCCCAGACGTCGCCAGGCACGTCACCCGGTAGGAGTGGATTGCCCTGGCCGACAAACCGCTCGTTGATGCGGTCGGTTCCCACACGACCCTCGTAGTCCTTGAGGGCGCCTCGGAACCAGCCGAACAGGAGCGTGATCGAGACGAGGTTGACGGTAGCCATGAGCGCCATGACCACGTCTGCGATGTCCCACACGGTCGCAAGTGCGAGGATCGAGCCCAACCCGATGCCCATGATCACGAGCAGGCGGAACACGAGGATACCGTGGCCATGCACGCCCAGGTAGTTGAGATTGACCTCGGCGTAGGAGTAGTTGCCGAAGATGGTGGTGAAGGCGAATGCGAACACGATGAACGAGGTCAACCAGCTTGCCCAGTCTCCCAGCGAGGTGACGATAGCGGCATTCGTCAGTGCCGCACCGACGCTTGAGTCGCCGATGTTGGACAGATCGTATGCGCCGGACGCGAGAATCATGAAAGCCGTTGCAGAGCAGACCACCACGGTGTCGATGAACACGCCCACGGACTGGATGAGTCCTTGTTTGACCGGGTGCGAGACCGATGCGGTTGCCGCCATATTTGGGGAGGAACCCATACCCGCTTCATTGGAGAACAGGCCGCGCTTGGTGCCGTTGAGCATCGCAGCAAGGATTCCTGCGCCGAAGCCCACGACGGCTTCGTCGAGGCCGAACGCGGATCGGAAGATCAGCCCTAGGATTTCGGGGAGTTGCCCGACGTTGAACAGCACGATCCCCATGGCAATAAGCACGTAGAGTCCGGCGATGATCGGCATGTAGCGCGCCGAGAACCGTGCGATTGGTTTGATTCCGCGCAGCAGCAGCGGGGCACCAAGCGCCATGAGCGCAACCGCTGTAACCCACGGTGGCACTCCGTGGTTCGTGTTGAGGGTGTCGGAGATCGTGTTGGCCGCGACCATGTTGAACGCGAACCCGTACGTAAACGTCAGCACCACAGCGAACACGATGGCAAGCCAGCGCTGCTTCAGCCCGGTCGTGATGTAGTAGGCGGGTCCACCGCGATAGGAACCGTCGGCATTACGCACCTTGAACACCTGCGCGAGGGTTGCTTCAACGAATCCGGTGGCCATGCCGAGGAACGCGACAACCCACATCCAGAAGATCGCTCCCGGCCCACCTAGGGTCAGGGCGATGGCCACTCCGACGATGTTTCCGATACCCACACGCGAGGCCATCCCGGTTGCGAAGGCTTGGAAGGATGATATTCCAGCAGCCGCTTCTTCCCGCGCGACGATTGCTTTCCACATGCGCCCGAAGTGACGGATCTGTACGCCCTTGGTTGCAATTGTGAAGAACAGGCCCGCTCCCACGAGCACATAGATCAGCCAGTAGGAGTTACAGGAAGTCGCTGATAGTGGACAGCACGGCAGCTTCCTGTGCGAGGAGGATCTGTTCTGCGTTCATTGATTGCCTTACGCTCGTGGTGTGCGCAGGGTCCCCTGCGCACAGTGTTCGATCGAGTTTCGGGTTTCGCGCTCACGCGAATATACCTGCGTAAACATTACGGTGTGCGCCTTAAGTACGCACTCTCGTTCGGGGATCGGCGACGATCCGGCTGGTTCCAGCCCGCCGCATGTTCCAGCAGGCTTGCGCTCGATCTGAGAAGATCGAGCTGTGAAGCGACTGGTATTTCTTGATGTAGATGGCACACTGCTCACCCACGATCAGGAGTTACCAGACTCCGCGCGCAACGCGCTCACTCGTGCGGTTTCGCTGGGACACCGACTGGTGTTGTGTACGGGCCGCACTCAACCGGAGATCTATCCGTTCCTGTGGGATCTGGGAATGAGTGGACTGGTTGGCTGCAATGGCGCGTACGGCGAGGTGGACGGTCGGGTTCTGTTCAACGATCAGATCTCGGGCCAAGACGTTGCGGAACTATCCGCGTGGTTTGAGGCCAACGGAGTGGATTGCCTGTGGCAGACGGGCCTAGAGTTGCATCCGACCCGCAACTTTTTAGATCGGTTCCGCACATCCGGCGACGCGGGCCGGTCGATTGCTGGGAACTGGAGCGCTTTTCTCACCCAGATTGATCCGTATGTGCGTCCCGGGGTGCCACAGACGGCGGCCAAGGTGACGTTTTTCATCCCCTCCGACTCCCCTATCCGTCTTTCTGACGTACAAAAACGATTCGGTGCACGGTTCTCGATCATTCCCGGTTCGCTGCCGCAGGAGCAGGGTCAGACCGGCGAACTCACTGCACTCGGCATGAACAAGTCGGTGGGCCTAACCAGGATCGCGGAACACCCCGGGGTGCCTGTGGAAGAGACCATCGCAATCGGTGACTCTGCGAACGACATTGAGATGCTCGCCGTTGCGGGAACCGGTGTTGCCATGGGAAATGGCACGGCCCAGGCTCAGGCCGCCGCCGATTGGATAACCTCATCCATCGAACATGACGGCCTAGCCCGGGCTTTCGGAAAGTTGGGACTCCTCGACTAACGCGAGCTACACCGCGAGAGCCGCCTGCCTGCGCAGGTGCACGGAAACAGTTGCACCCAAAACGAGTTCGGCACCTTCACGGGCAGGGACCTGAGCGTGCAGGAGGAGTCCGTCTGCGCTGCGAACCGCGACTGAGGCGACCGATCCGAGGTAGTGGAACTGCTCAATGACGGCCGTGTTGCTGTGCCCGACCGGCGCATCAGTGGCTTCGATAGCGATGTTTTCAGGACGAACCAGAACGGTTTGCGCATCAGTAGCGGACCACTCAAGCACGGGAACCCGACCGTAAGCCGTGACTGCCTGGCCCGCCTCAACGGTGCATGGGATGTCGTTGACCTGACCGATGAACCGGGCCACGAACTCCGACTCTGGGCGCTCGTAGATTTCCTGTGGCGCACCGATCTGGGCGATCTTGCCCTGATACATGACCGCCACCCGGTCTGCCATCGCGAGGGCTTCCTCTTGATCATGGGTCACGAACAGGGCAGTGATGCCGCTGTCGAGTTGGAGTGCACGGATCTCTTCACGCAACTGCACGCGTACCTTGGCGTCGAGCGCTGAGAGCGGTTCGTCGAGAAGCAGCACCTTCGGATCGACCGCGAGCGCTCGGGCAATCGCGACACGTTGGCGTTGACCACCTGAGAGTTGGTGTGGGAAGTGCTCGGCGTGTCCGGTAAGTCCCACCATGTCGAGGTAGCGGGTTGTGATCCCGGTACGCTCGCGTGGCGCAATTTTGCGGATCTTGAGTACAAACTCGAGGTTTTGGCGGACCGTCATGTGGGGCATGAGTGAGTAGGCCTGAAACACCATCGCCATGTCCCGCTTGTGTGCGGGCAGGTCGGACACGTCTGCATCATCGATGACGATGGTTCCGGCATCAATGTCCTCAAGCCCGGCGAGCGCGCGTAGGGCCGTGGTCTTTCCGCATCCCGATGGTCCGAGTAGCGCAACCATCTCTCCCGGTTCGATTGTCAGGGAGAAGTTGGACAGGGCGGTCACGGAACCGAAGTTACGCGTGATCGACTGCAGTTCCACGCGAGAGGCGTTGATGTTAACCGTATGACTCCGCACAGAGGTGGGCCGACCTGCTACGGAAGTGTCGGCGGCTGTCGGCGCAGGGACGTTGAGTGCAGTCATTGTGAGATTACTTTCGCTGGGGTTTTGGGCGTTGAGGGGACGCGGTTCACAAGCAGATCCATGACAACAAGAAGTACCGTGGTCACCGCGAGCGCTAGGAAGGACATTGCAGCGGCCACTTGGCTGTCGGAGAGGTTGATGACGAACAGCGCGGTTTGCAGGTTGTCCTTGGCGAGCAGTCGCGCCAGAGTGAACTCGCCCAGCACTACCGCACAGGAGAGGAACGACGCAGACACCAGCGCAGCGCGGATGTTGGGGACGATGACGCGGAGCATCACGGTGAACCAGGAGGCCCCAAAGGACCGAGCTGCTTCCACGAGGGTTTTGAGATCCATCGCCCGCAGTCCTGCATCGAGTGAACGGTAGGAGAACGGAAGGACCAGGATCACGTAGGCGAACGACAGCCAGATCGCGCGTGAGTCCAACATCTGGGTCGAGATGAATCGATACACCGGGGTGAGTCCCACCACGAGCACCACGGCTGGAATGGTCAGCGGCAGCAGGCACACAAACTCGACAAAACGCGAGAACTGTTTTCCGCTCAGGCGCACCCACACCATGGTGGGGAGCAACAGCGCGACCATGATGACCACGGTGATGGCGCACATGATCAGCGAGTTGGTGAGGCCAACCCACAGGTTCTCAAGGGTCGTGTACTCGCTGGTCCGGCCCACGAAGATCTTCTTCCATGCATCGGCGTTCACAGCGCCGGTCAGTGGAAAACGGAAGGAGTATTCCACGAGCGAAACCAGTGGAATTGCCATCAGGAACAGAGAGACTACGTAGACGACTCGTCGAAAAGCGGTCTGGCGGCGTAACGCCGCCTTACGGGCACCCACGCGAGCCGGGGCCGGGGTGTCAACTGCTGCGATCACTGCTCCCACCTCGCTGTCTTACGTTGCAGTGCCGCGTAACCGGTCATGATCAGTGCGATCACGAGGATCATGCCGAGCGCCAAAACCTGCGCGTATGCGTTCATGTTTGTGTTGTTCTCATTACGTATCGCGGATTCAATGGCCATCGGCACGATAATCGTCTGTTGTGAGATGAGGGCTGCGGCGGTTGCGAAAGCGGAAAACGCGTTCGCAAACAGCAGCAACAGCGAACCGAGAAATCGTGGTGCCAAGATCGGTCCGGCGACACTGCGCCAGAACGTGGCGGTGGTGCCGCCGAAGCTCATCGTGGTTTCGCGCCATTCGGTACGTAGGCCGTCCACGGCGGGCAGGAACACGATCACCATCAACGGGATCTGGAAGTAGATGTAAACCAGCACGATACCGGCCATGGAGGACAGCAGGTTCGACGGGACGCTCACGCCGAGCAGCCCTTCCATGAGGCGGGTGACCATACCGTTCGTGCCGAGCATGGCGATGAACGCGAACGCGAGCATCACGCCACCGAACTGGGCCAGGACCGAGTTGAACGCGGTGATAATACGACGGCTGACGCTCCCCTGTGGTGCCGTGGACAGCGCATAAGCGATCACCGCGCCGACAGCGGCACCAATGATCGCGGTCACGAGCGCAAGCCACGTCGTGGTCCAGAAGATCTTGGCCGTACGGGCATTGAGCGCCTGCACAATGCCCTCGAGCGTGAATCCACCATCGCGAGCCGTGAATGCACCGATGATGACCAGTGCGGTCGGGAGCAGCAGGAAAACGCCCGTGTATGCGACGAATGGGAGTAGCGGGGCGTTACGGATCAGGCTTTTCAACCCCGCGCCAACCGTACGGCCCGAAGCCGGTGGTATAGGGGTCGGTTCGGTAACGCCCGCGGGGCGGACAGAATCTGCCCGCCCCGCTGGTGTAATCGTTGCAGTCATCAGGAAACCGCGTTGTCCCACTCGGCCGCGAGGAACTCATTAGCCTTTGCAGCTTCCTCCTGGGTTGGGGTTGCTGGTTCACCCGGAACCTCAGGAAGAGCCTTCGCTGCTTCAGGGTCCAGCGTGCCGTCTGCCTCGAGTGCGTCGAACATGACCGGCTGGGCACCGCCCGCTAGCCACTGGTTCTGGACCTCTGGGGAGAACACGTATTCCTGCCACAGGCGCGCCGCAGCTGGGTTTGGTGCGTCCACGTTGATCGCCTGGTTGTAGTAGGAAACGATCTCGCCGCCTTCTGGCACGAAGACCTGCCAGTCCACGCCCTTTTCAGCGAGACGCTTCTGGGTGGAGAGCTGGTTGTAGGACCAGTCGAAGACTACGCCGTGCTCACCAGCATCGATGGTTCCCGCGGTAACATCCTTGAGGTTCAAGGTGCCAGCGTCCGCGAGCGCCTTGAAATAGTCGAGCCCAGGCTGCAGATCCGAGAAGGTTCCGCCAGCAACACGGTTAGCCATGAGGAAGCCGTTGAATGCTGCGCCTGCTTCGGCTGGCTTACCGTTGACTGCAACAGCACCAGCAAACTTGGAGTCCGTCAACTGGTCCAGCGAGGTGATTTCGCCGTACTTGGTGGCGTTGTAACCAACAGCCATGACACCGGTGTAGTCGTTGACCCACAGGCCGGTCTCTTCCTTGTTCCCGGCAGGGATCTTGTCCCAGCCTTCAACCTTGTATGGTGCGAAGTAAGCGGTTGACTCCAGAGTTACAGCAGTGCCAAGGTCAAACACGTCAGGTGCCTGGTCGGTTCCCTTGTTGGCCTCTGCAGCCTGGATCTCTTCCTTCGAGGAGGCATCCGGCAGGATCGAGTTGACCTTGATACCGTACTTGTCCTCGAAGCCCTTCTTGATTGCGCCATAGTTGGCCCAGTCGTCCGGGAGCGCGATGACGTTAATCTGGCCTTCAGCCTTCGCTGCCTCGATCAGTGCGTCGAGTCCGCCGAAGTCGGCTGCCGAGGTGGCGGTGGCAGCCTTGGTGTTGTCCGCTTCGTTTGCCTGCGGCGAGTCAGAGCAGGCCGTCAGTGCGAGGCCGAGGACTGCCGCAACAGTGATGCCGCGTGCGAGCTTGTTCAAGCGCATGAGTTTTCCGTTCGTTGCCCGCCGCGTTTCGGCGGGAAGTCTTAAGTGCAGTTACACGGTGGATCGCGAAGATTTACGATGTGTGGCTCGCGTACGAACGGTTTATGAACTTGAGTTCACTTTTACGCGCAGCTTGGTGTCTTTTTAGTGTCGCAGTCCGGTTCGTCCCGCTTTTTCGGTTTCACTGCGCTAGGTTTCCCCGCGCGCTCTCATTGGCTTATAGCGCGCTCGCAGGTCAACCTCCCCTTTGAGAGTTGCACTCGCAATATGTGCGAGTGCGGATAAGTGCGCTCTCAAAGGCGTGGCTGATTGACGACGATCCGGCCACCTTCCCACCTCGCCTCCCGACCCAGCCGGGCTGGGTCGGTAGTGTTGGACTCGACGCGGCTGACTCGTCGGCAATTAGCGTCATGGCTTTGGGGTTTGTCGGTGGCACCTGAAACAATGGAGGCAATGTCTACTTCACCGCTCGCCGCCGCCCTGTCCGCGATTTCTGACCCGTCGGACCCAGACCAGATTCTCGACGCATTCGTGCAGTTCGCTCAGTCGCGCGGGCTGTCGCTGTATCCGGCTCAGGAGGAGGCGATCCTGGAGTTGCTGGACGACAAACACGTCATCCTGGCAACGCCCACTGGTTCTGGTAAGTCGCTCGTCGCCATGGCCGCGCATTTCATTGCTCTTGCACGCGGTCAGCGCACGTTCTACACGGCTCCGCTCAAAGCGCTTGTGTCGGAAAAGTTCTTCGACCTGGTCTCGGTGTTCGGTTCCCAGAATGTCGGTATGACCACGGGCGATTCCGCTGTGAACCCCGATGCACCGATCATCTGCTGTACTGCGGAAATCCTCGCTAATCAGGCGCTGCGTCGCGGTGGACCCGAAGCCTTCGATCCGGGTGTGGACCAGGTGGTCATGGATGAGTTCCACTTCTACGCTGATCCGCAGCGCGGCTGGGCGTGGCAGGTTCCGCTCCTTGAACTACCAAACGTGCAGTTCCTGCTTCTCTCCGCAACCTTGGGAGACACCGAGTTCTTCCGCAAGGATCTGTTCGAACGCACAGGCCGCGAGGTCGCTGAGGTCTCGGGCGTGGAGCGTCCGGTTCCACTGCACCACACCTACGTTGTCGAACCACTGGGCGAACTGATCGAAGAATTGGTCTCAACCCACCGTGCACCCGTGTACGTCGTGCACTTCACGCAGAAGGACGCAGTCGACCGAGCCCAATCGCTGCTGTCGATGAAAATCGCGTCCAAACAGGACAAGGAAGCCATCGCGGCGGAACTCGGTAACTTCCGATTCGGTTCCGGATTCGGCAAGTTGCTCTCGAAATACCTGCGCGCTGGAATCGGCGTGCACCACGCCGGGATGCTCCCGAAGTACCGTCGCGTGGTAGAGCGCTTGACCCAGAAAGGACTGCTCAAGGTCGTGTGTGGCACTGACACGCTAGGAGTCGGGATCAATGTGCCAATCCGCACCGTTTTGCTGACGTCGCTGGTCAAGTTCGACGGCGAACGCATGCGCCACCTCACCGCCCGCGAGTTCCACCAGATCGCTGGCCGCGCCGGACGCGCGGGCTACGACACCGTTGGCGAGGTACTGGTCATGGCCCCGGACCACGTGATCGAAAACAAGAAACTGCTGGAGAAGGCCGGGGACGATCCAAAGAAACTCAAGAAGATCGTTCGTAAGAAGGCTCCGACCGGTCATGTGAACTGGACTGATTCCACCTTTGAGAGGCTCGTGGCGGCTCCGCCGGAACCACTCACCTCGCAGTTCTCCGTCTCACACGCCATGATCTTGAACGTGTTGGCCCGCACCGATGAGGATGGGCGTCCGGTTGACCCAGTGAACTCGATGCGTCATCTGCTGCTCACCAACCACGATCAAGAGTCCCGCAAACGCGAACACATCCGCCAAACCTTTAGGATCTACCGGTCGCTGCGACAGGCCGGGATCGTGGAGAAGGTCAAGATCCCCACTGGAGTCGTGGGTGGGCACTCGCGTTACAAGATCCAGTTGGCCGTGGATGTACCCGACAACTTTGCGCTCAACCAGCCGCTCTCCCCGTTCGCAGTCGCGGCAATGGACTTGCTCGACGTGAACTCCCCCACCCACGGACTAGATGTGTTGTCCGTGATCGAATCAACCATGGAGGACCCCCGTCAGGTCCTCTACGGCCAGGAGCGTGCCGCCAAATCAACGGCAATCGCGGAGATGAAGGCCGAGGGCATCGAATACGACCAGCGCATGGAGTTACTCGAAGACATCTCGTGGCCAAAGCCGCTTGAGGAACTACTCCAATCGGCATTCCACACCTACAAGCACACCAACCCGTGGGTGTCAGGCATGGAACTATCGCCCAAGTCGGTCGTACGTGACTTCCTTGAAAAGGCCCAGACCTTCACCGACTTCATCTCGCGCTACCAGCTCGAACGCTCGGAGGGTGTGGTGCTCAAGTACCTCGCGGACACCTACCGCACCATGACCCAAACGGTTCCCGTGGAACATCGCACGGATGAGGTTGAGGCGATCACCGAATGGCTCGGCGAACTCGTGCGCTCCGTGGACTCCTCTCTCCTCGATGAGTGGGAGCGTTTGGCCAACCCCGACGAGGCCGTTCAAGAAGTTGAGCCGGACTTCCTTGAAGATGAGCCTATTCGTGCGATCAGTGAGAATCCGCGCACGTTCAACATCCTGCTGCGCAACGCCATGTTCCACCGTGTGGAGTTGCTGTCCCGCGAAGACTACGACGCCTTCGATGCCCTTGCCCCGAAGGATGGCTGGAATGGCGACAACTGGGCGGACGCGATTGATCCGATGTTCGAGGAATACGGAGACAACGCAATCGGGATTGGCCCAGACGCACGTTCCCCGCAGTTGTTACAGATCACGCGCGGTATCGACGGCAACGAACGCGTGTGGCAGGTTCGCCAAGTCCTGGACGACCCAAACAAGGACCACGATTGGGCGATCACGGCTCTCGTTGACCTGGACCGCTGCGACCGTGCCGGAGAGGTGTTGCTGTCGATCCAGCAGGTCGGCCCAACTTCAGCGTAATATCCGGTTACCGAGCCGAAACTCGCCACACGGCAGCCACGCTAGATACGGTCCCTCTGCTCAAACTGCGCTTTCGTGAGCGTGGCCTGCGCGCAGTGCCGCAACTCGCCGCCAAGAGGCATCCAGTTGGGCAATACCACCGGTTCCCGGAAGCCAACCCGCCTGGCGACAGCCCACGACGCATCGTTGTCGACATCGGCGCACCACTTCACCACCTGAGCATCCAGCGACTCGAACGCCCAACCCAACACGAGTTCAACGGCACGGGTCATGATGCCTCGCCCACGAGCGTCAGGGTGCAGAATCCAGCCGACCTCGTAGCGACCATCCCCGTGGGGCCACACGCCGACGTTTCCGCAGAACAGAGGTTCCTTAGCCGAGAGATCATCAATTGCGAACTCGAACCGCTTGCTCTCGTTCCATGACTTCTCCACGAATTCGGCAAGAAACCCACGAGCGTTCTCAACGGTGTAGGGGTTTGGCAGCGGAATGAATCGCTGCGATACCTCGTCTTGGCTCTGCTCCACAATGCGGTCGATGTCGTCGTAATCGTGAGCGCGCAGTCGAACCCCGTCGCCTTCGAGGACGGGAACGCACTGTGGGAAATGTTGCGGCTGTTCAGGGGTTGGCCCGGTTGTCATTCATCTACCTTACGCCCTGCCTCAACCAGTAGTGGTCAGTCTTACAATGAAAAGCATGGACAAGAAGAACAAGCACAACTCCGCAGGCACTCAGGCGATCCTTGCGTTGGAGAAGGCTGGCGTCACGCATACTGTTCATCCATACGAACACGACCCACACTCGGATCTCGGCTACGGGCTCGAAGCCGCTCAGGCTATCGGCGCGGACCCACGCCAGGTGTACAAGACCCTCATGGTCTCGGTCGATGGCAAACTCGTGGTTGGCGTGGTTCCTGTTGACGGCAAGCTCGACCTTAAGGCCGTTGCAAGCGCGGTGGGTGGCAAGAAGGCCACGATGGCGGATGCCACGGTCGCAGAACGCGCAACCGGTTACGTGGTGGGTGGGATCTCCCCGCTCGGCCAAAAAACCAGACACACCACGATTGTCGACGAGTCAGTTCTGTCCCATGACACCGTGTATATCTCGGGTGGTCGCCGC
>DALZEF010000034.1:17299-22545 GCA_031979385.1 Timonella sp. | reverse complement strand
ATTCCATACCGTCTTATCGAAGCAAACCACACCACTGCGATCTGAACCACAATTTGGGGCTGCTACATCCGAATGGACTAAGAAGAGATACGCACGCTACCCACGCACCAAAAGCTCAAATTCGTTTACTTTTCGTACCTGTCGCGGCGACTCGATAAACACTACACATTCATCACACCCATCCGCTACCGGCAAACGGGTGAGGCCTGACACAGTTCCTGTCCGCAGCACCCCCACCAGGAGCGCTGGAAGGCGCAGTGACACCAGGACCGCCGAATCGTCGCCAATCAGCGACCTACACAAAAGCGGTCCTTGCCTGCGAGGCGCAAAACCAAGCAGGCAAGGACCGCTTAAGAGTCGATTAAGAAACCTGACCAGCTGCCCAGTTCTTCTTACCGCGGCGGATCATAACCCACTTGTCGGCTAGCACCTGATCGGTGGTGAAGACAGCATCCTCATCTGCGATCTTCTCGTTGTTGACGTACACGCCACCCGAGGAAATGGCTCGGCGGGCAGCGCTCTTACCCTTTTCGAGTCCAGACTCTACAAGTGCATCAGCGATAGAACTCCCCACAGCGACCTGTGCTTTTGGCAGTTCAGCCGTCACCCCGTCCAGGGTTTGCACGTCCAAACCAGAGAACTCGCCCTTGCCAAACAAAGCGGCAGAAGCAGCAATAGCCTGCTCCGTGGCCCGCTCGCCATGTACCAGCGTGGTGACGTCGGCAGCCAAAGCGCGCTGCGCCTCACGTAGGAATGGCTTCTCAACCAGTGACTGTTCGAGTTCCGCGATCTGTTCCTGGGTACGGAACGTGAAGGTCTTGAGCCAGCCGATCACGTCCTCGTCCGCGGAGTTCAACCAGAACTGGTAGAACGCATACGGCGACATCATCTCTGGGTCCAGCCACACGGCGCCACCCTCGGACTTACCAAACTTGGTGCCGTCCGACTTGGTGATGAGTGGCGTGGTCAGAGCATGCACCGACTTCTTGTCAGCCTTACGAATAAGGTCGACGCCCGAGAGCAGGTTGCCCCACTGGTCGTTTCCTCCGGTTTGGAGGGTGCAGCCGTGGCGACGGTTGAGTTCGAGGAAGTCCATGCCCTGCAGGATCTGGTAGCTGAACTCGGTAAACGAGATGCCCTCGTCTGAGGCCAGACGGCGCGCAACGGTGTCCTTTGCAAGCATCGTGCCAAGCCGGTAGTGCTTGCCCACATCGCGCAGGAAGTCGAGCGCACTCAGTGAACCGTGCCAGTCCAGGTTGTTGACCATGGTGGCTGCGTTCTCGCCTTCAAACGAGAGGAACCGTGATATCTGCTCCCTTAGACGGTCCACCCAGGTTGCAACAATTTCACGGGAGTTGAGCACCCGCTCTCCCGACATGCGTGGGTCACCGATGAGGCCGGTCGCGCCGCCGACGAGCGCGATGGGCTTGTGTCCGGCAAGTTGCAGGTGACGGAGCAGCACGAGCTGCACGAGGTGCCCGTGGTGCAGTGACGGCGCCGTTGGGTCGAATCCGCAATAATAGGTGATCGGCCCGTTCTCGAGAGCTTCGCGTAGCGCCTCAATGTCCGTGGTCTGGGAAACCAGCCCGCGCCATTGTAGTTCGTCAAGAACGTTGTTCACCGTATCTCCTTGTAAAAATGGTGACACCCGATTGGGATTGCGTGGCGCGTTAACGCGCCCCTACTAGTGTGCCTGTTTTCGCCGTGAAACCTGAACTTTATTGTCTGTGATCTCACATGCTGCGGGCAGTAATCTGACCAAATCCGTCGAGGTGAACATGCGCCCTGTCACGGGTTGCATTCTCGGCATAGATCCGCGCTTCGGTGTCCATAAAGGTGAGCCAGTGATCACGCAGATGCTCGCCATCGCGTTCTAGGCCGCGGTCAAGTCTTGTTTCATCATCGGCTTCAACCCAGATGATGAAGGGATCGTGCTTGTCGACGAGTCTGGTTGCGCTCGCGCAGCCTTCAACTACCAGCCACGGTGCGCGCGGCACGAGGTGCCGCTCCGCGAACTCACCGAGGTGCCAGTCGTATCGTTGATATTCACCGTCTCGGCCCGCTGCGAGTGGTTCGAGTATCCACTCGTTGAGGTTATGGGCACCCTGCGCAACGCCTTCCCAACCTTCGTACAGATCATCCATGTGGATGGTTTGCGCGTGAAGTTCGCGGGCAATCTGGGCAGCGAGTGTGGTCTTGCCTGATCCAGCAGGACCGTCCACGCACACCAGGCCGATGTCGCGTTGAGGACGGTTGCGGATGAACTCAAGGAGTTCGCTCAATGTTGTGGGATCTGTAGCCATAACCCATTCAGGGTGCCACACCGTTAGTGCTACAGGCCACTTCATTCAGTATTAGAGGGTGTGGAAGGCCAGCCAGAAGTGTTGACAACCGTGAAGGGTGGTTCAGCACATGTGCTGAACCACCCTTCACCCATTTTTAAGCTTGTTAGCCGTTGACCCAGTACCGGAACTCTGCAACCTGTTCCTTTGCCTGTTCGAGTTGCTCGGCCACACGCTCCGGGGCGGTTCCGCCCACTGCATTGCGGGAACCAAGCGAGCCTTCAACGGACAGCACTGAACGCACCGCTGGGGTGAGGTGCTCCGAGATCTCGGCGAGATCTGCATCGCTGAGGTCCCACAGTTCAATGCCTCGTTCCTCGCAGACCCGAACGCACGAACCTGCAACCTCGTGTGCGATACGGAATGGAACGCCCTCGCGCACCAGCCATTCGGCGATATCTGTTGCGAGCGAGAATCCCTGCGGCGCCAACTCGGCCATGCGCTCGGTGTCGAACTTCATGGTCGCGACCATGCCCGCGAAAGCAGGCAGGAGGATGGAGAGCGTGTCGATCTGGTCGAACACTGGCTCCTTGTCCTCTTGGAGGTCACGGTTGTATGCGAGCGGTAGCCCCTTGAGGGTGGTGAGCAGTCCGGTGAGGTCACCGATGATACGACCAGCCTTGCCTCGTGCAAGTTCCGCGATATCCGGGTTCTTCTTCTGCGGCATGATCGAGGAACCCGTAGAGAAGGCATCATCCAGAGTGACAAACCCGAATTCCTTCGTGTTCCAGATGATGATCTCCTCGGACAGGCGCGACAGGTCGATGGCGAGCATCGAAGCAACGAAAGCGAACTCGGCAACAACGTCGCGCGATGCCGTGCCGTCAATCGAGTTCTCTACCGGACCGTCAAACCCGAGGTCGGTAGCAACCGCCGCGGGGTCAAGACCGAGGGATGACCCTGCCAACGCGCCCGAACCGTACGGCGACTTAGCGGCGCGCAGATCCCAGTCGATGAACCGGTCAACGTCACGCAGCATCGGCCATGCGTGCGCCAGCAGATGATGCGCAAGCAGTACGGGTTGAGCGTGCTGTAGGTGTGTACGTCCTGGCATCGGCGCATTCGGGTGTTCTTGCGCCTGTGCGATAAGAGCATCCACAACATCGAGCACGAGGTTGCTGACCTCCTTCGCCTGCTCGCGCAGATACATACGTACGAGGGTGGCGATCTGGTCGTTACGGGAACGTCCTGCACGGAGCTTGCCGCCCAATTCTGTTCCGGCCCGTTCGATCAGGCCGCGCTCAAGTGCGGTGTGCACGTCTTCGTCGTCATCTGCCGCCACGAATACGCCGTTTTGGACATCTGCCCACAGATCATCGAGAGCATCGTGCATTCCCTCAAGCTCTTGGGTGGTGAGTAGCCCAGCCGCATGCAGGACACGTGCGTGGGCCTTCGAACCAGCGATGTCCTGACCGGCGAGGCGCCAGTCAAAGTGGGTGGACTTGGACAGAGCAGCCAGAGCATCGGCCGGTCCACCGGCGAAGCGTCCACCCCACAGGGATACCCGCTCGCCGGAGGCGGCTGACGCAGCCGCCTCCGTGCCGACTGGCTGCGAAGTGCATTCTTCGCGGTCAGTCATGATGAATCACTTGTCCGTGTTCAGGGTGAAGCCGGACAGGTCAACGCCATTGCCGAACTTCACGTCACGAGCAGCAGACAGTTTTGCCTGCAGGCCGTAGATCTCGATGAAGCCGCGTGCCTGGCTCTGGTCGAACGAATCCCCCTCGTCATAGGTGGCGAGGTTGAAGTCGTAGAGCGAGGACTCCGAACGACGTCCGGTCACGGTTGCGCGTCCACCGTGCAGGGTCATACGAATGTCACCGGAAACGTAGCGCTGGGTGTCGTCGATGAAAGAGTCGAGCGAGCGCTTGAGCGGCGAGAACCACATGCCGTCGTACACGAGTTCAGTCCAGCGCTGTTCAACCTGACGCTTGAAGCGAGCCTGCTCGCGTTCAAGGGTGACGTTCTCGAGTTCCTGGTGCGCTGCAATCAGTGCAATTGCTCCTGGAGCCTCGTAGATTTCACGGGACTTGATACCGACAAGGCGGTCCTCGACGATGTCGATGCGTCCGATACCCTGGGCGCCGGCACGACGGTTCATCTCCTGAATCGCCTGCAATGGAGTGACAGCCACACCATCGATTGCTACTGGAACACCGCGCTCGAACGTGATGACAACCTCGTCTGCAACCGGCGGGAAGGTTGGGTCATCAGTGTAGTTGTACACGTCCTTGGTTGGACCATTCCAGATGTCCTCGAGGAATCCGGTCTCAACGGCGCGTCCCCACACGTTTTGGTCAATCGAGAACGGGTTGTGCTTGGTGGTCTCAATCGGAAGGTGGTGCTTCTCGGCGTAGGCGATTGCCTTCTCACGAGTCAGTGCGAGATCGCGAACCGGCGCGATGCACTTGAGGTCTGGTGCAAGTGAGGTGATGCCAACCTCGAACCGCACCTGGTCGTTGCCCTTACCGGTGCAGCCGTGTGCGACAGTGGTGGCATCGAACTGGCGTGCGGCACGCACGAGGTGCTTCACGATGGTCGGGCGGGAGAGTGCAGACACCAGCGGGTAACGGTCAAGATATAGACCGTTCGCGCGCAGTGCAGGCATGCAGTACTCGGTTGCGAACTCCTCACGGGCATCAGCAACATAGGCTTCAACCGCGCCACAGTCGAGTGCGCGCTGGCGGATGACCTCGAGGTCTTCACCGCCCTGGCCTACGTCAACCGCAACAGCGATCACCTCAGCCCCGGTGGCTTCTGCAATCCAGCCGATTGCAACGGACGTGTCGAGGCCACCTGAATAGGCCAATACAACGCGTTCAGTCATCGTTTCATCTCTTTCTCAATGGGGTCGGTCTGCCGCAACTAAATCTGTTACGAACTTGCATTCGTTTCCGTTCCGGT
>DALZEF010000034.1:0-17199 GCA_031979385.1 Timonella sp. | reverse complement strand
AGGAGCCTGCTCCGCGAGACCCCTACACTCCACGTCACTACTTTGTCCGTAACTAGTACTTGTTGGTTACGAACTTGCATTCGTTTCCGTTCCGGTAGGAGCCTGCTCCGCGAGACCCCTACACTCCACGTCACTACTTTGTCCGTAACTATCATCTCAACTGTTACAAACCTAGTTACTTCTGTGTCCAAAGGATAGGCGTAGGCATTATCCCGCTGAGGTTTCGCCTAGTCCCTCACTCGCCAGCGAAACGAATCGTGCGGCGATATCCTTGCCGGGCACGCCGTCTCGGGCGATCACGAGCACGGTGTCGTCACCGGCGATCGTGCCCATCACGCCCCGGATTCCGGTGGTGTCGATCACCGACGCAAAATACTGAGCGGCACCCGGCGGTGTCCGCAGCACGACAAAGCTCCCTGAACTCTCAGCCGAGATCAGCATTTCGGCACACAGCCGCGCCAATCGAGCAAGGGAGGCTGCCGTTTCGCGCGCGACGCGCGCGGGATCTGTTCCCTCCTGCGCAACCGAGTAGACCAGACCACCCGACTCGTCGCGAATCTTCTCCGCACGCAGTTCGATCAGGTCGCGCGACAGAGTGGCCTGCGTGACATAGAGACCGTCCTCGGCGAGTGCCTTGGCAAGCTCAGCTTGGGAGTGGATCGACTGGTCACCCAGGATGTGTACGATTCTGGCGTGGCGGGCTGCCTTCGTCGCGGGGACAGAACCTGGCCCTAATTGGCTCATGAGTTCTCCACCAGCCAGGCCATGAGTGCTTTTTGTGCGTGGAGACGGTTTTCCGCCTCATCCCAGACAACGGACTGTGGTCCGTCAATTACCTCGGCGGTGACTTCCTTGCCGCGGTATGCAGGCAGGCAGTGCAGGAAGAGCACGTCTGGTGCCGCGATCTTCATGGCCTCCCCGTTGACCTGAAACGGTACAAACGGCAGGGAACGCTCATCAGCGGAGTCCTCATCACCCATCGACACCCAGGTGTCCGTGGCGATCACATTCGCGCCTGCGAGCGCCTGCGCCGGGTCGGTGGTGACCAGAATTGAGCCGCCGGTTTGCGCCGCGATTTTCTCGGCGTCGGCAACGATCTGCGGGTCTGGCAGGTAGCCTGCGGGTCCGCCAACGCGTATGTGCATGCCTGCTGTGGCTCCCCCGAGCAGGTAGGAGTGGGCCATGTTGTTGGCGCAGTCTCCGACGTAGGTCAGGATTTGACCCTTGAGCGCGTCGACTCCTCCCCTGTGCTGTGCCACGGTGAGCAGGTCCGCGAGGATCTGGCAGGGGTGGAACTGATCGGTCAGGGAGTTGATGACGGGGACGGTCGAATGTGCCGCCATTTCTTCGACGTTTTCCTGGCCGAAGGTGCGCCACACGATGGTTGAGGCTTGGCGGGTGAGGACCCGTGCGGTGTCGGCTATGGGCTCGCCCCGGCCGAGTTGCGAGCCTGCGGCATCGATTACGAGTGGGTAGCCGCCCATCTCGGCGACTCCTGTGGAGAAGGACACGCGGGTGCGTGTGGATGGCTTGTCAAAGATGATGGCGACGGCTCGCGGTCCCTCGAAGGTGCGTTTGAGGTAACGGTCCCCAGCGAGGGCGAGCCCGAGTTCGAGCACTTCGCGTTGTTCGGTGGGTGTCAGGTCGTCGTCGCGGAGGAAGTGGCGAGTCATGGTTGCTCCGTTTCCAGCTCGGCCTCGAACTGTGGCAGATGGTCGATGAAATCAAGGAAGGGTTGGACTTGTGCCCGGGACAGGTTCAGTGGTGGTGCGAGCCTGATTGCGCTTGGGTTGACCGCGTTGACGATGAAGCCCGCGTCTAGGGCGCGTGCAGCGATCTTGGCCGAGAAGTCCCCGGTCAGTTCGAGTGCGATGAGAAGTCCTTCGCCGCGCACGTCTTTGATGAGTGGGTGTTGCTTGGCGACGATTTGGCCTTGGATGTGGGTGCCGAGTTGCGTGACGTTGTCCAAGACGTGATCGCGTTCGAGCACGCCGAGGGTGGCGAGTGCCGCTGCGGCTGCGACCGGGTTTCCGCCGAAGGTGGTTCCGTGTTGTCCTCGCGTGAGCAGGGTTGCTGCGTGCTCGCCGTAGGCGACCACGGCTCCGATGGGGAATCCGCCGCCGAGTCCTTTGGCGAGGCTGATGACGTCTGGTTGGATACCCCCACCGATGTGGTGGTGTTGGTATCCGAACCAGGTGCCGGTGCGTCCGATTCCGGTTTGGACCTCATCGATTGCGAGGAGTGCACCGTGTTGGGTAGTCAGTTCGCGGGCTTTGGTGAGGTATCCGGCTGGTAGTGGGCGCACTCCGGCCTCACCCTGCAGGGGTTCGACGATGAGCATTGCCACGTCGTCACCTGACGTTGCGAATGCTTGTTCGAGTGCGTGGACATCACCGAAGGGCAGGAACTCCACGCCCCCTGGTAGGGGTTCAAACGGTTCCCGGTAAGCCTGCTTCGAGGTGAGCGCGAGGGCTCCCATGGTCCGGCCGTGGAATGAGCCTTCAAGTGCGAAGATCCGCTTGCGTCCGGTTTTACGGGCCATCTTGAACAGGGCTTCGTTGGCTTCTGCGCCCGAGTTGGTGAAGAACACCTTTGACCCGGTTGGTGCGCCGGTGATGTTGAGGAGTGCGTGTGCGAGGGATATCTGGGTGGGTGTGCCGAAGAAGTTTGAGACATGACCCAGTGTGCCCAATTGTGCGGAGATCGCTGCTGTCAGGGTGGGGTGTGCGTGTCCGAGCGCGTTCACGGCGATTCCGGCAAGCAGATCGAGGTAGCGTTTGCCGTCGGCATCCCACACGTACGGTCCCTCACCGCGCACGAGCACACGCTGCGGTAGACCGAAGGTGTCCATGATCGCTGCGCCATACTGCTCGGTCCACTGAGCATTAGTGTGTGGGGCATCGAGGATTCCGGTTGCTGCCGGTTTCGACGACGATACGTTCTGGGCGTCGTTGCTCCGAGTGACTGTGTGCTCGGTCATTTTACGCTCCCGTCCGGAACCACCATGGTGCCAATACCCTTTGAGGTGAAAACCTCCATGAGGATCGAGTGCGCGACCCGTCCGTCAATAACGTGGGCTTCACTGATGCCGCCCTCAACCGCACGCAGGCAAGCTTCCATCTTGGGCACCATACCGCTCTCTAGGGTTGGAAGAAGTTGTGCGAGTTCGCTCGCCGCGATCTGGCTAACCAGTGAATCCTTGTCCGGCCAGTTCGTGTACAGACCTTCAACATCAGTGAGCACAATCAGCTTGCGGGCACCGAGCGCCACCGCGAGCGCCGAGGCCGCCGTATCCGCGTTGATGTTCAGCACTGTTGTCGGGTCATCGATGTCTGGGGCAACGGTTGACACGACCGGGATGCGTCCCGCTGCGAGAAGGTCGGAGACCGCTTGTGGGTTGACCTTGACCACGTCACCGACGAGCCCCACGTCCACGGACTCGCCGTTGACCGTTGCGGTGCGTCTGCGGGCTTGGAACAGTCCGCCATCCTCACCAGACAGGCCCACTGCGTAGCGTCCGTGTGCGTTGAGTAGTCCCACCAGTTCACGTGAGACCTTCCCGGTGAGGACCATGCGCACAACGTCCATCGCCTCGGGTGTGGTCACGCGGAATCCGCCACGGAACTCACTCTCGATTCCCAGTCGACCGAGCATCTCAGAGATTTGAGGGCCGCCGCCGTGAACGATGACCGGTTGCAGGCCCATGTGCTTAAGGAACACCATGTCCTGGGCAAACGCTGCCTTGAGTTCCTCATCGATCATGGCGTTGCCACCGTATTTGATGACCACGAGGGCGCCTTTGAACTGTTGCAGCCATGGCAGGGCCTCGAGCAGAACCTCAGCCTTTTGGATTGGGGTGAGGTCGTTGGTCGGATCGATTCCGTTGTCTTCGATGATCATGATGAGTATGCGCTGTTCTCGTGAACGTAATCGTGGGTGAGGTCATTGGTCCACACTGTCGCTGTGGCAGTTCCTGCGTGCAGGTCGATCTCCACGTGCACCTCGCGGTTGGAGGCGAGGTCCACGAGTTCTCGGTCTTCCCCCACTCCTCCCGCGCGGCAGATCTGAACGCCGTTGATCGAGACGTCAAGCAGATTCGCGTTGAACGGAGCAATGTCCTCCGGCACTGTACCCACCGCCGACAGAACGCGACCCCAGTTTGGGTCGTTACCGAACATCGCGGCCTTGAACAGATTCGAACGCGTCACTGCACGGGCAACGGCAACCGCTGCGTCCTCACTCGATGCGTTGACCACCTTCACCGCGATATCGTGCGAAGCGCCCTCAGCATCCGCCACCAGTTGGCGGGAGAGGTCCGCACATACTTGGCTAAGCGCGCTCGTGAACTCCTCCGCACTGACCTCCTTGCCAGACGCACCCGACACGAGCAGAGCGACCGTGTCGTTCGTGGACATGCATCCATCCGAATCCACCCGGTCAAACGTGACCCTAGTGGCGGCGCGCAGAGCCGCATCTGCCACGGAAGCCGACACCACCGCATCCGACGTGATCACGCACAGCATCGTCGCCAATCCGGGTGCCAACATTCCCGCGCCCTTGGCCATACCTCCAATGGACCAGCCATCGCCGACGAAGGTTGCAGTCTTGGAAACGGTGTCCGTGGTCATGATCGCGTCAGCGGCATCCGAGCCGCCATCCTCTGACAGCCCGGCGACCGCCGTGTCGATTCCGGAGAACAGGTTATCCATCGGCAACCGTACCCCGATCAGACCTGTCGAACACACGAGTGCGTCCTGCGCAGAAATGTCGAGTCTCTGAGCAAGATACTCCGCCGTGCGGTGCGTGTCGGCGAAGCCGTCTGGGCCGGTGCACGCATTCGCGCCACCAGAATTGAGCACGATGGCGCGCGCGCGCCCGTCAGCAACGGCTTGGCGGGTCCAGGCAACGGGCGCCGCATGAACCCGATTCGAGGTAAGAACCGCTGCGGCAACATCCAACGGTCCATCATTGATGACAACGGCGACATCCTTGTTTCCCGATGCCTTAATTCCTGCGGCGATACCGGCCGCCCTGAAACCCTGTGGCGTGGTCACGGTCATGGCGCTACTCCCTGAATCGTCAAACCAAGATCTTCTGGTAGGCCAAGAGCCACGTTCATCGACTGCACCGCCGCGCCCGCAGTTCCCTTGACCAGGTTATCGATTGCGCACACGGTCACTACCCGCTTGGCTTTCTTGTCCCAGCCAACCTGAATGTGCGCGGTATTCGCCCCGATAGTCGGCGCGGTTGTCGGCCACACGCCCTGTGGCAGCACCTGCATGAACGGTTCGTCAGCGTATGCCGCACTCCAGATCGCATGCAGTTGGTCATCAGTCGGCTCAGCAACTCCGGGGGCAAGCTGAGCGGTTGTCGTGGCCAAGATGCCACGCGACATCGGCACGAGAACGGGCGTAAACGAGATTGAGAAGTGCTGGGCACCCGCCTTCTTCAGGTTCTGGCCGATCTCCGGGATATGACGATGCGTTCCACCCACCGCATATGGGACCGCATTGCCCAAGGCCTCCGAGGCGAGTAGGTGCGGTTTCAACGCCTTGCCCGCCCCCGAATACCCCACGGCCAAGACCGAAACGATATCGGTGGCCGACACCAGACCTGCCGCAATACCAGGCTGCACGCCGAGCGTGACTGCCGTCACGTTGCATCCGGGAACTGCGATCCGCCGCGCTTGTGTGAGTTGTGAACGCTGCCGGTCACCCACGCCGATGATCAACTCCGGCATCCCGTAGGCCCAGGTGCCGGCGTGAGCGCTACCGTAGTATTCTTCCCAGTCAGCCGCGCTCTCGAGGCGGTGATCCGCACCCAAGTCCACAACCAGGGTCTCGGCAGGAAGTTGCGCTGCTATTTCACCACTGGCACCGTGCGGCAACGCTAGAACAACGATGTCGTGCCCTGATAGATTCTCTACAGTGGTGTGTTTCAAGATACGGTCGGCCAATCCACGGATATGCGGTTGGTGCTGACCGAGTGGGGTTCCCGCATTTGAATGCGCCGTGACCGCCCCAATCTCGATTTCCGGGTGATCGGCAAGGATGCGCAGGATCTCTCCGCCTGCGTAACCGCTCGCCCCTGCAACTGCGACACTGTAAACCATGTGCATAACAATACACTTCATTGAGAATAAATACAGCGACTTGCCGGGGTGAAACCCAATCTTTCACATCGTGGAATGTGACATGCAGCACCGAACTCTCGTGCGTTGAAATATAGACTACCCTGCGAGACCACCACCACCTATTACGTGCTTTTCACCTGCAATTCAGATAAAGGAAACACATTGTCAATCCCGCCATCCGGCTACAATCCCTACACTGCTGGGAACGACTCACCGCGTAGAAAGTCAACTCTCGTTCTGTGGGGCATAGCGACCCTGATTGCATGTATATGCATGGCTGCGATCTATCACAACAATCGTGCGCAGCCTTGCGAGGCGCTAAACGAGCACCCAGATGTCTCTGCCGAGGTCTCCTACTCGTTCCTGCCACCATTCGTGGAGTGCGTCATCCAGGGTCCCGATATTCCGACCGATCAGGCTTAGGGGAACCCATCCCCGACAAACAGGAAGGTCCGCAACCCGACTGGGTTGCGGACCTTTGTGTTTTTTGTCCAGCCCCGACTATCAGCCGCGCAGCACCGCACCAAACCGCGTTGCTGCTACCTTCACTGCCGATTCACGGATTGCCGCGGTGTCTTCCGCGGTGAGCGTACGGTCCGGGGCCCTCAAGCGCAATGCGAACGCAAGCGACTTCTTGCCCTCGCCAACCTGCTCTCCATAGAACACGTCAAAGAGTTCGAGAGACTCAAGAGCGTCTCCTGCACCCTCGATGATGGCCTCGCGCAGTTCCTGAGCAGAAACATCCATGTCAACGACCAAAGCGATGTCTTCCTTCGCAAGGGGGTAGGTTGAAACCTCCCGCGCTTGGTACGGGCCTTCTGGCTGGGCTGCAACGAATGCGTCCAAGTCAATCTCGAAGGCGACAGCGCGGGCAGGCAATGAGAACGCTTCAACGACGCGCGGGTGCAGTTCGCCCGCGTAGCCGAGCACAACACCATCTTCGGTCTCAAAGCGCGCGCAACGGCCCGGATGGAACGGAGCCTGGGCGTTGTCCGCGACACGTCGCACAGATACGCCAACGCGCTGGGCAATCAGCTCAACCGCAGCAAACGCGTCGGTCCAGTCGGCTGCACGCCCATTACCCCACCAACCCGACGGGGTTGCCGCTCCGGCGATGACACCCGCCACGTGACGTGGCTGAGCGGGAACTCCCGCATGCAGGGCGGCAAGTTCCGCATCCGATGGTTTGCTCGCTGGGGGTAGCTGCGGGGCTACCGGTAGGTCTTTTGTTGGGCGAGTCACGAGCGACTGTTCAAACAGCGCGACATCGGAGTTTCCACGTGCAACGTTACGGCGTGCGGCGTCCAACAGCGTAACCAGAAGGTTCGTCCGCATCAGTGGACGATCCCCTGCAAGCGGATTGCGTAGCCCAAGACTCACGCGACGCTCGTCGTCTTCTGGAAGCCCTAACTCGTCGTAGTGCGTCTGACTCACAAATGGATAGGTCAAGACCTCGGTGTAACCCGCCTCAGCCAGAGCCCGAGACACCGTGCGCCGTGCTTTTTGAGCGGCAGTCAACCCACCACCAGCAGGTGCAACCGGGAGAATTGACGGAATCTGATCGTAACCGACCAGACGCGCCACCTCCTCGACGAGCTCAGCAGCACCAGTCAAGTCCGGTCGCCATGATGGCGGAACAACGTCCACAATCGAGGAGTTGGGTACCGGGTTTACCTGGCAACCTATCTGCTCGAGTACCCCAACGACCTGCTCGTCGGTGTATGCAACGCCGCACAGACGTTCAGGGTCACGCAGCGAGAACTTGATAGCGGGAGCCGAAGCCGTTTCGTTCACGTCGAAGACAGCACTATCCGCAGTGCCGCCACCGTACTGGACGAGCAGATCGACAACACGCTGCGCGGCAACGGCGGGCAGTTGTGGGTCAACCCCGCGTTCAAAACGCTTGGCAGCCTCACTTGGCAGTTTGTGCCGACGGGCAGTGCGAGCAACGGATATCTGCTCAAAGTGAGCAGCCTCAATGAGAACATCTGTGGTCGCCCCCGACACCTCAGTCTCAGCGCCACCCATCACGCCGGCAAGTCCCAGCACGCGCGAACCGCGTTCACCGGCTGGTGAATCGGTGATGAGCAGGTCCTGCTCGTCAAGGCTGCGCGTCACATTGTCAAGAGTGGTGAGTTGCTCACCCGCACGGGCACGCCGCACCACGATGGGAGCAGCCAGCGTAGCCAGATCGTATGCGTGAAGCGGTTGTCCGAGATCAAGCATGACGTAGTTGGTCACGTCAACCGCAAGCGAGATGGGACGCATACCTGCCTGTTCGAGGCGCTTTTGCATCCATCGTGGTGCTGATGCCGAGGCATCGATGCCCCGCACGATCCGAGTGACAAAGCGGTCGCACCCGACCTTGCCATGAATTGGGCTCTCGTCCTCAACAAGGACAGCGAATCCATCCGCGGTTGGTGCCGGCAGGTCGTTGCGCAGTCCCGGGTCGGTGAACCGGGCACCGGTTGAATGCGCAAACTCGCGGGCGACACCGCGCATGGAGAAGCAGTAGCCACGGTCCGGAGTCACGTTGATTTCGAGTATCTCCTCATTCAGACCGAGAAGTTCCAGCGCGTCCTGACCGGGGCTGAGCTCTGCGGACTCAAAACCGATCGAGGTCAGCACGATGATTCCCGCGTGGTCATCACCCAGGCCAAGTTCTCGCTGCGAACAGATCATTCCGTCCGAGATGTGTCCATAGGTCTTACGCGAAGAGATGGGGAATGGACCAGGCAATACAGCGCCTGGCAATGCAGCCACTACATAGTCACCCTCAACGAAGTTCTGCGCACCACAGATGATGCCGCGCGGGATCGTTGGGGCACCGTCATCGTCAAGAACGTTGTGCTGGCCAACATCAACCTGACACCAGTTGATAACCTTACCGTTCTTTTGTGGCTCCTTTTCAAGCGAGACCACGCGGCCGACAACGAGTGGTCCGGTTACGCCGGACGAGTGAATCGTTTCCTCTTCGAGCCCTACCTTTACCAGAGCCGCAGCCAGTCTTTCCGCGGTCAGATCACTCGGAACCTCGACGTGTTCAGCAAGCCAAGGAAGTGCAATGTTTGGCATCAGATGTCCATTCCGAATTGTGAGGAGAAGCGAACGTCTCCCTCAATGATGTCGTGCATGTCGGTGATGCCGTGGCGCAGCATCAGAGTGCGCTCAAGGCCCATGCCGAACGCGAATCCCGTGTATTCATCGGGGTCGATGCCCGCAGCCTTAAGAACGTTGGGGTTGACCATGCCGCAGCCACCCCATTCGATCCAGCCTGGCCCACCCTTCTTCTGTGGGAACCACAGGTCCATCTCGGCCGATGGCTCGGTGAATGGGAAGAACGACGGGCGGATGCGGGTCTTGGCTTCGGGACCGAACATCGCCCTGGCGAAATGGTCGAGCGTGCCCAGCAGATGTGCCATGGTGAGGCCCTTATCTACCGCGAGGCCCTCAACCTGGTGGAACACAGGGGTGTGCGTTGCATCCAGTTCGTCGGTACGGAAGGTTTTTCCCGGGCACGCGATATATAGTGGCAGATCGCGTTCAAGCATTGCTCGCGCCTGCACCGGGGAGGTGTGGGTGCGCAGCACCAGACCCGAGTCCCCTTCACCTGACTCGTCCTGCATGCTCTGCACGAAGAACGTGTCCTGCATCTGACGTGCCGGGTGGTCTGGCCCAAAGTTCAAGGCGTCAAAGTTGAACCATTCGGCTTCGATCTCAGGTCCCTCCGCGATCTCCCAGCCCATTGAGACGAAGAAGTCCTGAACCTTCTCTTGGAGAGACTGCAGTGGGTGGCGGGAACCTATGAAACGCCGATTGACCGGAAGCGTGACATCCACAGCCTCCTCGACCAGAGCGCGCTCATCGCGCTCAGCCTCAAGAACCACTTGACGATCCGCGATCGCCTTGTTGATCTTGCCTCGAACCGGTCCAAGGAGCTTGCCGGCCTTAGCTTTGTCCTGGGGCTCAAGTTTTCCGATTTCACGGTTCGCGAGTGCAAGCGGGCTTTTGTCGCCGCTGTGTGCAGTGCGCACGGCTTTGAGTTCGTCAAGGGTCGTTGCCGCGATTACTGCGGCGAGAGCGGATTCAAGCGCTCCCGACACGGCAGCTTCATCGAGCGGGGAAAACGACGCTACGTTCTCTTCAGTTTCAGGCGTTGACATAGGTGCCTTTCAGGGCGTTACAAACGAGGCTAGATTTGGCCATCGTCCATTCTAATGCCTTATGGGTGCCGCTAGGCTGAAGCGTCCACACGATCACGGCGTGATGTTGCCTGTTTGATGACGTAGATCCCCACGATGACAAGGAAGATCACGAGGGCCAGCAGCAGGTTACGGCGTCCGGTCTCGTTGAATAGCATGAGTATCCCGAAAGCAGCGATAGCCATCATCGTGCCGATTCCAAGCCACGGGTGTGCCCAGGTGCGCAGGCGAAGCAATCCCTGTTCCTCGTACTTTGGCCGTAGCCGGATCTGCGAAAGCGCGATGAAGAACCAAATGATCAACAGCGATGCACCGACAGCGTCCAGAAGGATTCCTGCCATCTCGCCTTCAACCATATGCAAGATCACTGCAAGCACCGCGAAGAACACGGAAACGAGCACCGCAACGTAAGGGACCCCGTTCTTCGAGACGGCGAGGAGCACCCTGTTGCCCTCGCCGCGCTCAGACAACGAATAGGCCATACGGGAGGTGCCATAGATCTGAGCGTTGAAGGCGGAGAGGAGCGCGATGACGATGATCACTTCCATGACCTTGGCCGCGCCCTGCACATTGATGGCTTCGAGAACTGCCACAAAAGCGCCTTTGTCCGCGATGGCGGGATCATTCCAGGACAGCACGGTCAGGATGATGAATACCGATCCCAGGTAGAAGAACAGGATCCGACCGATGATCGAGAACGTTGCGCGGCGGATGGAATCCTGTGGGTTGGTGGCTTCAGCGGCCGCGATCGTGATGATCTCGATACCTCCAAAAGCGAACATCACGGCCAGCAGACCGGCTGCCACCCCGGATGCGCCGGTTGGGAAAAAACCGCCCTCACCGTTGAACAGTCGGGACAATCCGGCTCCCTCTGGTGCATTCAGAACACCGATCAGCGCCAACGCTCCGATTGCAAGGAACACAATGATGGCCGCAACCTTTATGGCCGCAAACCAGAACTCCATCTCGCCGAACTGGCGAACGCCAATCAAGTTCACCGCGGCGAACAGCGCGATGAGTGCGAGTGCGATCACTGACTGCGGTACTGGAGTCCACGTGGCCATGATGGAGGTTGCCGCGAGGATCTCCACGCCCAACACCATGATGAGCATAAACCAGTAGATCCAGCCAACCGCAAATCCTGCCCACTTCCCCACGCCCTCTTCGGCATAAGTGGAGAACGCTCCTGAGGAAGGCTTGGCACTCGCCATCTCGCCAAGCATGAACATCACGGAAACAACCACGAGTCCGGCAAGGGCGTAGGAGACAAGGACTCCAGGACCAGCAGTGGCGATGGACTGTCCCGCACCGACAAAAAGACCCGCACCAACCGCTGAGCCAAGACCCATCATGGTCAGGTGGCGGACCTTCAGTCCTGCGGACAGGTTGCTTTTCGACATGTCTACCTCAGCTTGGATAAGAGCACGATGATTTCCCGCTCCGAACAATCAAAACCTGCACGATGATCTGCGCTAACGAATACCCTAACGCTGCGCCCTCGATGTTGCATAGAGACATACCGTTGCGGCTGTCGCCACGTTCAGGGATTCGGCTCTGCCACGTAGCGGAACCCGCACGGAGTAATCCGCAAGACTCAGTTCAGCCTCGGAGAGCCCTTGGGCCTCGTTGCCAAAGAACCATGCGGTCGGCGCGGCAGCATCTGGCGTCGATTTATCAACCAGCGCACCATTGCGTGTGGGGCCTATGTTGTCGAGTAGATCATCGAGGTCATAGGCGCCGCTGCCGGCGGCGGCGAAGATCTGGATACCGGCTGTTCGCAGTCCTGCTGCGATCTCTTCAACGGCAACGCCGCTGATGACGGGGAGGTGAAACATCGAGCCCGCTGTGGAGCGCACGACTTTTGGGTTAAAGATGTCGACGCTCTCGTCGCTGAGAATCACAAGGTCGGCACCCGCCGCATCGGCTGCGCGAATGATGGTGCCCGCGTTTCCAGGGTCACGTACGCAGCATAGAACGGCAACGTTACGCGCGCTGGAGAGATCAACGTCCGCGAGAGTGCGGTCCTTGCGGTGTAACACAGCGATGACGCCCTGTGCGTCACCGCTCATTGCCGAGATCACATCAGGTGATGCCTGGTGGACCCATAGGCGAGTTTCAGCAGCGTCCTCAAAGATGTCTGGGTAGCGTTGCATCGTCTCGGTGGTCGCGTAGATGTCCCGGATGTCGTCAGGTGCGTAGCGGACTGCTTCTCGCACCCCCTGGGGCCCTTCTACGAGATACTGTCCGTGCCGCTTGCGGGCACTGCGCGTCTGTAACGCACGCACGTGCTTGACGCGGTCACTTCGCGGGTTCTCGAGCATCGCCTTAAGTTCCTTTCAAACAAAATTCCCGCGTGCTCCATCAATGGGAACACGCGGGAATCTTTCGTCACGAGCGGGTCAGGCAGCTTCCTTAGGAGCGTTGACGTCCGCTGGCAGAGCGTTCTTTGCAACTCCCACGAGGGTGTTGAAGGTTGCCACGTCGTTAACAGCGAGTTCAGCAAGAACACGACGGTCTACCTCAACGCCAGCAGCCTTGAGGCCCTGGATGAAGCGGTTGTACGTCAGGCCCTGTGCGCGGGCTGCAGCGTTGATGCGCTGAATCCACAGCTTGCGGAAGTCGCCCTTACGCTTCTTACGGTCGCGGTAGTTGTAAACGAATGAGTGGGTTACCTGTTCCTTCGCCTTGCGGTAAAGGCGGGAACGCTGACCACGGTAGCCGGATGCGAGCTCAAGAGTCGTACGGCGCTTCTTCTGGGCGTTGACCGCCCGCTTCACGCGTGCCACGTGAATCTCCTTTGTGTAAAAGTTCTGAAATGATCTTCAGTTGCTGAGGGCAACTGGGAGGGTCACTTGCCGAGAAGCTTCTTGACCTTCTTGACGTCCGCTGGGCTTACCTCGAGGTCAGCCGACAGGCGGCGAGTGCGGGTGCTCGACTTGTGCTCGAGAAGGTGACGCTTGTTCGCCTGCTCACGCATAACCTTGCCGCTACCCGTGATACGGAAACGCTTCTTAGCGCCGGAGTGCGTCTTGTTCTTCGGCATGGCTGCCGTTCTCCTTGCTTTCGGTCCCTTCCCCTATCGGGTTGAGACATGAATCGGACTGTAGTCGGTGTGGACTACAGCTACATTGATGAAATCAACGTTGCGGTGTCGCTCACTCACTCGCTGGAGTGGGCTTCGCGGAAGTCTTCTTGCGGGTGGCTGGGTAACCGGAGGACTCGACCTCTTCGACGTCGACCTCTGGCTTTGTCGCCTGTGCTGGAGCAGGAGCGTCTTGACGCTCGGCCTTGCGTTCTTCCCGCGATGGCTTACCGTCCTCGCGGCGACGACGCTGCTCGCTCTTCGCCTCGGCCTTCTTCTTGACTGGACCGAGAACCATGATCATGTTGCGGCCGTCCTGCTTCGGAGCGGACTCGATGAAACCGAGTTCCGAAACGTCCTCAGCAAGACGCTGGAGTAGCCGGATGCCCATTTCTGGACGGGACTGCTCGCGTCCACGGAACATGATCATGACCTTGACCTTGTCACCAGCGGACAGGAAGCGCTCCACATGGCCCTTCTTGGTCTGGTAGTCGTGGTCATCAATCTTCAGGCGGAAACGGATTTCCTTGAGCACCGTGTTTGCCTGGTTTCGGCGAGCTTCACGAGCCTTCATGTCTGACTCGTACTTGAACTTGCCGTAGTCCATAAGCTTGCACACTGGTGGGCGTGCATCCGGTGCGACCTCAACGAGGTCGAGGTCGGCTTCCTGGGCCAAGCCCAGTGCAACCTCAAGGCGGACAACACCGACCTGTTCCCCTGATGGTCCGACGAGTCGAACCTCGGGAACGCGGATTCGATCGTTGATGCGCGGCTCGCTGATTTGATGCTCCTCAAAATTTCGGTTGTAGACCTTAGAAACGAGAAATGCCCCCATCTCTAAGCAGAGCGGAGGCATACAAGTCCGACGGTATCGTTGATACCGAATACACTGACAACACGTCAGCAAATTCCTCAAAGATGAGGCGGACCAGTTGGACCCGGTCTCAGCAACGCGTTCATCGAATGATGTTGGCGGCGAAACTCAGGTGGGATATCTCCACTTGCATACCCACTGAAGGAACCTTTCGGCCCTAGCAGGTCGGTCAGTCACCTAATCTATCACAACCCGCGGCAGCCGCCGCCGGTCAATCCGTGTGATCTGAGCCGCAGCGGCCGCCAGCACGGTAGGGAAAACCAGCCTCACAAAGCGAGAGCGCCAGCGAAGCACAACCCTCAGCTTGCAATACAGGATCCGGCTCACATCAAGCCTGACACATTAACACAATCAGTCAGACTAAATCTTTCAACAGAAACGTTCGTTTTCTTGAATTGTTCCAGAAAAGAGGTGTATGGTTATGGACATGCACACAACAGCGCCTGACGAACTGCTCCGGTCCAAAGGGCTGCGCGTCACGGCCATTCGCATGGCAACACTCGAGGTTCTCGCGCACGCTCCTCACACGGGAGCAGATCACATCCTCAATGCGGTCCGCGAGAAACTCGGAACAGCCTCGGTTCAAGCGGTCTACGATGCCCTTCACGCATTGACCGCCTCGGATCTCGTTAATGAGATCGAACCTGCCGGTCACCCCGCACGGTACGAGCTGCGCGTGGGCGACAACCACCACCACCTCATCTGCACGGGATGCGGACGCATTGAAGACGTGGACTGCGCGGTCGGACATGCGCCCTGCCTCACACCGTCCCAAGCCTTTGATTTCACGGTAGCCACCGCAGAGGTCACCTACTGGGGTACGTGCCGCGATTGCGCGGACGCAGAGAAGGCAACCGAATCGTCGGAAATCTAATAAAACCGACATCCATGAATGTGGCGGAATGGCCTTTCGGCCCTTTAACTCGCACCGGCAGGCGGCCCTCACCGCCTGCCACCTAATGTCAAGGAGACACATGACTTCGCAGAACTACACCACGGCCCAAAATGGCTCGCCAATCGCGAGCTCACAGCACTCTTTGACCACTGGACCTGACGGCGTCACCGCACTGCATGACCGATTCCTCGTGGAAAAACTTGCGTCATTCAACCGCGAGCGCGTGCCGGAGCGCAACCCACACGCCAAGGGTGGTGGAGCATTTGGTGAACTTGTCATCACTGAGGATGTTTCGCAATACACCAAGGCTGCCGCTTTCCAGAAGGGCGCTGCGTCCGAGACCCTTATTCGCTTCTCCTCCGTGGCCGGTGAACAGGGTTCGCCTGACACATGGCGTGACGTACGCGGTTTTGCTGTGCGCTTCTACACGACCGAGGGAAACCTCGACATCGTGGGTAACAACACCCCTGTGTTCTTCATCCGCGATGCAATCAAGTTCCCAGACTTTATCCACTCCCAGAAGCGCAACGGCAAGGGGCTGCGCGACGCGGACATGCAATGGGACTTTTGGACCCGTTCCCCTGAATCGGCTCACCAGGTGACCTATCTGATGGGTGACCGTGGTTTGCCGGCTACCTGGCGCCACATGAACGGCTACGGCTCGCACACCTACTCGTGGGAGAATGCGGCTGGCGAGAAGTTCTGGGTCAAATACCACTTCATCTCCCGCCAGGGTCTGGCTCACCTGTCGAATGATGAAGCCCAGCGTATCGCCGGTGCGGACGCTGACTTCTACCGCCGCGATCTGTTCGAGGCGATCGACCGTGGAGACGCTCCTGTCTGGGATCTGAACGTTCAGGTCATGCCGTTCGAGGATGCGAAAACCTACCGTTTCAATCCATTCGATCTGACTAAGGTATGGCCGCACGCTGACTATCCACTGGTCAAGGTCGGTGAACTCACTCTCAACCGGAACCCGCGCAACTTCTTCGCGGAGATCGAACAGGCCGCGTTCTCCCCTTCGAACCTGGTCCCTGGAACCGGCATCTCGCCAGACAAGATGCTCATGGGTCGCGTATTCGCATATCCAGACGCTCAGCGTTACCGCATCGGTGCCAACTACAACCAGTTGCCAGTGAACCAGCCACATGCCGCTGAGGTATTCAACTATCAGCACGAGGGCAACATGCGCTACCACTTCAACGACTACGAAGTACCTGTGCACAACACCAACCACTCAGGTTACCCAGAGGCTGACGAGGCACGTGCCGGTGAGGTCAACTGGGAGACTGACGGCGAGCTCTTGCGTGCGGCCTACACGTTGCGCGCTGAGGACTCCGACTTCGGTCAGGCTGGAACCCTGTACCGCGAGGTTTTCGATGACGCCGCTCGCGGACGGTTCCTCGAGACTCTGACCGGTCAGGGTAAATCGATCACCGTTGATGAGATCCGTGAACGTTTCTTCCAGTACTGGACCAACGTGGATGCCTCGCTCGGTGCAAGGCTCCGTGAATCTGTCGGCAAGTAGCCTTTAGCGACGAGGAGGGGTGAGATCCTTTGGATCTCACCCCTCCCTTCATGTCTTGGATGTCCGCGATTTTTCATCTGCCACCTGTGGTTTTGCCCTAAAGTGTGGTCGACATGGTTTATTTTTCCACCGAAAGGATGACGTGTTGGTTGCGTTTATTTGAAAGAATGGCTCCATGAGCACTTTCGAATCCTCTTCGACGCAAGCACCTGTGTCCTTCTCCTATGCCGACAGCGCCGCGCAGGAGGCCCTACGCGATATCTCCGAGGTGGCAGCGGTCGAGGTGATCGTGACGGCCGCAGTGCACCTGATGAGCGCGGCCGCAGTGAAGTGCGGTCTGGCTGATACCGAGGACGCCTCGCAGTTGATGGATCTTGACGAGGCCCGCAAACTCATCAATGCTCTAGCCGCATTGATCGTGACGTCCGCTCCTGATATCGGTAACCAGCATGCACGGTCGCTGCGCGATGGTCTGCGTTCACTGC
>DALZEF010000033.1:0-22983 GCA_031979385.1 Timonella sp. | reverse complement strand
GGCGGCTCAGACGCTCGACCGGGCCGGAGATCGACACTGCCGCGACGATACGACCGGATGGTCCGCGCACCGGAGCGGACACGGAAGCCACACCGACCTCACGCTCGGAGACGGACTGAGCCCAACCGCGGCGGCGCACTCCCGAGAGGATGGTCGCGGTGAACTTTGCGCCTTGGAGGCCGCGGTGCAGACGGTCTGGTTCCTCCCATGCAAGCAGAATCTGCGCGGCAGAACCCGCCTGCATGGTCAAAGTGGCACCCACGGGGATAGAATCACGTAAACCGACAGGACGTTCGGCGGCTGCCACGCAGATGCGTTGATCGCCTTGGCGACGATACAGTTGGGCGGACTCGCCCGTGTGGTCTCGTAGAGCCGCGAGCACAGGGTTGGCTGCCGCGAGGAGACGGTCTTCACCGGCTGCCGTTGCCAGCTCGTTCAGGCGTGGGCCGAGGATGAAACGGCCTTGCATGTCGCGAGTGACCAGACGGTGGTGTTCGAGCGCAACCGCCAGACGATGCGCGGTAGGGCGCGCTAGTTGAGTAGCTGCTACCAACTGGGCGAGGGTGGCCGGCCCTGCCTCGAGAGCGCCGAGCACGGCCGCTGCTTTATCGAGTACTCCGACTCCACTTGAATTGTCCATAGAATGATATTGCAATCTCAAGGCGCGAGAATGCAAGTAGACTCTCCGTTTAGAGCCCCCAAAAAACTCCGCAACCCCAAAGTTCGACGCGGACGAGAGAGGAAGAAATCATGGCCGGCACCTTGGCTGAGAAAGTATGGGATGCACACCTCGTGCGCCGTGGCACGAATGGTGAGCCCGACCTGCTCTACATCGACCTACACCTTGTTCACGAGGTTACGAGCCCGCAGGCTTTCGAGGGCCTGCGCCTTGCAGGACGTCCCGTTCGCCGCCCTGACCTCACGATTGCCACCGAAGACCACAACACTCCGACGCTCAACATTGACCGTCCGATCGCCGATCTGACGTCGCGTACCCAGATCGACACCCTGCGCAACAACGCCAAGGAATTTGGTGTTCGCATCCACTCGCTCGGTGATGCAGATCAGGGAATCGTTCACGTTGTCGGCCCGCAACTCGGTCTAACCATGCCCGGCCTGACGGTCGTGTGTGGTGATTCTCACACTTCGACGCATGGTGCTTTCGGAGCACTCGCGTTCGGTATCGGAACCTCTGAGGTGGAGCATGTGCTCGCTACCCAGACTCTTCCGCTGCAGCCATTCAAGACCATGGCCATCAACATCAACGGCGAACTCCCTGAGGGATCGACGGCCAAGGACATCATCCTCGCGATCATCGCGAAGATCGGAACCGGTGGTGGACAGGGCTACGTCCTCGAATACCGCGGTGAGGCGATCCGCAACCTGTCGATGGAAGGTCGCATGACCATCTGCAACATGTCGATTGAAGCGGGTGCGCGCGCAGGAATGATCGCGCCAGACCAGACCACGTTCGACTACATCAAGGGCCGCCCACACGCACCAGAGGGTGCTGACTGGGATGCAGCCGTTGAGTACTGGAAGACCCTCAAGACCGACGACGACGCAGTGTTCGACGCCGAGGTCAACCTCGAGGCCAAGGACATCGAGCCATTCGTGACCTGGGGAACCAACCCGGGACAGGGCCTGCCACTGTCCGCAAACGTGCCGAACCCAGCCGACATCGCAGACGAGACCGATCGCGTCGCCGCCGAGCGTGCACTTGAGTACATGGGTCTCGAAGCGGGCATGCCACTGCGCGACATCAAGGTTGACACCGTGTTCATCGGTTCCTGCACCAACGGTCGTATCGAGGACCTCCGCGCCGTCGTTGACGTGATCAAGGGGCAGAAGAAGCACGATGATGTTCGCGTCATGGTTGTGCCAGGTTCTGCTCGCGTTCGCCTCCAAGCCGAGCAGGAAGGTCTCGACCAAGTGTTCAAGGACTTCGGTGCCGAATGGCGTAACGCCGGATGCTCCATGTGCCTTGGCATGAACCCAGACCAGCTCAAGCCGGGCGAGCGTGCGGCGTCAACCTCGAACCGTAACTTCGAAGGCCGTCAGGGCAAGGGCGGACGCACTCACCTCGTGTCCCCACTCGTTGCGGCGGCAACCGCGATCCGCGGAACCCTGTCCTCGCCAGCAGACCTCGCAAGCGACGCTGAACTCGCACACGCCTGATAGCCGATCCGGAAAGAGAAACAAGAATCATGGAAAAGTTCATCAAGCACACCGGCATCGGCGTCCCACTGCGTCGTTCGAACGTGGACACCGACCAGATCATCCCAGCCGTCTACCTCAAGCGGGTCACCCGTACGGGGTTTGAGGACGCACTGTTCTCCGCATGGCGCAATGACCCTGAGTTCGTGCTGAACCAGGATGCCTACCGCAACGGCTCGGTCCTCGTGGCAGGCCCGGACTTCGGAACCGGTTCGTCCCGTGAACACGCGGTGTGGGCGCTCAAGGACTACGGTTTCCGCGTTGTCCTGTCTGCTCGCTTCGCAGACATCTTCCGCGGCAACTCAGGCAAGCAGGGTCTCGTGGCGGGTATCTGCGCGCAGGAGGACATCGAACTGCTGTGGAAGATCATCGAGACCAACCCCGGCACCGAGATCACCGTGGACCTGGAGAACCGCACCGCAACCGCCGGTGATGTCACCGTTCAGTTTCAGATCGACGACTACACCCGCTGGCGCCTCATGGAGGGCCTGGACGACATCGGCCTAACCCTCCAGAACGAGGCTGACATCGCCGAGTTCGAGGCGAGCCGTGCATCGTGGCGCCCCAAGACACTCCCAGCGAAGCACGAGCCGAAGTTCCACGTCGAGGCTGCACGCCCGGTTGACGAGGAAGCCAACGCGTAGGTCGCCTTAACGCTGATATAGAGCGCGGCCCCTCACCCTCCCTGTGGCGGGGAGTGAGGGGCCGCGCTCTGCTGTGTTCTAGGCGCTAGGCGCTAGGCGCTAGGCGCTAGGTGCGGGCTGAGCGTTGCCGCAGCGCCTCATACATGAGCAGCGTTGCGGCATTACCGGCGTTCAGCGAACTGGCGGACCCCGTCATGGGGATCGAGAGTGTTACATCCGCTGCTTCCCGCCAGGCCTTGGACAGGCCAGAGGTTTCGTTTCCCACGAGCAGCAGCACGGGCCCAGTGAAGTCGAAGTCCCACACATCCGTGTCCCCGTGTTCATCCGTTGCGGCAACCACGATGGGAACACCCGCTGCACGCTGCTGCTCCACCCAGGCGCTCACGACCTCCTGGGAGTTCTCTCGGACCACCGGGAGGGAAAAGAGCGAACCGGTTGTGGCCCGGACCGCTTTTGGATCGTAAGGGTCTGCCGCGTGCCCCGTCACTATCAGGCCGTTGGCTCCCAAAGCGTCTGCTGAGCGCACGATGGTCCCGATGTTCCCAGGCTGTGTGGGGCGGTCGAACACCACGCCGAGGAAGTCCTGAGGCACGGGGATGCGAGATAGATCGTCCGCGGGGAGTGACACCAGGGCGATCACCTCAGTCGAACCGTCCTCCTTGCCGCTGAGCTCGTTCATGAGCTGTGATGTCATCGCGATCTTTTCGCAGTCAATCTGGGTGACATCATGGGCCCACTCGGACAGTTTGCGGTCAGAGGGATAGATCACGGTCGTGATGTCCCAGCCGTGTTCGAGCGCCATGTTGATGGGGCGGACACCCTGCACTACGAACTCACCTGCTCGAGTACGCTTGTTCCGGTTGGTCAGAAGCGCCTCGATTTGCTGGTATCGGGCGTTCTTCACCGAAATCTTCAACAGGCCCAACGGGGACTCCCTCACGTGCTTGTTTGGTTACGAACTTTCTTATGTTGCGCTCCGGTAGGGGTGTGCTCCACGAGACCCCTCCGCCCCGCTGCACTCCCTTGTCCGTAACAAATGGTGGCGGTATGCAGACTCCACTCTATCGGTCGCCATGATCCGCTGAGGTCCAACCAATGAATGGGCTGGAATCACCACCCTCGCCACAACGGTCATTTTCGGCTCAATCGAGGGTTTAGACTGGTGGAAGTTTGCAGCGAAGTGGGGTCGCGCGGAATGCGTGGCCCCACTTTGGTGTTGATTCAGCGAAGGCTCGATCATCACACCGATTCGAGTTAGGTAATCAGCCCAGAGATAGGCGACGATTAAAACATGGCAGATTTGATTTACGTCGACGGCGGGTCCCCGCTCAACGGTACGATCACCGTTCGCGGCGCTAAGAACTTCGTTTCCAAGGCAATGGTGGCAGCACTCCTCGGAGAAACAGCATCCGAATTGCGCAACGTCCCAGATATTCGCGACGTTCAAGTGGTCTCGGGGCTACTTGAACTGCATGGCGTCAAGGTCGACTACGACATCAAAGCTGGCATCCTCAAACTCGATCCAAGCAACGTCGAATCTGCTCACGTCGCGGATATCGACGCTCACGCTGGTGCGAGCCGCATCCCCATCCTGTTCTGTGGACCGTTGCTGCACCGTTTGGGTGAAGCGTTTATCCCTGACCTTGGCGGCTGCCGTATTGGGGATCGTCCCATCGATTTCCACCTCAACATCCTGCGCCAGTTCGGTGCTGTTGTGGACAAGCAGGCGAATGGCATCGTCCTCGCCGCGCCCAATGGGCTCAAAGGCGCAAAGATCGAGCTTCCGTACCCATCAGTCGGAGCCACCGAGCAGTTGCTCATGACCGCCGTTCGTGCCGAAGGCATCACGGAGCTCTCCAACGCAGCGGTTGAACCGGAAATCCTCGACCTGATCAACGTGCTCCAGAAGATGGGCGCAATCATTACGGTGCGTACCGACCGTGTCATCCGCATCGAGGGTGTTCCAACCCTCAAGGGTTACTCGCACACCGCACTGTCGGACCGTATCGAGGCAGCCTCATGGGCGTCCGCCGCACTCGCGACCAAGGGCGACATCTTCGTTGACGGCGCATCCCAGCCTGAGATGACCGCATTCCTGAACACCTTCCGCAAGGTGGGCGGCGAGTTCGAGATCAAGGATCACGGCATCCGCTTCTATCACCCTGGCGGCGAACTCAACTCGATCGTGCTGGAAACGGATGTTCACCCAGGCTTCATGACCGACTGGCAGCAGCCTCTCGTGGTCGCTCTGACACAGGCAAACGGTCTGTCCATCGTCCACGAGACCGTGTACGAGAATCGGTTCGGATTCACTGAGGCGCTCAATGGCATGGGAGCCCAGATCCAGGTGTACAAGGAATGCCTAGGCGGAACCGAATGCCGCTTTGGGCAGCATAATTTCCACCACTCCGCAGTGATCGCGGGTCCAACCCCACTCAAGGCCGCCGACATCGAGGTTCCTGACCTGCGTGGTGGATTCTCCCACCTCATTGCTGCGCTCGCGGCCGAGGGGCGGTCCTCGGTGAAGGGTATCCAGTTGATCGACCGGGGTTACGAGAACTTCATGGGCAAACTTGAAGCGCTCGGCGCGAAGTTCGAGATGGCTTAATTTTTGATGCGTGTCCGCCGTGGGTGGGCTGCGACCCACTCGCTGCGGTGTGAGTGGGCCACAGCCCACCTACGGTGAGTTTTTATGTGCGTGGCGACGAATGGGTAGCGCCCGAGCCTGCAACTTCTGTTCGTTTGTTCCTAGGGCTCATTCCTCAACGAGGGTGGGAAATCCGTCGCATCACAGTGTGTATTGTCGGTGAGTAGTGACCTGTTCTGAGGTAGGCTAATCCGGTGAACAATCCCGCTGAAATACCCCGCGCACTCAGCGCCACCAACCCTAAAACCGGTAAGACTGGCCTGTACCGGGTTGCCGGAGTGATTGTGCGCCCAGTGATGCGCGCTGTTGGAAACTATCGATGGACCGGCTTGGAGAACCTGCCGTACGACCGTGGGTTCATTGTTGCCTCAAACCACGCCAGTCCAATTGACCCATTGACGCTCGCGCACTACCTGTTCAACGCTGATCGTCCGGCCCGCTTCATGGCCAAGGAATCCCTGTTCCGGGTGCCTGTGCTCGGTTACTTCATGCGCAACCTACGCATGATTCCGGTGTTCCGTGGTACCTCGCGTGCAGGAGAGAGCATCCAGATCGCGGATCAGCTTCTCAAGGAGGGCTACTGCGTCGGCGTCTACCCGGAGGGCACGCTGACCAAGGACCCAGATGGCTGGCCGATGCAGGGCCGCACAGGTGTGGCACGCTTGGCACTCGCCACCAAGGCTCCCGTCATCCCGGTCGGGCAATGGGGGCAACTTGGTTTGTGGCCACGCGGTAAGAAGTTCTTCACATTGTTCCCGCGCCAGACCGTGTCCGTCCATGCGGGGCAGCCGGTGGACCTCTCAGACCTGTATGACAAGGAACCTGATGCTGCGGTTCTGCGCGAGGCAACGGACCGCATCATGCGAGCAATCACCGACATCGTTGCCGAGGCGCGCGGGGAAACGCCACCCGCTGAGTTCTTTAATCCGCGTGCAACGAAGAGTGAATGAGGGTTTATGAAGACCGTAGTTTTGGGCATGGGTGCTTGGGGAACCACCTTCGCGCAGGTCTTAGCGGATGCCGGCAATGCCGTGGTTATTTGGGGTCGTGATTCGGACACCGCGCGGGAGATCACCCAGGAGCACACGAACTCCAAGCGGCTGAAGGGCGTGACCCTATCGCCACTTATCACGGCTACCACTGACGCCGAGGAGGCGCTTACCGGTGCTGAGATCGTTGTCGTGGCGGTGCCCTCCCAGAGCGCCCGGACGATTCTGGCGCCACTCGCCCCAGCGGTACCACGGGACTCGATCGTGGTTTCCCTCATGAAGGGCGTCGAACTCGATACGGACCTGCGTATGAGTCAGGTGCTGTGCGAGGTCTTGGACATCCCACTGGAACGTGTGGTGGTGGTCTCGGGACCGAACCTGGCAGCAGAGATCGCTGCCAAGCAGCCGACCGCAACGGTTGTCTCCGGTATTGATGAGGCAAACACCCAGACTGTTGCCCAGTCCTGCTCGAACCCGTACTTCCGTCCCTATACCAATGCCGATCTGGTGGGCGTCGAACTGTGCGGAGCGGTCAAGAACGTGATCGCGGTAGCTGTTGGTATGGCTCAAGGGAAGGGCTTCGGCCACAACACCACGGCAACCATCATCACTCGTGGTCTGGCAGAGATCACTCGGCTTGGTCTGAAGCTCGGCGCTGATCCCGCGACGTTTCCAGGACTCGCTGGCATGGGGGACCTCATGGCAACGTGTGCCTCACCGCTGTCCCGCAACAACACGCTCGGGCAGCACATTGGTCGCGGACTGACCCTTGATGAGGCGATCGCGGTCACCGGGGGAACTGCGGAAGGCGCGAAATCGTGCCGATCCGTGTCCGAGTTGGGCGCCTCGATCGGGGTGGATATGCCGATCACGAACGCGGTTGTGGCAGTGCTTCACAAAGGGCTTCCCGTGGACGATATGACACGAGAACTTCTGTCGAGACCAAAGAAATCGGAGATCGGCGGGAACGTCATCGAGAGTCTGTAACTTCGTACTACCGTGATGGGCTGTGTCCTGCTGGTTTTCCAGCAGAACACAGCCCGTTTTGTAGTGGCTGATCGCCGACGAATCTATTCAGTTAGCCGTGTCTCTCACGTCGCAGCCGGGCTGGGTCAGAAGGCAAGGATGTCTTGCCGAGTCGTCACCAATCTGTGCGCGCTCATCGTGGCGGAATGCGTAATCGTACGTTCTTGTTGTGGAAGAGCAGATTAGAAACGCAAACAAGAATGCACTCGCACGAGCGCTGGACGTTTGAGAGTTACCAAAGGCACACTCGCACTAACTGAGAGTGCTGATCTCAGCACTCTCAAACGGCTAGCGAGGCAAGCGCGTGGTCGAGGTCCGCCCACAGGTCCTCGACGTCTTCAACGCCCACGCTCATGCGCAACAGGTTCTCAGGAACGGTGAGTGATTCGGTGACGAAACGGCGGCGGCGTTCAAGCGTGGACTCGACCCCACCCAAGGATGTCGCAGGAGTCCAGACCCGCAAGCGGGCAACAACCTGATCGGCCTCGTCGGCACCGCCCACGGGAACCACTCCAAGGATCGCGCCGTAGCCATCCATGACGCGGGTGGCGGTGATGAAACCTGGGTCGTTGGCCAGACCTGGGTAGCGGACCTCGGCAACCTGAGGGTGCTTCTGTAACCGTCGCGCGAGTTCCATTGCATTGGACTGTGCCCGTTCTACGCGCAGAGCGAGCGTGCGCAAGCCCCGCAGGGCCAGCCATACCTCGAACGGACCAGCGATCGCACCGTGCAGCGTCCGATAGGCGCGAATGGTCTGGTGCAGGTGCTCCGAATCGGTCAGGACGATGCCGAGAACCACATCTGAGTGGCCCGCCAGGTATTTGGTAGCCGAGTGGAGCACCAGGTCCGCTCCGAGCGTGAGTGGGCGCTGTAGCAAGGGTGTGGCAAAGGTGTTGTCCACCGCGACGAGTGCGCCTGCGGAGTGAGCCGCATCAATGAGCTTGGGAAGGTCTGCGACCTCAAGCATCGGGTTTGTGGGGGACTCGAGGAGCACCAGGTCCGCACCGTCAAAGGCTGAGATGGTTGCCTCGGTCTCCGCGATATCCACCTTCACAACCTCGACGTTGTTCCGGTCCGCAAGATCCTGTGCGAATCCCAGGGTCACCTGGTAGGCGTGACGCGGCACGACCAGTTTTCCGCCGTGCGGCACGAGCGAGAGCACGGAAGCAATCGCGGCCATGCCCGAACCGAACACGATTCCGGGATTGATGGACTGTTCGAGGTCCGCAACCGCCTGCTCGAACGGCTGCCACGTCTCGGTGTCCATGCGTGTGTACAGGAGTTCACCGGGAGCGGCCACACCCTGGGACACGTAGGTTGAGGACATGACGATCGGAGGGTTGACCGGACCGCCCTGTACTTTGTCGGGGCGCCCAGAGACCACCGCGAGAGTTGCTGGGGAGAGTCCTTCAGGGTGACCGTGCCCGCCCTGCTCGCCATCATAGGGACTACTGCCCGCAGCAGCCTGTCCAGCGATATTAGGCTCTTGATGCGCGCCAGCGTCAACACCGCTGGAACTGCCTGAACTGTGGGGACTGCCAACGTGAGGTGCGGGGATGTGCGTAACCGACTCGTCGGAAATATGGGTGGAGCTTGTGAGATTTTGCTTATCGGCAGTCATACACATGAGATTACGCCTGCAACTCCGGTAAAGTCTCACCCGATGGCTTAGATGTCCACGTTGTAATATTCACATCGCCGCGCGTCGACGACACCGAGAAAGGCTGCGACAAGTGTCTCAGCGAGCTACCGTCATGGTCCTCTTCGGAGGACGATCGGGAGAACACCCGATTTCCTGCATCACCGCCTCCTCGGTACTGAAGGAGATCGACCGTTCGCGCTTCGACGTAATTCCCGTGGGCATCACCCAACAGGGCCAATGGGTGCTCCTAGACGATGACCTGACCGATGTGCAGACCGATGACACTGGCCTGCCCTTTGTAGCCGACAACGGCACCGAGATACTGCTGCCACTCGCGCAGGGCAACTCAAACTTCCGGGTTCTCGAGAACAATGGCCAGGTCCGCGGACTCGGCCACGTTGACGTGGTGTTCCCGCTCGTGCACGGCCCGTTCGGCGAGGATGGAACCCTGCAGGGACTGCTCGACCTCATCGACCAACGCTACGTCGGCGCTGGCGTGATCGCGTCCGCCGTGGGCATGGACAAGCACTACATGAAGGTCGTTCTTGAGGGCCACGGCATCCCTGTCACACCATTCGTGACCGTGTTCCCGGGGCAATGGGAGTCCGACCGCGCCGGAGTCTTGGCGCGGATCAGCGAACTCGAGTTCCCGCTGTTCGTGAAGCCTGCACGTGCCGGGTCCTCGCTTGGCGTCTCCAAGGTGGACAGTCTTGACGGGCTTGACGCAGCGCTTGCGGAGGCCCACAAGCACGATCCCAAGGTTCTTATTGAAACCGGCATCTCCGGCCGAGAAATCGAATGCGCCGTGCTCGGTGGCCGGGCGGGTGCACCAGCCCGAACCTCGTTCCCCGGCGAGATCGCGATGGCCTCGGGCGAGTACGACTTTTACGACTTCGAGGCCAAGTACGTCGATGATGCTGCGGCCGATTTGTCCTGTCCAGCCGAGCTTTCCGACGATGTTGCCGCCCAAGTCCGAGACCTCGCGGTCCGTACGTTCACCGCACTCGGCTGCGAGGGGCTGGGTCGCGTGGACGTGTTCGTCCAGGAAGACGGCACCGTCATCGTGAACGAGATCAACACGATGCCCGGCTTCACGCCCATCTCGATGTACCCACGTATGTGGGAGCGCACCGGCATCCTGTACAAGGATCTGGTGACCGAACTCATCGAACTCGCACTCGAACGCCCTGTTGGCCTGCGTTAAGGCTATCGCCGCGGCGTTTGGCGTTACTGAGACAAAAACGGTTGTAACTATGCGCTACTCATGCATAGTTACAACCGTTCTTGTCTCAGTAATGAAGTGGACCGATCTCCGCGGAGCTATTCACACGCCTTGGTGGCCGCAACCTTTGAAACACCGGTTGCCACATCCAGTAGGGCGGCAGTTGGCTGGCTAGCGTTCAACGAGGCAGGAACCTGCACCATCATCGCGGGCGCACGTCCATAGGTGACAAAGGTGAAGCCGCTGTCATTGGGGTAGGCGATCCAGTCGAAGGTCTCGGGTTCACCGTAAACATTCAGAGTGATGGACTGGCAGTCCTCCGAGGCGGTCTCCGGTTCCTCAACACCGCACGTAAACGTGACGGCAGCGCCGCCTTCACCCCATGCCGCTGTGGCCTGGCTGGTCGTCTTCGCCCGGTCTTGCTCAAGCACCTGATCCGGCAACGATAAGACCACTTCGGCGCAGATCGGCTCGGTCGCATAGGTTCCGGCGGGAACCGAGATCACGGGCGTGCAAGCGGTCAGGATGAGCAGGAGAGCGCTTGCGCCCCCCATGACGGTCAGAGAAGTTGAAGTGCGCACGTCTCCCACCTTAACTGGTTAGTTGGGAACTGCATTCGCTTGTGCTCCGGCGGCAGCCTGCTGCGCGAGACTGCTACCCTCCGCACCGCTACTTTGTCCCCAACGGTGACGTTTGATTCCTGACAACGCGAAAGCCGGTAACGTGAGACACGTGAACCCACCAAACCACGACGCTGATCTGCTTGTAGGCGACCTTGATGAATCACAACTCCTTGCCCGAATCTTCCCGCTGCTCCCCACAAACTCCGATGTGCTCCTTGGTCCAGGAGACGACTGCGCGGTTGTTTCTGCGCCGGATGCGCGCTTTGTTGTATCCACCGATATTCTCATCGAAGATGTCCACTTCAGGCGGGACTGGTCCACCGGATATCAGGTGGGGTGGCGGGCTGCGATGCAGAACCTCGCGGATATCGCGGCGATGGGCGCGCGCCCAACATCGCTTGTGGTTGGGTTAGCAATTCCAAAACAATTGCAGGTGAACTGGGTAACTGAGTTCGCGCGTGGCTTGGGAGATGCTGCACGCCAGGTTGGTGCCGCGGTGGTGGGCGGTGATCTATCAAGCACCGAGCAGATTTTCATTTCGGTCACAGTGCACGGGGACTTGGAAAGGCGAGCACCGGTGTTGCGTTCGGGCGCGCAGGTTGGCGATGTGATCGCGCTCGCTGGTGTCACCGGTTGGTCTGCGGCTGGGTTTGCCCTTTTGTCAACACCCCCCGGTGATGATGGGCACGTCGCTAACGATCATGATGCAGCTTTGGCCACGCTTGCGGTCCAGTCGTTCCTCAGCCCTGCTTCACCCGTCGCGCTCGGTGTGGAAGCGAACGCCGCGGGCGCTACCGCCCTCATGGATGTCTCCGACGGCCTCATACGCGATGCACAGCGTATCTGCGCCGCATCGGGAGTCGAGATCGTATTCGACTACGCGGACCTACTCAACGGCGTGCAGGCACCCGTCCATAACCCTGACCTCACCTCCGCTGGGCCGCCAGCCCAGGAAGTGTCGACCCGTGATGCACTCCCGCGCCTTGCCCGCCTGCTGGGAGCCGCGAATCTGGACGATGCTAACCGGCTCGTCGCCAAGTGGATACTGACCGGGGGAGAGGACCATGCACTTCTCGCCGCCTTCCCGAGCGAGGCGGACGTACCCGCAGGATTTGCGACGATAGGGCGAGTCACAGCATCAACCAGGCCTCCCAGCACGGTTGGAGAGACACAACGACCCGCAACGCGCTGGGGCGCGGTGCGGGTCGAGGGAATCGAGTTGGACGCCGATGGCGTTGGTTGGGATCACTTTCGGTAACGGACCTCTAGCAGGTGTTCGCCACCGAACTCTTCCAGTTTTTCAACGTTGTCGTACTTGAAGTTGTGCCGCTCGTAGAATTTGCGGGCACGGAGATTCTTCTCGAATACCCACAGAGTCAGCGACACACCCTCTGGAACGGTTTCGTCGACGGCCTGCATGAGCAGTTTTGCCACGCCCAAGCCCCAGGCCTCGGGGTCGAGGTACATCGTATAGAGCGTGCGGTCTCCCGGTTCTGCGTCCTCATCTGGCGACGGACCAACTGATGCGAAGCCAAGAGCACGGCCAGCCGACTCAGCGACGAACACTTGGGTGTCATCCCGGGACAGCACGGTCTCCCACACAGGTACCTTGTCCTGAGGGTCGAGACTGTTGAGGTAGTCGGCGGGGACGTAGCCTGCGTATGCCTGTTGCCATGACAGTGTGTGGATACGCGAGATGGTCAAGACATCGCTGAGTTCAGCATCTCTGACAACAACGCTTTCAAGTTCTTCTACCATCCCTACAGACTGCCACGTTTGCGCACGTGTGTGAAGAGAACGCGTCTGGGTGGGGACATCTTCACTGCATCGTTACAACAGGTAAGCGTGAGAAAGGTTCCATTTTTTTGTCGGAGTATGGGTAGGGCTTGGCCTTGCGTGTCCCCAATATGGGCTCACACTCGTTTCGGTGTTGCGGTTCTGTCGGCGGTGTTACTAGATAAGATGGGGACACCGCCGACAGAACCGCAACAGTGACCTTGCCGCCCCGAAGGCGGGCAGGGCAGTGGGTGGGCGCGATTGCTTCACTGGACATACAAAAAGACCCCCGGCACTGCCGAGGGTCTTTCCAAGATGAAGTGGTGCGGCATCTAGCCGCTCCTCAACATCAGATGTTGCGAGTCACCTTGCCAGCCTTGAGGCAGGAGGTGCAAACGTTAAGGCGCTTTGGCGCACCGTTGACGATTGCGCGAACGCGCTGGATGTTTGGGTTCCAACGGCGCTTCGTGCGCACGTGCGAGTGCGAGATGCTGTGCCCGAAGCTTGGGGCCTTTGCGCAGACGTCGCAGTTAGCAGCCACGGTCTCTCCTGATCGTCGTGCACGCCGCGAGGTGCGGCGAAGTCAATTTCAATACTGTTCACACGAAGCAGCATGGACACTTGAACGAACTGTTCGAAAACGTCGCGACTGCTTCGCACATACCCGAACCGGGCAACCTCACTAGATTAGCGGATATTGACCCACTTACCCAAATTGAGTGCCTAACATCACGGGATTCCGCGATCATGAAAACCTGACCGAGGACACTGCTGTTGTTCCATGCGGGTTCTTTCCGCGCAGCCCTGTGCAGCAGTCACCATATTAGCGAGCGAATATGCCGCTCTGGACCGATAAACCGCAAAAACAGTCGTGAAATGAGCCACGTTCAGCACGTTACGTCGCTCGACAGGACGGCGAAGCACTGTCTATGTGTCAATAAATGTCAGGGAGAGGCGGTAACTTAGTTGGGTATGCGCGGGTGATGAGCCTGCGAGGACACAACCGGTTATGTTGGCCGAGCTGCTGCAGGTGCATGTCCTGTGCGAGCGCAAACCCGCATTGCCGCAAATCTTGGCACGTGTGCGGAGGAATCCTTTCGATATGCAGGACAGCAGCCAGCTTGTCTTTGGCTTGACGGGTAGCGAACTACTTGGGTGGTTCGACACCGCTGTGCAAGCGTTCGAGGAGTGCCAGGACACCTTGAATCGGGCGAACGTGTTCCCCGTTCCCGATGCGGATACCGGGACAAACATGTTGCTCACCGTGCGTGGTGCCGTGCACGGTGCGCGGGAGGCTGATCCACGGCAACCCGCACTCCTGCTCGCTCGTGCGGCATATGGCGCGCTTACGCACGCACGCGGTAACTCGGGCATCATCCTCGCCGAATACTTGGGTGGCTTGGCCCGCAGTGTGCAAGCCACAGCCTTCGCGGAGGCGGGAACGCAACTCGCTCAAGCCCTCGGTGCGGCGTCGAGCAGCGCCTACGGAGCCGTTGCCCAACCGGTTGAAGGCACGATTCTCAGTGCGGCCCGCGCTGGGGCGAATGGGGCGCTGGGGGTGGCCGGCTCGTCGCCAAGCGAGGTGATAGCGGCCGCAATCACGGGAGCCACCGAAGCGCTGGACCGCAGCCACGTGGAACTTGAGGTACTTGCCCGTGCAGGTGTGCTTGACGCTGGTGCCTACGGTCTGATCGTGTTGTTGTCCGCGCTCCAGCAGGTGCTGTCGGGCGCGCCGATCGTGCGGCGCGAGTTGGGATCGGCGGTTGTCTCCGAATCTGACGGTGCGGTTCATGCAGACGGCGAATTCGAGGTCATGTGCCTGATTCGAGTCCCAGATGAAGCGCTGATTTTCGACGATACGGTGGCTCACACCGCCGCGTTCCGCAGGGTACTTTCGCAGTTGGGCGAATCCGTTGTCGTGATTGGCGGGGTGTCAGATTCTGGCGTGACGGTCTGGAGCGCCCACGTACACACCAATATGCCAGATCAGGCCATCACCGCGCTGGAGTCAGAATTGCCCGGTGTGGTGCTGTCACAGGTTGTCGTGCGAAATCTTGAGCGACAGGTGGCCGTTTCTGATGGCTCTGGTGCAGCCGTTCGTCTTGTGGTGTGTACGTCGGGCCCGTTGCTTGCGCTCGATCTCGCACGGGCTGGTGCCGTGGTGTGTGTCGAGCGGGCGCAGGAACTCGGTGTCGCAGACGTTGAACGAGCATTGACTGAGGTGCACGGAGCATCCAAGGACCACGGCGGTGATCATGAGGCTGCTCTTGACGCGGTCGTGATTGTGAACTCGAGTCGGCTGAGCCGGGAACTTGAGAATATGAGCAGGGTTGTTGGGACTGTTGTCGCAATGGACGACGCACAGGTTGTCGCGGCCACAAGCGCCGTGTTGACGGCGTGGGAGCATGAACCGGAGTTGGCCGCGCAACGCTTGACTGAGATAGGCCAAGATTGCGTTGACTCGCTCGTGACGATGCGACTGGAGGAACTCGACCGGGCGCGCCTTGCACCTCTTGTCAACGAGATCGCCGCGCATGAGGTCGGTGTTCCCGTAGTGACCGTCCTGACCGACACAGACTGCCCACCATCCGTCATTGCGGATCTCACTGATGGTTTGGAACGTGCCCACGAGGACGTTGAAGTGATCGTGCTGGGGTCTGGAACACTCGGGCGCGGACTGACCGCGAGCGTGGAGTGGATCGATGACTGAACCGAAACACATTGCGGAGGAGCAGCAGGTCGCCCCGCGGACCGACAGCGAATCCGAATCCGTTCCGTTTATGCATCGTTCGCTGGTCAGGTTGTTGGGCACCCGTACCGCAGCGCCGCTTGCCAAGATGGGGATTGAAACTGCCGGTGACCTATTGCGACATTACCCGCGCCGCTATGCCGAGCCGGGAACGTTGACGCCCCTTTCCCAACTGCAAGAAGGAGAGCACGTCACGGTTGTCGCGGAGATTGTGAGCGCCACCGTACGGCATATGCGCTCGCGGTCCGGGGCGATGCTGCAGGCCAAGGTGACCGATGGGCAACAGATGCTCTCCTTGACGTTCTTCGCCAAGCGGTCGGGCGTGCTGCGCATGCACGAGGACAAACTCAAACCGGGGCGCACGGGATTGTTCACCGGAACCGTGTCCAATTACCGAGGAGAGATACAACTTGCGCATCCCGACTACCTGATCGTTGGGGTGGACGCTGGTGATGAGGACGAGGCAGTCGCCGTGGCGAGCCGCCCGATCCCGATGTATCCGGCAACGGCCGCTGTTCCAACCTGGCGGATCGAACGATGCGTTGCCACTGTGCTCGGTCAGATGCGACCGAACGATCTGGATGACCCGCTGCCTGCTTCCGTGCGCGCAACACGTAAACTCGACACCCTGTTTGACGCGTATAAGAAGATCCATCAGCCCGAGAATGAGGCTGACTGGCATCGGGCACGCAGAAGGTTTCGCTACGAGGAAGCGTTTGTGGTGCAGTCCGCGTTGGTACGTCGCAAACAGGAGCTTAAAGACTTGGTTGCCGTTGCGCGGCCTGCACGCACGGATGGGAACTCAATTCTTGCTGCCTTTGAACAGCGCTTACCGTTTGAACTGACGCAAGGGCAACGCTTGGTTGGGGAGGAAATCGCCGCAGACATAGCCCAGACACATCCCATGCAGCGGCTCCTCCAGGGTGACGTCGGTTCGGGAAAGACCGTTGTTGCCTTGCGTGCGATGCTCCAAGTCGTCGACGCCGGAGGGCAGGCAGCACTCCTCGCACCCACTGAGGTCCTGGCTGCTCAGCATGCACGCAGTATCGAGGCCATGCTCGGTGACCTCGCCTTTGGCGGGATGCTCGGTGGAGCGGACAACGCTACCCGGGTAACTCTTCTGACCGGGTCCATGCCAAGCGCCGAGAAAAAGAAAGCCCTGCTCGAGGCTGCATCAGGGCAGGCAGGCATCGTGATTGGAACCCACGCGCTGCTCAGCGACAATGTACAGTTCGCGGACCTCGGCCTGGTTGTTGTAGACGAACAGCACCGGTTTGGGGTGGAACAGCGCGACGCCCTGCGAGCCAAAGGGAACAACTCACCGCATCTACTCGTCATGACCGCGACCCCCATCCCACGCACAGTCGCCATGACCGTGTTTGGGGACCTGGAAGTTTCCGTGCTCAAGGGCCTGCCCGCAGGGCGCGCACCCGTACAGACCCACATCGTCCCGGCGGATAACGCCGCGTGGATGCAACGCACGTGGGCTCGGGCACGTGAAGAGATCGATCAGGGGCGCAGAGCCTACGTTGTGTGCTCACGGATCTTCGCCAACGACGGTTCTGGCGACAGCGAACCCACCGCCGAATCTGGATTCTTCGCAGACAGTGACGGGCTTTTTGCGATGCCGCAAGGTGAGGGCGACGGTGAACGAGACCTCGTCTCCGTGACCGAACTCTACGAACAACTGAAGGCCATGCCAGTCTTTGCCGGAATCAGCATCGGGATGCTGCACGGAAAGATGAGTTCCGCAGAAAAAGAAGCGGCGATGGCTCAGTTCTCCTCCGGTGAGATCCAACTGCTCATCTCCACCACCGTAATCGAGGTGGGCGTTGACGTGCCTCAAGCGAGTGCCATGATCATCATGGACGCCGACCGGTTCGGCATTTCACAGCTGCACCAGCTTCGTGGACGTATCGGACGTGGTTCATTGCCCGGAGTCTGCTTGCTTGTTGCTCCCATCAAGGAGGAATCCGATGCTCTGGTCCGGCTCACAGCGTTGGCGAGCACAACCGACGGGTTTGAACTCGCGGCAACAGACCTCGAACTGCGCCATGAGGGAGATGTTCTTGGGGCTGCCCAATCCGGACGCGGCTCAACCCTGCGACTCCTACGCGTCATGCGCGACGCCGATCTGATCGCAATGGCACGCTCGGACGCCGAACAGATCATCGCAGAGGATCCCGAACTACGAGAACACGCAACCTTACGCGTCACCATCGACGAATATCTGGACCAAGACACCCAGAAATTCTTGGATCGTTCGTAAAGCGTTTAGACTCTTTTGGTGACAAGAATCGTTGCCGGCACCGCTGGCGGAAGAGCCCTCAAAGTCCCACCGAAGGGAACCCGCCCAACAAGCGAACGCGTCCGCGAGGCGATCTTCTCCCGGCTCGACCACTACGACGTGCTCGAGGACGCCCACGTACTCGACCTTTTCGCAGGTAGCGGGGCGCTAGGGCTTGAGGCGGTAAGCAGGGGAGCCCGCGGTGCTGTGCTCGTTGAGGCACACCGGGCCGCAGCACAGATATGCCAGAACAACGTGACAGTCCTTGGTTTCGAGAACGTAGCAGTCGTGCAGGAAAAGGCCGAGAACTATGTGACACGGGCTCAACCGCGCCCGTGGGATGTCGTGTTCCTAGACCCTCCGTACGACTTTTCGGACGAATCCCTTACCGCGATCCTCGCGAACCTCGAAGCCACCATGCATGAGTCGGGGGTGGTCGTGGTTGAGCGTTCAAGTCGTAGCCCCAAACCAACCTATCCGGCCTCGTGGCGGCTTATCACGGAGAAGAACTACGGCGAAACCACCGTGTTCTACTACGAACCGGACCTGCCAGACCCACACACCGGTTCTTAATTTGCGGCCAGGGTACGGTTTTCTATGTTTCCCCTAACAAAAATTTAGGCGAAACATAGAAAAACTGTACCCTGACGGTGGCAAGAAAGGCTGGAACCGCAGGCGAACCTGCGATCCCAGCCGTATCGTCGGCAATCAGAAAATCAGTCGATGAACCCAACCGGAACCTGATCCAGTTCTTCGGGCTCAAACAGTCGCACCGAATCCCCAGCAACGGACTCCTCAACCCGCAGCGACGGAGCGAACTCGGGGTCGCACGCCTCCACGAGTTCGCGGCGTAGGGCGGCGCGCAACGGCCACGCAGCGATCAGGTTTTCACCCACATATGTTTCAGGAGCAACCCACAGGGTCACAAGCATGAGCGCTGGAACGGGCGGCTCGCCCTCGCGGATTGATGGTTGGAAATAAGGGATGTCCAAAATCTTGCCGCCATGCCGCGCATAAAAACGCAAGCGCTTGGCTGGATCTCCGTGTTCCTCGGATGGAGCGTGATAGGTGGGGTGCTCGACCTCGGCCATGATGATGGTCGGGTTGAACAACTCGCGCCACGCCTTGATCGAATAATCCAGCAGAGCACCACCAACCCCGCTGCCGCGCAGGCCGGGCTGAAGCGCGAGGTACAGCAGGAGCATGACGCCCTCTTGGGTTGGGGTGGTGCCAACTGCGCCAGCGATGATCTCGTCGTCTTTTACGGCCCCGATTACGTGCAGGTAATCGTTGTTGCAGGACTCGACGAACTCCTCAAGATCAACAAGCTCCGTGGGCGGGAAGGACGGCGCAAGCACGGAGTTGTAGAACTCCGTGAGTTGTTCTGGCGATTCAAGTACTTGAAGCGAAAAACCCATGCGTCCATCATGACGTGTTTGCTCCCGAAAATCACGCCCGGCCCATCAAGGTGTACTACCGTGAGTTACGTGAGTATTGCTGTATGCCCCGGTTCATTCGACCCGATGACGCTCGGACATCTCGACGTGATCGAGCGAGCCGCCGCGCTTTTTGACCGTGTTTTCGTTGGAATTGCGCGCAATTCGTCGAAAACACCGCTGTTCGATCTGCCGCAGCGCGTGGCGCTCGCAACGGATGCGGTAGCGCATCTCCCCAACGTTGAAGTGGTAGAGGTCCCCGGTCTTCTTGTGGACTTTTGCACATCCGTTGGGGCGAGCGCGATTGTGAAAGGCATCCGGGGAGCCAGTGATTTTGATGCCGAAACCCCCATGGCGCTCATGAACCATCATCTGACGGGTGTGGAAACCATCTTCCTGCATGCACGTCCAGAGGTGGCGCATATCGCATCATCACTTGTGAAGGATGTCATGCGATTCGGGGGTGAAGTAGCCGATATGGTCACTGAACCCGTCTATGCGGCCATGCAACAGGCAATGGCCGAGAAGAACCTGTATATCCGTGACACGTCACGTAAGGATGAGCAATGAACGATTCCCGCGAAACTTTTGTTGAGGGCGAGCAACTTGGTGTGCCCGCACTGATTGATGCGCTGACCGATGTGATTGAGCGGGCTCGTTCGATGCCGATGTCCTCCTCGGTGTTGGTGAACCGGAACGAGACGTTGGATTTGCTTGATGAGTTGCGCGAGGCGTTACCCACGCAGATCACGCGTGCCGACGAGGTACTGTCGGATGCGTCGTTGGTGTTCGAGGATGCTCAGGCTCAGGCTGAGGAGATCATTGGTTCGGCGCGTGAGCGGGCAGCTGAACTGGTGAGTCAGCAGCAGATCGTGTTGCAGGCTCAGGCTGAGGCGCAGAGGATCGTATCTGAGGCGGAGAGCGTTGCACACCGGCTGATGGTGGATGCGGATGATTACTGCGATCGCCGCTTGGCTGACTTCGAGATTGACCTGGGCAAGTTGCTTGCGCAGGTTCAGGCAGGGCGTACCAAGTTGGCACAGCGCCTGGATGAGGCGGGCGAGTAGCTTTACTGAACCGGACTGGGCTAGGTTGCGGTCTGGTCGGAGCCGCCTGGTGGCGGCTGCGATGTGGCTGTTGCTGATTATCGACGAGTCGGCTGCCTGAGCGCGCAGCATGCGTGTGTTGGTTGTCACCACGGTTTTCTGGCTCAAGGCTTGGGGAAGACTCGCGCCATAACGTAGACTTAACTGTTGGTCCCGCCAAGTGTGGGGCCAGTGTTTTGACCGTTCACGATTGTCTGGTCGAATGGCATGCCGTAACAGGTGAGCCGGGAGATTAGCTACGTGAGAGTAATAAGGGAGTTCATCATCGCAAACAATCCACGTTCGCCGTTTGTGCTCGATGTTTTGGAGCTCAGCCGTCGCCCGGGATCTATGCGAGAAGTTTCCTTGGATCTCCAGGCCAGCGATGGTTTTGGAACGGTAGTCATTGGAATTCCCCAAGACAGTCCGATCGAGGTCGATGCTCGACTGGAGTCGGTTGTTGAGGGTGTTCTCGTCAGCGGAACCATTGCAGGTGAAGCAGTCGGGGAGTGTGCACGGTGCCTTGATGAGGTCGTCTACGATATTGACGCCTCGTTCTCGGAACTGTTCTTCTACCCCGAACGCGCTAAAGCTGCTCAGGAAGAGGCTGAAGAGGACGCTGAGATCGTAGTTCTGGAAGACGATCAGATCGACTTGGAGCCTCTGCTTCGCGATTCTGTGGTTTTCGCGCTACCATTTCAACCGTTGTGTTCACCGGACTGCCCGGGATTGTGCTCTGAGTGTGGGGTGCGACTGGCAGATGAGGAAGGACACGCACACGAGGCGCGCGGCCCAATGTGGTCGTCGCTACAGAGCCTGTTCAACGAGACGAAAGAGAGCTAGCCGTGGCTGTTCCAAAGCGCAAGATGTCGCGCAGCAACACCCGTGCGCGTCGTTCGCAGTGGAAGACGACCGCAGCGAACCTCACCACGTGCCCGCAGTGCAAGGGCGACAAGTTGTCGCACACTGCGTGCCCAACTTGCGGTACCTACAAGGGCCGTCAGTACGCCGAGGCGCTGCGCACCGAGCACGCAAACTGATTCGGGTCTAATACCGACACAGTTGGAAGGAAACTCCGGTGGCTTCGAAGAAAATTCGACAAGTTACGCCGGCGTCAGAACTTCTCAAGAAGCTCGGGGTCCATTTGGACCCCGAGCTTCTTGTTCTAGCGCTGACGCACAGGTCGTTCGCACATGAGGCAGGCGGCATTCCCACAAACGAGCGCCTTGAGTTCCTTGGAGACTCCGTTCTTGGGCTCGTTGCTGCTGAGGCGTTGTATCTTGAGTATCCAGAACGTCCAGAGGGCGATCTGGCGAAGATGCGTGCTGCAACAGTTTCACAGCGCCCGCTTGCGAAGATCGCTCGCCGACTTGAACTTGGACAGTACATCCTGCTGGGCAAAGGCGAGACTCGAACCGGTGGGCGTGACAAGGACTCGATCCTGTCGGACACCGTTGAAGCGCTCATTGGTGCCGTCTATCTGACTCATGGGCTTGAGGTCGCACAGAAATTCGTGCACTCGCTCATCGATGACATCCTCCACGAAGCCGCTGACCTTGGTGCGGGCTTGGACTGGAAGACCTCGCTCCAGGAGATCTGCGCACGGCTCGGATTCGAAGCACCGGTTTATGAGAATGCCGGTGACGGGCCCGATCACGCACGCACGTTCACGTCAACCGTCATTGTGGACGGTAAAGCATACGGAACCGGAACCGGCAGCGCTAAAAAGCACGCCGAACAGGAAGCCGCGGAGAATGCCTACCGCACCCTCAAAGCGTTAGAGGACGCCAAGCTCAAGGAAAATGCCTGAACTACCTGAGGTCGAAACCGTACGCGACGGACTCGAACGCCATATCGTCGGAAAGCACATAACCGCAGCGAAGGTGTACCGGGACTATTCCGTGCGCAGGCACGCTGGTGGGCCAGCCGACTTTGAAGCGCAACTTGCCGGGCAACAGGTTGAGTACGTGGCTCGACGTGGAAAGTTCTTATGGCTTGGGTTAGTGGATACAGGTGCCGCACTGGTTGGGCACCTGGGAATGAGCGGGCAGTTGTTGCTGAAATCCCGCGATGCCGAGGAACCGGACTTACCGCGCCACGGCCGAGTCCGCATATGGCTATCGGGTGGGGATCCGTTGGTCCTGGATTTTGTGGACCAGCGTACGTTCGGCTACCTGGCCGTGAGCGATGTCCTTGAAACCGTTGACGGGCTTCCCGGTGGCTTGGGCACCACGGTCGCCGGTGTCCCTCGGATCGTGGAACACATTGCCCGTGATCTCCTTGACCCCTATCTGGCCGACGGTACCGCGCAGCGTGCTGAGTTGAACCAGCGGATTCGCGCTAAGTCCTCCGCGATCAAGAAGGTGCTGCTCGATCAAGCCGTCGTGTCCGGTGTTGGCAACATCTACGCTGATGAGGCTTTGTGGCGAGCCGGTATTCATGGTGAGCGCCCAGCCGCACGGCTCAGCCGTAGCCAAGTCGCTGCGCTGTTGAATCATGCTCACGATGTGATGACTGAATCGCTGCGACAGGGTGGCACATCGTTTGATGCCCTGTACGTGGACGTCAACGGGGAATCAGGATATTTCTCTCGGTCCCTCAACGCGTATGGACGTGAGAACGAGCCGTGCCTGCGGTGTG
>DALZEF010000032.1:0-24392 GCA_031979385.1 Timonella sp. | reverse complement strand
TTCAACACGCGGACAGTACGACTCACCTACCCGATCGATGCTCAACGTCCCTTCAATCACACTCGCGGGATACTCATCGAGCTCATTTTCTGTGTGAGGAAAGTTCCTTGAATCACTGCCAGAACCCAGCCCGCAGGAAGTCACTAGTAGTACACAGGTAACCAACCCAAGTATCCCGAGTACACCTTTTGTCGACATGATGCCCATCCTCTCGATGCTAGTTACGGGTCACGACCAAATAGCCTGGTGGCGTATAGGTTGTGGACTGAAAAATCAAATGGCCCGCACCTGTTTTTCCGCTTGTGATTCCGAAAGCAGTTGACTGGCGGAAAACCGGTCCTCCGCTATCTCCTTTTTCGGTGTATGCAGTTACTCGAATGAACGTCGCTTCACCGTTTGTCTGATAGCTCGGAAGGAGCGTCTTTGTTTCGACCGTTCCACAGGCGGTCGGAATCTTCTTTCCTGCCTTGCAGACGATCTCGCCCACGACAAACTGTCATAGGCTACGACTACCGCAGCGTGGGTCGCCTTTACGTCCACGATGCCCGGTGGTGTGTTGTTGGATGCGCTGACGGTTACGATCTACAGCATCACCAGCTGACTGCACCACAAGGAAAGGGTACATAACCATGGCTGCGTGGGGTAACTCTTCGTTCGTGGCTGTTTTAAACCCGGTAAACCCTAGGGGCACCTCCCACTTGTGGGGGACCATCGCGACGACCTAGACCTACTCGCGCCACGTGTCGGGCTGGTTAGCAAGCCAAGTCTTGGACGCGACGATATGTTGCCCTGTCGCTTGAAGACCCCAACGGTCATGACGGGCGTAACCGGCTACACCCTAAAACGCGAAGAGCCGGGTAGCCCATGTGTGTAGCAAACGTCCGCAGGGCAAGATTCATTTGGGAAAAGAAGTCCAGTGGGTGGAATATGGACATGTGTTAAAGGCCCTGCTTTTAGAAAATGTCCATCCACTCGCTATCGAGATTCTTGCCGCAAACGGCATCGAGGTCGTCACCAAGACTGGCGCGCTCGACGAAGCCGAACTCATTGAGGCATTACAAGGTGTTCAGCTGCTAGGTATTCGTTCCAAGACGCAGGTCACCGCAAAGGTTATCGAATCCGCGACAGACCTCGTGGCGATCGGTGCGTTCTGCATCGGTACCAACCAGATCGACCTGAAGTCGGCTGCGCAGCACGGTGTCGCCGTGTTCAACGCGCCGTTCTCCAACACGCGTTCCGTTGTCGAAATGGCCATTTCGGAGATCATCTCCCTCGCCCGCCGTATCCCGGAGCGAGACAAGGCGCTGCACGATGGCGTCTGGGACAAGACCGCGGAGGGATCCTACGAGGTTCGCGGTAAGACCCTCGGAATCATCGGCTACGGAAACATCGGTACCCAGCTCTCCGTCATCGCAGAGAATCTGGGCATGCGCGTGGTCTTCTACGACACGGCAGAGAAACTTGCACTCGGTAACGCCCAGCGAGTGCACTCGATGGACGAATTACTTCGTGTCTCCGACTTCGTGACCATTCACGTCGATGGCCGCCCTGGAAATGCCGGCCTATTCGGCGAGGAACAGTTCGCGAAGATGAAGAAGGGTGCGATCTTCCTCAACCTCTCACGCGGATTCGTGATGGACAACGAAGCGCTGCGCAGTGCAGTGCTCACCGGACACATCGCCGGTGCCGCCGTTGACGTATTCCCCACCGAGCCAAAGAAGCGCGGCGACCGGTTTGAGTCTGAACTGCGTGGTCTTCCAAATGTCATCCTGACCCCGCACATCGGTGGTTCGACGCTCGAAGCCCAGGAATCAATCGGTGAGTTCGTGGCCAACAAGCTCAAGGACTACGTTCGCACCGGTTCCACCACGCTCAGCGTCAACCTGCCCAACCTGGCACTCGAATCGACCACCGGGGTTACCCGTATCGCATTCCTGCACCGCAACACCCCGGGTGTATTGGCTGCGGTCAACAACACGCTCGCGGAGTTCGGCACCAACATCGAAGGCCAGTTGCTCGCAACCCGCGGCGAAATCGGTTACGTGGTGACAGATACCGACGCCTCGGTTGAACTCGACGCGCTCAACGCACTGAAAAACATGGAACAGTACATTCGCATCCGCGTACTGCCCCCAATCGGTGTAAAGCACTAACCCATATAGCTCAGCGATGGCCTTGAACCGGAAACACCGGTCCAAGGCCATCGTCATATGCTCAGTCTTCTTCAGGTACGGTAACTAGATGCACCTTCCACACGAACAGCGTTACAGCGAGACGCACGGAAACACACCATACCGTCGTATGGGACGAAGCGGTCTTGCACTCCCCGCGATCAGTCTTGGGCTCTGGCAGAACTTCGGTGCCCAGGCTCCCGTCGCAACACAGCGCGACATCATCGTGGCCGCATTCGATCGCGGTATCACTCAGTTCGATCTCGCCAACAACTATGGCCCACCGCCAGGCTCTGCCGAAGAGAACTTCGGACGCATCCTACACAAAGATCTCCGCGGCTATCGCGACGAACTGGTGATCACCACCAAGGCGGGCTATCGTTTCCTTCCAGGGCCCTACGGTGAGGGCGGATCACGCAAATACCTGCTCAGTTCGCTCGACAGCTCACTCAAGCGGATGAACATCGACTACGTTGATATCTTCTACTCCCACAGGTATGACCCGACCACTCCCTTACACGAGACGCTCGGTGCGCTTAAATCCGCCGTGGACAGTGGCAAAGCCCTCTACGCCGGAATCTCCTCGTACTCTGCCGCACGCACTCGCGAGGCATTGCAGGTCGCGTCCGAAATCGGTTTGACGCTCAGTGTGCACCAACCATCGTATTCGCTCCTGAACCGATGGATTGAAGAGGAAGACGCTGACGGCGACTCGGTGGTCTCAGTGTGCGCAGAGGCTGGACTCGGGATTGTCGCGTTTTCGCCACTCGCCCAGGGGCTGCTTACCACCAAGTATCTGTCCGGTGACATTCCCAAGGATTCGCGAGCAGCTCAAGGCGGATCATTTAGCCGGTCGTACGTCTCGCAGGAGAATACTACGGCGCTGCGCGCATTGAATGACATTGCGGTCGAGCGTGGGCAGTCTCTCGCCCAGATGGCTCTCGCCTGGACACTACGCCGCCCAGAGATAACCTCGGTCATCGTTGGTGCGCGTACTGTGGAACAGCTCAGCGAGAACCTCGATGCGGTGCTCGATCTCGAGTTCAGCGATGCAGAACTGAGGCAGATCGAAGCGACCGCTGTGGACGGCGGCCTCAACCTGTGGGCCTCTCGCTCTAGCGATCTATAAGCGGTAGCGCCAACTGGTCAAAACGGTGCCGTGCTGGAGGGTTGCCCCCCAGCACGGCACGGTTTGACGTTCGGTCCCTGTGCAGGATGTGAGCAGCGAGGATTACTGCTCAACCGATTCTGCTTCGGCGGCTTCCCCCTCGGCTTGTTCTTCGCGTTCCTTGCGCAACAGTTCAATCGCGGCTTCGAAGTCTTCAAGTGACTCGAATGCTTGGTAGACGCTTGCGAAGCGCAGATATGCAACTTCATCTAGTTCCCGAAGCGGACCGAGAATGGTAAGGCCTACCTCGTAGGCGTCGAGTTCTGCGAGTCCCATTGAGCGGATAGACTCTTCGACCTTTTGAGCGAGAACAGCAAGATCGTCATCAGATACTGGCCGTCCTTGGCAGGCTTTGCGTACGCCGTTAATGACTTTCTCTCTGGAGAACGGCTCGGTCACGCCGGATCGTTTCACCACCGAGAGGCTGGCTGTCTCGATTGTTGTGAATCGCTTCATACACTTGGGGCACTGTCTGCGTCGACGGATCGCTGATCCGTCCTCGGACGTGCGGGAATCGACGACTCGTGAGTCTGGGTGCCTGCAGAACGGGCAATGCACGTCGTGCTCCTACCGGTTGGGTTTAACTTCCGGTTCATTTTACGTTACCCGACTGGTGTACCCGTCAGTTCCCTAGCACTCAATTCATCACGCACTCATCACAAGGAACTCTCCAGCACCCATGACCCCACCGATGTGTGGGTATATTCGCCGTTATGCACAACATAAAGGCACACAACGGCGAACAACCCACACAGTACTGATAGGCCTGGCCCCAAAATGCCGAATGGGGCACAGCCTAGGCTGTGCCCCATTCCAGAGCGCCCAACCTTCGACTTACGTGGCGACTCGCCGCACCACGTAGGAAGGATGAGATGAAACCGAAAGCGGAATGCTTTCCCCTAACAGACAGCCCCCCAGCCCTCTTGTTAGGTAGTACTAACTTAAGGCATGTTTGACGATTACGCAACTACCTTGTTGCGTAATCCTAATAACTGGGCAAAAGCAAGGTTTGACCAGCCTTGAGCGATCCGTCCGACATGCCATTCAAACGCATGATTTCAAAGACGACATCGCGATTATCCTTACCCGGATTAATCTCTGACGCAAGGGCCCACAGCGTCTCGCCCCGCTCCACGGAATGGACCGCCACCGGGATACCTTCTGGGGCTTCCCCTGCAGCCGCAACCCCTCCAAGCATCGCGCCCACGATCACCGACAGCACGATGGCAAAAGCCCACACCACGAAACGTCCACGTCGCGTCAGGCGCAGGCCCCGCAGACCCGACCGCCCGTAGCGCTCGCGCGAAACCCGACGCTCCACAGCACGCGATGCAGGAAACTCGATAATAATTCCAGTCTGCGCTTGCATTGCCATCCGCCCACTCCCTCAATCAACAGCACTCACCCCGTCGAAACGGTGAGCAACAACCACTGCCCGCCAGAAACCATGTACCCAAACCAGCGATTCGAACATATGTTCGTTAGAACAAGTGTACGAAAAATTGGTTCGAATGCAAGACCTTCCGGCGACTCACTCGAACAAATGTTTGAATCCCAAGGTGAAATTGCCTAGTCTTGCTTACAGGCAAAGTTCACCAGAACCATCTGACATTCGAACCACACGCAGGAGTTTGGCGCATGGAGACACAAGAGCGAGACCAGCTATCTAAGCGGCAGCAAGCTGTTCTCGAAACAATCGCGCAATCCCTCGACTCGCGCGGCTACCCGCCAACCCTGCGCGAGATCGGTGCGGCAATCGGCCTGACGAGTCCCTCTTCGGTCAAGCACCAGCTGAATGTGCTCGAGGAGCGCGGTTTCATCCGTAGGGACCCAAACCGCCCTCGGGCGATCGAGGTCGTGTCTCTCGAGTACGAGGAATCAACAACGAATGCTCTCGCACCCACAGGGAAAGATGCGAAGGTGACAACCCCCGTCGTTCAGTTGCCCATGTTCGCGGAATCAAGCGTCACACGGGACGTTCCACTGGTCGGGCGCATCGCCGCAGGATCGCCGATTCTGGCCGAGCAGGATGTGGAGGATGTCTTTACGCTCCCCAAGCAACTCGTGGGGGACGGAGACCTGTACATGTTGAAGGTCTCAGGCGACTCAATGGTGGATGCCGCCATCTGCGACGGTGACTGGGTGGTTGTCAGACACCAGAACACGGCGGAGAACGGTGAAATAGTCGCTGCGATGCTGGATGGCGAGGCAACCGTGAAGACGTTCAAGCGCAAGGAAGGACATATCTGGCTCATGCCACACAACCCTGCGTATGAACCGATCTTGGGTGATGATGCAACGATTCTTGGCCGGGTCGTCTCAGTGATGCGCAGCCTGTAGCTCTGGCAGTAGACACGAGGGGGCGCGGAAGCCATGTAGCTTCCGCGCCCCCTCTGCGTTCGCTTCTAGGCTCTGCGGCCAGAGCACGTCTCCCATATGAGGTAGTCAGATAAGGATGGCGCTGATGGCCTGGTGCGCGCTGCTCCGCGTCCGCACCGATGCTCACCTCCCCGTCGATGTGCACGCGTGCCGCGATGGTAGAACGTGCACCGATGTGGACGACACCGGGCTATACTGCAGCTTGGCCTCAGGTGAAGCACTGGTCACCCAACGTGCACTAGGGATGCAGGGCGAGCAACTGCCGCTGCAATTCCAACTGTTCGGCGTGCTCGGACTTGTCGGCACGGTCCTAGAACTCCCACGGTGTCACATCGTGGGCTCAGTAACCGAACTGACGTGCGACTTCCTTGAGTTTCTGAGCCGAACTCTTGAGACCATCGTATTCAGCGTTGGACAGTGGGACTCGCAGTTGCTCTGCCGCGCCCCGCCCACCGACAACGGTTGGAATGGACAGGCATACATCGGTGATCGAGAAGTAGTTGTCCACGAGCGTCGACACCGGAAGCACTCGGTTTTCGTCCTTGAGGAGCGCCTCAATGATTCGAGAACCAGCAAGCGCAACAGCGTAGTTGGTGGCGCCCTTGCCCTCGATGATCGAGTAGGCGGAGGTGATGACCTCGTTGGCGATAGCCTCGCGTTGTGCCTCAGTCAGCGGGCCACGTCCGTTGATTCCAGGCCAGTCCAGCAGCGGTACGCCACCAATGGTCGCGGAACTCCACAGTGGGATCTCTGAGTCGCCGTGCTCACCGGCCATGTATGCGTGAACATTCTGAACAGCTACACCGAGCTCACGCGCAAGGACATATCGCAATCGGGAGGAGTCCAGGACGGTACCGGAACCGAACAACTGGTGAGGTGGCAGTCCGGTAATCTTCAATGCCGCATACGTGACAACGTCGACAGGATTGGTGACCATGACGTAGGTTGCGTTGGGGGCGACTTCAAGGAGCTGCGGAAGAATCGTCTTGACCAGGTTGATGGTCGCTTCAGCGAGATCGATGCGAGACTGTCCGGGCTTCTGCTTTGCCCCTGCAGTGACCATGATGACATCAGAGTCACGGCAGACCTCAACATCGTCTGATCCCAGGACATTTGCCATCGGCATGAACTGAATACCGTGCGACAGGTCGAGGACCTCTGCTTGGACTTTGGACGCGTTGATGTCATAGAGCGCGACAGTGCGGGCGGAACCACGCATGAGCGCCGCGTAGGCCATGGTTGAGCCGACGGCCCCAGCCCCAACGATCGATACCTTTGAGGTCTTGTGGGTGCTCGACGAAGCGGAGGCTTCGGAAGCGGACCCGAGTGATTCGAAGTACATATGGATTCCCCTCTGACGGCGGTTGAGTTCTCGCACTCACAATACTTGAACTTACGTCACTTCGCGTCAGCAGCGCGCAGGCGCCTCAGCGCGTTCACCACGACATTCCTGTCATGTGTCTGCCAAAAGTCGGGCATGGACTTGATCAGGAACGAACCGTAGCGTGCTGTAGCTAGGCGTGGGTCGAGCACCGCAACGACTCCCCTGTCGTTCACGGTGCGCACAAGCCGCCCAGCCCCCTGTGCGAGCAGCAGCGCCGCATGGGAGGCGGCAACCTGCATGAAACCATTCCCACCATTGGCGGCGATGAGCCTCGAACGTGCCGACTTGACCGGGTCGTCGGGGCGCGGGAACGGAATTCGATCCATGATCACAAGCTGACATGCCGGCCCTGGAACATCCACTCCCTGCCACAGGGACAGCGTGCCGAACAGACACGATTCCTCATATTCCTTGAACTGCCTGACCAGGGTTGGAAGTTGATCTTCACCCTGGCAGAAGATGGGATAGTCCACGCGGTTACGCATTTCCTCCGCCGCCATCTCCGCAGCGCGGCGTGAGGAGAACAGACCCAGTGTTCGCCCGCCAGCAGCCTCAATGAGTTCGGCGATGGTATCCAGTTGCGATTCGGTGGTGGGACTCTGTCCCGGTGTGGGCAGGTCCTTTGCGATGTACAGGATGCCCTGTTTGGGGTAGTCAAACGGGGAACCCACATCCTGCGCATCCCACGTTCGTTTTTCACCCGTCTCCGGGTTCACCGCCCCTTCCATGCCGATGCTGCGGGCAACTGGCTCGAACGAGTCACCGAGCGACAGGGTCGCAGATGTCATGATACCTGTGTGTGTTCCCCACAGGTTCACTCCAAGCAGACCAGCCACGCCGAGCGGAGCGATGTTCAGACGGGCCACGCCCTCCTCCGACCCGAATCGGGGTTTTGAGGCCCACAGCACGTCAACGCCTCGGTCAGCAGCAGCCATCCGTTCTGCGATTTCAAAGATCACGAGCATCGCGGCGTTTGCAACCTTTACGCCGCTGTCCACGTCGTTCTGGTTGTCCTTGGGTTTGAGTTGCGTGACGAGGTCTCGTGCCGCATCACGAATCGCTTCAACGCACAGTTGCAGTTCTTCCGGCATAGCGTCAGTGAAGGTCTGCTCGGGGATCTCAAGCATGACCTGTCCAAAGTTCTCCACCGCGAGTTCCAGGTTTCCCGTACTGACGCCCCCATTGCGGCGCGCCAGGCGCGCCGCCTGCTCAATCGACCCGAGCGAGAGCTCGGCCGTGGCAGCGGAAGTGACCCGATCAACCAACTCGTGGGCCTCGTCGACAATCAGCGGACCGAACTCGGGTAGGACGTTTGGTGAGCCGGTCGACGCAATCCCGATCATGGTGTGGTTGGTGACCACTACGTCGGACTCAAAAGCAAGTTGTTTGGCCGCTTCGGGGAAGCACTCCTCGATGAGCGGGCACTTCGATCCCAGGCACTCGAGCTTGGAGATGGAGACCTGACGCCACGCCTTTTCAGAGACGCCGGGTTCCAGGTCATCGCGGTCGCCCGTGTCGGTTGTGTTGATCCACTCGTGCAGGCGTTTGACCTGGGCGACAAGGCCCTCTTCCTGCCCCTCGCCACCGCCATCCGAAGTACGTGGTGCGGGGGTGTCGAAGAGCGTGTTTTGCTCCTCAACGGGATATCCGCCGTGCACCTTATGCAGGCACGCATAGTTGTTCCAGCCCTTGAGCAGAGCGATTTCGGGACGGCGCGGCAAATGTGGTTTAAGCGCCTCGGCGACGAGTGGCAGATCCCTGGTCATGATTTGGCGTTGGAGGGCCAAGGTCGCGGTTGAGACGATGACGCGCTCGTCCTTGTGCACGGCATGTTCAACGGCCGGAACGAGATAGCCGAGCGATTTACCCGTACCGGTTCCTGCCTGGACCAGCAGATGCTCCTGGTTTTGCAGGGCGGACGCCACTGCGTTCGCCATGGCACGCTGCCCTTCGCGCGGCGTTCCTCCAAGTGTGCTGACCGCAACATCTAGCAGCGCATCGGTGGAGGTCTCGCTCACTGGAAGGTCCTTCGATAGGTCGTCAGCACACAACTGTTCGACCCGTAATCAGTACGGGTCGAACAGTCAACTCTAGCCGATCAGGCTGGGCGTACAGTCAGTTTTCCACACCCGGCACTATGGCGTCTCGCACCCCTTGTGACGGTCAGAGCAGCGTTCAGTGTGTCTTCTGCGATGCGCCGCGCTGGTACTGCGTAGGTAATGGCCTCGCAGGGTTAGCGAACCGACGCTGCCTGCAACTCGGTTGCGAGGTCAGCATCCACCCGACCGCGCACGGAGGTGCCTTCGGCAACGTGTTCGATGGCTTCGATCTCTCCATGTTCGTGCACGCGCGAGATCAGGTCACCGCGAGAGTACGGCACGACAACATCCACGAAAACCCCTGGGCGTGGCAGAGCGTCAGCGATTGCCTCGAGCAGTTCTTCGATACCCTGACCCGTGTGTGCGGAAACAACGTATACGTTGATTTCCCGGCGTTGGACTCGGGCAATCACTTCGGGGTCCGCCATGTCCGCTTTGTTCAACACGACGAGTTCGGGGATGTCCTCAACCCCACCGATCTCGGAGAACACCGTGCGTACCGCGCTGATCTGGCCTTCAGGGTCTGGGTGCGAGCCGTCGACGACGTGTACGATCAGGTCGCTGTCTGCGACCTCCTCAAGTGTGGAACGGAACGCCTCAACGAGTTGGGTCGGCAGGTTACGCACGAATCCAACGGTGTCGGCGAGGGTGTATACCCGGCCATCCGGTGTGGTGGTGCGTCGCACAGTTGGGTCCAAGGTGGCGAACAGGGCGTTCTCCACTAGGACCCCTGCCCCCGTGAGCGCGTTCAGCAGGGAGGATTTACCAGCGTTCGTGTAGCCTGCGATTGACACGGCAGGAATCGCGTTCTTGTTGCGGGCTGCCCGCTTTGTGTCGCGCGCAGGCTTCATCGCCGCTATCTCCCTGCGCAGCTTCGCCATTCGGTTACGAATGCGGCGACGATCAAGTTCGATCTTGGTTTCACCGGGTCCGCGGCTACCCATACCAGCTCCCGCGCCACCAACCTGGCCACCGGCCTGACGGGACATGGACTCACCCCAGCCACGCAGACGCGGCAGGAGATATTCGAGTTGAGCCAACTCAACCTGGGCTTTGCCCTCACGGGATTTGGCGTGCTGAGCGAAGATATCGAGGATCAGTGCGGTACGGTCAATGACCTTGACCTTGATGATGTCCTCAAGCGCACGACGCTGGGAAGCACCAAGCTCCCCGTCCACAACCACGGTGTCTGCGCCGACGCGGGCAACCACCTCCGCAAGTTCCCGAGCCTTACCGGAGCCGAGATAGGTTCCTGGGTCCGGGGTTCCACGGCGTTGCAGGATGCCATCAAGCACTTCGGAACCGGCAGTCTCCGCAAGTGCCGCGAGTTCGCGTAGCGAGATCTCAGCATCGAGCGTGGTTCCCTTGGTGTAGAGGCCCACAAGGACAACGCGCTCAAGGCGCAGTTTGCGGTATTCAACCTCGGTGACGTCTTCGAGTTCGGTGGACAGACCGACAACACGACGTAGCGCGGATCGTTCTTCGAGGTCGAACTGGTCTCCGTCATGAGCTGAGTGCCGCGTATCGCCCTCGTCAAGTGCGGTTCCGGCGCGAGCGAGGACTCGTGCGACAACATCATGTGCGATGTCGCGTTCGCTGCGAGCGTCGTTCTCCCAGACTGCCTCGTCCAGGTTCTCCGGATCAAGGGACGAGGATTCGAACGGTGACGGATCTTGTGGCATGCATTCCTTCTTTGTAACTGGGCCGTTTTTTCGGCTGTTTCTATTCTAGTTCTCGCAACGTGACGTTCCACTTATTATTCGCTTGCAGCGCAGTTTGACCCTGTAGCCACAGTAGGCTTGGTCTGTGAACAGTTCTTCGTCGCCGCGTCCAGCGCGCACTACCTCGGCTCCACGCAATGACGCTCCTGCCAGCACAAAGGCTGAGGTCTCGGCACCTCAGATTGATCACTACTTTTCAACTCCCGCAGGCGAGTTCGAGCGTCGCACGATCACTGTGGAGCTTGCGGGCCGGACTGTGGACGTGGTGACGGCTTCGGGTATCTTTTCTCCGGGTCACGTTGATCTGGGTACGAAGGTTCTCCTGCGCGAGATGTCCGCGCCTCCTGGTGGTCATCTATTGGATCTCGGCTGCGGTTGGGGTCCGATTGCTCTCACTATGGCTTCGCTCAATCCCGATGCGACTGTGTGGGCTGTGGACGTCAATGAGCGGTCGCTTGCGCTCACACGCGAGAATGCCGAACGGCTCGGGTTGAAGAACGTGCGGGCAGTGCTCCCGCAGGAGGTTCCATCCGACATCGGGTTCTCTGAGGTGTGGTCCAATCCCCCCATTCGGGTGGGCAAGGAGGTACTGCATGATCTGATGCTGCAGTGGTTGCCTCGTCTTGTTCCGGGTGCGTCAGCGTTCTTGGTGGTGCAGAAGAACCTCGGGGCCGATTCCCTGCATCGGTGGCTTGAGGGGCGGTTTTCCCCAGGTGGTAGCGGTGGCCTGAACGCACACGTGGTACGCGTCGCGTCGTCGAAGGGTTTCCGGGTACTCGAGGTTATCCGCGAGGAGCCGTAGCTCTGGTTCGAGTCACTTCTGGTTACTCGTATGGTGATTTTCCGTGATGAGGGCGGTTTTTCTTGGTGGGTGATCCCGGAAAATCACCATGTCGGCTGCACACCGGGTTTTGAGTATCCTGATTGCCGACGAGCCCGCAACTTCCAGCCCCATCTCGCCTTGGGCAGGTTTACACCTGCGTGTTTACGCCTTGAAGGCGAGGCCCTGTTCAGCCATAGCGCGTTCCAGCAGGTCAACGGCTTTGGGCCCGACTCCGTGTAGGTCGAGGACTGCTGCTTTCGTCCACGTTGAGAGAAGTTTAAGCGTAGACAACCCGGCGCCCGCCAGCGCTCGCGTTGCTGGTCTGCCGATACTCGCGGGTAGATCGCCAACGCTCCCCACGTCCGCTGTTGCTGCAGATGACTCAACGCGCGCTAGTTTCTTGGGTGCGCGGGCCAGCCAGGCCCGATAGACCAGAGCGTTGGATTGCATTCCGTTGATGCCTCCCAATGGCACCTTCACGCCGATCACGGCATCGGAACGCAGGATCAACTCTGCTCCTGCGATCTCGCCGATGACGTTTTCAGCGTCACTGGCCTCTAGGTTAACTTGCAGCCAAGCCTTGTCTTTCGTGACAGACGCAAAACCCTTACCGCGTACCTTGAACGCGACCATCCCGAAATGGGTGGTTTCCTCAACCTCCGCTAAAGCCAGCGCTGCCTTGCGCACTTGCGCGAGTGTCGTCATCGTGCCGCCTCCTCAACGCCAAGAAACTTTGGCCCGCTACAGCAGCGCGGTGTCCAGCGATCCGTCTGCGACGATGACCGCTGGACCGGACAGTTCCACGTCCTGCCCAGACACGCTCACGCGTACTTGCCCGCCCGGCACATCTACCAACCAGACGTCGGGGACAGAACTGGCCGTATCGTCGTCAATCTGCGAACTCGCAACAGACTGCGAGAGCCAATGCCGCACCGCGAGCGCCGCTGCGCACGCACCCGTGCCGCACGACTGGGTTTCACCAACGCCGCGCTCATGCACGCGCATGGCGATGTGCCCGATGCTGCCTTCAGCAGTGGATTGCGTTGGGAGTGGGACGACCACTTCGACGTTTGTGCCATGCGGTGGCAGCGGGCTGACCTCGGGGATATCTGTGAAGTTGATGCTTGCGAGCTCGTCTGTGTTTGAGACTGCCGCGACGGTGTGTGGGTTTCCCATATCGATGCTGAGTGCGGGGCGGACCTCTGTGCCCGAAATACCAACGAGGCGGACCTCGGAATCGAGGCCTGCAGAACCTGCTTGCTCCGGGAATGTGAATCGCCACTTCCCCATGCCGACCGTGAACCAGTCGCCTTCCTTGCGAACGGTGCGTAAGCCAGCGCGCGTCCCGATAGGCACAGGCACGCCATCTGTGAAGTCCACGAGACCCAGTCGTTCGAGGTATGCGGCAAAGACGCGCACGCCGTTGCCGCACATCTGCGCAATCGACCCGTCGGCGTTGCGATAGTCCATGAACCACACGGCTGCGGATTCTTGGGCGAGGACTTCACGGCCTTCGGACAGGTGTTCGCTCTTGATGACCCGAATGACGCCGTCACCGCCGATGCCACCACGCCTGTCCGCGAGGCGCGCAACCAGAGCCTCGTCCAGGTCAAGATTCCCTTCTGGATCGTTGAGCAGGACGAAGTCGTTGTGGGTTCCATGACCCTTGGAGAACGCGAGGGCAGTCATGATCCTAGACTACGCCGCACCGGCTCATGGCTTTGAGTTTTTCTCAGTCCCTGATCGTGCGCGGCGATCGCTGCAAGCGCGTCCTCGATGAGGGTTTCACTCTCACCCCGCAGCCACTCGATGCGGGGGTCGCGTCCAAACCAGCCCATCTGCTTGCGGGTGAGCCGTCTCGTGTTGGCTGTGATCTGTTCGATTGCCGTGTCAAGCGTGATGCTACCGGCTAGGTAGTCAAGGATCTCGGCGTATCCGACCGCTCGAGCAGCCGTGCGGCCAAGTCGCGGCGCGAGTTCTGTCACCTCCTGGACGAGCCCCTGCTCCATCATGAGGTCAACGCGCTGTGCAACCCGGTGATCGAGTTGTTCCCTGTCAAAGTCGAGGCCGATGGTGAAGGTCGGATACACGTACTCTTGCCTCGGAAGGTTCGCGGAATAAGCCTGACCGGTCAACTCGATAACTTCGAGCGCCCGAATGATGCGGCGTTCGTTCTGGGGTCCGATTGATGCCGCCGCCTGCGGGTCTTTTGCGTTCAGTTCGTCGTAGAGGGCGCGGGTTCCCTTCATCTGGGCTCGGTTCTCGATGCTGGCGCGGATGGATGAGTCCGCACCCGGAAAGTTCATGTGGTCGAGCAGCGCCCGCACGTAAAGCCCTGAGCCACCCACCACGATTGCGCGCTTACCGCGCGCCATAATGTCCTCAAGATCCGCTCGGGCCTGCTCCTGATAGGCCGCTACCGACGAGTCCTCACCTGGGTCCAGGACATCCAGTTGATGGTGGGTGATACCGCGTTGTTCAGCTTCGGTCACCTTTGCCGTGCCAATGTCCATTCCCCTATACAACTGGTAGGCGTCGGCGTTGATGACCTCCACACGGTCTGGTCCCCCAAGCCGGTACGCCAGTTCAACTGCCAGACCAGACTTACCCGTGGCCGTTGGCCCCACGACCGCAAGAACATCCTCCATGCACACTAGGCTACCCGCTGGTGTGGCACGTGAGGCCCGATTGGGCGGGTACCCTAGATGAAGTCACATATGCACGTGTTTGGGCACCCGATGTTCTGCCCGATGCAGGGTTCAACCAAGACACGTGTCAGTGAGGTGGGTGTGCTTGAGAAGGGGGACGGATGACAGACACAGATATTCCACGTCAGCTCACAACGCAGAGGATCATCGACTGCCTGAGAGACAACGACCTTCAATTCTTTGTAGACTCCCACGGCGAAGTCGGCACGATCAGTGCAAGCCGCACCTACCAGTTCCTCCTGCTCGGTGAAAACCGCGAAATCCTCATCGTACGCGGTCACTGGAACCGTGCCGCCACAATTGAGCGCGCCAACGAAATCCTAGAAGTCTGTAATAAATGGAACACCGCGATGCTGTGGCCCAAAGCCTACTATCGGGTACGGGACGACGGCGAGATTCACGTGTTCACTGAAGTCTCTTACGATGGCGAGTTCGGTGTCACAGACACACAGATCACCTCACTGCTCAACTGTGGGGTGCAGACTGGCGCCCAGTTCTTCAACGAACTCGACACCCTCTACCCCGACCCTGCGATGGTGAAACCATGAGTTTGCGCGACTGGCTGTCAAAAGCAACCAATAAGCAGCAGGCATCTCCCGAACAGCCCTCAAACTCCGAGACCGCGCCTGAGGATGTTTCCGTTGACACGTTCGCGGTGAAGTCCAAGACGATCGACCCTGCGCATTTTGGCGAAGAACCCATTTCCGAGTTCAACCGCAGCCGGGTCGTCTCCTACCTCGCCGACGAAGGCTACAAGTTCTCGTTCGACGATGACGGCGACATCGTAGGGGTGTGGGACGGTAGCCCATTCTGGTTCCTGTTCATGGGGCCAGACGGCGGATTCTTCCAGGTGCGTGGACGATGGCACCGTTCCGTCGGACACGCCAACCGCACCTTGGCGTTGCAATCGGTAAACGACTGGAACCGGGACCGTATCTGGCCCAAGGGCTTCGTCCGCGAAGAGCCCGATGGAACCGCCAACTCGATCTACGGCGAATCCACGTTCGACTTCACCGATGGCGTCACCGACAAGCAACTGCACTATGCAATCAGCTACGCGCTCCAGTGCACCCTTCAGATGTTCGAGCACATGGGCGCGCTGATCGCCCCAGAGACCGGCGAGGCACCCGAAGACTAAACCTTCTCTTCAGGTGCTTGATCGAGCCCTACAGCAGACGCGCTAAACTTTGCCATCCATCTATGCGCTATTGATTCGACGAGACTGAGCGCACCTGAGTGACACTTTATGTCAGTTGGAGCGGATCGTCGGAATACCGAGCATGACGCCACCACCAGGTGCGGTCGGCTGGGAGACACCGTGGGAGTGTTCCTCCGCGAGGATACCCAACCTGGTTTTCTCGCGCTTCGCCCACGCATCGCCTGCTCGCGTGCGTCGCACCGAGTACGGCCCGCCCTCAGCAAGAGCCGAATCGGCAACAAGGTGATACGGTGCACCCTTCGTGACCTGAGCCGTGACCACGTCACCTGGACGTGGCAGATCGGCCGGGATGTCGTCGGCAAGCCGCGGGTCGCCTGGCATAACATCGCCGGTCTCCACGAGGTTCGCAACATGCTGCGGCACCGCGATGTGTACCAGGCGGTTGTCTTCGGCGCGGCCCGTGAGACGTCGAGTCTCCTCGCCCTTGCGGCCTGCACCCTCAGTGATCAGAACATTGACGATTGTGCCCACAAGCTTCTCGCTCTCCTGGGCGCTGACACGGTCCTGAAGTTCCATCAGGCGCTCATAGCGTTCCTGAACAACCTTCTTTGGCAGTTGATCCGGCAGATCGGCGGCGGGAGTCCCAGGACGCGGCGAATACTGGAACGTGAACGCAGACGAGAAGCGCGAGGCTTCCACCACGCGCAAGGTCTCTTCAAAGTCCTCATCGGTCTCGCCCGGGAAACCGACGATGATATCTGTGGTGATTGAGGCATGCGGCATCTTGTCGCGCACACGGTCCAAGATTCCAAGGAACTTCGTGGAACGGTAGGAGCGACGCATGGCCCGCAAAATCCGGTCCGACCCGGACTGCAATGGCATGTGCAGTTGCGGCATGACGTTCGCAGTCTCGGCCATAGCGTCGATCACGTCATCGGTGAATGCTGCAGGGTGCGGCGAGGTGAAGCGCACGCGCTCCAAGCCCTCAATCTCACCGCAGGCGCGCAGCAACTTCGCAAATGCGCCACGGTCACCGAACTCCACGCCATACGAGTTCACGTTCTGGCCAAGCAGCGTGATCTCAATTGCGCCCTGAGCCACCAGAGCCTCAATTTCTGCGAGCACCTGGCCAGGACGACGGTCACGTTCTTTACCGCGCAGATGCGGCACGATGCAGAACGTACAGGTGTTGTTGCACCCCACCGAGATCGACACCCAACCAGCGAAGACCGATTCACGCTTGGTGGGCAGGGTCGAGGGAAACACCTGAAGCGATTCAGCAATCTCGACCTGAGCGGCCTCGTTGTGGCGAGCGCGCTCAAGCAGCACCGGCAGCACGTCTAGGTTGTGCGTACCAAACACCACGTCCACCCATGGAGCCCGTTCCACAATCGTATTGCGGTCCTTCTGGGCGAGGCAGCCGCCCACCGCGATCTGCATGCCTGGGCGCTTGTTCTTGATGGCTGCGAGTTGTCCGAGGTTTCCATACAGTTTGTTGGCCGCGTTCTCACGAACCGCACAGGTGTTGATGACAATCACGTCAAACTCGTTGCGGGCTTCCTCGTCCAAGGACGCCTTGCGGTAGCCGGATTGTTCGAGCATTCCAGCCATGTGCTCTGAGTCGTGCACGTTCATCTGGCAGCCAAGTGTCTTGACCACATAGGTACGCTCGCTGTGGGATGCTTCAGGCAGCGTGTCGATCTGAGTGTTGGACAGGTCGAGCGGCGTGATTCCGGGTGCGTCCAGCGCGACGGCTCCCGGTAGGTGGGGGAAAGGAAGTTTCTCAGACATCATCTTCAGAATACGTGGTTGGGTGTTCTTTCACGCAATCCATAGGCGGCTAGATCGGTCACATCGAGCGGACATGAACTCCGATGCCGTTCGAGTGCCTGCCTGATCTTCGGAGTGGATCCGGCGTCCCTCAATGCGATCAGCCAATAGTGGTGCTTGCGCGCCGCTCACGGATGACCGTGATTACCATCTCACCGGGGATGATCACCGCGTTCTCAAGGTGCGCTGCGAGTTTGTCCGTGAACGCGTCCAGCTCGTTGTCTGCAATCTGGTCTGGTGCAACAACTACTCGAATCTGGTGACCAGCCGAGAGCACCATCGCGGAAACAACACCAGGCAGGGAAAGAACCTCGGATTCGATGTGTTCCATCCGCGAGATGTAGTTGGCTGCATCGTCATTGCGTGCACCGGGGCGTGCCGCCGAGATTGAGTCCGCGATCTGTACGAGGACAGCCTCCATGGTGGCCGGTTCGCCATCACCGTGGTGCGCAGCGATAGCATTCACCACTTCGGAGGATTCACCGTGCTCCTGAGCGAGTTTTGCGCCAAGGGCTGCGTGGCTCCCGCGCTGCGCTGGGGCCAGGATCTTGCCTATGTCATGCAATAGACCCGCACGTCGTGCCAGCACGGAATCAAGCCCCAACTCGTCAGCGATCATTCCGGCGATGTGAGCAGTCTCGATTGAGTGGTCAAGAACGTTTTGTGTGTAGGAACTACGGAAGCGCAACCTACCGAGCAGATGCACCAGATCAGGTGAAATGGCACCCACGCCAACGCTCTCCAACGCCGCATAACCTGCGTCCTTGGACCGGGAGGACAGCGACTGGCGGGCCCGGGCGACTTCGGCTTCGATTCGCGCCGGCGTTACGGCGCCTGTGCGCAGTAGTTCCTTCAGCGCAGTGATCGCGACATCGCGCCGCTCCCCGTCAAAAGATGAAACCTTGACCGTACGCGATGAGTCCTCAATGATGAGATCGACACCCGCTACCGCCTCAAACGTGCGGATGTTTCGTCCCTCTTTACCGATGATCCGGCCTTTCAGGTCTTCGGACTCAAGTTCGAACACGTCGATGGCGAATTCGGAACTCGTGGGAACTGACAGGCGAGCGAGCGCGTCGACCACGATGCGCTTGGCGACTGCATCCGACTCGCGTTCCACACGTGCTGCCGTTCGCACTACAGCATTGTGAACCTCTTCCGCCTCCTGAGCCTCAAGACGTTCCAGGAGAAGCTGCCGCGCCTTCTCCTTGGTCAGTTGTGCAACGTGCGCGAGTTCCGCCTCAACAAGTTCTGCTTTTCGCCGAACGTTCTCAAGGGTGTGTGCGGCGTTGGCTTCACGCTCCGTAACCACCACAAGTCGTGAGTCAAGTGCGTCTTCACGGGTTTCGAGTGCATGGTTCTTGCGAGCGATTTCTTCTCGTTGGAGGTCGATTTCCGCGCTGACTCGTTGGGCTTCGTTTTGAGCCTGCTCACGGATGATTCGGGCGTCACGGCGTGCGGCCAATACGAGCAGCAGCGCGATGAGTGCGATGAAGAGTGTCGCGGCTATGAAGCCCGATTCCTCTAACTGCATGGCTTGTTGCCTTCCGCGCCGCGTGTGGGTTCTACTTCCACAAATCTACACGCATGATTAGTCTGGATGGTTCCACGGCGCACTCATGACTCCATCACACGCGATGCCACCTTACGTCAGTCGTGGGTCTCTTCCTGAGCAAGAGCTTCCCGGATGCACGACATAGCGAGCGACTGAGAATAGCCTTTACGGGCCAGATGTCCGAGCGCTCTGCGGATACGTGCTGCCTGATCGACGCTGTGGTCTCGAGCAAGCCGTTTACGCGCTAATTCGAGGGCTACCGTGCGTTCATCTTCAGGCTGGATGTGATCGAGCGCAGCAATAATCGCCTGCTCCTCAAATCCTTTGCGCCTCAGTTCCTCCGAAATCGCATAGCGCGAGCGGCCTCGCTCCGCGAAACGAGTACGCGCGATCATCGCTGCTGTCTCGAACTCGTTGATAAGCCCAACGCCTTCGAGCCGCTCCACGAGTTCCCGACAGATCCCCTCCTCGTGGCCTTTGTCCACGAGACGCGCCATCAGGTCGGCTTTGCTCCGGCCAGCGGACGCGAGAATACGCATTGCAGTCTCTCGCGCCCGCTCAAGGTCATCATTGAGCCGCATCCTGCTTTCTTCGGGGATTACGGACTCGTCGTATTCGATGAATACCACGTTCGATGCCTACTTCTTAACGGTCTTGGCCGGTACCTTTTCTGCCGCTGGAGCCTTCGCGGTCTTCGCCGCAGGTTTCTCGGCGGATGCGGCACCTGACGCCGCAGGCGCTACCTCAGCGTCTCCCTCGACTTCAATGATGCCGAGCTTCTCCTTCAGCAGGCGCTCAATCTCGTTGGCGAGTTCTGGGTTGTCGCGCAGGAACTTACGAGCGTTCTCCTTGCCCTGACCGAGTTGATCGCCTTCATAGGTGTACCAGGAGCCGGACTTACGTACGAGACCGTGCTCGACACCCATATCGATGAGACCACCCTCGCGAGAGATACCGATTCCGTAGAGGATGTCGAACTCAGCCTGCTTGAACGGAGGCGCCATCTTGTTCTTGACAACCTTGACGCGGGTACGGTTACCGACGGGTTCGGAGCCTTCTTTAAGGGTTTCAATGCGACGGATGTCAAGACGTACCGAGGCATAGAACTTGAGTGCTTTACCACCGGTTGTCGTTTCAGGTGATCCAAACATGACGCCGATCTTCTCGCGCAACTGGTTGATGAAGATCGCGGTCGTACCTGTTGATGACAGTGCACCGGTGATCTTACGCAGCGCCTGCGACATGAGGCGCGCTTGAAGACCAACGTGCGAGTCACCCATCTCACCCTGGATTTCTGCCTTCGGGGTCAGAGCTGCCACGGAGTCGATGACGATAATGTCGATTGCTCCGGAGCGCACGAGCATGTCAGCGATTTCGAGTGCCTGCTCACCGGTGTCTGGCTGCGATACGAGCAGGGCATCGGTGTCCACGCCGAGCTTCTTGGCATATTCGGGGTCCAGTGCGTGTTCCGCGTCGACGAACGCTGCAATTCCGCCGTTCTTCTGCGCGTTTGCGACCGCGTGCAGAGCGATGGTGGTCTTACCTGAGGATTCCGGCCCATAGACCTCAACAACACGACCCCGCGGGAATCCACCAATTCCAAGCGCAACATCCAGCGCTGTCGAACCGGTTGGGATGACCTCCACCTTTGGACGATTGTCATCACCGAGACGCATGATCGAGCCCTTACCGAACTGACGATCAATTTGGCCGAGCGCTGCTTCGAGCGCTTTTTCACGATCTGCCGAGAGTGCCATGGTTTCCCTTGAAGTTTTTAGAGCCGGTTGTGGCTCGCTGCTAATTCCTCGTACACACTATGCGCACCCACTGACATTCGTTGTCACAACGATGATTGGTCGGTCGCATACGGGGATAGAGTGCAATGTTTAAGTCTGTGGAAACAGCATATACGAACAAGTGTTCGAATATCTGTTTGGCGGAGTTCTACCGCGTGTCATCCACGCCACGGATCGATCCACGCGCTGGGGTTGGGCAACACGTTCCACAGTCCGATCCGCGCGCTTACTCTACCGCGCCCGAGGCGGCGCTTGGCGATACTTGTCAATCCCCCACCGTTTGGCATCGGGTACATCCAGCGCATCGCACAGTGCATGCCAGACCACGCGTGGGTCAACACCGTCATCGATGGCCTGCGCGGCGGTTCGATTGTCCAACTCGGTCAGGTACTGGTCTCCAGCCAGGGTTCTGCCGTACTGCGCGCCGAACACCTCATCAACCAGTTGCCAGAATTCTCGATTTCGCACGTTCTAAGGGTGTCATATCCGCGCCGTTACGGACAAAGTAGTGAAGTGGAGCGTAGGGGTCTCGCGAAGCTGGCCCCTACCGAAACGGTAACGGATGTAGTTCGTAACCAATAGGTACTGTTACGGACAAAGTAGTGAAGTGGAGCGTAGGGGTCTCGCGAAGCAGAGCCCTACCGAAACGGTAACGGATGTAGTTCATAACCAATAGGTACTGTTATGGACAAAGTAGTGAAGTGGAGCGTAGGGGTCTCGCGAAGCAGAGCCCTACCGGAAGGTGACACACGAAAGTTCATAACAAACGAGCCCAGGTTTCGCGTGTGTCAGAGGGTCAGGACACAATGGAAGACGTGAATCACAGCGCACCATCGCAGTCCATCCCAGCGGAGTCCCCTGATGACCCGCTACGGTTCTTCTCACAGCCGACCCGTGACTGGTTCTCAGGCGCGTTTGAACGCCCAACTGCTGCTCAGGCGGGTGCATGGAAGGCGATTGACGCAGGTCAACATGCGGTCATTGTGGCACCGACTGGTTCGGGTAAGACTTTGGCGGCTTTTTTGTGGGCGATTGATCAGCTTGCGCGGTCTCCTCTTGATCTGGACGACCCAACGCAACGCTGCAAGATCCTCTATGTGTCCCCGCTGAAGGCTCTGGCTGCGGACGTGGAACGGAACCTTCGCTCGCCGTTACGCGGCATTGAGCAGGCGAGTATGCGGTTGGGTGAGATGCCTCGCGAGATCGTGGTGGGCACGCGCACGGGTGACACACCCCAGTCGGAGCGTCGCAAGTTCGCGAAGACTCCCCCGGATATCTTGATCACAACACCCGAGTCATTGTTCTTGATGCTGACCTCAGGGGCACGCACCGGGTTGAGCGGTATCGAAACGGTGATTATCGACGAGATCCACTATGTCGCTGGCACCAAACGTGGCGCTCATCTCGCGTTGTCACTTGAACGGCTCAATCACTTGTTGCAGCGACCTGCACGCAGGATCGGCCTTTCCGCAACGGTGGAGCCGGTTTCCGCGGTGGCCGAGTATCTGGCTGGTGGCCGCCCGCTTGAGAGGGGTGGCCGACCAGTCACGATCGTTCGCCCTCGAATCGACAAAACCTTCCAGATTGATGTGTCTGTTCCGCTTCCGGATATGTCTGATCTGTCCTCAGCGCCGCTGCCCGCTGGTACGCCGAACCCGGATGCGGACGCTATTTCGATGTCGGCGGGGTCACGCACCTCGATTTGGCCGCACGTCGAAGAAGAGATCGTGGATTTGATCGAGGAGCACACCTCGACCCTCGTGTTCACCAATGCCCGCCGTGGGGCTGAACGACTCACGGCTCGGCTCAATGAGGCGTGGGCTACCCGCCAGGGTGAGGAAGTTCCGCCGCCCGGCGAGTTGCATGCCGCACAGGTTCAGGCGCAGTCGGGCGCGAGCGCCGGTGTGGAGGCGGCGATTGCGCGGGCGCATCACGGTTCGATGAGTCGCGCGGAACGCACGCGCACTGAAAACGACCTCAAGAACGGCCTACTCCCCGCTGTGGTGTCCACGTCATCTCTCGAACTCGGTATCGACATGGGTTCGATTGACCTCGTGGTTCAGGTGGGTCCACCGCCGTCGGTGTCGAGTGGTTTGCAGCGCGTTGGCCGCGCTGGTCACCAGGTGGGTGCTATATCGAAGGGCATCATCTTCCCTTTGCATCGCGGCGAGTTGCCCGCCACGGCGGTCATCGCACAGCGGATGCGCGAGGGTGTCATAGAACCGTTCCATCGGGTGCGTAATCCGTTGGATGTGCTTGCGCAGCAGATTGTCGCGATGCTCGCGATGGATGACTGGATTGTCGACGACTTGGCTGGTTTGGTCCGCTACGCTGCGCCGTTTGCGTCGCTGGGTGAGGCTTCATTGCACGCTGTCCTCGACATGCTCGCCGGACGCTATCCTTCCGAGGATTTTGGGGAGTTGCGAGCGCGGATCGTGTGGGACCGCACCGCCAACGTGCTCTCAGCAAGGCCCGGTGCACTGCGTCTTGCCACGACTTCGGGGGGCACGATTCCGGACCGCGGACTCTACGGCGTGTTCCTTGTGGATGATGCGAGTCCAACCGATTTCGCTACCGAGTCTGAGCAGGATGCGCTTGAGATCGATCAGTCCTCAGCGGGTAAACGACCCAATGCTCGAACCACACGATTACGCGGCGGTAAACGCGTTGGTGAACTCGACGAGGAGATGGTCTACGAGTCTCGCGTGGGCGATGTGTTCACGCTCGGTTCCTCAACCTGGCGCATCGAGGAGATCACCCCAGATCGAGTGCTTGTCTCCCCCGCGCCGGGGCTGCCCGGGCGTTTGCCATTCTGGAAGGGCGATTCTTTGGGGCGTCCGGTCGAGCTTGGCCGAGCCATCGGCCAGTGGCTGCGCACAACCGTGCATGGTCGCGAGGACGACCCCACATGGCAGGGTTTGGACCAATACGCTCGGGAAAACCTCGCTCGGTATATAGACGAGCAGGTCGAATCGACAGGGGTTTTGCCTAGTGACTCGACCATCGTGGTGGAGCGGTTCAAGGACGAGTTGGGCGATTGGCGGGTGGTCATCCACACTCCGTTCGGTGCTCGGGTTCACGGCCCGTGGGCTTTGATCATCGGGGATCGCATCCGCGAGCGCTACGGGATCGATGCCTCAGTCATGCACCAGGATGACGGGATCGTGCTGCGCATCCCAACCACCGGCGATCTACTGGATTTCGCTGACCCGTTTGCCGAGGAAGTTGAAGCACCGTCAAACCAGTCGGTCACGGTTGAAGACCTGTTCGTGGAGCCGGACCTCGTGTCTCGTCTGGTTCGAGAGCAGGTCAGTGACTCGTCGCTCTTTGGGGCACGGTTCCGTGAGGCTGCCGCTCGCGCGCTCCTTTTACCCAAGGCCCGGCCCGATAAGCGTCAGCCGTTATGGCAGCAGCGGCAACGCTCAGCGCAGTTGCTCTCGGTCGCAGCCAACTTCCCCGACTTCCCCATCGTGCTTGAGGCAGTGCGCGAGTGTCTGCAAGACGACTTTGATGTTCCGGCGCTCAAGGAACTGATGACGCAGGTCAGCAATAATCAGATACGGGTCGTAGAGGTCACCACGCCGACGCCGTCACCGTTC
>DALZEF010000031.1:0-27268 GCA_031979385.1 Timonella sp. | reverse complement strand
GCAGCCTCGGAACGTGTCCGCCAGGTCAAGCCGACTAGCCGTAGAAGCGCTTGGAGATGTTGAGCCGCCTCAGGGTTGTCGGAACGTACAGATGCAGGAACGCTACCGCGCTGAATCTTTGCGTCTTCAACGGCTTCACGGGCATGGATGAACGCCTGACCGTTTCCCTCAACTGAGGTTGCAGGCATCGGCTGCTGGATTTCCCCGACGCCTATCCCGACATACCAGTTCCCAAGCCGTAGCAGTCGACGCGAGCATGCAACAACTGCAGTTGGCGACGTCAGAACCCCTTGGATTTCGTCACCGATCGTGCGGGTGAAAGGCAGCGCAACTCCCTCACGTCCGTGCAACACACGCTCAAGGGAGTTGAGCACTTCAGGCACGAGATCGCTACTGGAGCGACTGCCCTGCTGATCCACCGTCATCACAAACATAAATCAACCCTATAGGGTTAACTTTCAAGAATCAACCCTATAGGGTTAATTTATTGACGACGAGCCGACGCGTCCCAGCATGCGCTCCGCGTCCAGCGTCGTGCGGCTACTTGCGCAATGAGGCGATAGCGGAGATAGCCAGACGGTAGGAATCGAATCCAAATCCTGCAACGGTTCCGGTGGCTATGCCACCAACCACCGAGTTGTGACGAAACTCCTCACGAGCGTACGGATTGGAGATGTGCACCTCAACAAGGTGGTGCCCACCCTTGGTGATCATAGCGGCGGCATCTCGGATCGCGTAGGAAAAGTGGGTGAACGCGGCTGGATTCAACACCACATCGCTACCTGCGTCAACGGCCTCGTGAATCCACGCGATCATCTCGGCCTCGTTATCAGTCTGACGCACCTGCGCACTCAAGCCTGCCTCAGATGCCCAGCTTTCACACCGTTCAACCAGATCCGCGAAGCTCAGCGAACCATACACGTCTGGTTCGCGCACGCCCAGACGGCCAAGGTTGGGCCCGTTCAATACCAGGACGTCTGCCATACCTACTCCTACATCTTCCTTTGGTGAGATCAACGGTGGTCCCACCGGTCAATAGCGATCTATGCCGAGCATCCGCGACAGGTCAGGATCTGCGTCGTACGGAGATCAGAGGAACACCTTCTGCGAGGTCGGCGCAGGATCACTCGACACCTCAGCATAAGCCGATACCAGCAGCATCGGGTCTGGACCTTCAAGGCGCACAGGCTTGCCAATATCTTCAAGCACAACGAAACGCAACAGGTCTCCACGAGACTTTTTATCTCGTCGCATAGCCGAGAGCAGCGCCTCCCACTTATCCCCCCGGTACGTGATGGGCAGACCAACGGACACCAGAATGGAACGCATGCGTTCCACGATGGATTCGTCCAGTTTACCTGCGAGCCGGGATAGCTCGGCTGCAAACACCATACCCACCGAGACGGCCGCGCCGTGACGCCACGAATAGCGCTCAGTCAGCTCAATCGCGTGACCAAAGGTGTGCCCATAATTGAGGATTTCTCGCAATGACGCCTCGCGCAGGTCAGCCGAAACAACCTCAGCCTTCACCGCGATGGAACGCTCAACCAGTTCATGCACGACAGGCCAGATCTTCTCGGCGGATCCTGGCCAACTCTTCAACGCCTCGGCGTTCTCCTCGACCAACCGCAAGATCTCGGGGTCTGCGATGAAACCGGTCTTGATGACCTCACCGAGTCCAGCGACAAAGTCCCACTTCGGTAGGGTCTCAAGCGCAGCCAAATCGCACAGCACGCCACTCGGACTGTGGAATGCTCCCACCAGGTTCTTGCCCTCAGCCGTGTTGATACCCGTCTTGCCGCCAACCGCTGCATCGACCATCGCAAGCAGTGTGGTCGGGATCTGGATGACCTTGATCCCGCGCAGCCAGGTCGCAGCGACGAAGCCTGCAAGATCGGTGGTCGCTCCCCCACCCAGACCGATGATCGCATCGGAACGAGTGAAGTCAGACTGTCCAAGGATCTGCCACGCAAATGCGGCAACCTGAACGTTCTTGGCTTCCTCGGCATCCGGGATGACAGCCAGAAGCGAGGTATACCCCTGGGCCTCAAGGTCCTCCCGCACGGCGGTAGCGGTGGCTTCGAGTGCCTCGGGGTGCATGATGAGCACCTTTTTGACATCCTCACCAAGGAGACCTGGAAGTTCACCGAGGAGGTTCTTCCCAATCACGACATCGTAGGTGCGTTCGGCTGTCACTGTTACGCGGGTGGGTGTTGCGTTCATGGTTCTCCTTTGGCGAAGCGACACCCAAGCTGGTGCGCCACAAATTCTAGGCGAGTCGGGCAAGTTCCGCGGAAATCGCCTGCGCGACTTCCTGCGGGCTTTTACCGTCGGTGAGGATCTGGAAGTTCGAGACCGCCTCGTAGGTGGGACGGCGCTGATCCATGAGGATCTTCCACTGCGCCCGTGGGTTTCCGAGCAACAGTGGACGGGCCTGGTTAAATCCGACACGCGGAGCAGCATGTGACAGCGTGACGTCGAGGAACACCACCAGTCCACCCTGGGAGCGGTAACGGGCTAGATTCTCTTGGGTCTCCTCGCGCATGATGGCCCCGCCCCCCAGTGCTAGAACCCCATCATGCGAGGTCAATGCCGCGGCGACGGCGGCAACTTCAAGTTCTCGGAATGCGGCCTCTCCGTCATCGATGAAGATGTCCGAGATCGGTTTACCGGCGTTCGCTTCAACGTCCTGGTCCGTGTCACGTACCTGAACGCCCTTAAGACGGGAAAGCACCTTAGCAACGGTGGACTTCCCGGCTCCGGGAGGTCCGGCAAGCACGACGAGTGGTTGGGTTGCCATCAGTTCTCAACACACCTATTTCACGTTCGAGGCAGTCAGTGGTGGGATCACACGCGATGAGTTATCGCATGTTCTCTGGGATCGAGTCGAGGTATGCACGGTAGTTGCGGCTGGTCTCCGCTACGGAGTCGCCGCCAAATTTCTCAAGCACGGCAGCGGCGAGAGTCAACGCAACCATAGCCTCGGCAACAACCGCGGCAGGCGGCACAGCACACACGTCGGAACGCTGATGCTGTGCGGTCGCCGCCTCACCGGTAGCGGTATCGATTGTGGCCAACGCACGAGGCACAGTCGAGATCGGCTTCATCGCAGCGCGAACGCGGATCACCTCACCGTTGGACATACCACCCTCGATGCCGCCAGCACGGTTGGACTTGCGGACGATACCGTCAGGACCAGGCTCGATCTCGTCGTGCGCCTGCGAACCACGACGGGTTGCGGTCAGAAAACCGTCACCGACCTCAACGCCCTTGATCGCCTGAATGCCCATGAGAGCCGCAGCCAACTTCGAGTCGAGGCGCAACTCGCCCTGAATGTAGGTTCCGACACCAGATGGCACGCCATAGGCAAGGACCTCGACAACACCGCCAAGAGTGTCTCCATCCTTGTGGCACTGATCGATCTCGGCGACCATGGCGTCAGAGGTTTCCTTGTGGAAGCAGCGCACCGGATCCGCATCCAGGTAAGCGACATCGCGTGCAGTTGGCAGTTCAGCGTCACGCGGTGCGCTTACCGGACCGATCGCCACGACATGCGATACAAGCTCAATGCCGAAAGCCTGCTTCAGGAACTTCGCCGCAACAGTTCCGAGCGCCACGCGGGTCGCGGTCTCGCGCGCCGAAGCGCGCTCAAACACCGGACGGGCATCGTCGAAACCGTACTTGCGCATACCAACAAGATCCGCGTGCCCGGGACGAGGGCGCGTAATCTTGCGGTTGCGTGCGATCTCGCGGACATCGCCCTTGCCAGCGTCGACCATAAGCGCCGACTCGTCGACAGGGTCAGCGGACATGACGTCCACCCACTTGGGCCACTCAGTGTTACCGATTTCGATGGCCATTGGGCCGCCCTGGCTGACGCCGTGGCGCAGTCCCGCGAGGACGCGTACTTCGTCCTTCTCAAACTTCATACGTGCGCCGCGACCATGGCCGAGACGCCGACGCGCAAGCGCGTCTTGGATATCGGAGGTCACAACCTCTATTCCAGCAGGGAGGCCCTCAATGATTCCAACGAGCGCGGGGCCGTGCGACTCACCTGATGTGATCCAACGAAGCATGCCCCTATCATTCCACCTTTCACCATGTAAACGCTCCTCTGACCGTGATCTGGACTTAAAGTGCCGGCATCGGCGTGGTTCTGTCGTCGGCTGGGAACATGTGAGTGTGCGTTCGGGGGTAAGTACACCCGCCACTTCGAGTAGGTCAAGCGCGGTGACTTGCCAAGAAACTCTGTGGCGCCAGCATATCGAAATCGGAGCGCTCCTTGGCGCGCGTCATCGCGAACACCCAGCAAGAAGTCAAGGTCATCGAGATTACGCGACGTTGGCGTGTGAAATGAGCCCGTCCAACTAAGCGATCTCCATCAACCTGCGCGAGATACAACTCTCCAGCAGTCATCGGGCTCGGCTCCTTGTCAGTTTTTCTGCACGGAGCCGCCCAATATCGCTATCAAGTGGATCGATTGAAGCAACTACTTGATCGAGGACACCTAGGGCTCTCAGCACTTGTGTGACGCTGTTGAAACTGACGTTTGGGTTTCATGACCGTAGCGTGAAGGGCACAGGTCAGCGAACATGCAAGCGCACCTCTCACCGGATACTTCCTCCCATGTGCAAAAACGCAGGTAGTTGGTGTTATTAGATTCGTGCCATCTGCAGTTCGTGATGCTCTCGTCCAGTGCCAGACATGATCAGGAGTTGAAGTGAAGAATCTGAAACATCACCTCCTTGTGTTTGACCGGAGTGAAGACAAGTGGACCCACACCGAATTTGATGTGAGCGACGCGGAGTTGGCCACGGCCAAGTATCGGCACGCTGAACAGTTTTTTGCCAACAACCCGATGGTGGACGTTATTTTGGTCGCTTCAAAATCTTTAGCCGCGCTCAGCCGTGAAAGCGTTATTCAGGTGAACAGTGAGTCCACAGGATCTTCTGCCGCCAAGCCCCTCACGAGAGACGAGGGGTCGTCCAATCAGATTCGGGCACTTGAGCGCTTGGCCGAACGCCGCATCGAGAACTTAATTGCGCTTCGTGCAGAGAACTCAGGCGCAGCAAAGCAGCAATAGCTAACTCACAAGGCTCCAACAGAAGCACCTTCGGTGCGGAGATCTGAGGATCATCCGTCATCGAAGGTGCTTGTTTTATGGAAACTTCTACGAAGGTGACATGGCAGCCCTGCTAGGGCTCCAATAGCATCGCCATCTGCCTTGGCGCGGTATGTACCGCGCCAAGGCAGATGGCTGCTTTCAGTTGAGCTTATGCGTTGCGCCGTCGAGCGATGACGAGCCCGGCTCCTGCGAGGATGAGAAGGCTACCAGTCAGGATGACTGGGGCGCCGATTCCAAATCCGGTCGCTGCGAGGTCGTCGTCCTCGTCGGATTCTTCAGTGACCGCGGCAGTCTCATCTTCATCGTCGTTCTCGATAACGTCACCCAGAACCTCAACCACTGGGGTCTCCTCACCAGCAGGTTCCTCATCCGAGTTTGGTTCCTCTTCCGAGTTTGGTTCCTCTTCCGAGTTTGGTTCCTCTTCAACTGGAGGCTCTTCGGCCGGTGGTTCCTCGACCGGAGGTACTTCCTTGCCTGGCTCTTCTGGCTCGGCAGGAGGCTCTTCGACTGGTGGTTCCTCGATCACCGGCTCCTCAGCAACGGTGACCGTTTGCCGCCCGTCCATGATGTCCTTGTGGCTAGCAACGAGTGTTTCCTCAACTGGCTCGTCACCTTCGAGTAGGTAGAGTTCCTCGAACACTACGAGTACCCTGCCTGCGTAGCCTGCAGGCACCTCGAAGTCGACGTCGACGTACCCGTCTGGGGTTGTCGCAGTGAACACGGTTTCAGCGATGACTCCGGTGCTTTCGCCAGTGGCTTGATCCATGATCACGCCACGAGCCACGTAGTTGGATCCCACACGGAGCCCTTCGTAGCTGATGCGGTCCCGTAGCGTTCCGCCATTGAAGTCAAGCACTTGGTCGGAGTCGACAAGATCGAAAGCGTCGGTTTCAATCGCTGGACGATAGACGGTCTGACTTTCGTCAAAGATGTCCCTGTGTGCGGCGACCTCTTCACCGTTCACGAGAACGGTTTCGAACGCGACGACGATTTTTCCGTTGAGTTCAGCAGCGTCAACGGCAAAGGTCAGTTCCACGGTGCCAGATTCCTCAGCTGGCGTGAACGTGGTCGAGGCGGTAATTCCTGTGGCTACGGCGTTGTCACCGTCACGGATCATGAGTTCACCTTGGAGCTCATGCTCAACGCCTGGGGTGAGTCCGGTGTATTCGACTAGGTCCACAACGGTTGCTTCGTTACCTGCCACCAGGAACTTGGCGTTACCACCCTCTGCTTTACCGGCATCGCCTGAACGGGCGGTCGTGGCGATACTAACTCCGCGCTTCCAGTCAACGCGTGCTGCTGCGCTTAGGTTTACTGTGTCACTTTGCGAAATGATGAGTGACTGGGTCCGGGATTTGACGTTGGTGAGGAGTTGCCCGGAGTAACGCGATCCGGTGAGTGCCACGTTGAAAGTGGCAGTTCCTGTGAGGGCGTCTTGCGGCACCTCAACGTAGAGTGCGGATTTTCCTGGAACTTTGTTGAGGTCTACGGTGTTTCCATCTGCGTCAACGACGATGTAGTCGGTGTCGGTAGTGACCGTGACGAAGTCTTCGGAAGCGTCAATGACGATTGGTCCTACGCGCGTTCCTGCTTTACCTGCTTCTGCTGGGCTGTTGACGTTCAGGGTTGGAGCAAGCACTTCTGGCCGTCCGGTGTTGGCGGAACCGGTGAGGTAGTCGAACAATTTGTTGATGCGCTCTTGCTTATCCGAGCTGACTGCCTTGCCGTTCTCATAAGCGAGTTTCGTGTACTTGAATCCGGTTCGTGCTGGGTAACCGTCGGTGTAGGACCAGATTGCTGCTTGGGTGGCGGTAATAGCTTCTTTTTCGGTCAGGCGACTGACATCAATGCCTGCGTTTTCAGCTACTTCGCTCAGTTCGCGCTTGGGGAAGGAGTTGTTAGCGATCCACGCTGCTTTTTCTCTAACGAGTTGATCGTGCCTGAAGTTATTGTCGCCTGGGAATGTGTCCCAGCCGCCTACATTGAGGTTGATTTCGTAGCGGGTACCCACAGAGATCTCAACGCAGTAGGCGAAGTGGTCGGCTGCGCTACTTGGGTGAGTGTAGACGGGGAATAGCGCGGTTCGGTAAGAGCTGTGTCCAGAGCCGACGTTATATCCGGTGATGGATTCGCTTGATTTACCCATCTTCGGGTAGCCGCTAGGGAACTCGCTGGCGGTTGCGATGCTAGCGGGTGCGACGAGCGTTGCCGCGACCAGCGCGATGAGCGCTGCGATGTGCCCGATCTTTTTCAGAAAGGGGGTGGAGTGTTCGGTTTTGTGCATACACAGAAAGATAGACCCCTGTAAACCGCAGAACATACCCCTCACCTGCGAAAAGGATGGGGAGAAGACCCCCTGCCCAGGGGACTGCTAACTGGGTACTTCTTTCACCCGCTCTCTTCCAGTGTCACAAACCGTACATTTCTGGTCTTTTCGGGCCTCACCAGCAAGTTTGCAGCCTATGGCGCGCGTCACAAGGCAGTTTTGCGCCGAGTTGTCATCTCCCCGTCTTGACCAATACGAGTCATCACTTTTGGAATAGTTTGGCAACGACAGGTTTGAGTGCTTTGAGGATCTCTGGGCTCTGGGAAAGTTTCTGTTTTTGCAGGCGCTGGTTGAACTCGCTGTGGCTTGAACTTTCTGCGAGATGTTTGTAGATGACTGCGTATGTTTGCGGCGCTAGCGATCTACCGGTCAGTGCTGCCCTAATCTGTTTACGAGTCGCAGGGGTTACGGTGCGGATATTTTGCTTAGTAGTATCCGCGTTCTCTGCGGATGGAACAGGATTTTTTACTGGATCTGGTGCCGAGGCCACCGGAGCATCATCTATGGCATTGATTGTGGCGCGTTGGCTGATAGTGACCTGCCTTCGCATACTCCAGAAGTCGATTACTGCTTGGTAGCCGCGATCTTTCGAGATGACCACATAGGTGCATGCAACGTTAGGTGGGGTTGCTCCGATGAGTGAGCCTAGGTAGGTGGCTAATTGGAAGTCCAAGTATTGAGCTGCTTGCTTTTTTACTTCGATCCACTGGACGCGGGCAGTCCGGCTTGCCGCAGTGAGTTTACGTGCGAGCGTCACGGGTATGGTGTTCTGTTTTGCCCCAGTGAATACGACTACCGTGTCGTTGGAGTCCAAGGCCTCTATACCGTCGAGTCCTTGCGCTTGAACGTTTTCGTAATCAACTAAGTATGTGACCATCTCTTCTGTCTCTTAAACAGCGGTGGAGCTGGGGATCTGTTAATCAACAGATTCCCAGCTCCACTATCTTGTGTCTTCCGCTACTTCTTGACGGTTACCGTCTTCTTAGCGGAAGCAACGTTGCCTTTTTTGTTGTAAGTGACAACGCGGACCTGATACTTCGTACCCGCTTTCGCTTTCTTCCAAGTGACGGATTTGGCGTTTGCCTTTGCCTTCTTCACGGTCGTCCACTTCTTACCGTTGGTTGAAACCTGAACACGGTAGGAGGTGATCTTCGATCCGTTGGCTTTGGCACCTGACCATTTCACTGTGATTTGTTTCTTCTTTTTCGACGAAACGGTCACCTTTGGTGCAGTCGGCTTGCCTACCGGCGTTACAGACTTTGCAGCGGTATAACTACCGGTTCCCACCGATGAGGTTGCTGCTACACGAAACTCGTACTTTGTCCCATTGGTCAGTTTGCTCGCGGTGAACTTGGTCGAGGTTGCCGTTCCAGCTGACTTCCACGCAGACCACTTCTTCTTTTTTGCGTCGTATTGGCGGCTCTGGATCGTGTAACGAGTGATCTTTGCTGTGCCTGCCGCCGGCGCTTTCCACGACAGAGTTGCCTTACCCGTTGCTGCCTTGGCGGTGAAGTTGGTGGGGGTGCTCGGGGCTTTGGGTGGTGTAGCAGTTTTGACTGAACCTGCTGCGGCAGGCCCATCCCCTACTGCGTTTACTGCGATGATCTCGTAGTAGTAGGTTGTGCCATTCTTTAGTCCGGCAAGTTTGAGGCTCGTGCTTGTGGAGGTCCTGGTTGTCCAACTCGTGGTTGTGGATGGACGGTAGCGGACCTTGTACGAGGTGGCCTTGTTAGTACCGCTTGGTGCGCTCCAACTCAATGTAATTGTGTCGGTGGTTGCAGTTGCCTTGGGCGATCTGGGCACAGCAGGAACATCAATCGTTGTGGTCTTCTTTGTCGCTGACCACACCGATGATCCCACTGGGTTATTGGCACGGATACGGAACTCGTATTCCGTGCCTCGCACCAAACCGCTCACAGTATACGAGGCGGCATCACGGGCCGTGGTGACTGCGCTGGTTGGCCACGGAGTTTCTGGGTAGGTGACCTTCCTGTGTTGGACGGAATAGGTTACGTTTCCGTTTGAGCCACGATCGCCGCCCGTAAGAGCCTTCCAGTTGACTGTGATGGCTGTGCCGTTGACGGTGAGTGAGCCGATGGATGGTGTGGTTGGTTCGTTCTCCACACTGAAAGTTCGGATATCGGATACACCGATCACTACACCGGCTTCATTGAGTGCTTCAACCTGCCAGTAGTACGTGCCATTCTTGAATGCAAAGTCACGGCTGGCCGCATAGGTTGCAGTCGTTCCCACCGGCACAAACTGGTTTTGTACCGTTTTCACCTTGTTTGCGGAACTAAACGATGTTGAGGTGTTAAGGGATACCTGGTAGGAGCTGGCACCGGCCACCGGATTCCACCTGAGCACGCGGGTATCGGGTTTAAGCACCACGCTGTTAGCTGTCGTAAGAACAGGCTTGAAAACTTGGTTACTTACTGTGAAATTTCTCTGCGCAACGGTGGTGCTTAGGGCTCCATTACGGTCAAGCGATTGGATACGCCACTGATAAGAGCCATCCTTCAGCCGCGGGATGGTGACGTTGCGTTGTGTCAACGCGGGTTTGCCTGATATATATCCCACACTGATCCAAGTGGAAGAACCAACCGGAGCGTACTGTACCCCGTACTTTACTGCGGCTTCCGAGTCATTCCATGTAAATGAAATGCCATTGGCAATAGCTAGAGCGTTGCCGCTAAATCCGCTTGGTGGCGTGAGTTGGAATGGGAATCCAGCATTGTAGGTGCCGGCTTGCCCACGTGCGTCGAGCGGAGCCACCGAGAGTGTGTAATTGCGGCCATATTCAAGTTTCAGGCTGTTCGTGTTCGCAGCTGCACCTTGTGCATACTGCCATGAGTTACCTTCGACCTTTTCTTCAAGCACTGTTGTGTTTACTTGGTTGGTCGTGTCAATGATGCGGACACTGTAACCAGCCGAGCCACCATATTTCAGTTGTTCATTGAAGTAAGGTGCCCATGAGACGTGGAACTGATCGGTGCTAATCTGTGGGCTTGTGTGCCCGGATACGAATGTTACGGTCGGCGATTCCTTTTGGAATGACTTCTGAGCAGATGACGCAGCGACTTGGCTATCGTACTGGCCTGCTGAATCGACGTCACAGGCGGGTACGCTGCCACTGGACCATGTACAACCTGTGACGGACCAACTGTAACCATTCACAGTGGTCAAGTTACTCAAAACACCGTTCAAGCGCGCAGATGTTGCACCGTAAACATAGCTTTCAACAACATGGGATGCTGCTAGGTCTGTTGGTGAAAGGCGTAGCCGTATTCGCGTGATCGGCCAATTGCCTGGCAGCGGGTCCCATGAGAGTAATGGGCTTGCACTGGAAATCCTTGTTGTGGAACTGGTTGATTCCCCAACTACGTCCTGCAGTTTGAGTGTAGGAGTCGACCCAGATGCTGCACCGGAGACTACCTTAAAGTACCGGATAGGGTCGCTGTCTGCCGATTTCTCCGCATCGTTGTTGGAAGGCTTTGGCGTCAAGTTTCCCTGAGCGTTAGTGTCATAGGCGCGAACCATCCACCCGTAAGTATTACCAACATTGATGTTGTCGACATGGCTCGGATTGTTGTTCGCTACAAGACAGTTCTCAGAAAGGCCCTGGTAGTTGGTTCCTGAGTGTCCGGCTCCGGTCACTGATTTGGTCGCACGCATAGGGGTGGCGTCGGTGTTGGGGGTAATACAGATTTTCTTCTTATCAAAGAGGAGTCTACCCTCGTTTTGAGCAGCGGAAACTTCTATCTCGTAGTAGGCGGCACGGGCCACCGGATGCCACGCAAATTCAAGATCCGACAAAGGTATCTCTACGGGGTTATTAGGATCGAGACCCTGAGTTGCCCAGTCAATACCGGTTGAGGTTTCACGCAACTCCGGCGCAGCCGTTGTTCCTCCAAAGGTTTCTTCAGTATTACCGCCCCATGATCGAGTGAACTGGCGAATATCAGAAGCCTGTCCTGCCTGCCCATTTGCGTCAAAGGCGGTAACTTGCCAGTGGTACATCCTGCGGGATAACTGAACCTTGGGCGTGTAACTCGTAGTTGGCACTATTGCGGTGTGCACAAAACTCGCGTCCTCTTCAGAGCTGAGTTCTATCTTGTAGTACTTTGCGCCGGTGACCGGAGACCACGAAAACCTCACATCGTTAAGGATGGGCCACACATTCGGCGCGGTTTCTGCCCCGGGGTACGTTAGCGTAGGCTGAGAATTCTGCCATATTACTTGGAAGCTTTTTGTTTCCGAACTTGGTCCCACCACCTGTGATGTGGCTTTATCTCCGTCAAGTGGTGTGACACGCCAGAAGTGCTGTTCTTGCTCACCGGATAGCTTCAAACGGGAAATAGGAAAGTCCGGAGTGAGGGCTGTGGTTGTGGTGTATTTGGTAACCGCACCAGCGAAACTCTCGTTGGTTGAGTACTCAAACTTGTAACCAGATGCACCGGGCACCTGTGGCCAGGAAAAGGACACATCGGAAGTTGGGTACGTTACTGTACCTCCCGGCTTGTAGGTTCCGCTAACAGACTTAAGCGCACTACGGTCAAAGAACTCGTCATCTGACCATACTGGTGTGCTTGAGCCTGGGTAAATAGCGCCGACCCGCCATGTATAACCTGTCACCCCAGATTCCTGGATCGAATTCAGTAGTACCGTCGGTGCCCAAGACAGGGCCGTAGTTTCTGTTGATGTGATTGGGGTTCCAACTGATCCCGTTCCACGATAGACCTCGACTTTGTAGCGCGCAGCGTCTGAAATGGGTTTCCACGCGAGGAGCACGTTGCCTGTGGTGGGTGTCTTGGTGGCGGCAGTGTTGATGACCGGTGCAGCATTACTGTCGGCCGCAGCCGCGGGGGCCGCAAGTCCAAGCGTAACCGCAAGAGCAGCGCTCACGACGATGCTCAATATTCTTGATGTGCGCATTTGAGTCCTAGCTAGGGAACCTACATGTGATGCAAGATATCTCGGCATTTCATAAGGGTTTCTTGAGGAAAGTCCACTAGATGGACAAAAGAATGATCACCACCACCTCAAAACAAGGCGGTGGTGATCATAAATATGAGTGTCGTTTCGTCAACTATCTCGAAGGCGAGAAGACATTGTCCTTAGCCGCTGGAGGGAGAGGCGTGACTTCCTGCTCCTCATCGGACGCGGGCAACACGACGCGATCGTACTCAACCACGTAGGCTAGAACATCCAGGACGTAGGTGAGATCACCCTTTTTGGCTGCCGGCGCGCTGTCAGATTCAGGTGTTTCGTCTAGCGCAGTAACCGCTACGGCTGGAACGAGAAGAGCTCTTGTTGAATCGATCTGCAACGATTCCGAGAACTTGAGTATCCGGTCGTAGCTGCCTTGAACCGTCAATCGCAGCGGAACCTGATAGAAGCCAGGGATTTCCTCTGATAGTGCACCCGTCAATGTTGGGTCTGCACCCGAGACCGTCACTGGCTCGGAAGGTTTGGTTGGCTTGATCTCGTTACCGTCCTCGTCAAGTTCCGGCTTCTCCACCTTGATTGCGGTGTATGGAGTAACAGGGACGATATTGGACTCGGACGCGATTTCTAGGACAGGTACTTTGGTCTCTTCGGAGGCGCGTTCGATTTCTGCCACAATCGACTCATAGTCGACAACAGACGGAATCTGCTTTTGATATTCAGTGAGTTCGGCGCGGTAGGTGTCGATTTCGGCGAACTGGGCCCGCAACTTGGTGACGCGGGTGTTGAGAATCTGGTTTGCAGATTCGACCTGTTCAGCATCATCCTTCACGGTGCTGGTCTCTTGACGCACTGGTGACAGAATCAGCAACCAAGCGGCTACCACGAGGATGATAGCGAAGAACGAGGATACAAAGATCCAGGTTTTACGAGTCGATGGCATCTGCGTCTTCTTCCGTTTCCTGCGGCTCGAACCGTAGTGAGTAGATGTCTTCTGTCAGCTGTACTGTTCCGGTCAGTTCGTAGGTTACGCCACCCTTGTCGCCTTTAAGGTAGGTTGCGGTTCCGAATCGCGCTGATGAGAATCCGGGGATTTCGTTGAGTGCGTTGATCCACTCGACTGTGTTGGGCATGGTTTTGAGGTTGGCAGTGAACGTCAGGCGTCCGATTCCGCCGTCTTGGAGTTCATCTGCTGCTGCTGGCGGCTGGTCATTGAGGGTAGCCGCACTGACTGCGAGAGTAGAGATAATCCCGTCGTCTGGCAGTGTTGCCGCGATCGCTCCAAGGTAGTCTTTCCAGAGGATTTCGCGGTACATGCCATCTCGTAGCGCGTCTTGGATTTTGGAGATTTGTCCGAGCACGAGAGGCACCTCTGCGTACTTAGCTTCTTCCGCCTTTAGCCGGATTGTCTCGTCCTGTGCCTGCTCATAGCGACGATCGGCAGCCGCCTTTTCAAGATGGACTGCTCCGTATCCGAGGCCGAGCACGACAAACAGGGCGATAAAGGCGATACCGATCCGGCCCTTGAGAGATTTAAGTTCGCGCCGTTCGGTGACTTCCTTTGGTAACAGGTTGACCTGCGGCAGAGCTGTCAGATCGAAGCCACCTTTATTCGAGGCGGCGGCGGCTTTCTGCTTTTTTTCTGCGTTCTTGCTCATTGCGTCACCCCGTAAGCCAAGCCAATTGCCACTGTTGCGACCTGTTCGGAACCTCGAATCGCACTCAAGTCAACGCCCTTACCAACTTTGACTCCGTCGAAGGGGTTACCCATCTGAACAGGTAGCCGTACAGCAGAAGACAGATACTGGCCAAGTCCATTCAACATGGCCCCACCACCAGTCAGGACCACCGCGTCTATCGGCGAACCGAGCCCCTGAGAGCCGTAGTACACGAAAGTAGAGCGGATGGACTCTATGAGCGTGGTCGTCACGTTCATGAGTGCCTCAGCAGCGGGCTGCCGATCAGGGGTCGTGGCCATTCCTACACCGATCTCACGCTTTAGTCGCTCTGCTTCCTCAGCGTTGACCGACATGGTGTGCGCAACGGCATCCGTAGCTTGCTGCCCACCATGTGGTAGCACGCGCACGAAGCGCGGCAGTCCGCGTTCAGCAATAACCAAATTCGTGATGCGCGCACCGATGTCGACGAAGGCAACCGTGTAGTTCTTGAGATCGCGCTGCGTCAAGGCCCGTTGAATAGCGAGCGGGTTGAGGTCCACCAACAGCGGACGCAGTCCCCCTGCCTCAGCAGCGTTCACATTCGTTGACACCATGTCGTGAATCGCAGCAACGAACAGACCGGAAACGAACCGGCCATCTTCATTCTGAAACTCACCGGTGGGGACGAAGTCGAAGAGGGCGTCTCCTACAGCTACGGGCAGAAGTTGTTCAGCCTGGTATGGGAGAGATCGCTTCAGCGCCTCAACAGGCTGCCAGGGCAAGTCGACTTCACGGACGATGACACGCTGGTTGCCCACACCCATCACCACGTCAGACGATGAGAACTTGCCCATCTGCCATAGCATCTTGATGGCCACGGACACTTTGCCCATGTCCAGTACTTCGCCATCTTGAATGGCACCGGGCGCTAGGGGAACCTGAGCAAATGCAGTCATCGTTGCCTCTGACTTGCCCGGTCCTCCTGAGCCAAAGCTCAGTTCGGCGGCGCGGATGGCGGTTGTACCGATATCCAAGCCGATTGTCGATGTTCGTGCCACCGATCTTCCTCTCGATTCCCTTGTAAAAGTGAGTTCACGGGTTTATCGGCACCGTAAACAGAAAACTTGACTAAGCAGACGTCACACGTCGCGCTGTGTAGTGGCAACGCCGTGAAAAGCTCACGTCGAGAGCTTTAGCCCGCAAAAACTATCGATAGGTACCAGTTCGCGAGTGGTTCAGAGATGAACAGTGCGAGGAACCAGCCCAAGAGCATCCACGGACCAAATGGGATACCTGATTTACGGCCAGCCCGTCGCAGTAGTATCAGCACGCCGGAATATAGGCCGCCGAGCACGAACGGGAGGAATCCCCCGATGATGAGGTGGTCCCATCCCAGCCACGCCAGCGAAAGCCCCAGAACGCCGGCGAGTTTTACATCGCCAAATCCCATGCCGCCGATGATGCACAGGATGAAGTAGAAGCCGTAGAGTGCGAGGCCGCCGAGGGCTGCGCGCCCGATTGTGGCCCAGTCCCAGCCTGCCCCAAAACTGGCGACGATCACTAGAGTCGCTGCGATTGGGTACGCCGGGAGGATTATTTTGTTGGGTAGTTTGTGGGTGTCTAGATCGATAAACGCTAATGCTACGCCGATGGCTGTGATGTACAGGTATGGCAGGAGTGCCAAGAGTTCACCTGCAGTGCTCGCGCTATTGGTGATGTGCCATGCGACGGTTGCGAATAGGGTTCCGGTGAGGGATTCCACGATGGCATAGCGTGCTGGGATGGGGTGTTTGCAGTTGCGGCACTTTGCGCGGAGCATCAGCCAGGACAGCACTGGGATGTTGTCGTACCATTTGATGCCGTTGCCGCATTGGGGACAACGGCTTGGCGGGTGTACCACTGATTCTTCGCGTGGGAGTCGCCAGATCACCACGTTGAGGAATGATCCGATGACAAGCCCGAACACTAGGGCAAATCCTGTGATGAGCCACGTGAACGCGTGGGTTTCGAGTGCTAATTCCATTTATGGGGTGCGTCCGGTGAGTTCTTCGAATCCTGCCAGGGTTCCTTCGACTGGGTCTTCAGGGACGTTCCATTTTTGGTTGTTCGAACCGTTGCAGGTTTCGACCACTACTGCGTCCCAGCCGACGTGCATTTTCGGTCCGTTGGCTGATAAGCAGCGTCCATAGCGATCGACGAGCGTCCATGAGGTTTTCTCATCTCCGGTGTCTCCGTTGCGGGTCCAGTTGGTGTTGGTCGAACTACAGTCGATGCCATTGCCTGACGTGCGGAACCGTGGGAAGTAACTGGTGGAGACGCCGGTCATACCCGTTGACCCACTGGAGGTGTCACCGGCAACGATACCTCTGGTGTTGGTGGTGATCAGGCAGTTCTGTGTTGTATTTCCCTCACGCACGTAGATTTTTGTCGAAACGCTTTGGGTAGCTGAATCCGGATCAACTTCCGTGTAGTACCACTTGTGGTTCCAGTCAAAATTGCCGCCACCAGTCGGGTCCTGTTTACACGGGTAGGTGATCATATACGCCTTGTTGATGCGTACGTCGGTTACGTCGAGGCAACGACCGAACTTCTGCTGGTTCACTACCTGGTCCGTGTCTTTGGATGCGTTGCCTTTACCAACTTCTGGCATTGGAATCGGTTTGTCTCCGCTATTCGAATTACGGACTGCGAGGGTTCTGACGCCGCCGACCGTCGCCACAACGATCCACGTGCTAGCTACGCCGGTATTGGCAGCGTTTTGACCACGCCACGTGTGGTCACCGGTCCACTGGAAAAGTTGACCTTGCGGGTCCCCTGCCCCAGTGTTGCAGGTCCTCAATACCATCGCTGCAGGCGTGCTGCTGGTTGCCCGCCCGGAGAGACACATTGGAACGCGTCCGTTTGTGTCGCTGGAACTCAGGTGGATCATGTAGTCACTGCGCCAACTCCACCGGTTGTACTCGGACTTCTCTTTGCATGCTGCGGATGACCCTAGATGGAACGTCACTCGGCTACCAGCGGAAAGGCTGTTAGCCACAAGGCAGTAATTGCCAGTGTTGTCGGTTATTTGACCGCCGGAGACGTTACGGGTGGTCAGCGGGAACGTGTATGTCGCTTCTACCGTACGGTCGGCTGCATCCACGATGACTTTCGCGCCTGCATCCGTGCCCTCGGAGGTGATGATCGCGAACCGTGGGACAGCGCGTACACCCTTTGGGCTGCCTGTAGTGAAGCACCGCAGCGCGTTGTCTTCGCGCCACGTGGCGTCTTTACCAGCAGGGTCTTGTGTGAAATAAGAGATCTTAGCCTCAAAGCCCGTACCGTCTGCTGCACCCTCTACTGGTCCGCGAACCTCACATGGGAGTTCAAGGATGTTTCCCATTTGCACGCCAGCACCGTCTGCGGCCGTGCTGGTACGGATTTGAGCTACGGCAACCTCGATACCTGCTTGCGCAGCAGCGATGGTTCGGGTGTTTTTGTTAGCAAACTGGGTGGGACGAACCTCGGCGAGAACAAACCCGAGGACAAGGACAGAAAGTGCCGTCACAATCAGCATCAGCATCAGCGCGCTCATGATCGCTATACCGGATTCGTTGTTCACAAGCCGCGCGGGCATAACCCGCCGTGTGAAACGGGTGAGCGGGTGTGGAGTAAAACGCTGGTTCATGGTCGGTTCATTCCTCCGGTTAAGCACACCGTGTCAGGCGATGAAGTTGACGAGTTCAATGCAACAAGTTGCACGTTTAGCTGTCCTCCACGTGGGTCTTTGGCTGTGCCCATACCCGTGTCCAGGTACACCGCCAACTGTTGTTTCGTGAACACCTTGTCACCGCTTACACCTGCTTTGGTCAATTTGAATGGGCGTTGGGCGGCAATGGTCAAGTCATTACGCAACTTAGTCACCGTGGTGCGCCATTCACTTGGAGTGCCACCGGGCGTGGCGGTGCGGCGTTGAAGTTCACCACTGGCCGTAACATACCGCCACTGTACGCACTGTTCCGCGCCGCTCGCAGCGTTCGCCTCTACAAGGTATTCCACGTAGTACCCGGTGCCGGTACTGGCTGGTGCATTGATTGCTGATGCGTACCGGATTTCCTTGTCCATCTGCTGAAATGTCACGCGCAACTGATCCGCCGCGTCAGTCACCGATTTAGAGCGAACCGCGTCTTGAGTCATCGTGGTTATCGCGGCCATGGAGACCGTCAACATGATGGTCAATATCCCCATAGCCACGATCAACTCAACTAGCGTCATACCCTCTTCACCACGTGCACCACCGAGTCTGCCAGGTAATACCTTGCTGCCCACAAAATCGGGTAAAACAGGCTTGGGGAGTAACCGAATCTTAGACATCAGTTAGTAACCTTAATCGTGACGGTAGCTGGCTCAGACACGATGTGGGACAGATTGCCCTGACCAACTAAGACATATTCAAATGTGCATGTCTTTGCCTGGTTTGGTGCCCTATAGGCGATTCCGTCATTGGATAGATATGTGTATCCGCCGTTAGTGGTTCGGCCTTGTGTGAACGTACCACAGTTGGTACCCAGTTCCCGTTCGATTCGGATATCCACTTGCCCACCACCAGATGGGTAGTCGTTCTCCCGCAGCTTCCCATTGGGAACGTTCGCTGGCCGGAACTCGTTGGTTCCCTTCTTGACCGTCCAGGTGTCATCTTTAGCTACTGGTACAACTCGCACCGTGATCACTCCGGTTGCGCCGGTAGTGGTGGTGCCGTCCTTGCCGTACATCTGGTAGGTGATGCGGAACTCGAACGGAGTGTCTTCCTGCATACGGTAGGTCACCGTGTTGCCCATACGGTTGTTCGTGGCGTTGAAGTCGTTGCCGTCAACCTTGATCTGACCCTTGATGTTGAACGGACTGTAGTCAACATCCGTGATGTCGATCTGGCAGGCAGGGTCGTTACCGTTTATCTTGTTGATTTCAAGGTCTACGTCCTTGTCGAACTCGTCTGCCGGGATTTCAACTTCGAAGTCTGTGGTGTTCACGCACGCACCAGCCAAGATCGATACCCGTGCTGGTTCCACACTCGCCAGCCTAGGGGGCGTGGTGCGGTCGGTGGTCTGTTCATTGACCAGGTAATAGTAGAAATCGATGTTTGAGTCGTCCGAACCACCGGGCGCCTGGTAGCGAACCTCACCTGCGCTATTCCACGAAATACCCATTGCGTTAAGCGCCGCGTCCGAAGCTGTCCGAGCGGCTGCTTCCTCAGGTGAAATGTCAATATTTGAGTAGTCGATTAGGTCGCGGTAGGCCGAGGCTACCGGATAGATCCGAACAGTTCGGCCCGTATTCATACTCGTTGTGCCCAAGTCGTTGGGCAGCAGGCGGTCGTTGAGCACGGTGGACGAGCCCAGCGCTACCGCTAGGTTGTCTGGCTTAGGGTCAGGCAACACGTTCACGGTAACGGTTGCTGGATCCGTGGTTATGGAGGAAAGATCCCTGATCGCATACCTGAAACTTGTAATTCCACTCAGCGATGTATCTGTTGGTAACCGATAATCAACACCGCCAATTCCGTTGCTGGTGCCAACCGCGCTGTTGCCTTGCCCAGATAGGGGTTGAGTGAGGTTAACAATCGGGGATTGGAGCCCGTTCTCGTCATAGTCCAAAGTGTCATTGGCTGTGACCCACAACCACTGCGAGGTGACGCTGCCAGCGGTAACGGAGTATTCGTCATCGTAGGCGAACGGCGCAATAATCGTGTTCCACACTGCATCCGCGCTCGGATCTGCGAGCGAGGCAATACGGTAGGTCTGTGGAGCTTCGCCAGGACCCGCACTCCACTCAACAACCACCCGGATACGGTAGAGCCTTACCGTATCGCTTGCATTTGGTTCACCCGTTGCATCGATACCGCCATCTGGCACGGGCACACAGTCAGCCGCGGTAGTGACCGGCAGGCGTGAGCGATAGCAGGAACCGATCAGGGTAGTGATTGTATAGTCTTGCGAGTTGACCGTTTCCGTCTTCGTGATGGGAACCCACTGCTGCTCAGCGGCACCAGTAAGGCTTGGATCCCTATCGTAGGCGTATGTGAAGTCCATGTCGGCAATATCTGCAGGATCGGCAGCGTCCCGTGCGGCAAAAACCGCCTGCTGCGTGCGCCCCTTCACCAAACCATGCGTATCCCCGGCAGAGTTACTGACTGACACCACACCTGGTGCCACTGCGCGGGCGCGGTCCATTGCCGTATTCGCTAGGCTCACTGCGCCCTGTTTGCGCTGGAGGTCGGAGGTTTTTTTCACGCCGGAAACGAAGAAGGAAATGGCGGAGGTTGCCACAATGCCTATCAGCACCAAGGCAACAATCACCTCAACAACCGTTAGGCCACTCTCGCGGTCAGCCGCGTGGATACGCTTCACGTTCTCACACCTTATCTATCCAGGCCCTGCAGGACGCCTAGATATTGGTAAAGCAGTTACAAAACGTTGAGCCACGTTACTCAACGAGCGAATATCTTAGATCGCCGCGCACATAGAGGCGCGTGCGCAGTAGATTGAAACATCGAAACGTGGCCCCCGCCTCAACCCTCTTGCGAGGGAGACGCGAGGGCCACCTCTCAGTCTTTGCGCCCGACTTGACTAAGTCACGGCATGCAGACTATCGGTTACTGAAGACCGCCAGCAGCGCTGTCGTAAGTGAACGGTGCTGCGTCAGAGGCGTTGTCGTTGTCGCCGACGATCGTGTAGGACTGTCCGGCATCCGTGTAGACCAATTCATTGCCCTCGCTGATCTGGATGTCAAGGCCATCAAATTCCGTCTGGTCTGCTGGGTAACGCTGGTTATCTACCCAGAATGCCTCAACCTCGGTTGCAGCACCACGAAGGTCGGACTGGATGCTCGAGTCCACTGCACGCTGACGCTGGTTCATGAACACTGGAATTGCGATAGCCGCGAGGATACCGATGATGATGATGACAACGAGGAGTTCGATAAGGGTGAAGCCCTTTTCCTTCTCGTTCATAGCCTTAGCTACGCGAGCGATCATAGTGATCTCTCCATTTTCTGTTTCAAAGTGAATGTTGAGTGTCGCGGTTCGAGAGGCTCTCTCACCCGCTCCATGATGGCTATCGGTTCCCAGGCGCAAGAACTTTAACCACTACTACAAAAAGTTTTGATTGTTATCGATCCGTGATCTTTTGCGTGGTCTCACCGTGGATAACTGTCTTATTCGTCCGAAATTGGGCTCCGCAGGTAAGTTTGCTCCAACTCATGCCCTCGGTCAGGGCAAGGTGAAGAGTTCCGTTCCGGAACATGATTCGACAGACTCATCCAAGCCGGTGTCGGTACGATACAGCCACGACTGCGTGCCAGAAGCACCCGAGATTTTGCTACCCACAAGACAGTAGTGTTCGCTCCCCTGTGCGTAAACCGCGATCCCCACACCTGGTGAGAGACGCACATCATCAGCAAGAAGCATCTGCTTTGTGACCGCCGAATTCGCTGTGTGCAGCAGCGAAACCTGTCCACTGACCACCCGCAGGTCGCTTTGAACGCTCGCATCTGCAGCTCTGACCCGCTGATTCATGAGTACCGGAACTGCAATAGCCGCGAGGATACCGATGATGATGATCACCACGACGGTCTCGATGAGAGTGAAACCGAGTTCACGCGAGAATCTCTGTTCTCGAGCCACCATGGCTACTGAATCAACTCGAAGATGTTGAAGATCGGCAGGTACAAGCCGATGACCATCGTACCCACGATGCCACCCACCAAAAGGATCATCATGGGCTCGATCAGGCTGGTCAACTGCTCAGTTGTTGCTTCAACCTCGGCGTCATAAAAGTCTGCGATCTTATCCAGCATGTCGTCCAGAGCACCGGTATCCTCACCAACGGCCATCATCTGCACAACCATCGAGGGGAATATCGGGTTCTGTGCAAGCGGCGCAGTCAAGGATTTACCATGACGCACGCTATCCATCACGCTCAGCACGGCTTCTTCGACCACGATGTTGCCAGCAGTTTCAGCAACAATTTCAAGAGCCTGAAGGATCGGCACACCGGCACGCAACATTGAACCAAGGTTGCGAGTAAAGCGCGCAACTGCGATCTTCTTTGTGAGAGCGCCAAACACGGGCATTTTCAGTTTGACCGGGTCAACCTTCTCGCGCACCGAGCGACGGTGCTTGATCCGGTTCCACCAGATAAAGAGCACCGCAAGGATGATGATAATCGGGATAATCGCCACGTTCAGGAAATCCGAGGCCGACGCCATCATCCGGGTCAGTATCGGTAACTCACCGCCGAGACCGTCATACATGTCCGCGAAGACCGGAACGATAAACAGCAACATGCCCGTCGCAGCCAAAATAGCGATGACAAAGACCACAACCGGGTACGTCATTGCGGACTTGATCTTGCCGTTGAGCTTGACGTCATCCTCAAAGTTCTTGGCGATGCTCAGCAGGGTCTTGTCCAAGAAACCACCGGTTTCACCGGCCTTGACCATGTTGATCATGATCGGCGGGAACACCTTTGGGTGCTTGGCGAGCGCGGCGGACAGCGAACCACCGGTCTCCACATCGTTGCGGACCGTGCCCAAGATTCCCTGCAGAACCTTGTTTTCGGTTTGCTCGGTCAAAATACTCAGCGCACGCAGCAACGACAGACCTGCGTTGATCATTGTGGCAAGCTGGCGGGACATGACCGCAAGTTCCTTCAAAGAAATCTTGTCGGTGATACCCGGGATATTGATGTCGGCGTTCAGACCGCCGGTCTTGACCTCAGTAATGTTAACGGGACTTCCACCACTGGCCATCAGGCGTTGCGCAACAGCGGACTCGGAGGCCGCCTCCATCTTGCCCTTAACAACTTTCCCAGAAGAGTCGCTCACCTCATAGGCGAACGTCTTCATGCCGGTCTCGGCCATTAGAGGTTACCTCCGTTAAGGCTTCCGCCCATTCCCATGTTTGCGATTCCCGCTGCTGCCGGCGCAGCCTTACGGCCCGTCAGGCGGTTAAAGTCTGCAACGTTCTGGCACTTTTCAAGGCCGGTTTCGTACGAGATCGCACCGGTTTTTACTAGGTCCGCCAGATGCTGGTCCATCGTGTGCATACCCTGGTTTTTGCCGGCCTGCATCGACGAATAAATCTGGTGCGTCTTACCCTCACGGATAAGGTTTCGGATAGCCGGCGTCGCAATCATGACCTCAGTGGCAACAACACGGCCATGACGGTCCGCACGCTTACACAGCGTCTGACAGACAACACCCTGAATAGCCGCCGCCAACTGCACACGGATCTGCTCCTGCTGTTCTGGCGGGAACACGTCAATCACACGGTCAATGGTTTGCGCAGCATCCTGGGTGTGCAGGGTAGCAAACACGAGGTGACCGGTTTCTGCTGCGGTCAATGCAACCGAAATTGTCTCAAGGTCACGCATCTCACCAACGAGGATGATGTCTGGGTCCTGACGCAGAACGTGCTTCAGTGCCGCTGCGAACGACCAGGTGTCCGTGCCGACTTCGCGCTGGTTAACCAGAGCCTTCTTGTGATCGTGCAGGAACTCAATTGGGTCCTCGACGGTCATGATGTGGTCGGGGCGAGTACGGTTCGCAAGGTCGATGATCGATGCCAGCGTGGTCGACTTACCAGAACCGGTTGGACCCGTCACAAGTACAAGTCCGCGCGGAATACTGGCGAAGGTTCCAACTACCGGCGGTACACCGAGATCCTCGAGAGGCTTGATTTCACTCGGGATGACACGGAAGGCCCCACCAACCGCATCACGCTGCTGATACAGGTTCACACGGAAACGCTCTCCGTCTGGCACCTGATAGGCAAGGTCAAGTTCGAGATGTTCCTCAAAGACCTGCCGCTGCTTCTGCGTGAGCATTTGATAGATCGAGCGACGCAAAGACTCGCCGTTGAGAGCCTCATAACCATCGAGCGGGGTCAGTGCACCGGCCTTACGGATCATCGGCGTAGAACGGTCCGTCAGGTGAAGGTCCGATGCTCCCTGCTCAACTGCCTCACGCAGCAACACGTCGATGTCAACGTCGCCCGCGCGCAGCGCGTTGCTCATACCAACGCGGCCACCAGCGTTGCGGTCAGCCTCAACAATTCCACGTCCACGACGAGTCGGGGCTTCTGCTTGCCCACTTGCGGGTGCTGTGGGCTGAGACTGGATGGTTCCAGAGCCACCAGGAGCTTGTACTCCCCCGGCTGGGAACTGCTGAGCACCAGTTGGCGCAGGGAACACAGCTGTCGCGGAAACGGGAGCCGATCCCATACCGTTGACGGGCACGCCCTGCGGAAGACCAGTAGATGCCCCCTGATGCAAGCCAGCAGGAGCCGCCGCTGGTGCAAGGCCAGCCACCGCAGGTCCACTCTGCGGGCGCGCAGCGGGCGCGGCACCGACCTGAGGCAAACCAGCCGGAACTGGGCCACCCTGCGGGGCACCGCCTTGCGGCATCGCGGCAGGGAGACCTCCCGCAATACCCGGCTGACCACCTGCGTAAGAAGAAGTGGACTGTTGAGGGTTCGTCGGCAATGAACCAGACGGTGCACCAGAACCGCCAACCACTGGAGCGGCAGCCACAGGTTGACGCGCACTGGTTCGAGTAACAGGCGGCACAGCACGAGCACTCTCAGGTGAGCCCAACGTAGGTGCCTCAGCAACCACATTGGCCGCGGTTTCCTGGCGGAACGTGTGCGCGGCAGAAGGCCGCGCCCAGGAGTAATCAGACTCGCCACCACGTGCAGCGGCCGGAGCGATAGGCGCACCAACGGACTGCATACCCGCAGACTGACCAGCTACACGAGGTTGACCGGCACCCGGTTGTCCGGGAGCAACAGCTTGACGCGCGCCCTGCGGTGCGCCACTCGGCTGACCCGCTGCAGGTTGCCCACCCGGCACAAAAGACCCAGCCGCTTGTCCAAACGGCGAACCGCTCGGGGCGCCCTGGAAAGCACCAGGCTGCGCCGCCTGACCTCCATGGCCACCGACAGCGCCGCCAACACCCGCACCAGATCCATCACGCTGATTGTTCTGGGGATTCGGAAAATTTCCCTGTGGCAGGAACTGCTCAGTCACGCCAGACACCCTTCTCTACAAAGCCAAAAACACGCACGAACACGCACACGGGATATCGGCACGCCACACACAGAACTTAACCGCAAGGCCACGCCCAACTAGGCGACCACACGCAGAATCTCTTCGATCGAGGTCCGGCCCTCGCCGACCTTCATCCAACCGTCGTCCCGCAAGGTGCGCATACCCTGCTCAACCGCGACCTTACCGATCTCCATCGCGGAAGCCCGTGCGACAGCAAGACGTTCAATCTCCTCGGTGACCTGCATGACCTCATGCAGCGCGAGACGTCCACGGTAACCCGTCTTCGAGCAGGCAGTGCAGCCAGCCGGACGGTACAGAACCGGAAGATCCTCCGACTCATCCCACGGGAACCTCGCGGCCGCCAGTTCCTCAGGAGTTGGCAGGTACGGTTCCTTGCACTTGTCACACAACTTACGGGCCAGACGCTGGGCAACAATGCAGTCCAGAGCGGAGCCAACCAAGAACGGTTCAATGCCCATCTCAGTCAGACGAGTCACGGCGGAAGGCGCATCGTTGGTGTGCAGGGTCGAGAGCACCAAGTGACCGGTCAGCGCCGCCTCAATGGCGATCTGTGCGGTCTCATGGTCACGGATCTCACCGAGAAGAACCACGTCAGGGTCAGAACGCAGGATCGAACGCAGTGCACTCGCGAACGTCAGACCAGCCTTCGGGTTAACCTGCACCTGATTGATACCCGGCAGACGATACTCAACCGGGTCCTCAACCGTGATGACGTTGATGTCGGGCTTGGACACTGCGTTCAGCGTCGCATACAGCGTGGTCGACTTACCGGAACCTGTTGGGCCCGTCACCAAGATCATGCCGTATGGCTTCTGGTAGGACTCCTTGTAGATCTCGTAGTTCGACTCGCCAAACGACAGGTCGCGCAGGTCGAGCGAGGCAGTCGAGTTATCGAGAATACGCATGACGATCTTCTCGCCCCACACCGTGGGCAGCGTTGCCACACGCAGGTCGATCTTGCGCCCATTGTGATTGACCGACATGCGGCCGTCCTGTGGTTTACGGCGCTCCGCGATGTCGATGTCGGAAAGGATCTTCACGCGCGAGGTCACAGCAGCCATGGTCGAACGAGGGGAACGCTGCATCTCATGGAGCACACCGTCAATGCGGTAGCGCACGCGTAGATCGTGTTCGGTTGGCTCAATGTGGATATCTGAGGCACGGTCGGTGATCGCCTGGGTCACAACCAGGTTGACGTAGCGGACGATCGGGGCATCATCGTCGACGGAATCGCCCAACGAGCTAAGATCGAGTTCATTGCTCGCTTCGTTTTCCTCAACCAGAGCATTCGACAGCTCAGTCATCTCACCGTCGGCACGGATGAACCGGTCAAGTGCGCGCGACAGATCCTCATGGGTCGCAACAACCGGAATGACCTGCATGCGGGAGATCTGACGTACGTCATCGAGTGCGAGCACGTTTCCAGGGTCGGCCATCGCCAGCAATAGCGAACCGCCCTCAAACCCGATGGGCAGGACCGTATACCGACGGCACAGGCTACCTGGGATCAGCATAACCGCCTTGCGGTCCACGTTGTACTCGTCAAGGTCAACAAAAGGTAGGCCAACCTGCTGAGCAAGCGCGGAGACCAATTGCGACTCCGACAAAACGCCCGCTTCCACAAGCACGCGTCCTAAACTCACACCACGAATGACCTGCTCATCCAGTGCAGCCAGCAACTGGTCTTGTGTGACCAGTCCATCGTCCAGCAGGATTTCACCGAGTTGCTTCACCGTTGCTCCAAAATACCCGTGAGGATTATTAGATGGTGTATCGGCAGATTCGCGCGCGAAGATGAGTCATGTAACCGAAAGTTTCAGTTCATTCACCAAGTCTGCACATCTTTGGGGGTATTCCCCCTGTTCAGGGTGGATTGGCAGACGTACGGACGGGCAGTTTTGTAACCGTCGCTACATTTCTCATCCGGTATCACCGGACTAGATATGCAAAAGGGAGGCCCGGCGGGACCTCCCTTTACACACAGTTATCGCATCGGTTCACAGGCCGAGTGCCATGTCCAATGCAGCACTCATCGCTTCGACCGGTCCTGGCCGTCCAGTCATGAGTCGCACCTGCTCGGCAGCCTGATGTAGCAGCATCCGCTCCC
>DALZEF010000030.1:25792-28343 GCA_031979385.1 Timonella sp. | reverse complement strand
GTCGTTCTGTGGGCAACAAGCCCACAGAACGACGAAAAAGCCCACAGGCCGTCACTTGTACCAGCGCTGGGAGTCCTGTGTTCCAGCTAGTCCTGCACGACCACGACCTCACCCGCCGGAACGGTGATGCTGCTGGAAGGTGCGGACTCGTCGCTAATCAGGCTTGAACTGCGCCGCGGCGTGTAGTCGACCTGTTCGACCGTGTGGTTGATGAGGAACGTGAAGCGCTGCCCTGACTCGCTCACGCGCTCGACCACCTCGAAGTCAGCGGGCAGATCGCGGCGGGTCGTGACGCCTGCGTCCTCGTACAGCGCGCCAACGAAGTTACGCAGGTCCCCACCCATCACACGGGACGAGATGTACCAGGCACTTCCCTGCCCAAACTCGTTGCGGGTGATCGCAGCACCATCAGGCTTTGGTCCGTCCACGTAGGTCGCCACAGCTTGGGCACCGTTAAGCACAATGTCATCTGCCCACACGGTTCCGGTGCACTGGCCCTCGCCCAACGCACCGGTCGTGGAGATCGAGACGGTTTCGTGCTCACGTAGCGGCAGGAACTCCTCGATGCGCAGGCCAAGTACCTCGTCCACCGCTACCGACAGTCCGCCGTGCCGCACCGTGTCATTCTCGTTGACGATGCCCGAGAAGTATGAAACCGCAAGCACTCCACCGGCAGCGACATACGATTTCAGATTCTCCGACGCCACATCGGTCAGCAGATAGGAGGCTGGGGCAAGCACCAACTTGTAACGTGACAGGTCCTGTTCCGGGTGAGCAAAGTCGACCGTGACCTTGTCCTCCCACAGTTGCGTATAGAACTCAAGAATCCGTTCACGCGCGTTGGCGTCGATGCTTGGTCGCCATTCCAACCCTTGCGCCCACAGCGACTCCCAGTCCCAAAGGATCGCCACGTCAGCGGGAACCTTCGTGCCTGTGACACCCTGCTCCGAAAGCTCAGCGAGGCGCGCACCCAGGTCGCAGACCTCACGGAAGATACGAGAGTCGGTGCCCGCGTGGGGCAGCATCGCCGAGTGGAACTTCTCGGCTCCGAATCGGGCCGCCCGCCACTGGAAGAACATGATGCCGTCCGCGCCCCGTGCCAAGGTTGCCAGGGAGTTGCGGGCCATCTCAAGCGGCTTCTTAGCAACATTTCGATCCTGCCAGTTCACGCCGGAGGTTGAGTGTTCTAGGAGGATCCATGGCTTGCCTCGCGCAATCGACCTGGTCAGATCCGCATCGAGCGAGAGCTTGATCTGGTTCCGTGGATCGGCGGCTTCGAGATAGTAGTCGTTCGAGACAACATCGACTTCCTGCGCCCACGCCCACAAGTCCATGGAGGGGCAGTTGAGCGCCATGAAGTTCGTGGTCACAGGAGCAGTCGAGTACTCCTTGATGATGTCTCGCTCCTGGATGAAGCAGCGCAACACCGCGTCGGATGAGAACCGCGTGTAGTCGAGTCGCATCGCCGGGTTCGTGACGGTTGCGGAGAGCGCAGGGGTTGGGATCTCGTCCCACTCGTAGTAGGTCTGACCCCAGAAGCTGGTGCCCCAGGCCTCGTTGAGGCCGTCGAGGGTTTCATAACGTTCGCGCAGCCAGACCCTCCACGCATCACGCGAGGCATCGTCGTAGGAGTCGGAGACCGGAGCGCCGTACTCGTTGTGGACATGCCACATCGCAAGCGCAGGGTGGTTTGCGTAGCGTTCCGCGAGCGCGCGGGTGATGTTCGCGCAGGCTCGCAGGTAATCGGGCGAGGACGGAGCGGCCATTCCGCGCGATCCGTTGGTCATGACGGTACCGTCTCGGTGTACGACACGGGCCTGCGGATACTTTTTGTAGAACCAGGCTGGGGGCGCTGCGGTGGGAGTCGCGAGGTCGACTCGGATGCCACCCTCATGGAGCAGGTCAAGCAGGTGGTCGAGCCATTCGAAGTCGAACTCGCCCTCACGCGGTTCAAGCTTCGCCCACGACCAGATGCCCACGGACACCAAGTTCACGCCCGCCTGGTGCATGAGCGCGATGTCTTCTTCCCAGACCTCGCGTGGCCACTGCTCCGGGTTGTAATCGCCGCCGTAGGCGATCGTGTCGAGTGAGACGAGGCCCAGGTTGTTCGGCTGGAACCGCGGGTCAAAACGCATGTTTCTTCTCTTTCTGCGCACTCGACAGCCATGTCTCGTGCAGTTCGCATCCGGCTCACACGGGCTCGTGCTGTGCTCGGTCACAGATTGGTTCTGGTTCGTTTAACAACTAGGTAACTACAATTCTGAAGAATTAACAATATGGCTCGCTGTTGAATCTGTGACCGGTCACAGATAGGCTTATTGCAGGACCGACCCAACCGGTATGTGGTCATTGCCGACGAGCCGGTCGCCTGCCAGCACATCGTTGCGTTGGATCTCGCGGCACGGTAGGCAGATGCTGCGAGTGGGATCCGCCCACCCGCGAGCGTGCGAGTGGGGAAAATCCCACGTGCGGCCTTAGAGGAGTTGACGTTCAGAGGGGCGATGGCGCCCCGAACAATCTGACCCCGCAGCCAGCGGAGGCCTCGCAGACA
>DALZEF010000030.1:8323-25782 GCA_031979385.1 Timonella sp. | reverse complement strand
AGACAAGGTGAGGAATCGTCGGCAATAAGGAAGACTCAGCCCGTCGCACCACCGACAGCCGCCCGACATCGAATACAGTTGCACCGTGGAGAAGAAGATGCCAGCACCCGCCAAGAAACGCCCGACCGTGCGCGATGTCGCCGCAGCCGCCGGCGTCTCACGTGGAACCGTCTCCCGCGTCATCAACGGCGGGCACTGGGTCTCCGACGAGGCACGCGCGGCCGTCGAGGCAGCCATCAAGGCAACCGGCTACTCCCTCAACCAACACGCGCGCTCGCTTGCAACCGGACGTTCCAACTCGATCGCATTCCTGCTGACCGAGCCGCAACACCTGCTCTTCGAGGACCCAACCTTCTCAACCCTGCTACGCTCCTGCGCCGAGGTACTCGGTGGGCGCGAGATGCCCATGCTGCTCATGGTCGCCGGAACCGAGAAGGAACGTAAGCGGATCACCGAATACATTTCATCGGGACACGTGGACGGCGTGATTGTGGTGTCGTCCCACCGCAACAACCCTGTCATCGCGGATTTGGTGGCCAAGGGAATTCCAACTGTCGCCTGTGGTGCACCGCTTGGCCACGAGGACCAGGTCGGGTACGTGGCTGTCGACGAGGTGGGCAGCGCTCGTCGCATCGTCGACTACCTGCGCAGCAAGTACCAGCGCGTCGCAATGATCACCGGACCACTTGACACCCCCGGAGGGTTGTTCCGGCTCGACGGCTACCGCCTCGCAATGGGTTCCGACTACGACGACTCCCTTGTCGCGCATGGTGACTACTCGCGTGCGTCTGGGGCGCAGGCAATGCGCGACCTCATGCAACGCCGCCCCGACATTGATGCCGTGTTCGCCGCATCCGATCTCATGGCCGTGGGCGCGATGGCCGCGCTACACGCTGCTGGAAAATCAGTACCCGGCGACGTGGCGGTTGCCGGATTCGACGATCACTCAATAGCCTTAACCTCCAATCCCCCGCTGACCACCATGAAACAGCCGTTCGAACGCATCGCAAGCGAGGTCGTGCGCGTACTACTCGGTGTCATCGAGGGCGACGAACACGCGGCCGTCATTCTTCCAGCGAACCTGGTTGAGCGCGAGTCGGCGTAACGATCGAATCACGCCAGAGAACTAGTGGGCGTCTGTTACCGCACTCTTATCCCACGACGGATCGTAAACACACAAGGAAGTACTCTCGTTAGGAGAAACCCGCTTAATCGGGAAGTTCCTCGACACCGCTTTGATCCCACATTCTGAGCGCGAATCGCCACATTCGCCCACTTTTCGATGGGGATAACTCCCCTAGCCCAATTTGGGTTTCTGCAGGTCCGCGCGGTTTCAATGCTCAGTTACAGTCTTTTAAGGCTGTAGTCAGTCACGTTCGGTGCTTTTGAACCTGATTTCTTTCTTTAATCTTCCAAGATATGGGGGGCAGTTTTGCCCACCATATCTCCGCTGCCAGACGGGACCAACCAGCACTGAGGCGGAGAGCCACACCCCCATCGAAATGGACACACATGAAAACGAGAAAGACGCTCCGTACCGGAGTCGTAGCGCTGATCACCGCAGCACTCGTGGGTGCCTCGGTTGTACCAGCCGCAGCAGCACCACGCGATAACAAAGATCACTTGCTCTCAGCGACCGCGACCCTCAGCAGACAGGCAAAGGCACCGCTGACCGTCTCCGGTGGCTCATACGACAGCTGCAAGCACTGGAACGCCGACGCCAACTATAAGAACGCATACCTGAACTCAGTGAACTTCGCACGCGGGCTTGCTGGCGTTCCAAACGTTGCAGCAAACAACGCGTTGCAGTCTTACGCGAGCGGTCAGGTCCACAACAGATGCACAAACGCCGCCAACCCGGGCTTCGCCATTTACTCCGCCTATGGGCTCGTGCCAGGTGATCCCGGTTCAGTTCGGAAGAGCCTGAATTCAAGCGCCTCAGACCGTGCTCGGGTTCTGTCCACGAGCGCGAAGTATGCAGCAGTTGGCGTATACAAGACCAACTACTCGAACGTAGCACGTGAGTATTCCTTCATCGCTTCTGGCTCCTCGAGTGACTACCTCACAAACTTCAGCAAGAACACTGCTTGGCCAAGCGCTGGATACTTCCCACTTGAATACCAGAATGGTATTTGGTCGTACTTCGGCAAGACCACGGGCGACTACAGGGAAAACCCCAACTTCTCGGATGCCACTGTGCGGATCAACAACAAGGTCGTCGAAAAGCTTGGCTCTGGATCGGGTTGGTACTCAAGCAACAGCGCGGTCCACTTCAAGAATCCAAGTGTTTCCGTAGGTTCCGCGAAGGGATCAGAGACTTCCTACACGGTACGTATCTCAGGAATCAAGAAGGGCTATACGACCACCGCCCTCCCCGACGTCACGTACACCGTGAAGTTGGTGCGCACCGGAGCCAACTTCATTTGGGCCAACCACGCTCCAAAGATCACGAAGCAGCCAGCAAAGAACGTTTCGGTGAAGGTTAACGATTACATCAACGTTTCTGCGGGTGTATACGTACCTAACCAGCAAGACGTGAAGTACCAGTGGGAGTACAAGCGAAAGGGCGAGAAGAAGTGGAACACCATCTGGGGTGCAAGCTCACCCAGTGCATCGCTGACACCACAAGGGTTGTCGCTTAATGGCTCCGTGGCCCGCCTGAAAGTCGAGTCGGCAGGTAAAACCATCTACACGAACAACATCAAGTTCAAGGTGACCAAGTACGCGTCGAAGGTTTCGATTACGAAGACCTCGCTCAAGCGCAACAAGAAGCCTGTAGTCACGGTGAAGGCCAACCGGGCAGGCAAGGCCACGGTGACGGTCTCCAAGGGAAAGACCAAGATCACCAAGACCGTCAAGGTCAAGAAGAACAAGGCCACAAAGGTCACTCTGTCCAAGAAGATTGCCAAGTCTTCGAAGAGCAAGGGAAAGTGGAAGGTAACCGTAAAGTTCACGCCTTCCAACAAGAACCTCTACGCAGGAAAGAGCGCGTCGAAGACCATCAAGGTCAAGTGATGTGACTCCCAGTTACCGCTAACTCCAGAGTTTGCGGTAGAGCAACGTAAAGGGTGGGGACGTATTCCTTGGAATACGTCCCCACCCTCTCGTGTTTTGCAAGTATGAGCAATGAGATCACCGTAGACATCTGGTCCGATATCGCCTGCCCGTGGTGCTACATCGGGAAACGCAAATTCGAAGCTGCCCTCTCCGCGTTCCCAGGCAGCGACAAGGTCAACATCACGTATCACTCCTTCGAACTCGCGCCGGACACACCAATCGACTTCGATGGGTCCGAGATCGATTTCCTCGCCCAACACAAAGGTCTTCCCAAAGACCAGGTCGAGCAGATGCTTTCCCATGTCACCACCATCGCCTCCGAGGTCGGACTTGACTATCGATTCGACCAGCTCAAGCACACCAACACCCTGCTCGCTCACGAGCTACTACACTTCGCAAAATCACACGGCAAGCAGATCGAGATGAAGGAACGTCTACTCAAGGCTTACTTCACCGAAGGCATCCACCTCGGCACCGTGGACAACCTGGTCGCATTGGCCGGGGAAATTGGTCTAGACCCTGCCGAGGCACGAGCCGCACTTGAATCCCGCTCGTTTGGCGACGACGTCCAGGCCGACATCGCCCAGGCTCGCGCCTACGGGATCAACGGTGTTCCGTTCTTCGTGGTCGCAGGCAAATACGGTATCTCCGGTGCACAGTCACCCGAGACCTTCATGCAGGTTCTCCAGCAGGTCGAAGCAGAACAGGCAGCCACATTCCTACAGACGTTCCCAGCCGCATCCGCGGACGCTGCATGCGGACCAGACGGCTGTGCCTAAGCTCGTCCACCGATCGTCTGGCGTTCGCTGAAGCGGCACGGGGCACGGCGGCTGTCCGCCGAGAGATACCAAAATGACAACGCAGCCCCTGTTACTTTGATGTGACATCGGGCAGAGAATGAGCGAGGTTTTCAATTTGCTATCTTTTGTTGTCTATTCCCTGTAGGGTTGCGATGTAAGCGCGTGAAGTTGTGTTTCTGCTGGAGGTTTTCCTCTGGGTCGGCTTCTCGGCTCGAATGTAGTTTCGAGCGGGTATTCAATTCCGCGTCTCTCACACCTCCACCCCACTGGGTGTTCGTGTTTCTCTTCTTGATTGGTTTTGTATCTCTTTTCTTGCTGCTCTCGTAGCATCTTCAATCGTTGCATCCGATAGACGATCCAACGATGCCCCTCTAACCGCTAGTAATCGCGGACTCACTGGCTTTACTGCTGAAGACAGTGACCGCTTACCCGTGCGGGACACTCACCAGATCCCTGAACTATCCGCTGCACGTGAAAGCGCCAGCACATCATCGAGGGATCATCATGCTCTAGAAACTGCCTCAGGTATATCCTGTGTGGTTGCTGGCATCCATCAGACTCCGCGGCGAAGTCGTCGCGGCTTTACGGATCGTGCTTACGATCCCAGGAAACTAAGGAATGACGTTATGGCCACTGGCACCGTCAAATGGTTCAACTCTGACAAGGGCTTTGGATTCATCGCTCCCGACGACGGCTCTGCCGACGTATTTGCGCACTTCAGTGCGATCACAGGTGACGGTTTCCGTAACCTAGAAGAAAACCAGAAGGTTTCCTTCGACCCTGAGCGCGGTCCAAAGGGTATGCAGGCTGCCAACATCCGCGTGGCCTGATTTCCTTAAGCAGCGGGTGCACCTAGGCGTATCGCCTGTGAGTGCACCCGCTGTTTCGTGTCTCCATACACGAGCACCTACGCAAGACACCCTGCTCAACTGACTTTGTGGCAGCATACATCTCCCGTAGACGGCGGTACAGTTCGCGATAGTTAGGACGATTTCCGACGCTCAGGTCGCCTTCCAGCAACCGCCGGCCGGACGCTTGGCGGGAGTGGCAGGTGGCTGCTTGGCGTTGGGACCTGTCAGATGAGAGTCTAGGAGACGTGAAGTACTATCACCAGGTCACTCAGCAGATGCGACGCAAGGGCATCGAGGACGCACGTATCGTGTCAACCCTCAATGACGTCAAGGGATGGGTTGTCCAACATCCCGACACCCGCCCAGAGGAACACTTCGGCCCAGCGGCTGCACTCGTGCGGGATCTCCCACGAGGCAACACCGTACATGCGCCACAGCAAGCCATCGCCGCGGGGCTCGGATTCGCGTTCTTCCTGATCATCGCCCAAATGATCGCTGGTTTCTTCAACGTTAACCTCAACTTTCTCGGTATTCCCACACCGCTGTGGAGCGTAGTCACGGTCATCGTTGGCTTCGTGGTTTCACGATTCGTTGGAGCGAGGCTCCCCGAGGATTTCCGTCCATAGCGAGCAGCACGTTGACTCAATGCACGGCAATAAGACGGCCCGTCTCCTCAATGATGAGAAGGCGGGCCGTGAGTCTCCTAGTTTACTTTTCTCGTTGCGGGTACGACGTCCAGAACCGAGAGTTCTTGTCCGCGGAGATGTCGTAGGTCAGTGTTTCAGTTGAACCATCGGCGTAGCGAGCGGAGCCCTGACATTCGAAAGCGACCTCATATGAGCCGGTGACGGTGGGTAGCGTGAACTTTGCACGGTTGTCCTTGACCATCTCCACCTCATCGATCGCGGTAACCTCAAGTTCGGCATCGGAGCTCTGCGACAGTTCGATGACTTCGCGTGCCAACTCTTTACACCCGAACTCGTCCTTCAACCCAAGGCTCCGATAGTCGTCAGACGGGCCTGAAGTGCCGGAGGAATTGTCACGTATGAACATGAGATATACGCCAGCGAGTAGAGCGGCCACAACTACGAGTGCAGCGGCAATGAGCGCAATCCTCTTTCGGGATGTCACACCGGCCTTCGCGGCGGGCTTCTCAGTTTGAACCTCAGTAGCGGAGAAATCTTTGTTCACCGCGCCGCCGTTGTTGCTGCGGTTCTTGGTCCAGTTCGGCGCACTGACCTCTTTCACCACAGCGTCCACCCCCGCGGCGGATCCGGAGCTTGACGCGGAATCGCTTGAGGCACCTGTTTGCGCGCTGGGGGCGTCACCGGAAGAGGCGGTAGTTGGCGCAACAGCCTCAGGCTCTGCGATATTCGCCTTCACGCCGGCGGCTCGTCGCGTTGCAGCCACGGTCGCGCTTGCGGCTGCTGGTGTTCGCTGGGCAGGAGCAGCCGTGGGACTCTCTTCTGCCTTCTCCACAGCACCTGTGACGGGAGCCTTGTCCCGTGCGTGGACGGCGCTTGCCGCGCTGGCTGCTGAGGGCGAAGAGGAACCGGACCTGTTCGTCGCCAACCCGGAAGCGCCCGCATGGGCGCGTCGACCGGAGGCAGGTGCTTCAGAGGCCGTTGGGGTGAACGACGCGTGCTGGAACTTTAAGGAGGTTTTCTCCTGCATGATCTTGCGGCCTGTCGCGATCATCTCCTTGGTCAGCTGGCCATCAGCCGGGACCGGAACGACCGAGCGCGTCCAGCCCTCACCGTCATAAAAGCGCAGGTTACCTGGAGAATTTGGATCGGGATACCACCCCGGGGATGGAGAAGACATAGCAAACCTCGTGGCGCGAAACGAACAACACCGCCAGAATGTGCGATGGCTGGGCAATTACGTGTCAGTTTACACGCGTGCGTCAGGCACCCCGTGTGATCGACTCTGCCTCGCGGGAGCGCGGCTACGCCTGTGGTCGCTGCGAAAATTTCCGCTGGGCTGCGATTTTACAGTGTACGCAGCACAATATAGGCGGAGATCGTGGCGATCAACACCCCGAGCAGCACCAAGCTGAGAGCGCCGGGCGAAACATCCTTGCTGCCCTGGGACTTGCGCTCCTTTTTACGCATTCCTTGCATGCCTGTTATTTCGACTGTTCGTGCCTGCTTCTTGAGGCGCTATTTCTTACGGTATGTCCGCCAAGCATCTCGGGCGGGCGGCACCACTATCCCCCGCTGGGCATACTCCCTGCGTGTGCCACGTTTACTCCAAGCAACCCCGATCAGCCCGACAACTAACGGGACGAGCATGACCGAGAATGCCATTCGGAAGTCATTCAGCGTGTAGGCACCAGTTGGACGTACGACGTCCAGCACGATGCCGATGGCCATGATGCACACGAAACCACCCACGAAGCCGCCCATGTTCGCGATACCGCTGCCCACTCCAAGTCGGGATGTTGGATTGGATGTGCGGGCAAAATCGAGGCCGACAAGAGATGCGGGGCCACCCGTAGCGATGACAAACGTTGCGATGACAATAACGATGAATGGGCGTGGCGTACTGGGGAGCAACAGCACAGACCAGGAGGCGGCAACAGCAATCGCAACGGTGAACACGAGCCAGGTACGGCGTAGCGGATGGCGTGCGCAAAACAGGCCAAACAGTGGGCCTGCAAAGATTCCTGCGCAGGTCATGACCGTAAACACGAGCGAGACCTGTTGTTCACTCAGCCCTTGACCCAGAATCAAGAACGGTTTGCCCCACAGGAACACGAACACGTTGAAGGAGAATGCCGTCACCATGTGCGTCCAGAAACCGAGCCAGGAACCCGCAGTGCGCAGCGCGCCCGCCAAGGGCTTCGACGTCGGATCATGCGGCACCCTGTCAATCGGTCGAATCCGGACCTTGGCAGCGCCACCCGGTGCGGACTGGGGCTGATCGACAATCGCATAGAACGCCCACACGGATGCGATCACACCGAGAATGCCAAGGACAGCAAAGGCCGTGGTCCAGGTGGTCTTGTGCAGGAAATACACGAATGGGACGGCGGAGATAATCTGACCGGCCTGCGCTATCTGGCCGGTGATCTGCCCCAACACTGGAGCACGCATCGGAGGGAACCAAGCGGCGATCAACCGCAGCACGGACACGAAGGTGGTCGCGTCGCCAGCGCCGATGAGCACCCGTGCACCCAACGCGACCGGAATCGACTCGGCGAACGCCATTCCCAACTGCCCAACCGCCATCATCAACGCTCCCGTGGCGATGAGTCTGCGTGCCCCATACCTGTCGAGCAACACGCCAACCGGGATCTGGGCTGCAGAATAGACAACGAGTTGAGTCACTGTGAACAACGCGAGTTGCGATGCGGTGGTGCCGAAATGGCTTGCCGCTTCCAGTCCCGTGACTCCCAGCGAGGTCCGGTGAACCACCGCAACAATATAGGCGATCAGGCCAGCTATCCAGATGGTGTATGCGCGCTGGGGACTATAGGGCGCGGTGCGAGATTGCATGTGCACTTCCTTCCCAACTCATCCTATGCGGACGCTACGGTTCGCTGCGGGAGGACTCAACGAGAGTGGGTGACAAGAACTTCGGGACTTTTGGCCCGTTTTTTGCGTGTTGGCCGGGTGCACAATTGAAGAGTCGAATTGCTCAGACATGGGGATGAGGCCGATACCGATTTGACCCCTCTGTTCGGTATCTGGACGTCCCCACGGGCGGGAGGAAGCGCGGGCTCCTCCCGCCCATTTTGTTGCCTCACATAGGTTCTACACTGGTGTTCATGTCTGCTCTACGTATTCGCCGCTTCGGTCCAACCAATCTGGCTGAAACTGATCGGCTCTACGAGATTTGCCTGAAGACTGGCGACAATGGCCAAGACGCAACGGGTATTTACCGTGACCCCCATCTGATCGGAACTCTCTACGTTGGGCAATACGCGCGGTTTGCGCCCGAGTTTTGTTTTGTGCTTGTGGATGAGAACGACGAAGTGGTCGGCTACGCGGTGGGAACCCCTGACTCCGTGGCGTTCGACCGCGCTTTGGAGGAGCACTGGTGGCCGCAGGCGCGCGCATCCTATCCTCGCGAGAAGTATCCACTATCCGATATGAGGGACGGGTACCGGGACCCACAACTGGTTGAGTCTTTGCACACATGGTCTGGTAGCCGCCCCGAGGTATGTGAGGACTTTCCGGCTCACTTCCACATTGACTTGCTTCCCACCGCCCAGGGCGGCGGGAATGGGAAGCGGCTTCTCTTGAGGCTTCTCGACGAGTTCCGCACTACCGGCGTTCCTGGCGTTCACTTGGGCGTAAGTGGCAAGAATGAGCGGGCCGTGGGTTTTTATGGCCGCATCGGATTTGAGGAAGTGGTATCGGAACCATGGGGCTACATCTTGGGTATGAGGTTCTAATTCCGTGTGGTTATGCTGCCGCGGTAACTGTTTCGTCCGCGTTTTCCGGATGGTGGTGTGAGTTCCGCCGATGATAACGGTTTGAGGTTCTTTTGCGGAACTTCTGGCGCACAAGGTCTAGACCAAGTACAGTTAGCGACGTAGTTGCAGTGCCTTGCGTGTCCTGCCCGCATCCGATATGCGGTCAGTCTTGATCCTCAAGAGTTTGACGTTGGGAACCGTGACGTCACATCCGCAGTCGCGGATGTTCTCACACCTCTTGAAGGAGAAAATTATGGCTATCGGAACCGTGAAGTGGTTCAACAACGAAAAGGGCTACGGATTCATCGCCCCATCCGACGGTGCAGCTGACGTGTTCGCACACTACAGCGCAATCACCTCGAACGGATACCGTACCCTCGAAGAGAACCAGCAGGTTGAGTTCGACGTAACGCAGGGTCCAAAGGGTCCTCAGGCGGAGAACATCCGTCCACTCTGATCGACTCGACTGCATCGAGTAGATTTTTGGTGGGGCTGCTTCGGCAGCCCCACTTTTTTGTGACACATAACCATTTAAAGCGAGAACTCTCTTCATCCTGCCTCAAGGCACCGCGCATTGGGATTCCTCCGCCACATGCTTGAGATAGTTGCCCGTTTTCCCTTAGCGGACATCACGTACGGGTGATTACGTAGTTTTCGATGGCTGACCAGTGCTTGGGTGAAGTCCTTTGCCCGCAAAACATTGAGTGACATATCCGGCTTAGCACGCCAGAGCCGGCTATCCCATCAGTGGATATTGTTTCCGGCAACTTAATTCGGTTATTGAAATAAGTCTTTCACCCAAGATAGGCTTGTTTGGTCGAAAAATACGCAATACGGTGAACTGGATGAAACAGAAAAACCCCACCGGACTCGTCCCGGAAAACGGTACTTGGTTCAAGGTCCACGGCCCACATTCCGTGTCACTGAGTGTGGTTGACCTCTTGCACCTATCGTATGAGAAGCGTCTCTCCGTCGGCATGTTGGTTGCACCAGCACCGGCACTGCACGATGCCCAAACCGCCGCCGGGCCTATCCAGCAACAAACCGTCGAGACCGCATCCTGATCCGTGCGGCATAGCCCAACCCGCCGAAAACACTAGAAACTCGACCAATTTTGTTCACTGCTGGCACCCACCCCACGCTGTGCAGCGCCCTGCGACACCTCAACCCCACTGTTTCGTCCATCCGCTGGTACTCTCACATCCCCGCTGTCTTCACCCGAGTAGTCGCGTAACACCGGGTCACCTCTGCGCTCTTTATATGTGTAGACCACACACTAAAGTGGCAGAACCTTGAGGACCACCAGCCCATGACCATAGCCAGTTATTACGCACCAGAGGCAGAGCCAAGCTCTGTCACTGCGCGCGCCTATGAGTCACTTTCAGGTCTCAGCCGTTCTCTCCTGTGGTACATGGACATCGAGCGGCTAGACCTTCCCGAGGTCTGCTCACTCATTGGCTTCACCCAAACGGACGTGATCTCCATGACAGCACGTGCCCGATGTGAACTGCGCTACGCCTGGCTTGAACAACAGGACAAGAGTCCACGCATACCAAAGATATGTAAGGAGACAACCCGCGAGTTGGCACGGGTACGCTCGCGCCGTCTACGCCTCCCACACTCCGATGACGTTCAAAGACACCTCACGGTCTGTATGCGCTGCGCAATCCTTGAAGATGAGATTGACAACCTCCAGGAGCACCTCAAAGTTGCTCTGCTTCCCATGTCCTACGGTACACATGGATCGAGCCCCCTCCCCCAGTCAGAAAGGTGGATTTAGTCGAGGTCTACGCCTAGGATCGAAAGATCGGCTGGTTATGGAATCCGCACGTCCAACGAAACGATGACTGAAACTCCCACACACCTAGACCTGACATCGCTGTCTGATGCACACCTCATGGAACTGCTACGCCGCGGAGACGAGCGCGCCTACGCGGCGCTGTGGTCACGCCACTATCCTGCGGCACGCAAAGCAGCACGGGCAGTCACGTCATGGCATGATCCAGAGGACCTCGCTCAGGAGGCATTCACTCGCATCTTTGCCGCGATCAAGAACGGGAAAGGTCCCACCGACAACTTCCGCGCCTACCTCTACGCCACACTGCGTTCCGTCTCGATGGCGTGGTCAGCGAAACTTGAACCAACCGTTGACCTCAGCACTCAGGAGAACCTCCTCATCACGGATTCGGATATCGCATCCCTGACCGAGGACAAACGGCTCACTCTGAGCGCTTTCAGGAACCTGCCACAGGATTGGCGCACGGTCCTGTGGTACTCGGAGATCGAGGGAATGACCCCAGCCGAGATCGCCCCGATCATGGGCTTGAACCCGCGCGCGGTTTCAGCGCTTGCCTTCCGTGCGCGCGAAGGCCTACGCGATTCGTGGCTTCAGGCACACATCCCCACCACGTCCCAAGCTAGTTCGGAAGAGTGCCAGTGGTCTGAGCAGCACATCGCCTCCTATGCTCGCGGCTCGATCACCACACGCCGCAAGACCCGCATCGAAAACCACCTCAAGCGTTGCAATGACTGCTCGTTACTCCTCGCCGAGTTGCAGGGTGTCAGCCAGTCCCTGCGTGGGATTTTGCTGCCACTCGTGTTGGGTGTCAGCCCTGTCGCGCTCAGTCAGGTCCTACCGCTTACAGCAGCGGGCACGGTGGGTACTGCAACCACTTCCGTGCCGTTTGGCCGGGCCCGCGACTGGGCTTCCTCAACCCAGGGAGCGGCACTCGCCGTGATCGGCGTACTCGTGGTTGCGGGCGCTGTCGGGGCCGCCTTTGCTCTCAGCAACCCTGATCGCGGTCCCGTGCCAACACCAACAGCGCAGGGTAACGAGGCCATTACAGGTGGGCTTACAGCGTCCCCCACCACTACTCCGCCCACGACGGAGCCTATTGACGACGAGTTGGATCCTCCTAAGGAACAGCCACCTTCCAGCGAGGTCGCCTCAGAATCGTCCGTTGAGCGGCCAACGGGTGCCCCGCGTCCACGGCCAACCGCTGAGGAACCATCTGACAACGAGACACAACGTCCACACGACAAGGACAAGGACGAAGACAAGGATCCCGTTACGGACCCTGACGACGAGCCAACCCAAGAGCCTGAACAGGAACCAAGCGAGGAACCCACTACCGAGCAGACTCCGGAACCCAGTGAGGAGTCCACCGAGGAACCTCAAGAACCTGAGACAGGACACCTAGAGTTAACTGCGGAATCAGACCCCGTTGACGTTTCTCTCATGCCTAGGTTCTCCGGTATCGCCCCTGTCGGATCAGATATTCAGGTTTTCGACGCGGCGAACCCAACGATTGCAGTGAGTGAGCGGGTCACCGTTACCGCTTCGGGATCGCTGACAACCTCCGTGTCAGAAGAGGATCAGCCTGAGTTAGCTGCCTGGACTGTCGATGTTTCCTCAACCGCTCCTACCGGTGGTGGGCTCAGATACGTTGTCAAGAACTTCATCAATGGTGAAGTTGTTGCCGAGAAACCGGTCGCAAATACTTACACGGTGACGCCGATGGCTGAAGATCTATTCAAGATTGCAGAGTTCAAGGTGAATGAAAGTAACACGGTCATCGAGAACGGAGGTTCCGTAGAGCTCTCCGCACCACTGGAGGATTTCACTGCCTCCTTCGCATTCGGAAACGATCACGGTGGACACTATTCGTTCTATCTCAACGGAGTTCCTCGTGCTGTCCGTTCAGACGTACCCGGGACAGTTAAGAAGCCCGGTGGTACCCTAACTTGGGTTAAGAACAGCGTTCCGTTCCAAGTTGGCGTGAACACTATCGGAGTCCGTGTCGCTCAAGAGGTAACAGAAGAGAGCCAAGATTTCCGGTTTGGCCCAGCCCGCGAACTTTTCCGTTTTACCATCACCACGACACCGTAGTTAGGACCAGCGTGAGTCCACGAAGAATGCCAACGAGGGTAAGAATCTACGCAGGACTTTTGGCAACTGCGCTGTTGCTCTCTCCTAGTGTTGCTTCCGCTCAACCCCACCTACATCAAGCTGCTACGCACACAAACGGGACTTCGAGTTTCTTCTCGGCGTCTAATGCCCTGAACACCAAAAAGTTAGTTTCACAGGGAAAACGGTACAAGAAACTGTATGTTGATAATCAAGGGTTAGCGGTCGATGCCGTCAAGCGAGCCAAAGCTCAAGGGCGTTCTTCCACTGCTAAGCAACTCAGCCACATCTCCAAAACGCCCCAGGCTCGATGGTTCGGCGACTGGAATTCCGTCGCCACGGTCAAGAGCGACGTTGCCGCCTATATTCGCGCCGCAAACAAGGCAAAAGCCCGTCCCACTATGGTGCTGTACGCGATTCCTGGGCGGGACTGCGGCCAATATTCGGCAGGTGGTTTCGATGCGAAGACCTATAAGAAATGGATCAACAAGGTCGCTGCTGGAATCAAGGGGGCAAAGCCTCTGATCGTACTGGAACCGGACTCTCTCGCACTGGACTGCGGTGGGAAAACCAGGAACAGCCTGCTGAAGTACGCCACGAAGAAACTCACCAAGGCTGGCGCCTGGGTCTATCTTGACGGTGGACATTCCAACTGGCGCACGCCAAAGGCAATGGCCACGCGCCTCAAGGCGGCAGGTATCTCCCATGCGCGCGGGTTTGCGACAAACGTGTCAAACTTCAACTCCACCTCAGCCGAGAAAAGATACGCCAAGAAGGTCTCTGCCGCGCTTAGACAACAAAAGGTCACCGCTGCGCACAGGCACTACGTGGTGGATACCTCGCGCAACGGCAAAGGACCCAAGAACAGCGAATGGTGTAACCCCTCTGGCCGTGGGCTTGGCAAGAAGCCGAGACTCTACACTGGCTCTGGCGCGCTTGATGGCCTCCTCTGGATCAAACGCCCCGGCGAGTCTGATGGAACCTGCAACGGTGGTCCTGCCGCGGGCCAATGGTGGGAGTCCTACGCCCTGACACTGGTCAAAAACCGCGCGAAGTAGCATCAAGGTGGGCCCGCCCAAGACCTTTACGAGTTGACCCAAAAATCCGATGGGCCATAAAACGTCCACGTATGCACATAAAGTTCACGCAGCCGGGCCAAAAACAGCCCACCGATTAACGTGCTGTGCGCTGGCACACCACCAAACTCGTCGACAAGCCAAATAGGGCAAGTGTAGACAAAACAAAAGACCCACTCAGATTCCCTGAGTGGGTCTAACTGTGCGCTCGGAGGGATTCGAACCCCCAACCTTCTGATCCGTAGTCAGATGCTCTATCCGTTGAGCTACGAACGCCCATTCAACTCGAAGGTTTCCCCGTGTTGAACCTCAACCAGTGTACTGCCTTTCACAGATGAATAGGAACCAAATTCCCCAAACGCGAGAAAGGCCACACTTGTGTGGTGACAGCAGCGCTTTCATGCGTACTGGCCGCAGCGGACGGAGCAGTTCGGGAATCGACCGAACGCATCACAAAGATCGCTGCCACGAGGATTACCGCAATCAGGAAGATCGCTCGTGCCACCTCTTGCACACTCTGAAGACGCCGTGACGTACCGGCGTAGTAAGTGCGGCTGACAGACTCGTCGAAGAACTCAGGGTAGGCCTCATCGCCGCTCGACAGCGCACCAAACGAGTTCGATTGGAACGCGCTCCAACTCTCGAACTGGTCGGGAACACTCATACAACCATCTTTGCGTAGACTCCGAGACTTTTCATCCACCTGGGGAGGGGTAAAGTCCCCTGTCCGTACGTCTGAGGTCGCACGCCCAATGCTGTGCCTCAGGTGATCGCGAATCAGAGGGTCTGCGTGCTGTCTGATTCGCGGCGTTGACGCATCAGCTTGCGAAGGCGAACCACCACAAACCACAGTACGAGCACTGCGATAACCACGAGAACCAGGTTGGACAGCACACCGCTCCATTGCTCAAGCACCGGCTTGATGGCTGGGCCGAAGGCGAATCCAAGACCGACCCAGATTGCGTTCCACACGCCGGAGCCGATCGTGGTGTAAAGCGTGAACTTCCAGAAGTTCATCTTCTCGATACCAGCAGGGATCGAGATGAATGAGCGTACAAGTGGTACGCACCGTCCAAGGAGCACGGCCAGTCCGCCCCATCTGATGAAGAATGCCTCGGCCTTGTCGAAGTCCTCAAACTCCATGAGCGGGATGCGTCCGACAAGGGCGCGGGTACGGTTGCGACCCAAGGCGGCACCGATCGCGTACCAGACCCACGCACCAATCAGGGCACCAAGGGTTGCGGCCAGCCAGGCCAGCCAGACATTCATGCGCCCGTCATACGCTAGGAACCCGGCTCCCGGGAGTACCGCCTCGGACGGAATCGGCGGGATGAAAGTCTCGATGAACACTGCGAGACCAACCCCAACCTCCCCGATCGTCTCCATCAGGTTCAGCACCCAGCCGATGAATCCGTCATATCCGGCGTCGGGGTGATACTGCTCGGAGGCAATCCGAAGGGTGTTCAGCACAGTGAAGCTCCTGTAATATCTGCGCGTTTTGGTCAATTGATAGCGGATGATCTGTCGTCACGGCCCAAAGCCCTCATCCCGCGCATGAAGCGCCTTCCCCATGGTACGCAACAAAATCGCACCCATGTGGGCCCGCACAAGACCTTTACGTTTATCGCGCAACAGTCTCATTCACACGATGGGTAAAAATGCAATAGACAAATCGTCAATTCTCCTCCACGTGAGGTATGACTCTCGGGAAACCAGGGGAAAAAACTTGTTTCACCTGCGGTAATTAACGGTTATGCTTAAGCGTCTGACACGTACTAGGAGTACTCATGAAAAATCCCCCACGACGCTATACCGCTGTCGCTATCGCAGTTTCCCTTGCGGTTGGTGGGTCACTCGTCACCGCCCCAATCGCTCAGGCTGTAACCAGCGCAGGCGCAGTGACAAAGTCGGCGGCAAAAACCAAGATTACGAGCCAGCCAAAGTCGGTGACTGTTGTTCCCGGTAAGACTGCAAAACTCTCAGTCAAGGCTTCCGGTCAATCCCTGAAGTACCAGTGGTACTCCAAGAAGTCCGGAGCCAAGAACTGGCAGAAAGTCTCCGGCAAGGCAGCCAAAAAAGCCACCTACACGGTTAAGGCCACCAGCAAGCTCAACAAGACCCAATACCGTGTCATTGTCACAGGCAAACAGGGCAAAGTAACCTCCAAGACAGCAACGCTGACAGTGTCAGCCAAGACTAGGATCACAACCCAGCCCAAGTCGGTCTCGGTTGTTTCTGGGAAGACCGCCAAGTTCACTGTCAAGGCTTCTGGTCAGTCCTTGAAGTACCAGTGGTACTCGAAGAAGTCCGGAGCCAAGAACTGGCAGAAAGTCTCCGGCAGCGCGGCCAAGAAGGCCACCTACTCGGTCAAAGCCACCACTAAACTCGACAAGACCCAGTACCGCGTAGTTGTTACGGGCAAACAGGGCAAAGCCACTTCCAAGGCTGCAACCCTTTCTCTGATCGCAAAGCCAAAGATCACCGAGCAGCCTAAGTTGGCCTCTGGGGACAGCGGAGAGCGCGTGTCTTTCGGTGTGAAAGCTTCAGGCTCAGAACTCACCTATCAGTGGCAGGTAGATAATGGCTCTGGCTGGAAGAACATCGCAGGGGCAACCAAGGCAACCTACGGTTTCACCGCAAAGTCCGCACTCGAATTGAATACGTATCGTGTGATCGTGAGGAACCCAGCCGGTTCGGTGACATCGGAGGCTGCATTCCTCTCGGTTATTTCAACCGTGAGCGACCCGATGGAAACCGATCAGGTCTTCTGGCTGTGGAGTTGGTTTGGCGTTCTATTCGACACGTGGCAGGAAGACGATGAGTACGATTCAACGTATCAAGATCTTTGGGGAAAGCTGAGCATCACGAACATCAGTGATTACACTCTTGACGCTTACAACTATCTTGAAATCTACTACCTCGGAAACGATGGAGAGTTCTACGGCGACGGCGGGTACGACGTTACAGGCGGCATTTGGGACACCGTACCATTGGCGCCAGGCCAGTCTGACACATTCAATGTCTACGCCAACGTCCCTGACGATGCAGTGAAAGGTGGCGTGTGGGTGTTCTACGACGATACTGGCGAGATTATCCAGTACGTTGAAGGGTTCTAACTGCCCTAGCCATTAAGTGGGGCCGAGGAAAACCTCGGCCCCGTTTTCGTGCGTTGCCGCTGCGCCCACTCGCACATGGGGCCAGCATCGCGAATGCACGTTCGCTGCGGGAGTTGTGTTCAGTGCACAAACAGCGCAAAACAATAGACCCACTCAGATTCGCTGAGTGGGTCAAACTGTGCGCTCGGAGGGATTCGAACCCCCAACCTTCTGATCCGTAGTCAGATGC
>DALZEF010000030.1:0-8223 GCA_031979385.1 Timonella sp. | reverse complement strand
TCTATCCGTTGAGCTACGAACGCCCGGCCGATTGGCCAGATAAAACATTACCGGCTTTTGTCTGGTCTCCCAAATTCCTGACGCGTGACACGCAACACTCTCGACTCTTAGACCTGCGAGCGCCTTGATGAAAGAGCCATGAGCTGCACCTTTGCGCCTCGTCTGCAACTTGAGTCGTACCGCAGAGTCCACTCCAAGGTGCAGACGCGACGAACCCATTTCCATCCCGTGCACGATGTGCCCGATTGCCTTACGCCGAGAGAATGAGAAACATGAATTACTCCTCCACTCCCCTGGCCGCGACGAACCTGGTGAAACAGTACGGCCCCCACACCACTGCTCTTGCAGGCGTGGACCTCACCATTGAGGCCGGTGAGTCTCTTGCGATCATGGGTCCATCCGGCTCTGGTAAAACCACGCTGCTGCACTGCCTTGCTGGCATCATCACTCCGACATCGGGTGACGTGCGTTGGCGTAACCGTGAACTGTCCTCGATGCGTGATGGTGAGCGTACAACGCTGCGCCGTACTGACTTCGGCTTTGTGTTCCAGTCGGGTCATTTGCTCCCGGAACTACCGTGCGTCGAGAACGTTGCGCTACCGCTCATGCTGAACGGCATGGCTCGTAAGGATGCTGTCCAGCAGGCAATGCCGATCCTGCACCAGTTTGGACTTGGCGGTATGGAGCATCGCCGTCCAGGGGAGCTCTCGGGTGGGCAGGCACAGCGTGTCGCGATTGCTCGTGCACTCATCGCGTCGCCGGGCGTCGTGTTTGCCGATGAACCAACCGGTGCGCTCGATCAGGGCACGAGTGCCGAGGTCATGCAGATCCTGACGAGTGCCACGCAGGCCTTTGGCGCCTCACTTGTGGTGGTCACGCACGATCCAAACGTTGCCCGCTGGTGTTCGCGCACCATCCAGATGCAGGACGGTCGCATTGTGGCTGAGCATCACGCACCCAGCGGTGCGGCAACGCCGGAGCAACCCGCATCGGTGGCAGTCCCCGCGGTATCCGCACCAATCACCTCAGCGGCATCAGTCTCAGCACCGGCACAGCAGCCTGGCGGCGCAGTATGAACGCGATCCAACTGTGGTGGTTCATGAATCGACGCACACGCGAAGCGGCCAAGCATTCGAAGGATCCTGCCAGCGTCACATCGCTGCTCACGGTGATCGCCTTTGCCTCGGTGACGGCGCTACTCCTGATCGTTGTGGGCGGTATCGCGGCGTTCGAGTTCCGCGCCCATCAGCCTGGTTCCACCTCGAACTCTCAGTCGTATGTGGCATTCGCGTATATTGCGGGCGCTTTGCTTCTTGTTCCGCTCCTGACGATGGGCGGCGCTGCAGCCCGTCTTGTTGTGGCGCGCCGCGATGAGCGTCTTGCCCGGTTGCGTCTGGTTGGCGCTACCACCACGCAGATCACGGTTCTTTCCGCGCTTGATGCGACGAGTTCCGCATTCATTGGAACTCTGTGCGGCATCGGCGGTTACTTCGCTTTGATCCCCGTGATCGGGTTGATCCCGTTCGAGGGGCGAGGGTTCACGTTCTTCGAGCTGTGGGTTGGTCCCTCGATCCTGGCAGCCGCCGCTCTCGGCGTGGTTGTCCTGGGTACCGTGTCGGCGCTGGTTGGATTGCAGCGTGTGGTGGTGAGCCCACTTGGTGTGGCTCAGCGCCAGTCGACGCCGGCCCTCAAGGCGATTCGTATCCTCGCGGTGGTCCTTGCGTTCATCGGCATGGTCCTGGCGACGAAGACCTCGCTCGCGTCGTTCCTGTTCATCGGGGTCATGTTCGCGGTGGGTCTGGGTACGCTCAATCTCGTGGGCCCGTTTGTGATGGGGATTGTGGGGCAGTTCGCCGTGTCCCGGGCAAAGACTTTGGACGTGTTGCTCGCGAGTCGCCGCATCATCGACGATCCGAAGACCGCGTGGCGTTCCGTTGGCGGTGTCGCGCTGGCAACCTTTATCGCGGGATTGGCGTCGGTCATGGCGCTGTTTTCAGGCTACGAGGGTCGCACCCCGGAAGACGTCATGTTCGCCACCGACATCTCGACGGGTGGCTATCTAACCCTCGCGATTGCGGGTGTTTTGGCCGCGATCTCCACGGGTGTTACGCAGGCTGGTCGGGTCATCTCTCAGCGTGAGCAGTATCGGTTCTTGCATTTGGCGGGCACGGATGTGCCGATGCTTGAGAAGGCTCGTGTCAAGGAAACTACGATCCCGATGATCGCGGCTGTCGGCACGGCTCTCGCTCTGTCCGCGCTCTTCCTGTTGCCCTTGTTCGGTGCTGGACTGTTCCAGAATCCACTGGTTCTGGTTCGCTTCGCCGCGTCCGTGGCCTTTGCGGTTGGCCTCGTGTTCATGGGGACCTTGGCGTCACGCCGTCTCGTGACGGCGGTGGCACGCCTTGACTAGCGCTTCGTAGGTGAGTGGAGGAAGCGCCCAGTCGTGGCGCAACGGGTGCGGCGGCCTTGAAAGCCACCGCACCCGTTGTGTGTCGTTTTCTGCGTCGCAATAAGGCCTCAATTTGCCGACGAGCAGGCCGCTGCCAGCATCACCTCACCGACCAGCGGGGCGTGAGCCGAAGGTCGTGCGCAACCAAGTCGTCGCCAATCCAACCATCATTCCTCTTGCGCCGAACTCAGCCTTTTACCCACGAACTCAGCCTAAAGCTGGCTGAGTTCGTGGGATTTTGGCTGAACTCGATGCGCTGGCTGCCAGCGGCTCAGAGGTCAGCGAGTTGTTGAGCCGCAAACTCGTACGGAGACTCACCGGGCTCGGAGAACCGTTGGGCTTCCTCGAGTGCTTGGCGGGCACGGTCCGTGGCCCCTGCACTCTTGAACGCGACTCCCGCGAGCACAAGCGCGTCGAACTGCGCTTCGCCCAGATCTATGTCCGCAGCGATCTGCACTGCCTCAAGCGCAGCCTCCCCCGCTTCGACTCCCTTTTCGAGGCGCCATAGCAGGCGTGCCTTGTGCAGGGTGGCCTCGATACGGGTCACCTCAACTTCGGGGCTGCCCTTCTCGCCCGTGGCAATGAGCTGATCGAGCGCTTTGTCGAGCGTGCTGAAGTCATCTGTCTCCGAGATGACGACCTGGGCGGTTGCGACTCGCTTGGCCGCGTGGACTACCTGAACGGGATCGTCCTGTTCCTGGGCAAGGTTGTAGGCCCGCTCCGCGAAATCTGGAGCCTCGGGATGCTCCGAGTCGAGCAGGAAGTCGGCTAGGCGCAGAGCGAAACCGTACTCAGCGTCCTTGAGATCGTTCTCTTCGGAATAGTTCAGGCCGAAGTACCAGGCGGAGAATGCTTGGTTGTATTCATCGGCACGCAGGGACGCCTCACCGAGGGCGATGAGCGCGGCAGCCACGTTTTCTGGATCGCCCCCATTCTCCATGTTCCAGTCCACGACTGCGGCCAACGGAACCAACGCATCGTGCGGGTGCCCGGCATTGACCAGTTGCGTGCCCAACGCATAGTTGATCGCCTGGAGTTGCGGCGCGGTAGCCGTGGTCCGCTGCGCGTAACGTTGCGCACGCTTCAGCGCCCGCACCGCATCGTCTGCTGAGCCATTACCCGCGTAGGCGCGAGAAAGGTTCATCAGGAGCGGCCAGGCCCTCGCGTAGTCCTGCACGCCAAACGCGATATCTATCGCGTGGTTGTAGCGTTCAACGGCCTGATCGTACTGCTCTGTCCATAGGCCGACGCGTGCCTGAATGCTCGCAACATCGATGTCCTCACCGATGGCCCCGTAGCTGAGCGCGGCTGCCTGTTCAAGGGCCTGCTTACCGTCCTCAATCTGGTTGGCGCCCAGAGCCAAGTCCGCGGTGATGATTGCGGCGCGCTGCATCACGGGCTGGGTTGGGCGGTTCTCCAGTGCGAGGGTCAGCAGCTCGTTGGCGCGTTCCGGCGCTGAAAAGGACATGCGCTGCGCCAGATGAAGAGCCAAGAACGCGGTGCTCGCTGGGTCATCGACTTCTTGCGCCCGGGCGATCAGAGTCTCGAAGGCCTTCAGGTCTTCCTCATCAACCGGACCCGCGAGTTTCTCGCCAACCGTCAACACAGCCTTCGCCGCGGTCACCAGACCGGAACGTTCGAACGCATCGGCCAGCGTTTCGCGGGCGACGCCGCTCTCGCTCAGGTCGACATCGAGCAGGTGCAAGAACGCATCAGTGATGCCCTCCTCGAAGTCACCGTCTATGTGACGGTTACGTCCCTGGCGCACAAGGTCAAGCGCGGCAGAAACGTTCGGGAGCGTGTTCGCGACGGCGGCCACATATTCAAGTCCGCTGTTCAGTTCCGGCTCCACAACCTCAGTTGTGTACGACTCGACCGGCTCAAACACGTCGATTCCGATAGGCAGATCGTATCGAGTGTCCAGAAGTTCCTTGCGCGCGGCCAAACGCTGCGCATAGTGGTCGTTGCCGTTACGCGCATCGAACTGAGCTACGATCTCAGCCGCACGATCCCACACAAACGCGGCCAACTCGTCGGCAGTGAAATCCCCGCCACCAGCGGCGGGAGCGATCCCCCTGAGCACCACATCGTAGTTGTGAGTCCCTGTACCGCGCACTGGAATCGCACCGCGGCCAGCCTTCTGGAGGGCATCTGCAAGGACGCCCAGCAGCGTCAGCGCATCGAACTGGCGCGCCACGTTCAACTCGGACGCGTCAAAGAGCTTGGCATTCTTCTCCACCAGGTCCAAGGCCCGCTCCGTGTTCCCGGTGACCAGGCAGAACAGCGCATGGCGCAGGATAATTCCGCTCGGCTCGGGGTGCTGGGCAAGAGCCGCGAGAGATTTGAGGTGCAGACGCTTGGCCTCATCAAAGTTCTCGGTTTTGAGGTAGAGGTGAGCTGCCTGGGATTCCGAGTACTCTGGCTCATCCCCACACACGAATTGACCCGAGAAGATCTCCTCGAACAGTTCAAGCGCACGGTCGGTCTCGCCGCGATCGGCATAGTACATCGCGGCCGTTGAGCGATAGCAGGCCTCACAGTGCGACAAGTCATCGCGTGGTGCGGCCTGAAGCTCATTGAAGTATCGGGCCGCGGCATCCCAGTCGCCGCGCTCACACGCACCACCAAACTGAGTTTGGAGGTAGCCGGACATGGACTTGCCCGATTCCCGGAAGCGGCGTTCCATGTCGGCGAAGATGCCGTTGATCTGCGCGAGCGAATAGAAGGGGGAATCGTGCAACATCTCGGCCACCCACTTGTACTGGAACAGCAGGTGCGTGTCCTCGTCGATTTCGAGCGGGAAGCGTTGCGGGTCCGAGTCGTGGATCGCGAGAGTCTTGGTGAAGCTCGTCAGCAGGGCATCGGTCTGCCCCATACGGAAGGTGGACCGGTTGAACCACATCCGCAACTGGTACGCCCAGACAGGTAAGTCGTTTTCCTCCGCGAACGCGAGAGCGCGCCGCACGAGTTCGAGTTCCTCGTTCCCCATCGGGGTGGACTCGATGCGATCGATGAGTTCTTGAAGTTCGGCGGGCGGGGTTTCGAGTTGCATAGTCAGTTCTCCGGGAGGTTGAAGTCGCTCACGCCGATAGACAGCGTGATCAGGTCGTCGAGTGCTTCGGTCAGCATGGTGCGGTCAGCGGCAGTCAGTGGGTGGTGTCCCGATAGCTTTGACTGGGCGTAGAGCAGCCTCAGTGAGCGAGTGAAGACGACGGAGTCGTCAACGGCTGCGAGTGAACGCACCGCACGGTTGGACCAGTTCAAGCACAGTTGGGCCTTGGAGCCCCCACCGAGATTGTCGAACACGTCCTGCGTTTGCGCGAGGATGTCAGCCCATGGACCGGCCGCCGTTTCGCGGGCCTTGTCCCGCTCGATCCACGCGATCACGTCCGGGTCGGCGACGTAGAGTCCCGGAAGGTTATCCGGCTCGAAGCTACGCACGATGACTTGCAGGTATTTGTTGTCGAGTGCCGTGGTCGCACGTTTCTCAAGGAAGCCGGCCCTCTGCGAGTCGTCAAACGGAACCGGGCCCAGATTGCGCAGTTCATCATTGATCGCGATGCGTTCTGCGGTCACGCCCTCGCGGAGCGCTGGCATGCGCAACAGCAGTTCCTCAACGAACGTGTATCCGGCGTTGACGACCGGGCGGTCTGGGGAGACGATCGAGGCGACCTGACGGTACTCATCGAGGGTCTGCGCGTATCTGATGTGTGGGGTGATGGCCAGGTATTCCTCGATGCTCAGATAGCCCGCACTTGTCTCGACGGGGAGCATGGGAATGAGCACTGCGCCGAGTTCATCGTAGTGACTGGCCATTTGGCGCAGGGACAGGTGATGCACGGCTACGAGTTCGCTGATGGCGTGCGGATCATTTTCAGCCTGGTCTTTGACCCACGCGGTGATCGCTCGGCCAATCCCCTCCTGGGTGTCTTGTAGACCCTCGTTGGCGATCAGTTGCTCGCGCGACGCCGTGGGAGTCAGATAGTCAGTGGAGACGACCGCGTGCGCGAACGATGCCCAGGCGGGCAAGAGATCCGGCATCTTCTCGGACAGCAGCATCCGCGAGAGATACACACGGGCTGTTGCCGCGGCACCGGGTGGCGGTGCATAGGGCAGCACGTATGCGACACCAGAGGTTCCGGTGCCCGGAACGTTCAACGGGATTGCCGCCAGCGGCTCCTGGCCGATGAGCTCGGCACCGTATGCCAGGACCTCGGAGCGGTCCTCGCGCAATGGTGTCAGGAACGGCGCATCCCGCCCCAGCACGACCACGGATTCACCGCGGACTTCGAGCGGGATGGGCAGGAACTCCGCGAAGGTCCGGGCCAGTTCCGCCACGATGTCCTCGCCAAGCAGAGAGTCCTCGCCATGGTTTGCGGTCAACCGAACGGTCGTTCCGTACGGCAGCGCGTCGCTCTGGTCGGCAGGTAACTCGGTGACGGCGAACGTTCCGTCGATCCGTCCCACCCACTCGATCGCCGCGGGTTGGCTTCCGTCTTCAAGCGTGCGCCGCGAGCGCGAGGTGATCACGATGTCCGGGGCGACCATGAAGCAGGACAGCAACCCGATTCCGAACTGGCCGAGGTAGTCGTCGCGTTTGAACCCGAGTTCTGGATCGCGTTTTGAGGATCGTCCGACGGTTGCGAGGAGTTCTGCCGCCTCGTCGGCGGTCAGGCCTACGCCGTTGTCGCTGAAGGTGAATGGCTTGCCCGGTGTTGCCGGGGAGACGGTGAGGCGCGGGGTGTCGAGTCTTTCCGCGAGCGCTGGGGTCGTTCCGGCCTCTGCGTCCAGTTGTGCCTTGTGTGCGGCCCTGATCGCGTCCACTCCGTTTTGGATGAGTTCACGCAGGTAGACGCGCGGGCTGGAGTAGATATGGCGGGATAGTAGTTCGATGACACCTGTCAGGTCCACCTGAAACGGGCGGGACATTCACGCTCCTAGCGTTCTCGTTCGGTTGAGTGCGCCTCGACCATGACTTACACCGGCCACGTAGGTGCACCCGTCGATCTTATGCGTACTGACTGGCTGCAAGATAGTGCGGAACGGACAGGATTCTCGCGCAGCGGAATCTGGTCGGAACGAAACGAACGCAGTCCCCCGCCGGGTGAAACTCGATGGGGCATTGCCCTTGGTGCCGTCGTCAGCCCCACGGATGCCGCGGCAACGGCAATAGCGAAGAAGGCAAGAGAACTAAGGAACTGGCCGCCTTGTCATAAATCTGCCCTTGCACTCTCAATTGTGAAAAGCCTTTGAGACCTGCTCGCCGGTATGCTCGCCACACACGTGAGTGAACAGCCGGACGCACCGTATCGTCGAGAATCATGCATGCGTAAATAGCCAAACATCGGATGAAATGGTTATAAGTCACCCACTCCTGACGATCACGTAGATGGAATCGTTAAAGGAGTATGGACATGAGCGAGCAGAAAAATAGCCGCAAAACTTGGATGGATCAGCCAATCTTCGTCAAGATCGCAACCAGTACGGCGATCATGTTTGGAGCGGCTCTACTGTGCCTGATCATCGCCGTGGTCTCGCTAGCGCAAGCGCAATCGAGAATTCAAGGACTCTACAACAATTCAGTCCAACCCCTGTCAATCCTCACCGATATACAGCGTAGTTACCAGGGCGACCGCGCTCGGGTCATCCAATACGCAATCTCTGACTCGAACCTGCGTGCCGAACTCAAGCAAGACCTGATCGTACGTCGAGACGAACTCAATGAGTTCCTCGCACAGTACGACCAGATAAGCCCCAATGACGAGGGAATCGCG
>DALZEF010000029.1:0-29164 GCA_031979385.1 Timonella sp. | reverse complement strand
ACCGTCGGGACAACCGTGATGGTGGGTTCCGTGGAAACCGTGATGACCGCGGACCACGTCCAGAACGTAGCGAAAGCACACGCTCGAATGCCCCAGAGGTTCCCGAGCACATTACTTACAACATGTTGGACCGCGAAGCTCGTGCACGCCTGCGTACGCTGAGCAAGGACAATGCGGAACTCGTTGGATTGCACTTAATCATGACGGGCAAACTTCTGGACACCGATCCAGAACTGGCCTACAAGCACGCCCAGGAGGCACTGCGCCGCGGCGGACGTGTTGACATCGTCCGTGAGGCAGCAGGTCTGGCGGCCTACTACACCGAACGCTACGCGGAAGCTCTCCGCGAGTTCCGTACCGTTCGTCGTCTGAACGGTTCAAGCGAACACCTGCCACTCATGGCTGACTGTGAGCGTGGTCTTGAACGTCCAGAGAAGGCAATCGCTCTGGCGCAGTCTGAAGAGGCTGCGACCCTATCCATTGACGGTCAACTTGAACTCGCCATCGTCGTGGCCGGAGCCAGGGTGGACCTCGGAGAAAACGATGCGGCCCTAGCGCACTTGGAATCCATTGAGGTTCCAGCGAAGCGCCGTGACCTTGCCGTCCGTCTTATCGGCGCCCGCGTAGCTATCTTGGAACTACTTGGTCGGTCGGAAGAAGCTGAAGAGCTTCTCTCGCACCTCTCTCCGGCGGAGATCGAGTCGATCGAGGAGCCTCTCGGCGAGGTTGATGAAGACGTACTCGTGTACGACCTCGTGGATGACTTCGTTGATGCTGATCCACAAGACATCGACGACACCGAAGAGGACGCAGAAGCAGCCGAGACTGACCACGCGGAAGATGATGAGCCGGAAGCAGACCCAGACGGTGCGGACAGCGCCGACGGAGGGCCAGAAGCCTCGGCTGAGGAATCCGTACACGAAGCAGTTGAGGATGTAGAGGATTCCGAACCAAAGAACTTGCAAGAGGACTGACATGTCGGAACTGATCATCGGTAGTGAGCAACCTCTGGCCGCACGTTACCCTCTGGCTTTAGTCGACCTCGATGGAGTGGCCTATAAAGGTCCGCTTCCCATTGAATACGCTGCACACGGTCTGAACTCTGCACGCGCAACGGGCATGCAGTTGGTGTTTGTCACCAACAATGCATCGCGCGAACCGCAAGAGGTCGCAGACCAACTGACCGGCTTGGACATCCCAGCCGACTCGTCGGAAATCATGACCGCAGCGCAAGCCTGCGCCCGCCTCCTACAGGACCACGTGCCCGCAGGGGCACGCATCCTAGTCGTGGGAGGTGCAGGGCTTATCACCGCCGTGCGCGACGCAGGTTACGAACCGGTGTTCTCAGCCAATGACGACCCGGTCGCGGTCGCGCAGGGCTTCCACCCGTCCCTGGGATGGGAGCACCTCGCGGAAGCCGCCTATGCTATCTCGAATGGTGCCCAGCACTTTGCGAGCAATCTCGATTTGTCGTTGCCAACTGCACGTGGATTCGCTCCGGGTAACGGTGCGCTCGTCGGTGCGGTGCAGAGCGCGACCGGAGTTGCTCCACTGAGCGCTGGCAAACCGTCACCTGCTATGTATCGCATGGCAATGGAGAAAGCCGGCGTGACAGACGCTCTCGTTGTTGGAGATCGGTTGGACACAGACCTGGCGGGCGCGCGTGCGGGTGGATTGCATGGTTTGCACGTCCTCACGGGGGTGAATTCTGCGCGAGATGACATTCTCGCTGCACCGGAAAATCGCCCTCACTTCATTGCGCGGGATCTGCGCGCATTGCTAGAGGCTCAGCCTCAGCAGGGCCGGGAAGAAACGTGGTTTACCAGTGGAAACGCTGCCGTTACCGTGCGGGATGGCAGGCTTGTCATCGCGGAGCATGACGGCGTGGACGAGCTCGATATCGTGCGTGCAGCATGCTGCGCAGTATGGTCCCACGTCGATGGTGGTGATGAGTTCGACTCGTCCACAATCCCTAACTTTGAGACGCTGTAACCGTACACTTTGTTGACCAACACGACCTCGAAGGTGCCCGTACTGCGGGCACCTTCATAGTTCTAAAGGCACACGCATGACTACGCACTTTGACCCTACCGTCCCACCAATTCCCACAGAAGACCTTCTTGGTCTGGGTGATGCCCTAGATGTGGCAGACGTTGAAGAACACACTCCGATCTTTGAATCTTTGATCGAAGAACTCAAGATCGAACTGGATCTCTAAAAGGAAAACTGAACTACTGTGAATAGGCTCGATAGCGAAGTCGTGGCTCGTGGATTAGCACGATCGCGAAACCGCGCGGCGAGTCTCATCCACGATGGTCGCATCACCGTTAACGGTGTGACTGCCCACAAGCCGTCCTTCAAGGTGAACGCTGTCGATGATGTCAAGGTAGTCGGCTCATCGGACCAACAGGACTATGCTTCGCGGGCCAGTTTCAAGCTGTTGCGAACTCTTGAAGCAATCGCACGAGAGACCGCGCCTTCACACGAGCACGCGGATTCTCGTCCGCTCTGGGCGCTCGAAGGTAGCAAAGCTCTTGATGTTGGCGCGTCCACGGGAGGCTTCACCGACGTGTTGCTCCGTCATGGTGCACAACACGTTGTAGCACTTGATGTTGGACACGACCAGCTAGTTGACGAGTTACGCAGGGACACCCGCGTGAGCGTCGTGGAAGGTTACAACGCGCGCGAACTCAGACCGGAGGACCTGCCGTACACGCCGGACCTGGTGGTGTGTGATGTCTCGTTTATCTCGATCACTTTGATTCTCCCAGCGTTGAGCTCGATCGTGGATGGGAAAACGAACCTGCTTCTTATGGTGAAACCGCAGTTTGAGGTTGGCAAGCACAACCTTGGTCATGGCGGAGTCGTCCGGAACAAGCAGGGTCATAGTGACGCACTAGTGCGAGTGCTCACTGCCGCACAGCAGTGCGGATTTCAACCGCAGGCAATCATCCCCAGCGCGTTACCGGGGCCGAACGGCAACCGGGAGTTCTTCGTGTGGTTGACACTGGACGCTTTGCGCCAGCCGACACGACTGGGTGGGAGCGACGCACTCATGAGCACCGAAGAGCAGGAACTTGCCCCTGAAGTTGTGGCGGTCGTGCAAAGAGCTGTGGATAATACCCCTGATCTGCCGGTGGAAGGTGACATGATAGAGGAGCGGGGAAATGCGCTGTTGGGTAAGGGGATTCCTGCCCCAGCGAATGTTCCTGCAACTAGCGTCTATTGGGTTTAGCTGGAGGTATCGAAGTTGTCGAGAAGTGTCCTGCTCGTTACCCACAGTGGACGTCAAGAAGCGCTTGACGGTCTGGCCGCGACGATTCCTGCTCTTCGAGAGTTCGGTTTCGCCGTCTATGTTGTGGATTTACCTGGGCGTTATGTCGAGCAGTTCGGTGTGGAGGTGTTCAACCCGCTTGAGTCTGGTGCGGGAATGCGCATCAGCGACTTCGAGATTGTTATCGTTCTGGGCGGCGATGGAACGATTCTGCGGGCTGCCGAACTCGTGTTCGGCACCGATGTTCCGGTAGTCGGGATCAATCTGGGCCACGTTGGTTTCCTTGCGGAGAGCGAACGAGAAGACCTGAATGAGGCTGTTCGACGTATCGCCATTGGTGACTATGGCGTTGAGGAACGCAGGGTCTTGCAGGTCTCCATCTTCCGCCCGGGTTTTTCCGAGCCGGTTCGCGACTGGGCCTTGAACGAGGCCGCCGTTGAGAAAGCGGAGGCGGCGAAGATGGTTGAGGTTGCCCTGTCGGTTGACAACCGTCCTGTGTCTTCTTTTGGATGCGACGCGATCATTACCTCTACGGCTACTGGCTCCACTGCACACGCATTTTCCGCAGGTGGTCCGGTGGTATGGCCGGATGTTGCCGCAAAGGTCGTGGTGCCAGTGGCTGCCCACGCGCTGTTTGCGCGCCCGCTCGTGGTGGGTCCCAATTCAGATGTCCTCATTGATGTCTCGCCAAGCTCATCAGTTGCGGCAATTCTCATCACGGATGGACGCAGGCAGACTGCGCTTCCTATTGGCTCGCGCGTTGAAATCAAAACGAGTTCCACCCCGATCATCTTCGCCCGTTTGAGTATTTCGACGTTCACAGATCGCCTGGTCAGCAAGTTCAGGTTGCCCGTTCAAGGCTTCCGAGACGGTAAGGCTCCAAGCGCGATGGAGTCAGCCGATCTACATCCACGTGCCAGTGAACTTCCAAGCCCTAAGGAGTAATTGTGCTCGAGGAAATCTCAATTGAGAATCTCGGGGTCATTTCGCGAGCCCATGTTGACCTTGCAGGTGGGTTGACCGCTATTACGGGGGAGACCGGTGCGGGTAAGACGATGGTGTTGACGGGTCTTTCTTTGCTTCTCGGTGCGAAGGCAGATCCGGCCACTGTCCGTGCAGGTGCGAAGTCTGCAACGGTTGAGGGCAGGATATCTGCCATTAACTCGACGGTTCTGGAGATGGTGGATGATGCCGGTGGGGTGCTTGACGACGACGGAGCGCTTATCGTGTCTCGTTCCGTTGCGTCGGCGGGGCGTTCGCGCACGTTTCTTGGAGGTCGTTCCGTTCCGCAGCAGGTTCTCAGCGATGTGGCGCGAGAGATTGTCACGATTCACGGGCAGTCAGAGCAGATTCGGTTGAAGACCGCTTCCAAGCAGCGGGCTGCCTTGGATGAGTTCGCCGGCGTTGAGCACGAGGATCTGGTGGCCACCTATCGTTCTGTATGGGCGGAGCGGGCTGATGTTCAGGCCCGCTTGGATACATTGGTTTCGCAGCGGCAGGAACGCTCCCGCGAGGCTGAGTTGTTGCGGCTTGGTCTGGCTGAGGTTGAACGGGTGGAACCGCAGCCGCACGAGGATGCGGAACTTGCGGCTGAGGCACTGCGACTGAGCAACGTCGAGGAGTTGCGTGCTGGCGCGCAGGAGGCTCACACACGTTTGAGCGGCGGCGAGTTTGGTGATGGTGAGGTTCCAGCCTCGATCATTGAGTCGTTGGACGCCGCTGCTCGGGCGATTTCCGGTATTTCGCAGCACGATAGTTCACTCGACTCCGTGGCAACCAAAATGCGTGAGGCTCAATACGCACTGGAGGATATCGCAACGGAACTTGCGAGTTACATCGACGGGTTGGATGCGGATCCGGCTCGTCTTGAGGTTGTTGAGGCGCGTCGTGCAGAACTGTTTAACCTGACTCGCTCATACGGCGACACGATTGAGGCGGTTTTGGCGTGGGCCAGTGAAGCAGGCTTGCGCCTTATGGATCTTGAAGATGACAGTGCCACCGTTGAGCTTCTTTCCGACGAGTTGGATCGTCTGGGAGAACGCCTCACCCAGGTGGCCGCTCAGATTACGGCGAGTCGTCAGAGGGCGGCTCAGAATCTGGGTGAAGCCGTCAGCGCTGAACTTGCCGGTTTGGCTATGAAAGGCGCCTCGATTGAGGTGGTATTGGAACCGCTCGAAGAACTTGGTCCATGGGGAGCGGAATCGGTATCCATGCTGCTGACCGCTCACCCGGGGGCACCTGCCCGCCCATTGGGTAAAGGCGCCTCTGGCGGAGAACTATCCCGTGTCATGCTCGCTCTCGAAGTTGCATTGGCCACAGCCTCACAATCTGGTGCTCGCAGCATCCCAACGATGATCTTCGATGAGGTGGACTCGGGGGTGGGTGGACAAGCCGCCATTGAGATCGGCAAACGTCTAGCTCTGCTGGCCAGAACCTTCCAAGTCATCGTCGTCACCCATCTGCCTCAGGTTGCTGCTTTCGCAGATCATCACCTTGTCGTGACCAAGGGCGTGCCGGAGGACGCGGCTGATGACAACGCGGGCATCACACAGTCTGGACTGTCCACCGTGACCGGTGATGAGAGAGTGTCAGAACTCGCTCGAATGCTTTCTGGACAGGTTGAATCCGCCTCAGCGCGAGAACACGCACAGGAACTGTTGAACCTAGCGGCTGTGAGATCATGAGATCGATGAAGTTTACGAGAAATAATAAGAACGCCCCGGAGAATGACGGAAGTCTAGCTGGTGTCGCAAAGGTCGATCGGCGAACGAAGGACCTGACCAAGCGGCTGGAACCGGGGGATATCGCGGTTATCAACCACACGGACATCGACCGCGTTGCTGCGGACTCGCTGGTTGCAGCGAAACCCCGTGCTGTGTTGAATGCCGCAAAGTCGATTTCGGGGCGATACCCCAATCTTGGGCCAGGGATTTTGGTTGACGCTGGAATTCCACTGATTGATGATCTGGGCCCTGACGTCATGTCCCTCAAGGAGGGAAAACGTATCCGAATCGACGGCAATGCCGTCTATCTGGGTGAGCAGTTGGTCGCAGAGGGCGAGATCCTGGATCAGGAGATTATTGACCTGCGGCTTGAAGAAGCTCGAGAAGGACTTTCCGTCCAACTTGAGTCGTTTGCCGCAAACACCATGGACTATCTGCGCCAAGAGCGTGAACTCCTCCTCGATGGCGTGGGCGTGCCAAAGATTACAACCAAGATCGAGGGCCGCCAGGTACTGATCGTTGTGCGGGGCTACCACTACAAGGAAGATCTGAAGACCCTGCGCCCCTACATCAAGGAGTATCGTCCGATCCTGATCGGCGTTGACGGTGGGGCAGACGCAATCCTAGAGGCAGGCTGGCAGCCGGACCTCATCGTTGGTGACATGGACTCTGTCTCAGACAAGGCGCTGCGTAGTGGCGCCGAGATTGTTGTACACGCTTATCGAGATGGGCGCGCACCAGGCACAGAACGCCTGAGTGCGATAGGGGTTGAGCACATCGTGTTCCCCGCGACCGGAACGAGCGAGGACATCGCGATGCTCCTTGCAGACGATCTGGGCGCTGAACTGATCGTTGCCGTAGGCACGCATGCAACGCTGGTGGAGTTTCTGGACAAGGGGCGGGCTGGAATGGCTTCGACGTTCTTGACTCGCCTCCGCGTTGGCGGAAAGTTGGTGGACGCCAAAGGCGTGTCGCGACTGTATCGCCAGCGTATCTCCAACGGACAACTCCTGCTTCTGGCGGGCGCTGGACTGATCGCCGTGATCGCCGCGCTCGCCTCAACGACCGTCGGTCAGGCACTGTTCGGTATCTTCGGAGCCCGCCTCGATGACCTCTGGTCATGGTTTGGTTCGCTCGCATGGTGGACCAACTAGTTTGCCGTTGAAAAGACTTATCTCGACACACAGAAAGCACACAGATCAGTGATTGACTTTCGGTACCACATCGTCTCCCTCATCTCAGTGTTTTTGGCACTGGCCGTGGGTATCATCCTGGGCGCTGGCCCGTTGAAGGAAACCATCGGTGACACCCTGACCGGACAGGTTGAGCAGTTGCGCGCAGAGAAAGAGGAGATGCGTGCTGCCCTTGACCGCGAGTCTCAGGAACACGCACACGTTGACGAATATGTCTCTGCGGCTTCCAAACGGGTCGCAAAGGGCGCTCTCGACGGACGCCGCATCGGGGTGATTCAACTCGGGTCAGTCAGCGACGAGCGATTTGAGAGCATTGAGCAGCAGGTTACCTATGCGGGTGCCACCGTTTCGAGCCGAATCACGGTCAACGATCTGTGGACAGACGGCCAGCAGGCTGCGACTCGGGTTTCCCTTGCGAATACCTTGACCGACCTGCTCCCAGACGACAAAAAGGAACTTCCCTCCGAAAAAATCCTCGCAGCCGCGCTGATCGTTGCACTTGGAGAGAAAAACCCAACGGACGCCGACGACATGTCCGCAAACGCTGAACTTGCGCTGTCAATCCTGGAGGAGGCGAAGTTGATCGGCTTGGACCGACACACGCCAACTCCCGTTGACGCGATCATCATCATTGACGGTTCGAACGATGTGACGGGCCTAGCTGAAGGTGAGTCAGCGGATTTCACTGACGCGACCTCATTGCAGATGAACATCGCTGAGGAAGCCGCACGTTCCACGGAAGGTGTCGTTGTCACGACCGAACACGTGGTTGACACGGATCTTGTGTCAGCTATCCGCGCAAGCGCCTCCCTGCTCAAGGTCGTGGCCACCGTCTCCGATGCGGACACACCCGTTGGCCAGCTGAACACGCCACTTGCCCTATCGGCTGCGATTGGCCAGAAGATCGGCCACTTTGGATTCGAGTCGAACGCCACCGCACTCGTTCCTGCGGCGGTCGTCCTGCCGGAACCGGACCGTTCAACCGTTGATCCGGAAACTGACGTTGACCTACCTGATACTGATGAGGACGAGGCTGACGAGGACGGTTCCGATCAGTGAACACGCTAGGCCGGGTAATACTTGGAACAGTTGCTGGCGCCGCGATAACTGCAGGTGTGCGTCGTCTCCTTGAAGACACGCAACCCGGTGGACGTGATCGCTGGACTCGGACCAATCACCGTGGTGAACCGATCACGTTGCTTGAGGGTCCCGCTGTTGCTGCGGGCATTACGGCAGGATCGCTACTCTTTGGTGCCCAGCAGCCACGACAGCGATTAGCGCAGACAATTGCCAGCGCCGGAGCTGGTGCGTTTGGTGTCTATGATGACCTTGCTGAGGACACCTCCGTACGATCAAAAGGTTTGAAGGGGCACTTAGGCGCACTCGTACAGGGTCAGTTGACCACCGGTGGACTGAAGGTTATTGGTATCGGCGCAACGGCGTTTGCGTCCGCGCTGTTGAGTGCCCAGTCTCGTGAGCAGGCCAAAGCGTTCGATGTCTTACTCGACACAGTAGTGATAGCCGGCTGCGCAAACCTCATGAACCTCCTTGACCTGCGCCCAGGCAGAGCACTCAAAGTCTCGACAGCGGCAGCGACATTCGGGCTGCTCCAAGGTAACGCCGCAGGGGCGGTCATCGCAGGCAGCGCCGCAGTGTCATTCCCTGAAGACCTGGGCGAACGTGCGATGCTCGGCGACGGGGGAGCGAACGCCATGGGTGCACTCCTTGGTGCCTCGTTCGTCCAACATGCGCCGCGCTCGGCACGACTGGCATGCGCGGCGGGAATCGTAGGGTTGACGCTCGCAAGTGAGAAGGTAAGTTTCTCGCAGGTCATCGCGAACAACCACTATCTGAACACGGTCGATATGTGGGGTCGCAGGCCCGCACACGTCGAGTCCGAATCGGCCAGTTAGCCTTGAACACGAGGTTCTCCGCGCGGGTCCAGTCCCTTGCAGGTGCAGCAATCCTCATCAGCGTGGTGACACTGCTGAGCAGACTCCTAGGCTTTGCCCGCTCAATTGCCCAAGCTACGTGGGTTGGCACGGGGGGCGTTGCAGAGCCGTATGCGATCGCAAACCAACTTCCAAACGTTCTGTTTGAGGTTGCCGCCGGTGGCGCGCTTGCGGGGGCTGTTATCCCGCTCTTGGCGGGCGCTTTGTCTCGCGATTCCAAGGTTGATCTGTCTCGCATTTCATCCGCGTTACTGACCTGGACGCTTGCTGTTCTGGTGCCTATCGCACTCGTGGTATTCCTATTCGCTTCCCCTATCGTTTCCGCGATGGCGCACATGCGCACGGAGGAACTGCACGCCACTGCGGTGTTCTTCCTTCGCGTTTTCGCACTGCAGATTCCGCTCTATGGTGTCGGCATTCTGTTTGGTGGCATCCTTCAAGCCCATAAGAGGTTCCTGTGGCCAGCGCTCGCGCCACTGTTCTCCTCGCTCACCGTCATCGTGACCTATTTCGTGTTTGGTCTGCTCGCTGACGGCAATCAAAGTGACGTCTCGCAGTTAACCGTCCAAGCACTGCAGGTACTTGCCTGGGGTACGACGGCGGGCGTTGCGGCGATGGCGCTCACAATGGTGGGGCCTGTGCGAAGCCTGGGGCTCAAGTTCCGGCTGTCGTTTCGTTTTCCCCATGGACAGGCTGCACGTGCACGTGCCCTCGCATTTGCCGGGGTTGGCGCTCTTGTCGCGCAGCAGTTCACGATGCTCGTGGTGATGCGTATGGCCTCACACTACGGTCAACCGGAAACCTTCAATCTGTTCCAATACTCGCAGGCAGTCTACGTACTTCCGTATGCAGTTCTAGTTGTTCCCATCGCAACGAGTGCGTTCCCACGGATCGCAGAGTTTGCATCGCGCAAGATGCATGCTGATTTTGCGCGTATGGTGTCCTCGACAACACGAACGATCATTGCACTTGCGGCATTGTCGAGCGCGATTCTGATCGCAGCCGCAGAACCGCTCGAAGCTTTCTTCGCGACTTTCACCCGCGGTTCGGTCGCCTTCATGGCTGAGACCATCGCGAGTGCTGCTCCGGGACTCGTTGGATATGCACTTATTCTGCAACTCTCACGTGTGCTGTACTCCGTGGATCGTGGACGCGCAGCCGTGGGTTTCACCGCGGCAGGTTGGTGTGTTGCCGCCTTGTTCTCGGTCATCCTTCCGATAGTTGTGGGCCGTCCGCAGTGGACGGTTGCGTTGTTGGGAGCGGCGCAAGCGATCGGAATGTCCGTTGCCGGAATCGGATTGCTCTATGCAGTGCGCTCCTGCTGCGGCCCGCAGCCTGTTGCGGGAGTGCTACGCACCTCCTTGACGACGATAAGTGCGGCTGCTTTGTCGGGTGCAGCGGGATATCTGGTTGCCTACTCTGTACTCCCGCCAGGCGCATCGCTCCTCGTCTCGGTTGCGGTTGGTGTGCTTGCAGCCGGCGTCACGATCACTGTGTTTGCAACTGTCACGTATTTGTTGGATCGTGCAACGGTGCGCTCAGCGCTCGCCTCGCTGCACAGGCGTGGCAGTAGCGGTCAGGCAGATGTGGCTCGCGGCCCGGAATCGCAACCAACACAGCCGCCCACATCCCCACACACCCCACAGGGTCACTAGGAGTCATACATGCGTATCATGCAGTTACTCGGTTCAAGCGCCGGAGGAGTATCCCAGCATGTCGCTCAGGTGACGAGTCTCTTAGACGATGCACCGGGTTTCGAGGTCATCGTCGCATCGCCCGGTAACCTGGCTGAGAAGTTCAGCCCGATCGCGCAGCACCGAGCAATTGAGATCACTGATCGGCCATCGCTGGGAGACGCAAAGGTCCTTGGACGTATCAAGCAGCTTTCCGCCACCGTGGACGTTGTGCATGCGCACGGGTTGCGGGCGGGTGCCATGGCTGCAATCGCATTGGGTTCCATGGCCCGATCACACCGGCCGAAGTTGGTTGTCACCCTGCACAACCTTCCGGTGGGATCCTTCAAGGTCCAATCCGTTACCCAGGTACTCGAACGGATTGTCGCAGCGCGTGCGGATGCCGTCCTTGGGGTTTCTTCAGATATTGTCGATCGGATGCGCGCAAAGCGCGCCAAGGTGTATGGACGCGCGCTCGTACCGGCCCCCACGCTACGTGAGCCGCAGTGCTCACCGGATCAGACTCGTCGTCAATTGCTGGGCGAAAGCGCCACCCAGACCAAACTCGTGCTGACCATCGCTCGGCTTGCACCGCAAAAAGGCTTGGACACGGCGATCGAAGCATCCGTGCTCCTCAACACGGCAGGGGTGGAGCACCTGTGGGTGGTCGCTGGCGATGGACCTCTGGCGAATCAACTTGAAGAGCGGGCAGCTCACTCGGGCGCTGCTGTGCGTTTTCTTGGGCGACGCACCGATATTCCAGAACTTCTCGAAGCCGCCGACGTGGTCGTCAACGCAGCAGTCTGGGAGGGACAACCCGTTGCGGTGCAGGAGGCCCTTAGGGCCGGGGCGGCGATCGTCGCAACAGATGTCGGCGGAACCCGCGAGACCGCAGGAGAGGCCGCCCTCTATGTCCAAGCCTCGAATGCCGAGGCGATGAAGGTCGCGGTCGAGCAGGTTCTCACGGTTGACCAGGTAAAGACTGGATTGCAAAAGCGTGCAAAGAAACGGTCGCAGCAACTACCTACTGAATCCGAAGTGCTTGAATCGCTCACCACTGTCTACCAAGGGTTATAGGGCGTTAAACGCTACGCATGGCCAATGTCACCCCGGCACATACGTCCGCATTAGTGGCGGATGGTGTGGTTACTGTTAGGATTGAATTCCGTGGTAGATGAAGCGAACAGCACCCCGGTTTTGGACACGATCCAGGCGTCGAGCATCACTCGACACATTTTTGTGACGGGAGGCGTCGCATCCTCCCTCGGTAAGGGATTGACCGCCTCCTCTCTCGGACGAGTACTTCGTTCCCGTGGTCTGAGGGTCACGATGCAGAAACTCGATCCATATCTCAACGTTGATCCCGGTACGATGAACCCGTTCCAGCACGGTGAAGTATTCGTGACCGAAGACGGCGCAGAAACCGATCTCGACATCGGACACTACGAGCGTTTCCTCGACGTCAATCTTGACCAGGTAGCCAATGTGACCACCGGGCAGATCTACTCGAACGTGATCGCCAAGGAGCGTCGCGGCGAATACCTTGGAGACACTGTCCAGGTTATCCCGCACATCACCAACGCGATCAAGGAACGCATGCGCGCTCAGGCAAGCCCTGACGTTGACGTCATCATCACCGAGATCGGCGGAACCGTCGGTGACATAGAATCGCAGCCATTCCTTGAGTCGGCGCGCCAAGTGCGCCACGAACTCGGTCGTGACAACTGCTTCTTCGTCCACGTTTCACTCGTCCCCTACATCGGCCCATCCGGTGAGCTCAAGACGAAACCAACCCAGCACTCGGTTGCCGCACTGCGTTCGATCGGTATTCAGCCAGACGCAATCGTGCTGCGTACCGACCGTGACATCCCAACCCCGGTCAAGGACAAGATCGCGCTCATGTGCGATGTCGACAATGAAGCTGTTGTCACCTGTAAGGATGCGCCATCCATCTACGACATCCCACGCGTCATCCACTCGGAGGGGCTCGACTCCTACGTTGCGCGTCGCCTTGGTCTCAAGGTCAACGACGTTGACTGGACCGAATGGGACGCCCTGCTCGAGCGTGTCCACAACCCGAAATCCCAGGTAGAGATTGCACTGGTAGGAAAGTACATCGACCTCCCAGACGCCTACCTCTCCATCACCGAGGCGCTGCGTGCAGGCGCATTCGCGAACGACGCCAAGATCATTATCCGGTGGGTTGCTGCTGACGAATGCCAAACCCCTGAAGGTGCCCACGACGCATTGGCGGGAGTCGATGGAATCATCGTTCCCGGGGGATTCGGTGTGCGCGGAATCGACGGCAAGATCGGCGCACTGCGCTGGGCCCGCGAAGGGAAGGTCCCAGCATTGGGTATCTGCCTCGGGATGCAATCAATGGTCATGGAATATGCACGGACCGTACTCGGGCTTGAAGGAGCTTCATCCTCTGAGTTTGATCCAGAGACCGTATATCCTGTCATCGCAACCATGGAAGAGCAGCAGGCCTTCGTCGAAGGTGCGGGCGACCTGGGCGGTACGATGCGTCTTGGCGCATATGATGCAGTCCTGGCCGAAGGGTCCGTAGCCGCAGAGGTATACGGAACTCGCGAGGTTTCAGAGCGTCACCGCCATCGCTACGAGTTCAACAACGCTTACCGCACTCAGATCGAAGAGGCAGGGCTCGTTATATCTGGTACGTCACCAGATGGAGAACTGGTGGAGTTCGTGGAACTGCCAAAGAGCGTCCACCCGTATTACATTTCGACGCAGGCGCACCCTGAGTTCAAGTCGCGTCCAACCAAGGCGCACCCACTGTTCTCCGGTCTGATTGCGGCGGCCCTCGACTTCCAACAGAGTTGATCCGACAACATGATTCGCGACGAAATTGATCCGCAGCCAGTCACTGAGGCCAGTATTGTTCATGAGGGTCGTATCTTCGACCTCGTACGTGAGTCGGTGAACCTGGGCGAAGCAGGTGTGGTCACTCGCGAGTACATCGATCATCCCGGTGCCGTTGCGGTTATCGCTCTCGATGACCGGGAACGAATCTTGTTGCTGCGCCAGTATCGCCAACCCGTTGGTGCTTACCTGTGGGAACCGCCCGCAGGCTTGCTGGATATTCCGGGTGAACCCACACAGGTTGCAGCGGCTCGTGAGCTGTATGAGGAAGCAGACCTGAGGGCAGATTCGTGGCAGGTCCTTGTGGACTACTGCACAACTCCAGGTGGAAACAACGAGGCTATTCGGGTGTTCTTGGCACGTGGTCTCCATGAGGTGTCTGCTGCTGAGCGGCATGTCCGCGAGGACGAAGAGATCGGTATGGAGAGCCGTTGGGTTGAGATTGATGACGCAGTCAACTTGGTGCTGAGCGGTCAGATTCATAATCCTTCCGCTGTCGTCGGCATCCTCGCGGTGAGTGCTGCCCGTGATCGTCACTGGACAACCCTTCGGAGCGTGGATGAAGCGTTCCCATTTCGACGAACGCAGAAAGTCTCGGAACGGATCTAGGTTTCAGGGTCCGGCTTGGGCTTAGGGCCAGATCTGGGTTTTGGGCCCACTATAAGAGCACACTGCCACGCATGGGAATTACCTATGCGTGGCAGTGTGCTCTTCCCATGGGTTGAAACTGGTCCGATGGCGCATGCACAGATTATGTAGTCGGGTCAATAACAACCCATCGAGTGTGAGCTACCAGTCACGCTCATCTCGGCCGTATCGTCGCTCATCAGAATCGATGGGGTCAGATTGGCCCATATGCACACACAAAAACCATGCATTTGGACCAAAAATGCCCCATCGACATAACCTGAGCCGTTCACATGTACAGCTCCGGATGTCTGCTACCGCTCCCAAACTCCCGAGATGCCACGCAGGTGAGAGGTCATGATGTGCGTATCCACGATCCCGACAGCTTCCATCAGCGCGAACATGGTCACCGGACCGACAAACCGAAACCCTCGGCGGCGTAGTTCCTTGGATAGGGCCACGGACTCGGGAGACTGGCTTGGCACGTCAGCCATAGTGTGCGGCATGGGGGTTTGTTCCGGCTTGAAACTCCACACAAGCTCAGCTAGCCCGCCCTCATCTTCCAATGCCACTGCTGCGCGCGCGTTGCCGATGGTCGCTTGGATCTTTGCGCGGTTACGGATGATGCGTGTGTCCTCAAGCAGACGCTCAACATCGAGATCTGTGTAGGTTGCAACCCTGTGATAGTCGAAATCGTCGAATGCGGCGCGAAAGCCCTCACGTCGCTTGAGGATGGTGAGCCACGAGAGGCCTGACTGAAAGGCCTCGAGGCTCAACCTCTCAAATATCCCCTGATCGGTCGTGACGGGCCGACCCCACTCAGTGTCGTAGTAATCGCGTAATAGTTCGTGGGTCTGCGCCCACGGCGTGCGGATGATCGTCGTATCGGTGGCTGGCTGCGGCGTGAGCGACTGCATGATGATTCCTAGAGTTGGGGCTGGCTGTGTCACCCATTATGCGACCGTTACAAGGTAACAAACTGCGAGATGGTCCGCAGTCGTGGGTGAACGACCTTCGTTGTTCAACGACGTCGGATGTGGAAACAGTGTCGGCCGCAGGGCGATGCTCTGAATAAAGCCAGCAGGGCCGAGACCGCAAGATATCCTGCGGACCCGGCCCCGTCGTCGACAAGCTGAAAATTAGCGACGAGTCGCAACAGTCGGACGAGTCAGCAACACCAGGTTGGTGGTCACCATTGCGAACACGCCAACCCCAAGCAGGTGGAAGGTCACCACAACCCAAGGCAGTCCGTTGAACGTCTGGTAATAACCGACTGCTCCCTGCAACGCAGTAACCGCAACGACCCACCAAAAACCAGTAGTCAGCGGTCGAGGAGCAAGGTCAACGCTCTGTGCGCGTGCTCGATACATGAGGAACGCAAGCACCGCTAGCAGGGCCACAAACACCCAGACAGACAATGCGTGAATGCGAGCCATCATCATGGGGTCGACGCTCAAACGGTAGCCGACCTCGTCATCGCCGGAGTGCGGTCCCGCGCCGGTCACTATGACGCCGAGCACAACGATCGGAAGCATCCACAGCCCCAGTGTTGCCACTACCTGCTTGACGCGAACGGGGATTCGCGCGACATCTGCGCGTTCGCGAGGAGACACTCGGTAGACAATCATCGTTGACAGCGACACGAGCGCCACGGAGATGATCATGTGAATCCCCACGACTGCAGGGTGTAGGTCCACATGGACGGTGATGCCGCCCACAACCGCCTGAACGGCGATAAGGATGATCGGCCACCAGACAAGCCTCTTGATTGCCTGAGTACGGCTCTTGTCCAAGAGGACGCTGAGGAGCAGCAGGCCTGCGATCACACCCAGGACACCGGTGAGAGTGCGGTTACCGAACTCCACAATGGGGTGGAACGTCATCTCGGCATGAAACTCGGGTGCGAACTGCCCCGGCTCGCACATGGGCCAGGTGGAGCAGCCCAAACCGGACCCAGTCAGTCGAACCAGACCGCCGGTCACGATGATGCCGATCTGCGCGATCAGGTTGGCGATTGCAAGTGGATATGTGAAGCGTGCGAGAGCGGAGGGCTGATGAGGAGTGTTCACAGAAGTAACCGTATGTCTTTGAAGGCGTGTCAGGGAAGCGGGTTGAGGGTTGTTTCGCTCACGCGAGCAAGTGCGTTAGTGCCACTTGAACAGGCGCGCTGCGCCATAGGACAGGAAAACCGCCCATGCGGTCAGTACCGTCAGGGGGAGAGCGGGTAGCGCGCCGTCTAGGAAGACGCCTCTCAGACAGTCGCCGAGTGCACCAGAAGGGAGGTAGGTGGCAATCGGTGCGAGCCATCCGGGTAGTTGTGCGGCAGGAACGACCACGCCTCCGCCCACAATCAGCGCAACCAAAATGATGTTGGCCAGGGCGATGACAGCCTCTGCGCGGAATGTCCCCGCCACGATCAGTGCGAACGCGGTAAAGGCAAGGGCACCCAGAACAACCGGAACCAGGGAAAGGGCGAGTGGCAAAACGGAGGTCTGCCACCCCAGCGCGAGTGCTGCGAGGCTCACCAGAACAAGTTGAATGACCGCAATGGTCAAGACCGCACACACCTTTGCGAGGAGCAGCCCGTCCTTCCCGAGGGGAGTCGTGGACATAAACCGCAGCACGCCATTACGGCGATCAAAACCAGTGGAGATCGCTTGAGAGGTGAACGCGCTGGCCATGACCGCCAGTGCCATTACGCCAGGGACCACGAAGTCCAAGCGCGAATTACCGTTGATGTCAAAATCCAGCACCTCGGTTTTGCCAAGGGCAAGCAGTATCGCCAGCGGCATCAGAATCGAGACCATGAGCTGCTCGCCGTTGCGTAGCAGGGTGCGAGTCTCGAAGAATGCCTGGGTACTGATGCGGCGGGTTGTGGAAGCGGGCTGACCGGCGCCGAGCGGAGGAAGTTGAGCCATTGTGCTCACCGCAGGCTCCTTCCTGTGAGATCGAGGAACACATCCTCTAGGTTCTGCACTCCAGACGTTAACGAGGTGATCGTGATGTCGTGACGTGCGCACGCGCCCGCCACCTGAGCTATTGCCGCGGGGATGGGCAAACCGGTGACACGGTAGGCACCAGACGCAAGCCGGGTCACCTGCCCGGGAGACTCCACCAATGAATCCAGCAGGTCCAACCCAAGCGCGCGATCCGTATGGAAAGTCAGTTGATCGTCTAGGGTCGCACCCAATTCGTGCGGAGCGCCCTGCGCGATCACCTCACCACGATCCACGATATAGACCTGATCGCTGAGAGCCTGTGCCTCATCCATGAGATGTGTTGTCAGCAAAATCGCGGCACCCTCATCACGTAGTTGTCTAACCAGCTCCCAGACCGCATGCCTGCTCTGCGGGTCCATACCAGCCGACGGCTCGTCGAGGAACAAGAGAGAAGGTCGTCCCACCAAAGCCGCCGCCAAAGCTAAACGCTGCCGCTGGCCGCCCGACAGGCGGCGGACGGTCGTCGAAGCGAATGAATCGATTCCGAGACGTTCAACCAGATCAGAAACATCCCACGGTGAGGCATACATGCGCGAGACATGCTTCAACATGTCGAGTGCCCGGACCGACGTGGGCAAGCCGCCATCCTGCAGCATGACCCCGACGCGAGAACGCAACCGTGCGCCATCGCGTGCCGGGTCCAAGCCGAAGATCCTGATGTCGCCGCTGTCAGGGGTGCGCAGACCTTCACAGCATTCAATTGTGGTTGTTTTGCCCGCACCATTGGGGCCCAGTACAGCAGTCACATGGCCGAGACGAGCCGATAGCGACAAGCCTTTGACGACCTCGCGCCCACCGAACGACTTATGTAGGTTGGTAATGGAAAGCGCGACCGGAAGATCCGGGTCGGGCACCGAGTCAGATGTGCCGGGAGCACGCGACGCGACATCGTTGGAGGTCAACTCACACTCACTGACGGTAGGAGAAACAAGACGCCGAGACGGGCGCGGTCAAGAGTTTATGGGTAAAACCTGAGAGAACCATGGAGAAACCCGTGGCAGTTATTCGGGACGGTGGCGTGAATCACCCCACGATAGGGGTCGAAATGAGGTTTACCTTGCTTGCCAAACCCCAATTAGGGAACAAAAATGTTTCTTAAATGTTGTTCTAGGTAATGGTGTGTCAAGGCCAGGCTGCAGCCACAGGCCTTGCCGACGGTTTGCGGGTCACATCCGGTGCACACCTTCCCCAAGAGCACACGGTCGATTCGTGAGAAAGGCGGTGACACCACATGGCAATCAGCGAAAGTTCGTCCAAGACCGGAGCATTAGCCGGGCCAACGCGCGTAGCGCAGCAGCCCACAGGTGCACCAGGCGCACGACGCAACGAGAAACCACAGCACCACGTCGTCGCACAGGCCACGCAGTTGGACCAAGCGGGTCATGCCCCCACCGATGAGGAAACCACTCGGGAGCGAGTGCTCCAACTCATCATCAGTGACGGGCCCATCAACGCGGCAAAACTCGCAGATATCCTCAAATTGACCCCAGCCGGTATCAGACGCCATATCTCCCACCTCGAAGACAGCGGGCAGATTGAGGTCTATACCGACCGGCCAGAAAAAGGCGTCCGCGGCAGGCCGTCACGGCAGTACGTGGCAACCACGCGAGCACACGTGGAACTTCCCAGCGCTTACTCCGGTATCGCAGCCGAAGCACTCGCGTTCCTCGTGGAGAAAATCGGAGAGGGAGCGGTCGAGGAGTTCGCCGCTCACAGATTCGCGCATTTCGAAGAAAAATACGCGCAAGCCATCACAGCGACCGACCCGCAAGGGCGTGTTGAGCAACTCGCACAGGCTCTCAACGCCGAAGGATTTGCTGCAAGCGTCAGACCGGTTGCCGGCGTGCCAATGCTCCAGTTGTGCCAAGGCCACTGCCCAGTGCAGGACGTCGCAGCCCAATTCCCGCAGTTGTGTGAAGCCGAAGCCAAACTCTTTTCAAAGATTTTGGGCACGCACACCCAACGACTCGTGACCCTCGCCGGGGGAGGACACGTGTGCACCACCAACGTCCCCGTGAATCGCCCGCAAGGTCAGCAAGACCGTCCGTAACACACGGAACGTGGAAGGAAAAGAATGAGCGCCCCAACGCAAGCCGCTAATGCGGACGCGCCACGCAGCGACGATGAGATCATCGCCTCCATCGGCTCATATGAGTACGGTTGGCATGACTCAGATGAAGCAGGTGCAATAGCACAGCGTGGTCTCAGTGAAGCAGTCGTACGCAACATCTCCGACCTCAAGAATGAGTCGGAATGGATGCGCAACCAGCGCCTCAAGGCGCTTCGCCTGTTCGAGAAGAAGCCAATGCCAAACTGGGGTTCGGACCTCTCGGACATTGACTTCGACAACATTAAGTACTTCGTGCGCTCCACTGAGCGCCAGGCAACCTCGTGGGAAGAACTCCCAGAGGACATCAAGAACACCTATGACCGCCTGGGTATCCCGGAGGCCGAGAAGCAGCGCCTCGTTGCAGGTGTTGCTGCTCAGTACGAGTCTGAGGTCGTCTACCACCAGATTCGTGAGGACCTTGAGGAACAGGGTGTCATCTTCGTTGACACCGACACCGGTCTGCGCGAGTACCCAGAGATCTTCGAGCAGTACTTCGGCTCGGTCATCCCATCCGGCGACAACAAGTTCGCGGCCCTGAATACTGCCGTATGGTCCGGTGGATCGTTCGTGTACGTCCCACCAGGCGTGCACGTCGAGATCCCGCTGCAGGCCTATTTCCGCATCAACACGGAGAACATGGGTCAGTTCGAACGCACCCTGATCATCGCGGATGAAGGCTCCTACGTACACTACGTTGAGGGCTGCACCGCCCCCATCTACCAGTCCGACTCGCTGCACTCCGCAGTCGTCGAGATCATCGTTAAGAAGAACGCCCGCGTTCGTTACACCACGATCCAGAACTGGTCGAACAACGTGTACAACCTCGTGACCAAACGCGCGATCGCTGAAGAGGGTGCAACCATGGAGTGGGTCGATGGCAACATCGGTTCCAAGGTCACCATGAAGTACCCGGCCATCTACCTGATGGGTGAGCACGCCCGTGGCGAGACCCTCTCGATTGCCTTTGCCGGTGAAGGACAGCACCAGGACGCAGGCGCCAAGATGGTTCACGCAGCTCCAAACACCTCATCCTCGATTGTCTCGAAGTCCGTTGCACGTGGTGGTGGACGTACCTCCTACCGTGGGCTCGTCCAGGTACTTGAAGGCGCATCGCATTCAGCATCGACCGTTCTGTGCGACGCCCTGCTCGTTGACCAGATCTCGCGTTCCGACACCTACCCATACGTTGACGTGCGTGAAGATGACGTCCAGATGGGACACGAGGCAACCGTCTCACGTGTCTCCGAGGACCAACTCTTCTACCTCATGTCCCGTGGACTGGATGAGACCGAGGCAATGGCGATGATCGTTCGAGGCTTCGTGGAGCCTATCGCCCGCGAGCTCCCGATGGAGTACGCACTCGAACTGAACCGCCTGATTGAACTCCAGATGGAAGGATCTGTTGGCTGATGACCAGCACTGAAACAAGCGCAGCCCCGCAAGGGCTGAGCACCGATCACTCGCGGGCAACCGCAGATGGCGCACACAGCCACGGCGTTGCCGACGGCGGGGTTCAAGGTTCGCGCGCTGACCGCGTGACATCCTTCGATCTCAACGTCATCCCGGTGCCGTCGGGTCGCGAAGAGGAATGGCGTTTCTCACCGGTGGCGCGCATCGCTCCGCTGTTCTCGAGTGAACTGGCAGACACCGCGACCGTTGAGGTTGAAGCTGCCCCTGAGGTTCTGGTTGAGAGGGTTGAGCGTACGGACCCGCGTCTCGGACAGGCAGGCACCCCGGGTGACCGAACTGCTGTGACCGCATGGAACGGCTTCACCAAGGCCACTGTTGTCACAGTTCCGAAGGAAGTCAAGGCGTCCGCAGCAACGCACATCAACATCTCGGGAGCCGCAGATGTCGCGCAGGCGGCACACGTTCTCGTTCAGGCGCAGCCGCTGTCCGAATCGGTCATCGTGATCGACCACCGTGGCGACGCACTGCTCAATGAGACTGTTGAGGTCGTTGCTGAGGCGGGATCGCACGTGACCGTCGTCTCCGTTCAGGACTGGAACGATGGTGCCGTACACACGTCCGCGCAGCGCATCAAGATCGGTCGCGATGCAGTGGTCAAGCACGTTGTGGTCACCTTCGGTGGCGACGTGGTGCGTGTGACTCCTGATGCGGTGTTCACCGCTGAGGGCGGCGACATCGAGATGGTCGGTCTGTACTTTGCAGATGAGAACCAGCACCAGGAACACCGCCTGTTCGTGGACCACGCGGTTCCGAACTGCAAGTCCCGCGTGACCTACAAGGGCGCACTCCAGGGCGAAGGTGCACACGCTGTGTGGGTTGGCGATGTCCTGATCCGCGCAGAAGCAGAGGGCACCGACACCTATGAGCTCAACCGTAACCTGGTGCTCACGGATGGCGCTCGTGCGGACTCGGTTCCTAACCTCGAAATCGAGACCGGCCTGATCGAGGGTGCGGGGCACGCCTCGGCAACCGGTCGTTTCGACGATGAGCAGTTGTTCTACCTGCAAGCGCGCGGTATCACCGAAGCAGATGCCCGCCGCCTCGTGGTACGCGGATTCTTCGCTGAACTCATCCAGGAAATCGGCGTCGCAGAGGTTGAGGAACGCCTGCTCGCATCGATCGACTCCGAACTCGAAAAGTCCATGACCGTCATTACCGGTGGCAAGGACGCATGACCGCTCAACTTGCTTGTTCCGTAGGTGACGTGCCGCTCGGTACCGCGCTGCGCGTGGAGCTTGACTCCGTGGATGGACGGGAAATCGCTGTGGCTATCGTCCACGACGAAAACGGTGATTTCCATGCCATCTACGACGTGTGCTCGCACGGACAGGTTGCACTGTCTGACGGAGAAGTTGAAGGCTGCCTGATCGAATGCTGGCTGCACGGTTCCCAGTTCGACCTGAAAACTGGCATGCCGATGCAATTGCCTGCAATGCGACCAGTCCCTGTCTACCCAGTAAGCATCGAGGGCGACAACGTGTTCGTTGATGTCGATGCGCCGAAACCTTTGTAAAAGGAGAAATCCACATGTCCACTCTTGAAATCAAGAACCTGCACGTGAGTGTAGAGACCAAGGAGGGCTCGAAGCAGATCCTCCGCGGTGTTGACCTGACCATCAACTCGGGTGAAACCCACGCGATCATGGGCCCCAACGGCTCCGGTAAGTCCACTCTGGCTTACTCGATCGCAGGCCACCCAAAGTACGAGATCACCGATGGTGAGGTCCTGCTCGACGGCGAGAACGTCTTGGAGATGTCGGTTGACGAGCGTGCTCGCGCCGGTATGTTCCTTGCTATGCAGTACCCGGTTGAGGTTCCAGGTGTCTCGGTATCGAACTTCCTGCGCACCGCCAAGACCGCGATCGACGGCGAAGCGCCCGCTCTGCGCACGTGGGTCAAGGACGTTAAGTCCGCTATGGCTCAGTTGCGTATGGACGACTCGTTTGCTGAGCGTTCCGTGAACGAGGGCTTCTCTGGTGGTGAGAAGAAGCGTCACGAGATCCTCCAGCTTGAGCTTCTCAAGCCAAAGTTCGCGATTCTCGATGAGACCGACTCCGGTCTGGATGTTGACGCGCTGCGCATTGTGTCCGAGGGTGTCAACCGCGTCAAGGACAACACTGACGCCGGTATCCTTCTGATCACCCACTACACCCGTATTCTGCGCTACATCAAGCCTGACTTCGTGCACGTGTTCGTTGCCGGACGCGTTGCCGAAGAGGGTGGCCCAGAGCTCGCTGAGCGTCTTGAGGCTGAGGGTTACGACCGTTACCTCCAGGGTGCCACCGCCTGAAAGGCGTCGGCCGGGTTGTTGGTTTTTGCTTGACGACGATCCGTCCGGGTTCACCCCTCTTGTTGCGTAGGGGTGGGCTCAAGATTTTCAGGTGCGCTGCCGTCGTGCCGCATGGTGGCAGCGCACCTTTCTTTTCCGACCTGAGGAGTCCAGATGTCTCAGCTTTTTGATGATGGTTCCGCCCGTGCGGGACACGGTGAACGCGTCCTGAGCGCAGCGGAACTGGCTGCTGTACGTGCGGACTTTCCACTGCTGACGCGCACTGTGCGCGACGGTAGGCCTCTTGTCTATTTGGATTCAGGTGCGACAAGCCAGAAACCTGATCCGGTACTTGATGCTGAGCAAGACTTCTATCTACAACGCAACGCCGCTGTACATCGTGGCGCGCATCAGTTGGCCGAGGAAGCCACGGATGCGTTTGAGTACGCGCGCGAGCAGGTAGCGCGGTTTGTCGGCGCGGACGTTGACGAGATCGTGTGGACCTCAGGGGCCACCGCCGCACTGAACCTCGTTGCCTATGGTTTTGGCAATGCGACGCTCGGGCGTGGGGGAGACGCCGCACGACGGTTCGCGTTGAGCGCCGGCGATGAGATTGTGGTGACCGAGGCTGAGCACCACTCGAACCTCATCCCGTGGCAAGAGCTTGCGGCGCGCACGGGAGCGACGCTCAAGTGGATTCCCGTCTTGGACAGTGGGCGGCTCGATGTCTCCGCATTGGCCACCGTGGTCACCGAACGCACGAGGATCTTGGCGTTCACCCACGCCTCCAACGTGACCGGTGCGATCACCGACGTCGCCGCCTTTGTGGCCCGCGCACGTGAGGTTGGCGCACTCACCGTGCTTGACGCGTGCCAGTCGGTTCCAAATATTCCGGTGGATTTCCACGAGCTCGGCGTGGACTTCGCGGCGTTCTCTGGACACAAAATGCTCGGACCTACGGGTGTTGGCGCGCTCTATGGACGTCGGGAACTCCTTGATGCTCTGCCACCCGTGAGTTTTGGTGGTTCCATGGTTGAGGTGGTCACGATGGAGTCGTCCACCTTCATGGCGCCACCGCAGAAGTTTGAGGCGGGGACCCAGATGGTTGCCCAGGCCGTCGCCATGGGTGCGGCCGCCCAGTATCTGTCCGAACTGGGCATGGCCGGTGTTTACGCGCACGAGCGCGATCTTGCGCGCGAGATGCTGACGATCGGTTCGATCCCGGGAATCAGGATTATTGGTCCGACGGATCTTGAGGACCGCTTGGCTGTGGTGGCGTTTGTCGTAGAGGGAGTCCATGCACACGACGTGGGCCAGATTTTGGACAATGACGGTATCGCGGTGCGAGTTGGACATCACTGTGCTCAACCGCTGCACCGTAGATTCTCTGTAGCCTCAACGAGCAGGGTGACGGGCTCGGTCTATAACACCGTTGCAGAGGTCCGGGCGTTCCGGGAATCTTTGACCGGTGTGCGGGCGTTCTTCGGGTTGGAATGATTTTCTCTAGGTTGTGCGTGAAAGGCAGATACGTTGAGTAACTCAATGGAACAGCTCTACCAGCAGGTGATCCTGGATCACTCGAAGCATCCGACAGGTAAAGGTCTGGTGGAACTGTTGGAGGGTATCGGCGCGGAGTCGCATCAGGTGAATCCGACCTGCGGTGATGAGGTCACGATGCGGGTCTCGTTTGCTGGTGATGAGTCATCGCCTACCATCTCCCAGTTGACCTGGGACGGTCAGGGCTGTTCGATCTCGCAGGCTTCAGTGTCGGTGCTCACCCAGTTGGTTGAGGGCAAGACCGTTGAGGAGGCAGAGCAGATCGCGGAGATTTTCCGTGAACTCATGGACACCCGCGGTAAGGGATTCGGCGAATCGGATGAGGCGGCTGAAGCCAAGGAAGATGCGTTGGGGGATGCGACAGCGTTCACGGGAGTCTCTAAGTTCCCGGCGCGCATCAAGTGTGCCTTGCTTGGATGGTCGGCTTTGAAAGACACGTTTGCCAAGGCTGGCGTGCACGGCTCGTAAGTCTTGGCGCCACGGTATAGGTTTGTAAGGAAGTTGGAGATGTGCGCAACTTGTCGCAGGACTCCACGTAATTGAAGGAGACGCTATGAGCAGCGATACCACTGCAGAGGCGCCGTTCACAGTCGCTGACGTGGAAGAAGCGATGCGTGACGTGATTGACCCGGAGTTGGGGATCAACGTTGTCGATCTTGGTCTTGTGTATGGGGTCTCGATTGAGGCGGATAGCACCGTTGTCATCGATATGACCTTGACCTCTGCGGCCTGCCCTTTGACCGACGTGATCGAGGACCAGTCGGCCCAAGCGCTTGAAGGTCTGGTTGATTCGTTCCGCATCAACTGGGTCTGGATGCCGCCATGGGGTCCAGAGCACATCACTCAGGATGGTCGTGACCAGTTGCGGGCACTCGGCTTCAACGTCTGAGTAAGCACGCGGGGAGCGTGTAGGATTATTGAAGTTGACGTAAGCTGGTACAGCGAAAGGGACGGTTCGTCATTGAACCGTCCCTTTGTCGTATCCGCAGCACATGAGGTGTCTCAAGGGCGCCGCGGGTTCTTCCACCGACGCAGGCCGCATAAAAGGCGGGGGTGCAGCCTAAGCGTCGACAGTCTCGGCGAATCGGGCAACCTCAGGTAGGCCACCGCGGCGCGAGGCGCTCATGACGACAATGGCGTCGGTGAGTTGGTCCATGAAGTGTTCTGCGTGTTCAGGAAGGCGATCCTCGTAGTATCCGATCGCTTGGAGTCCGGCGTACTGAACTGTCTTCGCTAGGTCTGCTTGGTAGCCGTCCCCGAGGGCTGGAGGGAATGAGAAGCGCATGGCTTCAAGGGCGGTGAGGCCTTTGACGTGTAGGCGCCCGACCGCACGGTAGTGGTTGATCGTGAGAAGTATCTGATCAATAAACGAGTCCACGGTTGTGGCCAGTACGTACTCCATAAGGATCTGATCCTTGGTGTAGGCACCGGAGAACGTGAGACCTGAGTAGTCGGGGGTGGGGGTGGTCATGTTGTTTATCTTAATCTTCAAACATTGGAAGTCAAGGGATTTCGGAATAAAAACTATCCACTTGGAAATGTGATATGCGTCAATATTTCCCAGATTTGGTATACCGCCTTTCCATCGTGAAGGTAAGTATCATTTAATGCCGCGCTTAGCGGGTCCGTGTCTTTGAGGTCATCATGAGTGCAGCGCTTGACGCGTTGATTTGCCTAGGTGTTGTGGTGCATGCGGACGAGAGGCCCTGTTGTGTCAGGAGCCCGTCATTGGTTTCTTCGTGCGTAAAATAAATCGACTCGGGGCTGGTCTAACTAATTACATCGTTGAATAATTTAGGCTCGAGGATGTAATTTGCGGTTGATAGCCAGAACCTTCAAATATGTGTCCACACTGGATATCGTGTTAAACAATTGGGAGTTCAATGTGCGCGGCCACACACTTTTACCAGCGTGTTTGATATGTACCAAGGGTGCTATAGAAGCGCATTGAACTGTCTTGATGAACCCTGTTTGTCTCGGTCTGACAGCGAACAGTCGCGGCATCAGGCTCTATGCAGGCGTTTTCGTACGTGCGTTGTCTTCCGTGCCCAGGACTGCACGTCGAGATGGAGGTGGATTGGCGACACCTGCATGCAGTGCTCCTCGCCACTAGCGTTCCTCGTCTTGAGCGTAGGCATCGTAGTCCAGCATCTGCCAGCCTTCGGCTCCATGTTTGACCTCGAAGAAGCCCGGGAGTTGTTGATCCACCGTGTACCGCAGGAATGGAGCGCTCCCCGGCGACGAATAGTAGGTATATGTCATGGTGGCGTCAAAGCGATAATGGGCATCACCGAGTTCGGTGGCCTGAAGAGCCTCGGAGGGGAGTACGGAGGAGAACTCGACTGGGAAATCGGCCGATGCCGCGGCGTTGATTGCCATGATGTCTGCCAGACATATCTGGCATTCTGTTCCAGCGAGTTCCATGACTGTTGAGGTGTCCAAGGTCTCGACAGCCTCAAGCAGGGATAGAAAGTAGAAGGTGGCAAAGGCGAGTCCGCCATCCGCGTCCCGCTGCCTCATCACCTTGGCGCGAGTCTCTGGATCGCGCGGGATGCTGGTTTCCGCAGTGGGCGATTCAGTTTCTGAGGCGCTGGGATCCAACTGTTCAGGACTGCCCGTGGATGTGCTCTCAAAGGAGCGAGGACCGTTGCCTTCAAAACGATCTGCTGTCAGTGGCTCTGCCCCTGTAGTTGCTCCCGCGACAGCCGCAGGGTTTTGCGTGGTGGGGGAATGCTTGAGGGATGCTTCACTCCCGGGGGAACAAGCTGTTGAGACGAGCAGAATTAGCGAGAGCAGGCAAGGCGCCGAGAACTTCTTCATGAGGTGACCAATCAAACTGTGCGGATGAGTTACGCGGTATGCGCGTATTCATCACACACGGTCCTCACAAGGCATCACCAGCGAGTGGCACGATCTGTGGACAAAACACTCACGTGCGATTCCTGTGGAAACAACGACTGCGGTATTTGGGTGCGACAGTGAAGGCGAAAAGAAATGGGGCGGCCCCTCTAAGAGGGACCGCCCCATTCACCTGGCAGCCTAGTCACTGCAACAGGTCGATCTCTTCCCAGAACGCCCAGCGCAGGGTACGGCGCACGCTTTGTAGGTAGGTGTCCTGTTCACCGATTGCCTGCGCACAGTCCTTGAGGAGTACCCGGTCAATGTCCGGTGGCAGCAGTGGACGATCAGCGATGATTTCGGAGAGCTCAGCCTGCGTGGTCGAGTTGTACCAGGTGCGTGCAACCGATGTTCCGATACGGCGAGCCGTCTCAATGACCTCCTGTTCATGAGCGGTCGCTCCAACATATCCGCTCATACCCTCGCTCGTCATACCTGTGTGGGACGAATACACGAGAGCCGCAGCCTCCGCCTGCTGCGCAGGAGCCGACTGGGTGGTGGTCTGAGCGAGTCGTGAAGCGATCTTCGCAGGATTCGGAACACCCGCCTTTGGCACGGCAGACGCTGACTCAACAATCGGCTCCTCACTCGCTTCCACAGCAACCACCTCCGGCGCCGGGCGCACCTCAGCCGAAGCAATCGCAGATGCGGTCTTTGCCCGCTCGTCGTCAGCCGTGTACGTGCGCGTGAACGTGGAGTTCAGTAGATCCTCTGGAATCGGCATAATCGAATCCACAGTGACCGCGAGGTGATCCGCAACGGATGAATAACCGAGACGGGCACTCTCGTCGGGGATGCCAAGCAGCACGACCTTCAATCCAAGCGACTGGGCCTCCTCGACCGCCTCCGTCAGGTCATCGTCACCGGAAATCAGGTATGCGGTACGCACCGATCCAGTCCGAGCTAACCCCACGAGATCGAGCGCAAGACGAAGATCCACACCCTTTTGCTCCCCAAAGTAGTTCAACCGACCAAGACGCACCTTCACATCAGGAATCATCGCGATCTTCTTCTGCTCATCGGTCAACAGCCCATCGCGCGAAGCGTCGTACCAGTACGTGCGTAGGTTGGTTGTTCCCGAGTGAACCTTCACCTCTCGTGTCAGACCTTTGATAAGAGTTGAATATTGGACCTTCACAGCGTTTCTAAAGGTGGTATCAGCTACCCGGTGACCGCCGGCGGACAGTAGAAAACCAGCATCGACAAATATGGCAGTTTGATTAATCATGTCGCAATGTTACGTGTTGAACTTGGATGCCCGCTGCATTCGGGGAGGTAGCACCACACGATTACGCAGCAAATCGCGAGTATGCCTGTAAGACCAGCCCAAGTTCACACACAACCTTCACGTCAGGTCGCCTCGTGGGAAGGCCAATACAATGGCTCAGTCAATCGTCAAAACGCTAGCTTTGGCCTGCATAGCAACCGCTGCGACGTGCGTGGCAGTCGAGCCTGCGGGCGCTCTGTCCCTAGCAGACCCCACCCAGGTTCCTCAAGAGGTCACCATCTGGTTTGCGCAGAATTCCAGTCGGCTTGT
>DALZEF010000028.1:13648-31307 GCA_031979385.1 Timonella sp. | reverse complement strand
GGGCCTATAGCTCAGTTGGCTAGAGCGCCACGTTTACACCGTGGATGTCGGGGGTTCGAGTCCCTCTGGGCCCACCAGATTGTTTTAAGACTTGTTTGAAAAGGTCGCCGAAAGGCGGCCTTTTTACGTTTCCTGGCTCCCCTCCACTGCGCATTAGGCACTTCCGGCAGTTCGTGCTCGATGTCGACGGACCGCCGCACGGTTCGCGCGCCGAACGGAACAATACCTCTGGCGCCCATTACGAGTGATGTCAACGACGCCCGCTGCACACGAATCGCCCGGGATTTCTCCTGCCGCGCATCGGTGCAGGCGATGCATCCCGCGAGTGGTCAGATGGCGATCATCACTGAAGTTACGGAGCAGTTAGAAACCGCCAACCCAATCACTGTACGTTCGTACACAAAAGGTTGTACGATCGTACACGTCATTATTATCTGTGTACCCGAACTGCACTGAACGGAAACGCCCGTGTACTCCCTGCTCCTCTCGATCATCTACTTCGCGTTTATCAGTCTCGGCCTCCCCGACTCCCTCGTCGGAGCAGGCTGGCCAGTCATGCATGACGATCTTGGCGTACCCATCGCCTACGCAGGAATCATCACGATGATCATCGCAAGCGGCACAATCGTGTCGAGCCTAATGTCGGACCGCCTGACCCGCAAACTCGGCACCGGGTTGGTCACGGCGCTCAGCGTTGCCTTGACTGCGGCAGCGCTTATCGGATTCTCAACCTCTGGCTCTTTCTGGCTGCTCTGCTTGTGGGCCGTCCCCTACGGTCTCGGAGCAGGGGCAGTGGATGCTGCGCTCAACAACTACGTTGCGCTGCACTATTCATCGCGGCATATGAGTTGGCTTCACGCCTTCTGGGGCGTTGGCGCCTCAATCAGTCCTTTCATCATGAGTTACGCACTCACCGAAGGCCTCGGCTGGGCTTCCGGGTACCGCATCGTTGGGATCATCCAAATAGCACTGACGGTACTGCTGTTCATTGCGATACCGCTGTGGCGGAAGGTCAACCCCGGTATCCCGCAGGACCATGACGCACAAGAGGGTGCGCCCATCACCAAACCATTGAGCCTTCGCGGCGCACTCCGTATTCCTGGTGTTCCACTGATCCTTCTGGCGTTCCTGGCGTACTGCGCCTTGGAAAGCACAGCGATGATCTGGTCCGCCACGTATCTCGTGCAGGATCGCGGCGTAACCGTCGAAACCGCAGCGGCTTTCGCCTCGTTCTTCCTGCTCGGTATCACGGCTGGCCGTTTCTTGAGCGGTGTCATCGCGGACAAACTCGGCGACCGTCAGTTGATCAGATACGGTTTCCTGCTCATCGGAGTCGGCGCACTGATGATTGCGTTGCCACTCGAGACTAGCGTTTTCGCTTTGGCTGGGCTGGTCTTCGCAGGGTTTGGCGCGGCACCGGTCTACCCCGCGATCATTCACTCCACACCAGAGAACTTTGGGCGTCACAACTCTCAAGCCATCATCGGTATTCAGATGGCAGCAGCCTACACGGGGTCCACGCTCATGCCACCGTTGTTCGGAGTACTCGGCACCTGGCTGGGAATGTGGATCTTCCCGTTCTACATCATCGTGTTTGTCATACTTGGCCTCGTCATGACTGAACGCCTCAACGGCCTGGTCGCGCGGCGTAAGACCGAATCCGCCGCATAGCGCCACAGAACCGAAACACCGGATACGTTGAGGGCCGGTACGGAACGATCCGTACCGGCTTAGCCTTCATATCCAACTAGGACACCACGATTTCGAGCGTTGAGGCATTGCCCTTACCGTGGATCAGGTTCACCTCAAGGAAATCCGGGCACTCACGTGCGGCCACCAACAGTTCCTCGGCGGACTTCGGCTCAGTGCCGATTCGCGTCAGCAAGTGTCTGGCCAACACCCCGCGCGTGTGCTTCGCGTTATGGGAGACAACCGAACGCTTACCATCCAGTTCTCGCAGCACCTTGACCGAGACCCAGTCCGTTTCAAGGCGAGCGGACGGCTTCCACGCGGCAACATAGGTTGCACTTCGGCAATCCACCACAACACCACCCTCAGCAAGTGGAGCCAACTCCGCGTCCAGAACCTTACGCCACGCGGCAGCAACCTTCCCCACGCCCCGCGCAACGCCAACACCAGCACCTGCGTCAAGGTTCACGCCCATCGACAACCGGTAGGCCGGAATCCGATCACTCGGAGCCACAAGCCCCCACACAGCAGACACAACGCGAACCGACTCATCCGCGAGCGCCAACTGCCCCTCACTCAACGAGCCGAAACCCAACGCATCGTAGAGCACGCCAGAGTAAATCTCCCGTGCAGGCCCAGCAGGCTCCTGCCACAAGGTGATATTCCGGGAAACCTCGGCAGCCAACGAGGCACCCACCCCAAGCACCTCCATGGCGTGAGGGGAGGACGAGACCTTAGCCAACTCGTCGACAATCAGGCAACGCGTAGCGTTCAAACTGGGGTGCGACAGTGCATCCAGGTCGACGGGAGCGCCCGAGCCGGGCGTTTTACCTTCAGATGGCGGCAGCAAAATAAGCACGCCAAAAGCCTACCCACTCCCCTCACGCGGGCAGGCACGTAAACGCTGCCACGAGGCAGATCTCACATCCACGTCCCCTCGCGCGAGTGGTGGGGCGCGTATCCTTGAAAGGCGGAAGAGACAACCGGGCAACCGCGGGCCGCATGCGGCACGAGGAACGTCCGGGCTCCACAGAGCAGGGTGGTGGGTAACGCCCACCCGGGGTGACCCGCGGGACAGTGCCACAGAAAACAGACCGCCAGCCGCGAGCTGGTAAGGGTGAAACGGTGGTGTAAGAGACCACCAGCTCCCCAGGTGACTGGGGAGGCTAGGTAAACCCCACCCGGAGCAAGGCCAGACAGGACACGGTGAGGCTGCTCGCTGAGTGTTCGGGTAGGCTGCTTGAGCCCATCGGCAACGGTGGGCCTAGATGGATGGTTGCCACTCGCGTCCGAGTAATCGGCGCGGGCACAAAACCCGGCGTATAGGTTGTCTCTTCCGCTTTTGTGCGCCCTGCGGCGCTATTCCACGAATTTCCGACGATTCCCCGACTTCCAGCAGGCTGGCGCGTGGGATACCCTCTCGGCCTCGCCCGAGAGAGGCCATCCAGGCTGGCAAAATGGTGGGTATGAGTTCTGCAAACCTCACTCGAGAAGAAACTGCGCTGCGCGCGCAACAGGTCAGTGTCTCCACAATCGCCGTTGACCTAGACCTGACCGGCGCTCCCAACCCAGCCGTGACGGGCTTCCCCACCACCACGACGCTCACGTTTACGGCCACAACCGATCAGACGTGGATTGACTTCATAGGCGAATCTGTCCTGTCTGTGACCCTGAACGGTAACGATCAGCCGATCGTGTGGGATGGTGCCCGCATCAGCATCGCTGGGCTGGCAGCGGACAACATCGTCACGATCAAGGCCGTTGGAGCGTATTCACGGTCTGGCGAGGGCATGCATCGGTACGTGGATCCGGCCGATGGTGCGACCTACCTGTACACGCAGTACGAGCCGGCTGATTCGCGGCGGGTCATGGCATGTTTTGAGCAGCCGGACATGAAGGCACGGTATTCGTTTACGGTGTCGGCTCCGGCTGGCTGGCAGGTGCTCTCGAATGGTGCGGCGCTTTCGACTACCGAGTTCACCACTGGCACCGAGTCGGCCGAAATGGTGTCAGGCGCGCTGGCGGGCACACCCGCAGACCCCACGGCACAGGGCGCAACCGGCCCCGGCGTGACCGCGCAGCGGGTCGAGTTCGCCGAGACCCTCCCACTGTCGAGCTACATCACGTGCGTGTGTGCGGGTCCGTATCACCGCATGGATGCGACATGGGCCGGTCAAGAACCTGCGGTCGCGTTGGGTGTGCTGTGCCGTGCATCGCTTGCGGAACATTTGGATGCCGACGAAATCATTGAGGTCACCCAACAGGGACTGGACTTCTTTACCGCCAACTTCGGGTTTGAGTATCCGTGGGGTAAGTACGACCAGATTTTTGTGCCTGAATACAATCTCGGCGCAATGGAGAATCCGGGGTTGGTGACGTTCACGGAGGCTTACGTGTTCCGCGGAGCGTCCACGGCCGCGCAGCATGAAGGCCGTGCGAACACGATTCTGCACGAAATGGCGCACATGTGGTTTGGCGATCTGGTCACCATGAAGTGGTGGGATGACCTGTGGCTCAAGGAGTCGTTCGCGGATTACATGGGGTCGCATGCTTCGGTGGCTGCAACGAAGTTCACGGATGCATGGGTGACGTTTGCGAATCGTCGTAAGGCGTGGGCCTACCAGCAGGATCAGCTTCCCACGACGCACCCGATTGTTGCGGATATTCCTGACCTTGAGGCCGCGAAGCTGAACTTCGACGGCATCACGTACGCGAAGGGCGCTTCGGTGCTCAAGCAGTTGGTGGCGTTTGTGGGTGAGGAGGCGTTCTTTGAGTCGGCGCGCCGCTATTTTGCTCGGCACGCGTACGGCAACACGACCCTCGATGATCTGTTGACGGTTCTTGCGGAGGTGTCCGGCAAGGATGTTCACGCGTGGTCGCGGGCGTGGTTGGAGACGACGGGCATGAGCACGCTGACTCTCTCCGTGTCCGGCGACGATGTGACGATCAGCCAGGACGTGGCGCGCCCGCACAGCCTTCAGGTGGGCTTATATGGCTGGCAGAATGACGCGCTGGTCGCGCAGTCCCTGGTCCCAGTGACGATCACCGAGTCGGATACGACCATCACGATCCCGGGCGCGAGTGACGCCGCCTTGGTGGTCCTGAACGAGGGTGATTGGACGTACGCGAAAGCCCGCCTCGATGAGGCTGGCATTGCGGCGGTATCCGCCGGATTGTCGACGATTCAGTCACCCTTGTCCCGCGCGCTCGTGTGGTCCTCGCTCTGGAATGCAGCACGTGACGCCCAACTTGGCGCTGACACGTACCTAACCATCGTGTCCAAGCATGCGGTGAACGAGTCGAACATTGCGTTGCAGTCCGGTGTGCTCGCGAACGCTTTCTACGCGATTGAACACTACGCACCAATATCTGTTCGTGATGATCTGCGTGCTGCCTGGCTGGACACTACGTGGAATGCGCTGTGGCAGGCAGAGGCGGGTTCGGATGCTCAGTTGGCCTGGGCACGCGCTGTGGGCGAGGTCGCTAGTGTACGCCCCGACCGTTCGGTGGAGATCCGAGCACTGTTGGACGGGGAAACTGAACCTCCGACCGGCCTAAGGTTGGATGCTAATCTGCGCTGGCACTGGCTGTCTTCGCTCATCGCTGTGGGTGCAGTCGAGGGGAGCGCTGCTGACAGCGAACTCAAACGCGACAACACCGGAAGCGGACGCACCGCATATGTGCACGCTACCGCCTGTGTTCCAACCCCCCAGGTACGCGGTGAGGATTGGCATCGAGCATGGGAGGATACCTCGCTCTCGAACGAACACCTGAGCGCCGTGATCTCGGGCTTCACGTCGGGCAACTCGGAGACGTTCACGAGCCCATATGCGGATGAATACTTTGACCGGATTCTTGCCGCATGGCAGACTCGCTCAATTGAGATCGCTCGCCGACTCGTGGTGGGCCTGTTTCCATCGGTCGACGAAACGGATCGGGCCGGTGCGTGGCTCGATACCAACCCAGACGCTCCAGGGGCACTGCGCCGCCTAGTCATTGAGCAACGGGACCATGCGCTGCGCGCGGCCCGTGCCCGCACGGCCAGCCACGCCTAACGCACCCACAACGCAGACGAGTCGGCCACCGAAAGGTGACCGACTCGTCGTCAATCTAAGTCAAAATGCAGAGCAAAAATCCACACTGGAACGCGCATCCAGATCAAACTGAAGCGCTGCACACGCGAGACTACAAAGCTGCGAGCGCCTCGCGGTATCCTGCGAAGTCGCGGGCTTGGCCGCGCCCATTCACTACCGCCCAGCGGACAACGCCTTCCTCGTCGATAAGGAAGGAGCCACGGATCGAAAGGCCGTTGTCCTCGTCGAACACCCCGTACTCGCGGGCCACCGCGCCATGCGGCCAGAAGTCCGACAGCAAATCAAACGAGTAGTTCTCCTGCTCGGCCCACGCCTTCTGTGTGAACATCGGGTCGCATGAGACTGCGAGTAGGGTGACGTCGTCGCGCTCGAACAGGGAGATGTTGTCGCGTAGTTCGCACAACTCCCCCGTGCAAATGCCGGAGAACGCGAATGGGAAGAACACCACCAAAACTCTGCTCCCCCGCAACTCGCTCAGGCGAACTGGGGTGCCGTGGTTGTTCTTGAGTTCAAAATCTGGTGCGACGGAGCCAACCGCTACGGACATTACTTGCCGCGTCCACGATAGGAGAGCTTGGTTGCGGACCAGTCGTCGGCGATCGAGAAGGTCGAGGTCGCGTTCATGCCTGCGAGTTGAGCCGCTTCCTGGATCTCGTTGTGGTCCACGTGGCCGTCACGGCCCGGCTTGGGGAAGAACATCCAGATAGCCGCACCGTCTTCGAGAGCCGCCTGCACGTCGACAAGGAGGTCAACTAGGTCGCCGTCCTCGTCGCGGTACCAGACGATGGCGCCATCGGCGATATCGTCGAAGTCCTCGTCAGCCAACTCGTTGTCGGTGAGATCCTCAATGGCCTCACGCAGATCGTCATCGACGTCATCTGCCCAACCGAACTCTTGTACTACGAACCCAGGTTGAAACCCAAGACGGTCGATAACCTGCGAGTCAGCATTCGCTGCCACTGTGATGCAATTCCTTTCACATACGACCAAGGACGATCCTTGGAGGCGCCTAGACGCAAACCTAACTTAAGAATCGGCCATCGGCAGGGATTGTGGCAAGAAAACACCGCAAATGTCGCATAATTTATTTCCGACGAGTCGTTTTGGTTCGGCTGTGACGCCCAGCCCTCTCCTCATCGAACTCGACCGTTTGTGTCCCATCTCGACCGCGTCACGGTCGAGATGGGACACAAACGGTCGAGTTCACCGCTGAAAGGTGAGCCACCTCATGCCCAAAGGTGGGACATGTACGTGCGCACAGTCAGAAAAACCTGCCCAATAATCTAGGGCAAAACCGCAGAATTCTGCGGGTGTCACGAATGTCACGTCATATTTCCCGGCCACAAAGTGGAAATGAGGGGGAAGTGTGACAAGAATGAAAGAAACCGGCGGCGGGAGCGGCGACACTGACATCCGAGTCGCACCCGCGCAAAAGGCCGGAAAGACGAGCAACGGGGCACCCCCTGTAGCTCCACGAGTAGTGAGGATGGCTGTGGCTGCGTACGAAGAATCCGGGCCGCTAATTAACGGTCTTCTTAGCCAAGTCCCAGACATTGACCCTGCGGAAACCGCTGAGTGGGTTGAGTCGCTGGACGGGCTGATTGATGAAGCGGGTGGACCTCGAGCCCGATACATCCTGCTTAACCTGTTGAAGCGTGCACGTGAACGTAGCGTTTCCATTCCAAACCCCGTCACCACCCCGTACGTCAACACGATCGGTGTGCACGACGAGCCTTACTACCCTGGCGACGAGAACGTTGAGCGTAAGTATCGCTCGTGGATCCGCTGGAACGCCGCGGTGCTCGTGACCCGCGCACAGCGCCCGGGCGTAGGCGTCGGTGGACACATCTCCTCCTACGCTTCGGTTGCCACCCTCTACGAAATCGGCTTGAACCACTTCTTCCGCGGTAAGGACCACCCAGGCGGCGGTGACTCGATCTACTTCCAGGGTCACGCATCCCCCGGTGTCTACGCTCGCGCCTTCCTTGAGGGCCGCTTGAGCGCAGACCAGCTCGATGGTTTCCGCCAGGAGCACTCGCACGGCGGTTTCGGTCACGGACTGCCCTCCTACCCACACCCACGCCAACTCCCTGACTTCTGGGAGTTCCCAACCGTGTCGATGGGTCTTGGCCCAGCCTCGGCGATCTACCAGGCGTGGACCAACAAGTACCTGCACAACCGCGGCGTCAAGGACACTTCGCAGCAGGACGTTTGGGCGTTCCTCGGCGACGGTGAGATGGACGAGCCAGAATCACGCGGTATGCTCCAGCTTGCCGCGCAGCAGCAGCTCGACAACCTGACCTTCGTGGTGAACTGCAACCTCCAGCGTCTGGACGGCCCGGTTCGCGGTAACGGAAAGATCATCCAGGAACTCGAAGCGTTCTTCAAGGGTGCCGGCTGGAACGTCATCAAGGTTATCTGGGGCCGTGAGTGGGATGTCCTACTCAACGCTGACAAGGACCGTGCTCTTGTCAACCTCATGAACGTCACCCCAGACGGCGACTACCAGACCTACAAGGCAAACGACGGCGCGTTTGTCCGCGAGAACTTCTTCAACCGTGACCCACGGACCAAGAAGCTCGTGGAAAACATGACCGATGACGAGATCTGGGCTCTCAAGCGCGGTGGACACGACTACCGCAAGATCTACGCCGCATACACCGCTGCCCGTAACCACACCGGTCAGCCAACGGCAATCCTCGCCAAGACCATCAAGGGCTACAAGCTCGGCTCCGCATTCACTGGTCGTAACGCAACCCACCAGAAGAAGAAGGTTGCGCTCGATGAGCTTAAGACGTTGCGCGACACCCTGCACATTCCAATCTCTGACGAGGTCTTGGAAGCAAACCCATACGAACCTCCGTACTACCACCCAGGTATGGACGCGCCGGAAATCCAGTACATGCTGGAGCGCCGCCGCCAACTCGGTGGTTTCGTGCCAGAGCGTCGTGCAAACCCTGAGCCGCTGAAACTTCCAGAGGCCAAGTCCTACGAGGTTCTCAAGCGTGGTTCGGGCAACCAGGAGGTCGCCTCGACGATGGCGTTCGTCCGTCTGCTCAAGGACCTCATCAAGGACAAGGAGTTCGGGCCACGCATCGTTCCGATCATCCCTGACGAGGCCCGCACCTTCGGTTTGGACTCGATCTTCCCATCGGCGAAGATCTTCAACACGCTCGGCCAGAACTACATGGCTGTGGACCGCGACCTCATGCTCTCCTACAAGGAGTCCGAGGCTGGCCAGATCATGCACACTGGTATCAACGAGGCCGGTTCGGCTGCGGCGTTCCAGGCTGTTGGCACCTCGTACGCGACGCACGGTCAGCACCTCGTGCCGTTCTACATCTTCTATTCGATGTTCGGTTTCCAGCGCACAGGCGACCAGTTCTGGGCCGCTGGTGACCAGTTGACCCGTGGTTTCATCATCGGTGCAACCGCAGGTCGCACCACCCTGACCGGTGAGGGCCTGCAGCACGCTGATGGTCACTCACCACTGATCGCTGGCACGAACACCGCAATCGTTCAGTACGACCCCGCCTATGGCTACGAGATCCGCCACATCGTGCGCGATGGCATCGAGCGTATGTATGGTGACGGTTCGGACGGCCGCGACCAGAACGTCATGTACTACCTGACCGTGTACAACGAGCCGATGGTCCAGCCTGCTGAGCCTGAGGACGTAGACGTTGAGGGTATCCTCCGCGGTATCCACCGCATCTCGGTCGGCGAGGGTGATGGCCCACGTGCCAACCTCCTAGCCTCTGGTGTCGGTGTGCCATGGGCTCTCGAGGCACAGACGTTGCTGCGCGAAGACTGGAACGTATCCGCTGACGTTTACTCAGTCACCTCATGGAACGAGTTGCGCCGTGACGGTATCGCCGCGGACCAGCACAACTTCCTGCACCCAGAGCAGCCTGCTCGCGAGGCATACCTGACCACCAAGTTGAAGGATGCTCAGGGTCCATTCCTTGCAACCTCTGACTACGACCACCTCGTACAGGATCAAATCCGCAAGTGGGTTCCTGGCGACTACGCTGTGCTCGGTGCTGACGGTTTCGGTTTCTCCGACACCCGTGCCGCCGCTCGCCGCTACTTCAAGATCGATGGTCCATCACTCGTGGTGCGGACGCTTCAGGAACTTGCCCGTCGCGGCGAGGTCTCAGCGGACGCTCACGTGCAGGCTATCGCGAAGTACGACCTGCACAACGTGAACGCTGGTACGTCCGGCAACGCCGGTGGCGAGGCCTGATAGGCATCCCCCAGGGAGCAAAGGAGCCCCACACAGCCATCAGGCTGTGTGGGGCTTTTGTGTGGGGTTTTTGTCTGCACGCACTCACACTGGCAGTGTGGATTTGCGGGTGTGTGGAGACGACTCTCACGTATTGCGAGTGCCGGTTTGTCCGCAAACGAGATGCGGTGTGCGAGCCAAGCGGGATTCGCTGATGCTGTCTTGGATGCGGCCGGGTCGTCGGCACGCCTGCTTCCAGGATTGGCGACGAGCAGTCACCGCCCAGTGCACAGTCACGGCACGCTGTGTTCCCGGCTAGGAGCGATGTACTCCGCGCACCTCATCGATCAGGTCTGGATCGATCTCGCTGATCTCTGCAGCCGATGCGTGACCCAGGAGTTCGGTCAGGGCGGCTTCCGCTTCCATGCGCTTGTCGCTGAGAAGAGCAGCACGTACAACCGCGACTCCAGCCGCTGGTATATGTTCGCGTGACTTCCAGTGACCCATCGCGATGTTGTAGGCCTCGTGGCTGCGACCAGTCTCAGCAAGCAGTTTTACCGCAACAGCGAGAGCCTCACCGTGTGGGTCTCTGGCGATGGCCGCAGTGAGACGTCTAATGGCTTCATCTGGATCAACGTCAATTGAGAGCCGGGCAAGCTCAGTCAGTGGGAACCACGCCTTGGGGTGTCCGGAGAATTCCTCCGCCAGTGCCCAGGCACTCATGGTGCGCTTTTCGGCGTAACTTGCCTCGTCTTGGAGTGCGATGAGCGGATCTTCGTTCTCCGATCCCTCGTCCGCACAGTTGCGCACGACCAGTTCAAGGAGTGCGTTGAATGCCAGTTGATTGTTGGGGTCGTCTGCAAGTTGTGCGCGCAGCGCGTCCTCCTGCACAACATCCGCATTGTGGGTGTGTGGCGACTCTCTGCGCAATCCGACCGTTGATGCCGAGGAAGAACGCGAGAGCAGTTTTCTGATTCGGGGCATGATGGCCATACTTAGACAATACTCTCTCTTTGGCGTTTCTTGGAGGAAATTGCGGGGGCCAACTCACCTAATGATACAAAATCCTCGCGCCTTTGTCGGTTCTCCACAACTTCACCGTATGCTTAGGCCATGAAAAACCGCGATACCACCAATGGGTCTGCAGCAACTGACAGTCTTGCGGAAGATCAACAGCGGGTGAAGGACGGTTCGGGTCTACTCACCTCAGCCGCACTCAAGAAGCTCGATGAGGCGCTCCCCTGGTATCGCGCCCTCCCCAAGGACGACCGCAGTTGGGTCGGACGGGTTGCCGAGGCCGGTATCACCTCATTCATCAACTGGTACACCCACCCCGAACTAGGTATTCAAAGCGCCGGTGAAATGTTTGCCGCCGCGCCGCCAGATCTCACCCGCTCAATTTCCTTGCAGCACACGCTCCAGATCGTCCGGTGCGTGGTTGAGGTGGTCGAGGTGTACTCTGACCGACTCGCAGTTCCCGGTAACGAGCAGACCCTCAAAGAGGCGGTTCTGCGCTACTCGCGTGAAGTCGCTTTTGAGGCAGCGGAGGTCTACGCACGAGCAGCCGAGGTACGCGGGGCTTGGGATGCCCGGCTCGAAGCGCTTGTCGTTGACGCAATCGTCCGCGGAGATCGGGATCGCTCCCTACGATCGCGAGTTTCCGCCCTCGGCTGGAGTGGGGTCGGCAAGGCCATCGTGATCGTGGGGACGACTCCGCCGGGCTTCGATGATCTCCGTGCCGCCGACTTGCGCCGCGCAGCCCGTCGTCTTGTGCAGGACGTGCTTGTGGGTATCCAAGGCGACCGGATCGTTCTCGTACTCGGAGGAGATGGTGATCTCTTCTCCGCCGCAGGACTGCTCGAAGGACGATTCGGACAGGGCCCGATCATCATTGGACCCGTCGTCGCCGGACTCGACGATGCCCCACGTTCTGCGTCCGCTGCTCTCGCAGGACTCGAGGCGGTACCTGCCTGGCCGGGTGCGCCACGTCCAGTCGCCGCGGATGAACTGCTCCCCGAACGCATGCTGATCGGTGACCCTCTCGCCCGATCCTCGCTCGTCGCCCAGGCATTCGAACCGCTACAGCAATCCGGTGGCGCGCTACTTGAGACCCTTTCGGCATATCTTGGAACCGGACGCTCCCTTGAAGGTGCGGCACGCGACCTGTACGTCCACCCCAACACTGTCCGCTATCGCCTTCGCAAGGTCGCCGAACTAACGGGCTGGGATCCCCTCGATGCCCGTGAATCATTCGTCTTGCAGGTGGCCCTCGCCGCTGGAAGGCTGCCTGTCGACCTGTAGGCAGGGACTCGTCGAGAATTAGGATTTTGCGCCTTGTCACAAAATCTGAGGCGCACTAGCATCGAAGCAGCGGTCTTTTAGCCTGTGAATATATCCGAACACCCCATGCTTTTGTGGGGTACATACAAAACATTGGGTGAGGCTTGTGCGCGTCGGTACCTCGCAAAATTGCCTCGCGTACGGCAAAGTTGAAACGTGCTTGCAGTAGTTTGCCCGGGACAGGGCTCTCAGACCCCAGGAATGCTTGTACCGTGGCTTGAACTGCCTGCGGTGCGTGAACAACTCGAAGAGTTCTCGACCCGCAGCGGCATCGATCTCGTGGCGCACGGAACCGAATCAGATGCGGACACCATCCGCGACACCGCGGTAGCCCAGCCGCTCATCGTCGCTTCTTCCCTCATTGCGCTGCGAGCAATCGTTGGCGACGCGACCCAGGTAACCCAGAGCGTTGCGGTCACCGCTGGACACTCGGTTGGCGAGTTCGCAGCGGCAGCGGTCGCGGGGGTCGTAGAAGACGCGTCCGCCGTGGACCTGGTCTCACACCGTGCACGCTTCATGGCGGAGGCTGCGGCAGCCACTCCAACAGGTATGTCCGCTGTCGTCGGCGGCATAGCCGAGGAAGTCCTCGCGGCAATCGAGGCTGCTGGACTCACCCCAGCAAACGTCAACGCAGCAGGGCAGATCGTCGCAGCAGGGTCACTCGAAGGCCTTGAGACCCTCGCCCAGAACCCGCCGGCCCGCGCCCGTGTCATGCCCCTCAAGGTAGCCGGCGCATTCCACACCCACTACATGAACGGCGCATTCGAACAGTTCTCCCCAATCGCTGCGGATTGGGCTGCAACTGATCCCCAGATTTCCTTCCTGTCCAACCGGGATGGCAAAGCCTTCACCGGTGGGACACATGGGCACGGCACCGCACGCGTGGTGCTGGGAGCCTTGGCAAACCAGATCGTTTCCCCCGTGCGTTGGGACCTGTGCCAAGAGGAGCTCAAGGCGCTCGGCGTCACCGGAATCCTCGAACTTGCGCCCGGTGGAGTCCTCACCGGAATCGCCAAGCGTTCCCTGCCGGACATCGAACGCTTCGCTGTGAAGTCGGCGGGGGATGTTGAAGAAGCACGTGCCTTTGTGGCCGCACACGGAACGGGAAACTGAACATGGCTACCATCACCCCAAGCATCGGATCGGCCTACTCGCGCATCGTCTCCTACGGTGTTGATCGCGGAGTCAACGTTGTCACCAATGACGAGATCGCAGAACCAATCAACTCCTCCGACGAGTGGATTCAACAGCGTACCGGCATCATCACGCGTCGCCGGGCAACTGCAGAGGAAACCGTGGTCGACCTCGCAGAACGTGCCGCCAAGCAGGCAATCGAGCGTTCTGGACTAGACCCACAGGAAATCGGTGCGGTCATCATGTCGACAGTAACCTATTTCGCACAGACCCCATCCGCGGCGGCAATCGTCGCAGACCGCGTAGGCGCCAACCCAGCCGCAGCATTCGACATCTCCGCCGCATGCGCCGGGTACACCTACGGCATCGCGCAGGCCGATGCACTGGTCCGATCAGGAGCAGCCAAATACGTACTTGTCATCGGCGCGGAGAAGATGAGCGACTTCATCGATCCAACCGACCGTTCGATCTCGTTCCTCCTCGGAGACGGCGCGGGAGCGGCTATCGTCGGCCCATCCGACACCCCTGGCATCGGCCCAACCGTTTGGGGATCGGACGGATCACGCGCCGAGGCAATCTCGCAAACGCATGAGTGGAGCGAGTTGCGCGAAAACCCAGAGGCAGGCTGGCCAACCCTCCGACAGGATGGCCCATCCGTTTTCAAGTGGGCAAGCTTTAAGATGGCACCAGTCGCCCTTGAGGCGATCGAGGCCGCCGGGCTCACCCCCGACGACATCGACGTATTCGTACCTCACCAAGCAAACATGCGGATCATCGACCAATTGATCAAGCAAATCAAACTTCCCGAGTCTGTCGTTGTGGGACGCGACATCGCTGATACCGGAAACACGTCAGCGGCATCCATCCCACTAGCTACCGACCGTCTTCTCCAAGAGGGTCAAGCGAAATCAGGCGACATCTGCCTGCAGATCGGTTTTGGTGCTGGCCTTGTTTATGCCGCACAGGTAGTCGTCCTCCCATAGGGCACTACCATTTCACCTGAAGTAAAAGAAACCCAAGGAGCAATCATGGCTTACACCGAACAGGACGTCCTCGCTGGCCTCGCAGAGATCGTTGCAGAAGAGACCGGCCTTCCAGTAGACAACATCACCGCTGACAAGTCGTTCGTCGATGACCTGGACATTGACTCGCTGTCGATCATGACCATCGTGACCCACGCAGAGGACAAGTTCGAGGTCACCATCCCAGACGACGCTGCGAAGGACTTCGTTACCGTCGGCGACGCTGTTAACTTCATCGTCTCGGCAGCAGCCTGACGTAACTGATGGGAGCGGAGCATCTCCGCTCCCATCTTTGTAAGCACTGCCCCACACACATTCAAGGAGATGAACATGTCCTCCGTTCCAGAAGTCGTTGTCACCGGACTGGGCGCCACCACGCCACTCGGCGGAGACGTGGCATCAACTTGGGCTTCAGCTTTGGCCGGTCAATCGGGTGCCCGCACCTTCGACAACGACTGGGCTGAAAAGTACGGCATGCCCGTCAACTTCGCTGCAACCATTGCGGTCAACCCAGAAGAGGTTCTGACCCGCCCCGAGATCAAGCGCATGGACCCATCCACGCAGTACGCGATCATCGCGGCCCGCGAGGCTTGGAAGGATGCTGGCGCACCGGAGATCGACGGTACCCGCCTTGGAACCGTTGTGTCCTCCGGCATCGGTGGAATCTGGACGACCCTCGACGCCTGGGACACCCTGCGTGAGAAGGGCGCACGCCGCGTTCTCCCAATGACCGTTCCCATGCTTATGCCCAATTCCCCAACCGGCTTTGTATCACTCGAGTTTGGTGCCAAGGCGGGCGCACACGCTCTCGTATCCGCATGCGCATCCGGTGCCGAGGCAATCGGCTACGGTGTCGAGATGATCCGTTCCGGCCGCGCGGACGTGGTCATCGCCGGTGGAACCGAAGCGACCATCCACCCAATGCCTATCTCCGCGTTCGCTGCGTCCCGTACGCTTTCGCTACGCAACGACGACCCAACCGGCGCATCGCGCCCCTACGACATCAACCGCGACGGCTTCGTCATCGGCGAGGGTTCCGGAATCGTTGTCCTTGAGTCCGCTGAACATGCAGCAGCTCGCGGCGCCAAGGTCTACGCCAAGATCGGCGGCGTTGGACTGAGCGCTGACGGCTACCACATCACCTCGCCTGAGCCGTCTGGTGACGGCCAGATCCGTGCGATGAAGGACGCTCTCGCTAACGCGGGCGTAACTGCCACTGACGTTGTCCACGTCAACGCACACGCAACCTCGACCACAGTTGGAGACCTCATTGAGGCTCGCTCAATTCGCGGCGTTCTTGGCGACGACGCGGACCACGTGGCGCTCTCGGCGACCAAGTCGATGACCGGTCACCTGCTCGGTGGCGCTGGCGCGCTCGAAACGATTTTCACCGTGCTCGCCGTGTCCGAGCGCACCGCTCCCCCAACGATCAACGTGTCGGACCCAGACCCAGAACTCACCCTCGACCTGGTTCGGGACACCCCGCGCGCACTGCGCGACGGCGATATCGCCGCGATCAACAACTCGTTTGGTTTCGGTGGCCACAACGTTGCGCTGGTAGTCCAGAACGCTTAGGTTTTTGCGGGCGCCTACCCAAGCCTCTGCTTGGGTGGGCGCTTTGCTGTATGCGCAGTGCACAACTGATGCCATGGCGGGATTACCCTCTCATGGCCCTGATGGTAAGCGTTCAGCACCCATATTGACGACGAGCGGGTCGGCACCCATAATGGGCGCCGACCCGCTCGACGTCAATTGAGATGTCAGCGATGCACCAATTCCGCGCTATCAGGCCGCGAACTCGTCATCCAATCAGCCGACCTGATGCAACCAGCGCACTGGCGCGCCATCCCCTGCGTAGCGGAACGGTTCGAGTTCCTCATCCCATGCGGTTCCCAGAGCAAGATCAAGCTCACGTCGCATACGGTACGCATCGTGGGAGTGTTCCATCGCGGCACGGATACGGGCCTCGGAAACCACGATATTGCCGTGCATGTCCATGTTGGCGTGGAAGATGCCGAGAGACGGCGTGTGGCTCCAGCGAGAGCCGTCAGCACCGAAAGAAGGGTCCTCAGTGATCTCAAAGCGCAGGTGATCCCACCCTCGCAACGCCGAGACAATCTTGGAACCACTGCCCTGCTTGCCCTGCCACGAAAACTCGGTGCGCACCATGCCAGGCGCGGCTGGCTGATCGATCCAGTCAAAATGTGCGGGCGCGCCAATAACCTGCTCCACAGCCCACTCCACGTGTGGACACATCGCTCGAGGAGCAGAGTGCACGAAGAAAACACCGCGCGTCAAAACACCCGTCATATGTTCCTCCTTGGTTGAGGGCCGTCTTCCCCTACGTCCTCAAGCAACGAAGAAACACCTAACTGGTTATTCGGGCAATATACGCGTGGCTTGAGCCGCTTTCGCTAATAAAAGCGTCTACAAAGGTCACGATTAAATAACCCTGCCACCTATGATGCCTCACTTGGCGCAGAAGCGCCAGATCAATCTAACTGGCGGATATTTCCCCTAGAGCGATTCGCGCAGGTCACGCATAGCCTTACGGCGCACGGCCCGCTCCAACCTATCGAGGTACAGCATGCCCTCAAGATGATCCACCTCATGCTGCAGGCAGCGGGCCATGAGGTCAGTTCCCTCAACGACAAGCGTCTTACCGTCGAGGTCCATTCCCTCGACACGGGCATACCATGCACGCTTGGTTGGATACCACAGAGTCGGGACTGAGAGACACCCCTCGTCGCCCTCCTGGAAGCGGTCCTCGGAAAGCTCCACGATCCGCGGGTTCAGGATATAGCCAATTTCATCGTCGATGTTCCATGAAAATGCCCGCAGATTCACGCCGATCTGGTTGGCAGCGAGACCAGCACGGCCTTCCATATCCACAGTTTCGAGGAGATCTTCAACTAGACCCTTGATCCGAGCATCAATGGTGGTGATTTCTTCGCATTTGGTACGAAGGACCGGGTCCGGAACAGTTCTAATCTCTCTAATCGCCATGCGCACCATTGTCCCACGAAACAGGTCCCATCGTGGACAAACCGGTCTCTTCGAAACAGGTGATTCCTGACAGGAATATGACAGCTCGCTGGGTAAAACAAAAACCCGAGTGAAGCACTCGGGTCTTGATTGCTCCCGCGACTGGATTC
>DALZEF010000028.1:0-13548 GCA_031979385.1 Timonella sp. | reverse complement strand
GAACCAGTGACCGTCCGATTAACAGTCGGATGCTCTGCCGCTGAGCTACGCGGGATCGTATGTGATACGACTATTCAGTTATATCGCTCCCGCGACTGGATTCGAACCAGTGACCGTCCGATTAACAGTCGGATGCTCTGCCGCTGAGCTACGCGGGAATACGCCCTTCACTTTACCGAATCGGTGCATGAAACCGAAATCCACAAGGACCCCAGTAACCGCTCCTCACCGGCCACACGGACACCAGATCCGTGCCGCGCGAAAAGCAACAGATAAAACTGTAGCAGGTTTTTCAGCGCGCACCGGACACTTCACGTAGCCGCGCAACGACAGGCGCCACCTTCTTCATCACAACAGGGTGGTTCGGATCGATTCCGTCATCATAGAGCACCTCCACGAAGATATCTCCGACCTCATCACGACGCACAGCAACCCGCACGTTTTCCGCGGAAGTAAGCGCAATCGTCTCGCTCAACACAACCGAGTTCTCCACCCTGTCACGCAGAATCGACAGGAACTCCATGGGAAGGTCAACTCCAACCTGCAGGATGAGCTCCTCATCTGCTGTGGTGAATGACACCCTGATGATTCGCTCTTCGGCGACCCAAGACGCACGGTCAATCTCATGCCACCAGAAACCCTCAACGGAACCAGATTCCCCACCCACACCAGAGGCCACAGCGATCAACCGCCTAGCCGTGGCCGCCACGGTTACCTTGACATCGCTGACAACGTATTCGAGCGTCTCAGCCGGAGAATCCTCGACTGTGGCATGTGCAACATTCGCCGATTCCTCGCCCTCGTCGATGAGGCTTGCATGCTGCCCGTGCGCCAACGCGAGCACCCGTTCCGTTGTAATCTCGCGGATTTGGCGACGAACAGGATCTGGCAGGGCGACTTTTCTACGAAACATACTTTCCACGTTAGTGCGAGATGCTGACAAACAACAGTTGCAAAAAGCGCTAACCTATACATGCACCACGAACGATCACTCGATCCGCTAGCCATGGTGCACGCCCCAATAGCTCAGTTGGTTAGAGCAGGGAACTCATAATTCCTTGGTCGCGGGTTCAAGTCCTGCTTGGGGCACCAAACACACAGTTCAGGGGCAGTTTCCGATATCAGCGGAAGCCGCCCCTACCCCTTTGCCGACCTCTAACCGACCCTAATCAAAAACCAAAGTTCTCTAGCTGTCGGGTAGCGTCAACGACCTCAACATCCCGCTCAATGTAGTAGTCACGTGTGATCTTGTCATTCGAGTGCCCCTGATTCGCCCTGGGTTAAGTGGAGACTCAACTCATGTGATTTCAACCAGTTCTTGGGCGCTGGTAACCCCAGAATAAAACGACTCCTCGAACTCCGCGGGAGGCACATCACCGAAATAGCCATGCAGCCGCGCAGTGTTGTGCCAGTACACCCACCCCAGCGTCGCGACCTCGAGATCATCGACCGTTTCCCACGGCCCCGATTTTGCCGGCCCGCGCACGAGTTCGGCCTTGTAATAGCCGTTCACCGTCTCAGCGCGGGCGTTATCGTAGGTCCCGATCGAGGGCGTCGCCCCGACCTCGGCAAGGCGCTCCCCATAACGAATGGACGTGAATTGACTGCCCGCATCGCTGTGGCAACGCAGGTCGAGAAGATGCCTGCCGCGCGACCTCCGCATCGCAGAACTGCCTGGCTGATGCCGGCCTACCGTTCGCGGCGTAATACGTGGACGGGGCCAACCGCAATACCTTGCAGATGCGCTGGACCCCGAGGCGACGACCGGCGGCGACGCCGTCCTTGTTCGCGTTGATGAATCGCACTAGTTGCGATGTTGGCGGTCGAGCTCCGCCCCGAAGAAAGACGCGGCACGTGTCAGGATTCCATTGGCACGCTTGAGCTCACGCACTTCTTGCTCAAGCTCACGCATGCATGTTTGATCGTCGGTCGTGACCCCGCTTTGACACCGTCATCGATGTCAGCCTGGCGCACCCACGCCCGTACCGACTCGAACCCGTAGCCGAACTGCTTAGCCACGCGCGATGTCGTATCCTGGCTCGTGTCGAGCTCCACGCGAAGTGTGCGCACCATTCGGACCGCAGAGGCATTCTCTTCAGCCCAGTAGCGGCGTCGCTTGTTTTTGTGTTGGGCCATGGCTCCATTCTCCATCCGTAACTCTGGAGCCTCCAACAAACCAAGGGCGCTTCACCAACTCGACCGCGCCACGATTGAGTTGGATCAGGGGGTGGTTCTTGCCGGTATCTCCAAGGGCCAGTGAGAGTTACAGGGGAACAGAGCGACGAATCTGCGCATAACAAAAACGAGGACCCCCACCATTAGGAATCCTCGTTCTTTATATAAAGTCTAAGTGCGGCCACGTTCTACTCTCCCACACCCTCCCGAGTGCAGTACCATCGACGCTGGTGAGCTTAGCTACCGGGTTCGGAATGGGACCGGGCGTTTCCTCACCGCTGTGATGGCCGCAGAATTAAGTTAACTACACTTCCACCCCGCAACGCCAATCCTGGGACCGTAACCTCCGCCACACCGAAACACTGTGCAGGCCAGACGCTGCATAATCGGGCACAAGGTGCACGTAACGTGAACACAACAACGCAACCAGATCGTCGCCAATCACAAGACCAGTGTTACGGACGCATCGACACTGTTGCCACAAACCACAGCAGCACCACCAACTAGGCCGCAACACCCAAAGCGCGCAGAATCCCAAGAGCGAGTGGAACTTCAGTCCATTTGTTCTTGGCGCAGGATGCGGCGCTGTGCCTCGAGTTCGAGGAGCGCCCGATAGATGGCCTCATAGCCAACGGGGTCAGTGGTGGGATCTGAGCGGCGCAGGCGGCTCTTCACGTCACCGATTTGTCGGGTGATACCCATGTCCAGGAACGCCCGAGTGATGCCCTGCGCATAGGCGTCAATGGCTTCGGGACGGTCTTCTGGCAGCGGCGATACCGCCAACTCGTTGATGAGCACCTGAACTGGTTCGATCGCTTGCTCGAGTACGAGGGTGATCCAGTCGCCAACCTCCATCTGGTGTGCCTGCGCAAGTCCACCTGCGGCGCGGATCGCCTCATACACTGCGCGCCAAGCGGGCACAACGAACGCCTCAGGCGGTAGTGAGTCAACAACCTGCGCGAACACCGCGTGCGGAAGTTGCAGGATGACTTCAAGGGTCTGCTTTTCAAGGCGTGCAACGGGGTCGCGTAAATCGGGACGGGAAATGCCAAAACTTGACTCGGCAACGTCCTGGGTCGCAGCACCAGAAACACCAGCACCACTACCGGAAGCAGCGGGACGCCCAGCGGAAACCCCGGAAGCACCCGAACGGCTGTCCTTGACCGCATAGGCAACGGCACGGGAAACGGAGTCGGAGTCGACGCCAAGCCAGCCAGTCAGCAGCCGGGTGTATTCGGGCCGCAGGGCGTTGTCGCGGATGGAGGCAACGATAGGTGCGCACGCGCGCAGTGCCCCCACACGCCCTTCGGCGGTGTCGAGGTTGTAGTCCTTGAGCGTTGTCTTGATCACGAACTCGAACAGCGGTTGGCGACCGTCCACGAGTGCTTGGACTGCTTGCGATCCTTTGTTCATGCGGAGGTCGCAGGGGTCCATGCCGGATGGTTCGACGGCCACGAAGGTTTGGGCGTAGAACTTTTGGTCCTCGCCAAAGGCACGCATGGCGGCTTTCTGGCCCGCCGCATCTCCGTCGAACGTAAAGATGATTTCGCCACCTTGGGAGCCACCTCCAGCGAGCCGGACGCCTCCCCCGGCGTTCATATCCCCGAGCAGACGCCGAACGAACCGTACGTGGTCGGAACCAAATGCGGTTCCACAGGTTGCTACGGCGGTGGTGACACCGGATAGGTGCGCGGCCATGACGTCGGTGTATCCCTCGACGACGACTACGCGCTTGTTCTTGGCGATCTCTCGTTTAGCGAGGTCGATTCCGTAGAGCACATGGGACTTCTTGTACAGCGGGGTCTCGGGGGTGTTGAGGTATTTTGGCCCCTGATCGTCGTCGTAGAGGCGCCGGGCACCGAACCCGATGGTGTCACCGGTGACTTCGCGAATGGGCCACACGAGCCGTCCACGGAACCGGTCGTATACGCCGCGGTTCCCCTGCGACATGAGGCCACCGATAAGGAGTTCTTGGTCGGTGAATCCCTTTTGCCGGAGTGCCCTGTACAGGTTGTCCCACCCTTTGGGCGCGTATCCGATCCCGAAGTGCGCGGCGTCGGCAGCAGTGAACGAGCGTTCGGTCAGGAACCGTCGCGCGGTTTCGGCTTCCGGAGAATTGAGTTGTTCCTGATAGTAGGCGGCGGCGACGCGGTGCGCTTCGAGTAGCCGTTGGCGGCGTCCGGGTGCCTCATCGGGGCGTTGGGTACCCTCTTCGTATCGGATCTGGATTCCGACGCGTCCGGCGAGGTATTCGACGGCTTCGGTGAAGCCCAGTCCGTCCATCTTCTGCACGAACGAGATGACGTCCCCGCCCTCGTTGCAACCGAAGCAGTGCCAGCGTCCGACCTGCGGGCGCACGTGGAACGACGGCGTTTTCTCGTCATGGAATGGGCACAGGCCCTTCATCGACCCGACGCCAGCGGTTTTGAGTGTGACCTGCTCACCCACGATGTCTTCGATACGGCACTTTTCGCGTACCGCTTCGACATCCTCACGTTTGATTAGCCCTGCCACGCCTGCCATTCTATGTCCTGTTCATCCACTGTGAGGAACCGCTGTGGGCGAACAGGGTGTGCGGGTGCGTTGCACCCCTCTGATTGCCGACGACATCACGGTTCAGTTGGAACGCCCAGCCGTGCGAGTGTTGGGCTTGGAAGAACCAACATGGTGATTTTCCGGAACTACTACCTAAGAAAAAACACGCTAATCCGGGAAAACCACCATGTTGGTCGTGGGAACACCGTTGGGGGAAAACTCTTACATCCAGTCAGAGCGTCCAGCACAAACCTGTTGCCCTAGAACAGTAGGTTTTCTCCGGTCTGGCAGTAGCGTTCGTGCCACCGCAGCACGCTCACGTCAGTGAGTGAAGCGACTTGGTCGATCACCACGCGCAGTCTCGCCCCTTCATCTCGGGCAACATGCCAATCGCCACGAAAAGCAGGCTCAAGGGCGTCTGCGCCACGGAACTCAAGGGCACGCACGAGGTCCTCGATGATCTTGCGCTGATCTATGTAGTTGCGCTGGTGTTCCCGTGGTTCCATGACGTAGGCGACCGCGAGTCCTTTGAGCGCGAGGATCTCGGCGTCGGTTTCCTGCGGCACGATCAATTCCGCAGAGTATCGAGTAAGCGGGCCGTCCCCATACACTTCACGGGTGGCTTTCTCAGCTGCCTGGGCGAAGCGACCGATCAGCTGGCTCGTGGCATCCTTGAGCACCGCCAGCGAGCGGCGAGAGCCGTCAAAATCTGTGGTCAGCAACTTATCCCGAGTCAGCCGTTCCAGTGCGGCCCGTAGATCGTCGGCGGAATGGTTGTGCCCGTACCACTGCTGTGCAAGTTCAACGACGCGTTCGCGTTCCTCATCGGCCCGCAGTTTGGCCAGATCCAACGTGCCGCCAGCAATTGCGTCCTCAACGTCGTGCACGGAATAGGAGATATCGTCCGCCAAGTCCATGACCTGGGACTCCATACATTTCTTACCCTCGGGCGCGTCTTGCCGCAGCCACTCGAACACCTCGACGTCATCAGCGTAGACACCGAACTTGCGGGTCGGTTTGCCCTCCACATCAGGTCGGTTGTCATAGCCCCACGGGTACTTCACGGACGCATCAAGGGAGGCGCGCGTCAGGTTCAATCCGGCGGGCACACCAACGGGTGAGAACACCTTGGCCTCAAGCCGAGTCAGAATACGTAGGGTCTGGGCATTACCTTCAAACCCGCCGATATCCTTGGCGACCTCTGCCAGAGCGCGCTCACCGTTATGCCCAAAAGGCGGGTGTCCAAGGTCGTGTGCGAGGCATGCCCCATCAACCACGTCGGGGTCGCACCCGAGGGATTTACCGAGTTCACGCCCCACCTGAGCAACCTCTAGGGTGTGTGTGAGTCGGTTGCGAATGAAATCGTTGGAGGAGGGACCAAGCACCTGGGTTTTATCGCTCAAACGCCGCAGAGCAGAAGAGTGCACGATGCGCGCACGGTCGCGTTCAAACGACGTGCGATTCTTGTTTTTAGGTGCCTCGGCTACCCACCGTTCGCGGTCCGCGTCTGAATATCCGCCCCCGCCCCCAGTACCTGCAAGTTCTTCCACGTATTCACCCTAAACCAATGGGCGGGCAAAATACGTTATCGCAAGCGCCAAATGTGGACAGAAGGGCCGGTTTTGGGTAGTTCGTACACCGAACCATCGAATCCAAGAGCGCTCGAACCGTACAGGGTAACCGGTGAGTCCAGCAGCGAAGCTGCGTCCACACCGAACTCCAAGCCGATCAAGGCTGGCAGCTGAGCACCGTCGAATGCGGAACGCGACACCACAACAAGCACGGACTCATCCGGAGCCGAGCGAACATACGCGACCGTCTCGTCGGTAATCAGCACCCAGCGCAAACCACCCGTGCGCAATGCCGCGGAACTTGACCGTGCTGCCAACAAGCCACGGTAGGTGGCATGAATGCCATCGTCCCAACGCGACGGGTCACCCCACGGCATGGTCTTGCGCGCGTGCTCGCCGTTGATGCCTTCGAGCCCGACCTCGTCGCCGGCGAAGATGACTGGGTTGCCAAGGTACGTGACCAGCAGGCCGAGAGCGACCTCGATCATGTCGTCGCCCACGAGCGTGCGCAGGCGCGGCGTGTCGTGCGAGCCGAGCATGTTCCAGTGATCGCGGTTGACCTTGAACGGCACGACAGAGCTGAACTGGCGCATCACAGCCACCATGTCCGTACCGCCCGTGCGGTTGATCTTGGCAGGCAACCCAAACGCGGGCGTCTCGTTCACGGGATCAGCCAGCCACGACCAGATCGGGCGCGTGAACGCCGAATAATTCATGTTGCCGTTCCAGCCGTCACCGGCCAGGTCGGCGCTTGCGTCGTGGAAATGTTCCGCGATCAGCAAAGACTCGGGGTTGACGTCATTAATGGTCTTACGGATGGTACGGGCCACATCGTGCGTCATGTCGTCGGTACCCCACCGCCCGGTCATGTTCGCCACGTCAACGCGCCAGCCATCCAGCGAGAACGGCGGCTGCAGCCACCGCCCGATCACCGAATCGGGGCCCTCGATCATGCGCTCACGCAGCAACTGCGAGTGGTAGTTGAGCTTCGGGAGCGACGGGTGCTCGAGCCAGCAGGCATACCCCGGTTCCTCATCCGTCCAGTAAAAGAACGAGTGTTCATCGCTGCTCGAGTCAGCCTGTGCGGTGCGGAACCAGTCGTGGCTGACACCCGTGTGGTTTGAGGTGATGTCTCCCATCAGGCGCATACCGCGCTCGTGCACGGCCGCTGAAAGCCGTGCATACGCGGAATCGCCACCGAGCAGCGGGTCCACTTCATCGAATGTTGCCGCATCGTAGCGGTGGTTCGAACGCCCTGGGAACACCGGCGTCAGATACACCGTGTTCACACCCAGTTCCTTGAGGTAGTCGAGCTTCTCGGCGATACCGTCGAGGTCACCGCCAAAGAAGTGCTCAGCCACACCCGGGCCGCTTGGGATCGGGTCGCTGTTCCAATCATTTTCGACGATAACCCAGTCCGGTAGATCGGCTTGCGCCAGGTCCACCGCATTTTCGGACCGGGCGAAGCGGTCCGGGAAAATCTGGTACACAACGCCCTCGTGCAGCCACTGCGGCGCAGGCGCGTGCACGGTCAAGCGGAAGTCACTCGCGTCGGGCACGTCCCGGAAGAACGTTCCCTCCCCGTTCAGCCACGCATAGTCGTCTGGGCGAGCGAAGAAGAACCGGTAGTTCGTAACCGGATTGTGCACCAGAACATCGGCCTCATACCAACGTTCCCACTCGGTTTCCTCAACGAGGCGAGCCGGAGAGAGGCGTGGTTCCCCGTCGCGGACAGCCCGGACGTGAACGGAGGTCTCCGCAAACGACAATGGCACCCGTACCCGCACGGTCACCGTCTCCCCCAACTGCGGGGTGATCTGAGAAACATAGGTTTCACTGCCATCGTGATGCGGCAGGTCGGTCAGTTCGAGATCGTGGTGGCGTGATGATACGAGTGCCATTGCGTGCGCTTAACCCTTCACGGACCCTGCGGTCAGGCCCGAAACGATGTACTTCTGGAGGAACATGAACAGGACGATGATCGGAATCGCGGCGAGCACAGCACCCGCTGCGAACAGACCCCACGGAGCATTGCGTTCGTCAGATGCCCACTGGTACAGACCAACAGCAAGGGTCATCTTGGACTGGTGCGACAACACCGTGCGAGCGATGATGAACTCACCATACGTACCGACAAACGACAACAGACCAACAACGGCGAGGATCGGCGTGACCAGACGAAGAATTATGGTCCAGAAGATCTGCGCGTGCGACGCACCATCGATCTTTGCTGCCTCATCGATCTCGGTTGGCACAGTGTTGAAGAATCCGTACAACAGGAAGGTGTTCACGCCAAGCGCACCACCGAGATAGATGCAGATCAGACCGATCTGGTTGTTCGCGCCCAAGAACGGGAACACCTCACGCAGCGACAGCAGCAGGAGGAAGATCGCGACGACTGCGAGCATCTGCGGGAACATCTGGATGATGAGCAGGGCCGTGAGCGCAGGGCGGCGACCTGAGAACCGGAAACGGGAGAACGCATAGGCCGCGGCACCACCCATGAGCACTGTACCCACCGCAGTTGCAGTGGAGATCACCAAGGAGTTGATCGCCCAGGTGCCAAAACCAGTGTCGAACAGTGCCGCAAAATTATCCGGCTTGATCACAGAGAACAGATTGTTCGAACCTGTCAGCGTGGCGTTCGGCTTCAGCGAGGTTGACAGCACGTACAGCAGTGGGAACACCGCGTATGCGATCCCCGCGAATCCCACGATGTGGCGCCAGCCCACCTGCTTGAACCACTGCTTTCCCTTTAGGGTCTCGGTGCGGATCTCCATGTAGTCCGCATCAGGAGTGTGCGTAGCCATGTCTAGAGCTCCTCAAGAGTACGGGTACGGCGGAAGCCGAGCCAGGAAACGAAACCAACGAAGATGAAGATCAGAATCGAGACCGCGGAGGCAAGGCCATACTGCTTGACACCCGACTCGAACGCGACCGAGTAAACCATCGAAATCAAGATGTCCGTGTTACCGATCAGCAGCGGACTGCCCTGGAAGTTCGGCCCACCACCGGTCAACATGTAGATCAGCGAGAAGTTATTGAAGTTGAACGCGAAACTCGAGATCAACAGTGGTGCCGTTGAAACCATCAGCAGCGGCAGAATGATCGAGCGCAGCACACGCCACGGCGATGCACCGTCCATGCGAGCGGATTCCAGAACGTCACCCGGAATGGACTGCAGTGCGCCGGTCGTGATCAGGAACATGTAGGGGAACCCAAGCCACAGGTTCACCATCAGAATCGAGATCTTGGCGAGCGTCGGGTCAGTCAACCACTGAATGTTGGCACCGCCCAAGACGACCTCGTTGATATAACCGAAACGCTCATTGAGCATTCCGCGCCATACGAGCGCCGACAGGAAGCCCGGGAACGCATACGGCAGGATCAGGAGAGAGCGATAGATCTTGCGGCCACGAACCCGAGGATCGTTGAACACCAGAGCCAGTGCCAGGCCGAGGGCGAAGGTGGTGGCGACCGACAAGAAGGCGAACGCGAACGTCCACAGGGCAATCTTCACAAACGGGCCGGAGAGCCGTGAGTCGGTGAACATCTTGGTGAAGTTCTCGGTTCCGACATAGACGCGCCATCCAGGAGTCAACTCTTCGCCGTCTGCCGAGACAAAGCTTCCTCGGTCGTTCGGGGTGTACACAGTGCCAGTGACCAGGTTGGTCATGGTGTCGGCAGCGTCATCGTACGAAAGAACCGACTCGTAGACGTATGCGTTCGTTGCATCCAACGTACGCAGGGAACCATCTTCAGCGTTCTCGCTGAGCGGCACCCGCAGCGTTGTCACTTCGGTTTGACGAGCAGCAAGGTCAGCGAACGGCAGAACCGTGTACCCATCAATTGCAGTGACGCGACCACCATCCACGGTTGCCTCAACCGATTCAAGTGGCTGCTCCGCAGTTCCTAGCTTGGCCACGCCGTCCTCGACAATCGCAAAGCCAAGGTTTCCATCCTCGTCTTCGACGACTGCGAGCGGGTAACCTGCGGTGCCCTCGACGCGGGTCTCGTTGTAGGCGAGAATCGCTGAGATCGCGTCCGACTTGGTCGAGTTGTGTCCATCACCGTAGTTGGTAAACGCCACATAGCCCGTGTACGCCATGGTGAACAACTGGTACGTGAACAGAAATAGCAGCCCCGGGTAGAGGTACTTTCCTGGAATAGCCCGGCGCGAGAAATACACCCAGTTCGCCGCGACCAAGGCAACGACCAAACCGGTGAAGATGCCCCAGGCATCAACCGCCCACGCGGAAAGCAGACCGTATAGGCCGAATGCGTTGATAAGCGCCATGAGCGCTAACTTCACAATGAAGCCCGGCTTGAAGTTACGTGCCGGTGAGTTATCCATTCGGCCCAACCCTGTAGAGGGAGTATCTGAACCCGGCGGTACGACCGACTCCTGCTGGAGTGTCATTTCTCTCCTTAAAATGACCAGAACTAAATGTGGCGGCGAGGAGCATTGTTGCACATGCCCTCAAGGTGACTCTCTAACATTCCCACAAGCACCACAACCGGAGGCCAGATATTCGCTGGCCCCCGGTTGCAGTTCAAAAGGATTGCGTTCAGCCCAAACTGAACGAGTGAGGGTCGAACTGTGCGATCAGGGATCAGTTACCCGCGATTGCACCTTCGATGTTTTCGTTCATCGTGTTCCAAGCACTCGCAGCATCGCTGGCTGAGCCGTTGATGATCGCTACCTCAGTTGAGCCCCAGAATGACCAGACCGAACCCATTTCTGGGATGGATGGCATTGGCGCACCCTGAGCAGCGACCTCTGCGAAGGACTTGGTGGTTGCGTTGTCGATCTTGTCAGCCGATGCGGTCAGCGCAGGGATGCGGTTACCGGATGCGTAGATCGTGTCCGCTGCTTCCTCGGTGGAGAGGTAGTTGACAACGAAGTCGTTAGCGAGCAGCGGGTTTTCCGACTTGGCGGAGATGTATGCACCCTGGACACCTACGAATGGCTGAGCAGGCTCGCCGCCAGCGGATGGGATTTCGGTGACAGCCAGGTCGATACCTGCTGCCTCGAAGTCCGCGATGTTCCATGGACCGGTGACGATGAATGGCGACTTGCCGTCGATGAATGCCTGCTTTGCAATCTCTCCGTCGATCGCAGGGTCAAGGACGCCGTCCTTGCCGAGCTTCTGGAGGTACTTCGCGAATGCCTCGCCAGCCTCGCCCTTCATGCCGAGCGTCTTGGTGTAGGAACCGTCAGCCTCGGACTCGAACACTGGAGCACCGAAGGAGGTCTGCAGTGGGTACATGTGGTAAGCGTCACCTTCAGCACCCTGCTGGAGCAGAACTGGGTAGTCGGCGCCCGATTCCTTACCGAGTTCCACCAGTTCATCGAATGTGGCTGGGGTCTCGGTAGCGAGAGCGTTGTTACGTACGAGGGCGATCGACTCAAGCGCATATGGGACACCGTAGTTGGTGCCCTCGTAAGCGAATGCCTTCACCGCTGCATCTGCGAAGCCTGCGGCCTTGTCGCCGAGCTCAACGGTTGCGACTACACCGTTGGTGACGAACTCACCAAGCCAGTCGTGTGCACCGATGATGACGTCTGGGCCTTCACCAGTCGGAACCTGCTGAATGAAGTCGGTGCGGATGTCGCCGGATGCCTTCTGAACGACCTCCACGTCAACGCCGCGTTCGGTTTCGAACTTGTTGATGACTGCTTCGAAGTCGTTGATGCGGGTTTCGTCAACCCAGACGGTGATCGAACCGGAAGCGACAGGAGCGTCCGTGGTTTCAGCCGCAGTTGGTTCGGAAGTGGTGTTCTCTGGCGTGCTGTCGCCACCGCATGCGGCGAGCACAAGGGACAGGCCGAGCGCCGCAGCGACTGCTGGGATGCTTCTTTGCATCGTCTTTTCTCCAATGGGGTAGGGAATCAATCTTCAGGCCCACAAGCTTGCTCGGGCCCTGATGAAAAAACTGTAACGAGTTGCCCGCAAGATTTGCAAGCCGTTTCAGTAACTTTCATGTAACGATGGGGAATCTTTGCTGGAGTTCTTGCAGAAACACCAAGATCAGCGACGAATTTCCCTTGATATCGGTGAAATCCATACGATTTGTGCGCTAGACTGCCTCAGAGAAACTTGTCTGCAAGATTTTGCAAGAATCTCTGCAAGCAATGTAGCGCAGGCCACACTCAGCACTCCTGCGCTGCAGTGAATTAACAGCGGCACACACCGGCACTAGGCATATCGCTGGCACCACCGCACCACTGACTTAAGGGCACCAACTTTGTGACGAGGAGGTCCAAGTGTCCCCCATCATCAACAGCCAGCTCAACAGCAAAACACGGCTGACGGACATCGCCGACCAGGCAGGCGTGTCAACCGCAACCGTGTCACGCGTACTCAACGGCAAAGCTGGCGTTGCGTCGGACACTCGCCAAGCGGTTCTCGCTGCCCTTGATGTGCTCGGATACGAACGACCTGAAAAACTCCGTGATCGTTCTGCGGGACTTGTCGGACTGGTCGTTCCCGAATTGACCAACCCCGTGTTCCCTGCGTTTGCACAGACAATCGAAGGGCTACTGGCACAGCGCGGTTACACTCCGCTGCTATGCACCCAGTCCCCCGGTGGAACCACCGAGGACGAATACATTGAGATGCTGCAGGAACACTCGGTCGACGGCATCATGTTCGTTGCCGGACTCCACGCTGACATGCGCGCCAGCCACGCACGTTATGAGCAGTTACGATCCCGCGGGACCGCCATGACATGTATTAACGGCTTCTCCCCGTCTTTTGAGGCGCCATTCATCTCCTGCGATGATGTCGCCGCAATGGAACTGGCGGTACGCCATCTGGTGTCCCTCGGACATGTCCGCATCGGTCTTGCCATCGGCCCGCAGCGCTTCGTCACGGCGCACCGAAAGGTCCAGGGCTTCAAGGATGCGCTGGCACGTCACCTCGGACAGAATGATGGGGATGAACACGTCGCCACGTCCCTGTTCACGGTAGAGGGCGGGCAGGCGGCCGCCAACGACCTGATCGATTCCGGCCACACTGCAATCGTCTGCGGTTCTGACATGATGGCGCTCGGCGCGGTGCGTGCCGCGTACCAGAGGCAGATGTCCGTGCCAAACGACCTCTCGGTCATTGGGTATGATGATTCACCGTTGATCGGGTTTACTGACCCGCCGTTGACAACCATCCGCCAGCCTGTCTCAGCCATGTCCCAGGCTGCGGTGTCCGCGCTCATCGCAACTATCGAGGGCGCGCCAACCCCCAAATCCGAACTGCTGTTCCACCCC
>DALZEF010000027.1:21968-33085 GCA_031979385.1 Timonella sp. | reverse complement strand
CACGTCATCGACCTGGTTCTGGGTCGTGACTTCGTTGCGGACGCCACGATCGAGGCTGCCCAAGTGCTTGCGGGTGATCCAGCACCGGATGGTTCCGGTCCGCTCGAACTCGCTCGCGGCATCGAGATCGGTCACATCTTCCAGCTCGGACGCAAGTACGCGGAGGCGCTGGGACTCAAGGTGCTCGACGAGTCCGGCAAGCAGGCCGTGGTCACCATGGGATCGTATGGCATCGGCGTCTCGCGCGTGATGGCAGCGCTTGCCGAGGCCAATCACGACGACAAGGGTCTTGCATGGCCAGCACACGTTGCACCAGCGCATGTGCACATCGTTGCGACCGGTAAGGACGAGGCCGTGTTCGAGGCTGCCGAGAAACTTGGTCAGAGCCTTTCTGCGCGCGGTATCGAGGTCATCTACGACGACCGTCCAAAGGTTTCCCCAGGCGTGAAGTTCAAGGACGCTGAACTGTACGGCGTGCCGTTTATCGCGGTTGTCGGCCGTGGCCTTGCAGATGGTGTCATCGAGTTCCGCGAGCGTGTGGGTGAATCCCAGCAGATCGCTGTTGATGATGCCGTGAACACGATTACCGCGGCAGTTGCAGCGAAACTCGCCGAGTAATCCTCACCGATTACGCGAAAAGGGAGGGCTTCGGCCCTCCCTTTTCCGCTGCGCGCTATAGACGGACAACCGACGAGACGGTTGTGACAGTGGAGCCTTTGCGCCGGGACCGCAGACGGGCTGAGAGTCGCCGACTCGTCGTGAAGCGGGAGTCCTACTCGCTGCCTGACTGCAGGGCGTGGATTGCGTCGCCCCCTGTGATCAGTGGGAAGAGCTCATCGAAGGAAGCGCCAAGGGTCTGCGCGCGGCGTGCGGAGGCGAGGGCCGCATCATAGAGCAGAGCCCGGTCGGCGGGAGCCACCGAGGCAACCAGCGTGAGGTAGTCGGCGGCAAGATCCTTTTCCACAGATCGCGTGATGGTGGCGATCTCCTTGTTCGTCGCCACCGGTTCCTTGGCACTCAACTGAAAAGGAAGGGCGTAGGCGATACGCCGCGGATCGTTGGCGGTCTGGGAGACACCTGCCATCTCGGCAAGCAACTGAGCCTGATCTCGGTGCAGTTTGGCGTAAGACAACAGGCGAGTACGGGATTTCGGCTCCCTCATCGCCGCAGACACCTCGTAGACGTATCCGGCGTAGTCTTCGGCCGCCACGAGCGCAACGAACTGCTCATCGCTCAACACCGGTTCAGAAGTCGTCCACTCACCAGGCAAGAGGGCTTCAGGGTCCGCTATCTCCACCTCGGCCAGTTTCATCAACTGTTGAGCCTCAAGCGCATGTGAGACGCCAAGGGCCGCCACGGCCCGAGCCAGGTGTGGGTCTTCAGCGATGTCCAGGGAAGAGCGCACACGTGCCGCCGATTCGATCAGGCGCGCTGCGGTCGACGCAGGATCAGCCTCCGTGACGATTGGCAATGATGCATCAGTGTCCTGTGCGCTGGCCGTTGGATCGCCGGCATCTGGAAGCCCAGAGACATACGTTCCTCCCAGCGCATCCTGGCGAGCCACGGCTGTCTGTTCGATTGAGGAGAGCAATTCGCTCAGCGCCTCGTCCGAGACGTCGGCGGCGCTGAGGGCAGCATGCTGTTGGATGAGCGCTAGGTCGTTAACAATCGCCTGCCGAGTAATTTCGTTCTCGTCAGGGATTGGCTCTGACGGAGGTGTGGTCTCAAGACGAATCCCACAGGCAGCCAGCAAGAACACGAGCATGCCCGCCGTGATAGTGGTCACGAACCGGTGCACCCTGCCGCTTACCCGTTCCGTTGCCGCGGTACCCGGCAATGGGCGATATTCCGCAGCAGCAACGTGCTCGTGGCGGTACTGTGCCATGTGTTTTACCGGCTCCCTGAATCAAATACGCTAACCGTGCGCGCAAAGTGTGTTGACGGTGACTCTCAAATTGAATGAGCAAAACTCAACCTTCTCGGTAATCTTAGTTCAAGAACAAGTTCATACCGGTTAGTTTTCTGCCCGGTTCGCGTGCGACGTCGACAGGAGAGAAAGTGACAACGCCACTCACACCACAGGACCTAGAGGCTGTGCTGCAACCGGTAGTCGAACAAGCTGGCCTATACCTTGAAGAGGTCAAGGTTCAGGCCTCAGGGAAAACCACGATCGTTCGCGTCACCGTCGACGCCCTTGACGTCACTGCTCCCGCAGTAACGCTCGATGAGGTGGCTGTGGCATCGCGCGCCATTTCAGATGCTCTCGATGAAGTTCCGGCGCTACGTGACGCCTACACCCTCGAAGTCTCCTCGCCGGGCACCAACCGCCCATTGACAACGCAGCGCCACTTTGCGCGCGCGATTGGGCGACTGATAGCGGTCAAGCTAACCGAGGGCAAAGACTTCACACAGCGGCTGCTCGCTGTATCCGAGCGCACGGTGGAGTTCGAAGAGGTCGGTAGCATCTCACTTGATGACATCCGTAAGGCAAAGGTCGAGGTTGAACTCAAACGCGCCGAGCAGGTTGCGGACTCTGAACTTGAAGATTTTCATGACGGCGACGCCGACACCGGGGCAAAGGAGTAAATTATGGACATCGATATGAGCGCACTGCGCATGCTGGAGCGCGAACGAGAGATCAGCCTGGACGTTCTCATCGAAGCGATCGAGCAGGCGTTGGCCGTTGCCTACCAGCGGACCCCGGATGCCTACCCGAATGCTCGGGTCGAGGTTGACCGTAAATCAGGGCACGTCGTGGTGTGGGCTCGTGAGGAAGTCATCGTTGAACCCGAAAGCGTCGATGAAGAGGGCTATCTGATCCCTGCAGTCAAAGAACTCGGCCCAGAGTTCGATCACACGCCATCAGACTTCGGGCATGTGGCGACGGCAACTGCGCGCCAGGTTATCTTCCAGCGTCTGCGCGATGTGGAAGACGATCAGGTCCTTGGGCAGTTCAAGGACAAGGAAGGCCAACTTGTCTCGGGAATCATCCAGCAGGGGGCAAATCCACGTGTCGTCAACGTTGATCTTGGCAACGGAATCGAGGCGCAACTCCCAGAGCACGAGCAGGTGCCCACGGAACGGTACCGCCACGGTGAGCGTATCCGTGCATACGTGCTCGAGGTGGCCCGTCGCATGCGTGGTCCAGCAATCACTTTGAGCCGCACCCATCCAAACCTGGTGCACCGCCTGTTCGAACTTGAGGTTCCCGAGGTTGCCGACGGCACCGTGGAGATCGTATCGATCGCCCGCGAGGCCGGTTACCGTACCAAGCTTGCTGTGCGCACCCGCGTTGCAGGACTGAACGCCAAAGGCGCGTGCATCGGACCAATGGGCGCCCGAGTTCGTGCGGTCATGGCTGAACTGGGTGGAGAGAAGATCGATATCGTCGACTACACCGATGATGCAGAACAGTTCATCGCCTCGGCGCTGTCGCCAGCCTCTGTCGACTCCGTGACGGTACTCGATGCGGCGGCGCGCTCTGCTCGGGTGATCGTTCCCGACTATCAGCTTTCGCTCGCGATCGGCAAGGAAGGCCAGAACGCCCGCCTTGCAGCAAAACTCACGGGCTGGAAGATCGACATCCACTCGGACTCCGAATCAGACTCGTAACTTTAAGCGAAACTCGTAAAATGTGACGAGAATCAGTGCCGCGCGTCCCTCTTTGAGACGCGCGGCACCAACATGTCCGCATGAAAAGCGGTAGAATTGATGCGACTGACGCGCTGACGTGAGTTCACGGGATATCCGTAAACGTCACGCGATGTTGAGAGAGGAACTTTTGGTTCAGCAGATTCACAGGCCGGTGCGTACCTGCATCGGATGCCGGACCACCGACTCAACTTCAGAACTTTTTCGCGTAGTGCTTAAGCACGGCCAACACCGCGGGCACGCGCAAGGAGACCAAGACGACGCAGCCACCAAGCAGGTGCGTCGCGTCGTCGTGGATTACTTCTTGCGAGAGCCCGGACGTGGTGCGTGGCTGCACTTGAACACCAGGTGCTTGGAACTAGCCCAGAAGAAGCGAGCTTTTTCGCGGGCATTTCGAACACACGGCGAGATTGACCTCTCAGACGTTAGCCAGTTCGTTGCAACTGGCGCCACACCTGAGGCCAAGATCTAGCCAATTGAGTCGCGCGCACCGGTGCGCGGCTTAAGACACGTCGATCAGGAAGCGGGTAAGAAGCCGATGGGCACCCGATGAGTACTCAGCGATGAGTCCGTGTAACTAACGACGGTCCTCCCAGTCCGGGTGGACCGAGACTGGAGAGTTGTGGCTAAAATCCGCGTCTACGAGCTTGCCAAAGAGCTCGGGGTGGAAAGCAAGACCATCATGGGGAAGTTGACTGAACTCGGTGAGTTCGTCCGTTCAGCATCCTCGACTATCGAACCACCAGTGGTTCGTAAACTGCGCGACGCGTTCCCCGCGTCGGGCGCTGGCAGCGATGCGCCAGCACAGAAGACTGCACCGAAAACGGCTGCAAAGAGTCCGGCAAAGCCCGCTGCCAAGGCAGCGTCAAAGCCCGAGGCTCCAACTGAAGCACCTGCAACGGAGGCGCCGGCAAAGGCGGCAGCAGTTAAACCTGCTGCAAAACCAGCTCCGAAGCCTGCAGCCAAGGCCGCGCCAGCGGAGAAGACCGCGGATGCCAAGCCAGCGGCGAAGCCAAACCCCGGTGAGTCGAAGGCAGCGGCACGTCCAGGTGGTCCGCGTCCGGGTAACAACCCGTTTGCAACCACTCAGGGGATGCCTCGTGCTGGTGCAGGATCGTCCCGCCAGGGTGGCCCCCGTCCAGGATCGCGCCCAAGCGCTGGCGGACAGGGCGGTCCACGACCAAGTGGCCCACGCCCGGGCAACAACCCGTTCACTGACAAGCAGCAGTCCCGCCCAGAACGCGGTGGCCGTCCAGAACGTTCCGAGCGCCCAACAAACAACGCCCCACGTGGCGCCGAAGGCCAGACAGCCGAGGCGCGCACTGGTGGTCCACGCCCAGGCGGTCCGCGTCCGGGAGGACCACGTCCAGGTGGTCCACGCCCGAACCCGGGTATGATGCCTGGTCGCCCTGCAGCAGGCCCACGCCCAGGCGGGGAACGCAGTGGCGGTGGCGACCGCAGCGGTGGTCGCGGTGGAGCACGCGGAGGTTTCGGCGGACGCGGTGGCGCCGGCGCACCAGCAGGACAAGGCGCTGGTGCCGGTGCTGGCCAGAACACCGGGCCTAACCAGGGTGGATTTGCCGGTCGCGGTGGCCGCCCAGGACCAGGTGGCCGCGGTACGACTGCGGGTGCGTTTGGTCGTGGCGGCGGAAAGTCCGTTAAGGGACGCAAGTCGAAGCGGGCCAAGCGTCAAGAGTTCGAGCAGATGCAGGCGCCATCACTGGGTGGCGTCACGGTGCCACGCGGCGACGGTTCGACCATTGTCCGGCTGCGTCGCGGCTCCTCGCTCTCAGACTTCGCCGACAAGATCGATGCAAACCCAGCAAGCTTGGTGACGGTCCTGTTCCACCTCGGTGAGATGGCAACTGCCACCCAGTCGCTCGATGAGGACACATTCGGTACCCTCGGCGCTGAACTTGGCTACGTCATCGAGATGGTCTCCGCGGAAGACGAGGACCGCGAACTACTTGGTGGCTTCGACATCGACCTTGAAGCGGAAGAAGCTGCTGAGAAGGAAGAGGATCTTACCTCTCGCCCTCCAGTGGTAACCGTTATGGGTCACGTTGACCACGGTAAGACTCGACTGCTCGACGCGATTCGCAAGTCGGACGTTATTTCCGGTGAAGCTGGCGGTATCACCCAGCACATCGGTGCCTACCAGGTCAAGACCACGGTCGATGGCAACGAACGCGCACTGACCTTCATCGACACCCCTGGTCACGAAGCGTTCACCGCTATGCGTGCTCGCGGTGCCCAGGTGACCGACATCGCGATCCTCGTGGTCGCAGCAGATGACGGTGTGATGCCGCAAACCGTTGAGGCGCTCAACCACGCGCAGGCCGCAGGCGTGCCAATCGTGGTGGCGGTCAACAAGGTTGATAAGGACACCGCCAACCCAGCGAAGATCCGTCAGCAGTTGACCGAGTACAACCTCGTTGCTGAAGAGTACGGTGGCGACACGATGTTCGTGGACGTCTCGGCTAAGCAGAACATGGGTATCGACTCGTTGCTTGAAGCAGTCGTGCTCACGGCAGATGCTTCTCTTGACCTGCGTGCAAACGCAAACAAGGACGCGCGCGGTGTCGCTATTGAAGCCAACCTCGACAAGGGGCGCGGTGCTGTGGCGACTGTGCTCGTCGAGTCGGGAACGCTGAATGTTGGAGACGCAATCGTTGCGGGAACTGCTCACGGTCGTGTGCGCGCAATGTTTGACGAGCACGGCGGTGCTGTCAAGGCTGCTGGTCCGGCGCGCCCGGTCATGGTGCTTGGTCTGACCTCTGTGCCTCGCGCAGGTGACAGTTTCCTTGTCGCTCCTGACGACCGCACTGCGCGCCAGATCGCTGAAAAGCGTGAGGCGGCAGAGCGTGCAGCACTTCTGGCCAAGCGTCGTAAGCGCATCAGCCTCGAAGACTTCACCCAGGCTCTCGAGCAGGGCAAGGTTGAGACCCTCAACCTGGTTCTCAAGGGTGACGTTTCCGGTGCGGTTGAAGCACTTGAGGACTCGCTGCTCAAGATCAACGTCGGTGACGAGGTCGATCTGCGCATCATCCACCGCGGTGTCGGTGCGATCACGCAGAACGACGTCAACCTGGCAACGGTCGACAACGCAATCATCCTCGGCTTCAACGTGAAGCCAGCCGAGCGCGTTGCCGAACTCGCTGACCGCGAAGGCGTGGACATCCGCTACTACTCGGTTATCTACCAGGCACTGGAAGATGTTGAGGCAGCCCTGAAGGGTATGCTCAAGCCAGAGTACGAGGAAGCGCAGCTTGGAACCGCAGAGATCCGCGAGATCTTCCGTTCTTCGAAGTTCGGAAACATCGCAGGTTCGATTGTTCGGTCCGGTGAGATTCGCCGTAACTCCAAGGCCCGCGTCATCCGTGATGGAGTGGTTGTCGGAGACAACCTCACGATTGACTCGCTTAAGCGTTTCAAGGACGATGCAGTCGAGGTCCGCGAAGGCTTCGAGTGTGGTATCGGACTCGGTTCGTTCAACGACCTTCAGATCGGCGACACCATCGAGACGTGGGAGATGCGCGAAAAGCCACGTGCTTGATAGCGTTTAGCCTCTCGCCACCTAGGCGGTAGGACGGTTTTATGGGAGGGCACCAGTTTGAATCAAGCTGGTGCCCTCCTGCTATGCGGGGTTTGGCTGCGCGCGTATCCGGCAGCCAGCACTTTGACCCTGTTCTATGCTTAAAAGAAAAAGGAGTGAGTACGATGGTTGATCACCCACGCGCACGTAAACTGGCGGACCGCATTCAGGTCATTGTCGCAAAGATGTTGGATTCTCGGATCAAGGACCCGCGCCTGGGGTTTGTCACGATCACGGATGTTCGGGTTACCGGCGACCTACAGAACGCTTCAATTTTCTACACGGTACTCGGCGATGAAACCGATCGTGAGAACACCGCCAAGGCTCTCGAATCGGCCAAGGGAACGATCCGTTCCGAGGTCGGCAAGCAGACCGGTATCCGGTTGACCCCTGCGTTGTCGTTCCACCTTGATGCGGTTCCTGAGGCAGCGGCAAGTTTCGATGCGGCGCTCCTCGAGGCCCAGCGTCGTGACGCCGAACTGAAGGCTCTCCGTGAGGGTAAGACGTTCGCGGGCGAGGAGGACCCCTACCGTATCGCGGATGAGAATGCATCGGATGAGGAAGCTTAGGTTTTGACTTCTTCGCGGAATACCGTCCGGCGTCACAGCGCGCCGGACGGAATCGTTGTGGTGGATAAACCGAAGGGTTGGACCTCCCATGACGTCGTGTCGAAAATGCGTGGTCTTGCAGCGACGCGCAAGGTAGGGCATGCGGGGACGCTCGATCCCATGGCGACGGGCGTGCTGGTCATCGGTATTGGTAAGGCAACCAAACTGCTGCACTACATTGTGGGTGCGGACAAGGACTATGACACCACGATCCGGCTCGGATTCGGCACCGACACCGAGGACGCGGAGGGAACGTCACTGAGCGAGACCTCAAGCGCTCCGCAGACACTTGAAGTTGAAGACCTCCAACGGGCAGCGGATACTCTCACCGGGGACATCATGCAGGTTCCGAGTGCGGTTTCCGCCATCAAGATCGATGGGAAGCGGGCGTATGATCGGGTGCGTTCCGGTGAAGACGTTGTGATTCCCGCGCGGCCAGCTCACGTTTCTCGTTTCCACATCACTGGAATCGAGAAAGCCAGCAGTCAATACGGAGACGTGTGGGATGTACACGCCTCGGTGACTGTGTCTTCTGGAACCTATGTGCGGGCGCTTGGTCGTGATCTGGCTCGGGCGCTGGGGACCGAGGGACACCTGACGATGCTGCGCCGCACGCGTGTCGGCGGTTACAGCATTGACACTGCTGCACCGCTTGAGGCTCTGCAGCAACAGGTGGCACAACACCAGGTTATTGACGTTCTCCCACTCGCTCAGGCGGCATCGGCCAGTTTCCCGGTGCGTCATCTGAGCGTGGACGAGGTGATTGCGCTCGGTTACGGCAAGCGTCTGTCACCACAACACCAGTCCCTCAAGGACGTCGAAGAATCCACCGCGAGTGAGGTCACGCAACTGTATGCGGGGGTTTCCTCGCACGGTGAATTGATTGCACTGCTGACGGACGATGGACGTAGAGCCCAACCCGTGGTTGTGTTTGCTCCGCGCCAGTAGGGCTGTCAGTTGTTCGTGAACCAAGTACAAGGAGCTTAAGAAGTGCTGACGTATGAACATCTGACCGATGTTCGGCTTGATGGCCCGACCGTTGTGACGATCGGTAATTTTGACGGCGTGCACAAGGGACACCAGTTCGTTCTGGAGAAGACGATTGCCGCGGCTGCGGCACGTGACGCTCAGTCTGCTGTTGTGACGTTTGATCCCCATCCGGCTCTTGTACATCGTCCTGAGTGTGCACCGCCGTTGTTGACGGGACGTCGTGATCGACTCGAACTCATCGAAACCGCGGGCATAGACGTGGCGCTCGTCATTCCCTATACCCTCGAGTTTGCGCAGTTGACGGCGCGAGATTTCGTGGAGCGCTACTTTGTCCGCGGTCTGAACGCGTGTGCGGTCGTGATCGGTCGCGATGTCCGGTTTGGCAAGGATAATGCCGGTGATCTGGACGCGCTTGAGGTTCTTGGCCGGGAGTTCGGCTTTGAGGTCATCGTGGTTGATGACTTTGGCGCGCCGGACGGGGGTGAGCGGTGGAGTTCTTCGGTGGTTCGCCAGTTGGTGTTCTCGGGTGAGATGTTGGCTGTCACGACTCTGCTCGGTCGTCCTCATCGAATCCGCGGGGAGGTCGTCCATGGTGATGCTCGGGGCAGAGAGCTGGGTTTCCCGACCGCGAACATGTCGCAATCCTCGGACGGCATGGTTCCTGCGGACGGAGTATATGCGGGCTGGCTGTCGGTGGTGCATGGAGACCGCTCCGAGCAGCACATGCCTGCTGCCATTTCGGTGGGAACTAATCCGACCTTCGATGGCGAGGAACGTCGAGTCGAGTCGTTTGTGATTGACCGTAAGGGTCTCGAACTGTACGGGAAAGAGGTCATTGTTGAGTTCGTGCAGCGCCTACGACCAACTGTGAAGTTTGATTCGCTTGACGCGCTCATCGACCAGATGAATCTGGACGTTGACAAAGCCCGACTCATTTTAGGGTAGTTCTCCCCATGATTTTTGATTGGCGACGATTTGGTGATAAACGCAGGTCAGGTCACCACTCGCTCGGTGATGCCGAGCGCACCGGGTGCGCCACCGGGAAGTGCGGATGAAAACGCGGTAAGTTCTTGGAACAAAGTGCCGAATAGCACGGGGTAAGCACTTCATAGCGGACCGAGAATGATCCGCGATCACACGGGGGACACGCATAATGCGTAAGATCGGGGCGTCACTCACGACGGCCGCACTCACAGCCAGCCTCATCGTTGTTCCGGTAGTCGGCTCGAACGCCGAATCGGAAGCAGCCGATGTTTCAACGCAGACCATTGAGGTCGACGGGGTCGCATCAGCGGCGCTGCGCGACGATACAGTGCTCGAAGCAGCGGTTGAGGAGGATATCCCGACAGCCGTTGAAGCGGATATCCCGCAACCGGAGGCCAAGGAGAACCTGAGCGCGGACATACTGCACAAACTCAGCAAACCGGGGGACTCGTCGGAAATCGACGAGGACCAACTCGCTGCCTTGAGCATGAAGAAAACCACCAAACCATTCATGCTGGCCGGAATTACCTGGGCCGCCGACAGCGATGTCGAGGTCGTGACAGCCGACGCCCGTGTGCTTGAGGACGGGGAGTGGACAGAATGGACCTCGTTGGAACTTCTGCCCGCGCAGGAAGGCGACAAGCGGGCGGGCACCGAACCTATCGTCAGCCCGAATGCGACCGGCGTGCAGGTGCGCGTGCTGACCACGGAGGGAACGACTCCCAAAGACCTCGAGGTGACTCTCGTTGATCCGGGTGAGAGCGACAACGACAACGTCATGGCATCCGATAACTCGATTCCATCAAGTGCCGAGGCCAGCCAATCAGCTACAGCGCTGAAACCGAAGGTCGTACCTCGTGAGTCGTGGATGGGCGCAGGGGATGCGAAGCTGACCACCTGGACGCAGGACTACTCCGCCAGACTCGATGCCATATATGTCCACCACACCGCAGGATCAAACACCTACGGCAAGAGCGATGGCGCCAAGATCGTCCGCTCTGTTTACACCTACCACGCCAAAACGCTTGGGTGGGGAGACATCGGCTACCAGTTCCTCGTGGACAAGTACGGAAACATCTTCGAAGGACGCCACGACGCAATCGAATCCCTGCCCGTTGGCGCGCAAGCCGCAGCCTACAACACTGGAACCATCGGCGTGAGCGCACTCGGCAACTATGAGACCGCCAAACCCACCGCGGAACTCATAGAGGCTCTGACAAAGGTGCTGGCGTGGAAAGCCTACGAGCACGGGCTTGACCCACTCGCAACAACCCGACTGCTCACAGGGT
>DALZEF010000027.1:13977-21958 GCA_031979385.1 Timonella sp. | reverse complement strand
AGACCGGAACCTACGTGACCGTGCCAACAATCCTTGGGCATAGGGACACCAATGCAACCGCATGCCCTGGTAAGAACCTCTACCCACGACTCGACGCCATCCGTGCTGACGTGGCCAAGCGAGTAAATGCGACAACCGCAACCTACGGTTCCTACACACCGGCGCTCTCGACACCAAAGGTCAACAAGGTCAACTCGGTCATACTGTCAGACAAGGTTACGATCTCGTGGGACCCCGTGCCCGGCGCAACCCGGTACCACGTCATGACCCGGCTCGCGAACAAGGGAAGCGCCCTCGGCGCTGACAACTGGTGGGCACTGCACAAGAACGTGACCACCTCCAACACCACTCTCACCTTCGCGGCTGGTCAGACACGATACGTCGCGGTCCGTGCCGTGAATGCGACCGGACACTCATTCCCCGTCAAAGTTGCGCAGATTACTCGCCCGGTGGCCGCAACCACGGCGAAGGCATCATCTGGATGGACCAATCAGTCAGCCACGTCCCACTACAGCGGAACCGCGAAGCGTGCGACCACAACCGGACGCACCCTCGACTTCGGCAGCGTTGCAGCAACTCGCAAGGTGGCCGTCGTCGGTTCAACCGGCCCCGGCGCAGGAAGCATTGAGGTCCTCGTCGACGGCAAGGTCCGTGGCACGCTGAACTTCAACGCAGGCACCGCCAAGAACAACGTCATAAAAACTCTTGATCTTGGTCAGGCGACGAAGGGCAAGATCAAGCTGCGCACTGCTGGAACCGGCAGCAGCTGGATGGTGGCGGGAGTGGCCTTCCAGCCCGTGGAGCAAGGTGCACCAAAACTGCCAGACTCCAAGTCGCCGACTAGCAAGTCGCCGACTAGCAAGTCGCCGAGCCAGGGTCTCGCGGTTCCCTCTGTCACGAAACTTTCTGCCAAGAGTGCCCCGGTGCAACTGCACACCACGGCGACCTACAAGTGGAAGAAGGCGCAGGGGGCCGTCGCGTATGAGATCGGGATCAAGCAGTCCAACTTCAACCGTGCGGTTCCAACCAAAGTCAAGATTCAAGCCAAGACGACCAAACTGTCATACAAACTGAAAATCCCTGCCGGACACACGGTCCGCGCCTACGTGCGCTCAGTCGGGTCCGATGGCAAAACCTCGAAATGGGCCGCTCTTGGAACCATCAACCGGCCTCCCACCACCAAGCATCTGATCCGAACAACGGGGGCAAAGAAGTGGACCAAGCCACGCGACAAGCGGTATTACCGTGGTTACGTGCTGCAGACCAACAAGAAGGGTGCCACGATCAAGGTCAAGAAGGTCAAGGGCGTCAAGCGAGTAGCTGTGACTGTCTCTACCCGCCCGAACTCTGGTCAGCTTGCGCTCTACGCGGGAAAGACCCGGGTCAAAACGCTTTCCCTGAGTTCGAAGAAGACGGTCTATCAAAAGAGGTTTATCGTCAAGCTTCCTAAGACGTACTCGGGTACGATTTCGCTGAAGTCGATGAACAAAAAGCCCGTCCGCGTGAGCGCTGTCACGCTGCTCAGGTAGGAGAAACGCTCGGTATCAACCCTCGACGCTGATAGGATGGTTAGGCCGTTAGATCGGCCGCGGATAGATAGAGCTTGGGTGGACATGCCCCAAAGCGCCGCGCAACGAAGGATTGAAGGAGAGCCGTGCCGCTCGATTCAGCAACCAAGAAGAGCATCATCGCCGAATACGGTGCCAACGAGGGCGACACCGGTTCGCCAGAGGTACAGATTGCACTGCTTAGCCAGCGCATCAAGGACCTCACCGAACACCTCAAGACCCACAAGCACGACCACCACTCACGTCGTGGCCTGCTGCTCCTCGTAGGTCAGCGCCGTCGCCTCCTCGGATACCTTGAGAAGGTGGACATCGAGCGTTACCGTTCGATCAAGGAACGCCTCGGCCTACGTCGCTGATGTTCTGGAATCCAGCCTAGTCCCATCTTTGGGGCTGGGCTGGATCAGTATCTGGCCCGTTTTCATCGAGCGGGCCATTGCATTACCCAATCAGGGAGAACAGTGAAAGTTTTGCTCGGTCCTCGGTAGTGGCTTCCGGGAGTAAACCTGCCCGTGAGCCTCGATCGAAGACCGCCAAACGAAACTGCTCTTCCATTGCTTAGAAATGGAGGGCCTCATGGAGGGTCCAGAAATTCAGTTCGCTGAAGCGATCATTGACAATGGTCGTTTTGGTAAGCGCACCGTGCGCTTCGAAACAGGGCGTCTCGCACGCCAAGCCGCAGGTTGCGCAACCGCGTACCTCGACGGCGAAACCATGCTCCTCTCGGCAACCGCTGTAGGCAAGCAGCCAAAGGACCAGTTCGACTTCTTCCCACTGACCGTGGACGTTGAAGAGCGCATGTACGCTGCCGGTCGTATTCCAGGCTCGTTCTTCCGCCGTGAAGGACGCCCATCGACCGAGGCCATCCTTGCGTGCCGCCTCATCGACCGCCCGCTGCGCCCAAGCTTTGTCAAGGGTCTGCGCAACGAGGTCCAGGTTGTCGTGACCGTCATGGCGATCCACCCAGATGACGCCTATGACGTGCTCGCGATCAACGCTGCCTCCATGTCGACTCAGCTTTCGGGTCTGCCATACTCCGGTCCAGTCGGTGGTGTGCGCGTAGCACTCATCGATGACCAGTGGGTTGCCTTCCCGAAGTACTCCGACAAGGAGCGCGCAGTCTTCGAGATGGTTGTTGCCGGTCGCGTTGTCGGTGACGACGTCGCCATCATGATGGTTGAGGCAGAGGCAACCGACAACTCGTGGAACCTCATCAAGAACGAGGGCGCCACCGCCCCAACCGAAGAGGTTGTCGCTGAAGGTCTTGAGGCTGCAAAGCCATTCATCAAGGCTCTGTGCGACGCTCAGGCTGACCTTGCTGCTCGCGCTGCAAAGCCAGTCCAGGAGTTCCCACTCTTCCTCGACTACGAAGACGACGTATTCGCAGCTGTTGAGGGTGCTATCTCCGGTGAACTTGCCGAGGCACTGACCATCGCTGACAAGCAGACCCGCGAGAACCGCCTCGACGAGGTCAAGGAACTCGCCTTCGAGCGTGTTGGCGAGCAATTCGCTGAGCGTGACAAGGAGATCTCCGCTGCGGTTCGTTCGCTCACCAAGGCACTCGTGCGTAAGCGCGTTTTGACCGAAGGTGTTCGTATCGACGGTCGTGGCCTCGCCGACATCCGTACCCTGTCCGCAGAGGTAGAGGTTGTCCCACGCGTACACGGTTCGGCAATCTTCGAGCGTGGCGAAACCCAGATCCTGGGTATCACCACCCTGAACATGCTCAAGATGGAGCAGCAGATCGACTCGCTCGGCCCAGAAACCCGCAAGCGTTACATGCACAACTACAACTTCCCGCCATACTCGACCGGTGAGACCGGCCGCGTGGGAAGCCCGAAGCGCCGCGAAATCGGACACGGCGCACTTGCAGAGCGTGCACTCGTACCAGTTCTGCCATCGCGTGAAGAGTTCCCATACGCGATCCGTCAGGTCTCCGAGGCTCTCGGTTCCAACGGATCGACCTCGATGGGTTCGGTCTGCGCATCGACCCTCGCACTGTTCAACGCCGGTGTGCCATTGCGCGCACCAGTCGCTGGTATCGCAATGGGTCTGATCTCAGACACCGTTGACGGCGAAACCCGCTACGCAGCCCTGACCGACATCCTCGGTGCTGAAGACGCATTCGGCGACATGGACTTCAAGGTTGCCGGTACCCGCGACTTCGTGACCGCAATCCAGCTCGACACCAAGCTCGACGGCATCCCAGCCTCCGTTCTTGCCGGCGCGCTGACCCAGGCCCGCGACGCACGTCTGACCATCCTTGACGTCATCAACGAGGCAATCGACACCCCTGACGAGATGAGCCCACACGCACCGCGTGTCATCAGCGTTCAGGTTCCAGTGGACAAGATCGGTGAGGTCATTGGCCCTAAGGGCAAGATGATCAACCAGATCCAGGAGGACACCGGCGCCGACATCTCGATCGAGGACGACGGAACTGTCTACATCGGCGCGGTTGACGGTCCATCCGCCGAGGCAGCACGCGCTGCTATCAACGCGATCGCAAACCCACACGTACCTGAGGTGGGCGAGCGTTTCGTTGGAACCGTTGTGAAGACCACCACCTTCGGTGCGTTCATCTCGCTTACCCCAGGCAAGGACGGTCTGCTGCACATCAGCCAGATCCGCAAGCTTGTCGGTGGAAAGCGGGTTGAGAACGTCGAGGACGTGGTCTCCGTGGGTCAGAAGATCCAGGTCGAGATCGCTGAGATCGACCCACGCGGCAAGCTGTCACTCGCCGCAGTTGTTGAAGAAGCCGACGCTGCAGAAGCAACCGAAGGCTGATCTGCAACGTGGTGTGGAATCTACCTCTGCTCGAGTCGGGTAACCCAGACAACGAGTTGAGCGTCGAGCAGGACGGTGCGGTGGTTCGCCGTACCGTCCTGCCAGGCGGCGTACGAGTTTTATCTGAACAACTTCCGGGTCAACGTTCCGCGTCTATCGGCGCATGGGTGAACGTTGGCTCCCGTGACGAGCGTTCCGGTCATTTCGGTTCAACGCACTTCCTTGAGCACCTGCTGTTCAAGGGGACAAAGCGGCGTACCGCAATGGACATCGCCGAGGCATTCGATGCTGTTGGCGGTGAGGCGAATGCCGTCACCGGCAAGGAGAACACCTGCTATTACGCGCGTGTTCTCGACACTGATCTACCCATGGCCGTTGACGTCATCAGCGACATGGTCACCTCAGCTTTGATTGACCCTGACGAACTTGAGACCGAGCGTGGGGTCATTCTCGAAGAACTCGCAATGAACGACGATGACCCAGGTGACGTCGTGCACGAGAAGTTCTCTGAGACGGTATTGGCAGGCCATGACCTTGGCCGTCCCATAGGTGGCACGCCGGAGACCATCAACGCGGTTCCCCGCGAAGCCGTGTGGGAGCACTACCAGAACCACTACCAACCCGAAACCCTCGTGTTTACGGCTGCGGGCAACATCGACCACGATGCACTGTGCGCCCAGATTTCCGACGAGTTGGTTCGTGGCGGCTGGAACCTTACGCCAGGTGCTACACCCCGCGTGCGCCGGGACACGACCCCAATCGAGGGGATCGGCCTGGAAGGGCACGAAGTCACCGTTACCCGTCAGGTTGAGCAAGCGAACGTGATCATCGGGTCGACCGGTATCACGGGAACCGATGAACGGCGTTTCCAACTGTCCGTGCTGAGCGCTGTGCTTGGCGGCGGAATGTCATCGCGTCTGTTCCAGGAGATTCGCGAACGTCGTGGTCTGGCGTATTCAACCTACTGCTTTGGTTCATCGCACGTGGGCATTGGCACCTTCGGTCTGTATGCGGGCTGCGCCCCGTCAAAGATCGATGAGGTATCCAAACTCATGGTCGTTGAACTGGAGAAGATGGCGGACACGGGTATCACCGAGTCGGAACTGAGGCGTTCGATCGGGCAGTTGTCCGGCTCCCTTGTGCTCGGACTTGAGGATTCGGGTTCTCGGATGAACCGGCTTGGCCGCGCAGAACTCGTGACCGGTGAGTTGTTGTCATTGCAGGAATCGCTGGAACGCATCAAGTCCGTGACACGTGAAGAGGTGCAGACCCTGGCTGCGGAACTGGCCGCACGACCACGCTCCGTGGTCCGAGTTGGTCCGTTCGCCGCGTAGGGGAATCAATCAGTGAGGGACTGACCAGTTGGTGGGCTTGACTGCGTATGACGTAGGTTCGAGCCGTACACTACTGGTCAGTCCTTTCTTTTAGTTTCGTGAGATTATGGGGAATATCGTGATAAAAGTTGCCGTGCTGGGTGCACGTGGACGTATGGGACAAAACGTGTGCGCTGCTGTTGAGGCCGCACCGGATCTTGAGCTTGTCGCGGCTATTGACGCGGGCGATGACTTTTCAGTTGTCACTCAGAGCGGTGCACAGGTAGCGGTTGACTTCACTGTTCCGAGCGTCACCGAGGACAACGTTCACAAACTCATTGACGCTGGTATCCACGCTGTGGTTGGAACGACTGGCTGGACCGATGAAAGCCGTGCTCGCGTGGCAGATCACGTTGAGCGTGATGGACGCGGACTCGGCGTTTTGATTGCCCCCAACTTTGGCCTGTCCGCTGTGTTGGCAATGACCTTCGCCAAGAAGGCAGCACGCTACTTTGAGTCGGTCGAGGTTATTGAATTGCACCACCCGGATAAGGTCGATGCTCCTTCGGGCACTGCTCGACACACCGCGCACGCTATTGCGCAGGCTCGTGCCGATGCGGGCGTAGCGCCCAGCCCAGATGCGACCATTGAGGGCCACGAAGCCCGCGGCATGGACGTAGAAGGTGTGCGTGTTCACGCGGTGCGCCTGCGCGGTCTAGTCGCTCACGAGGAGATCCTGCTCGGCAACGTGGGTGAGCAGCTCACTATCCGTCAGGACTCGTTCGACCGGGTCTCGTTCATGCCGGGCGTTCTCCTGGGCGTTCGTGAGGTTGGATCACGCCCCGGCCTAACCGTGGGCCTTGAGAACGTGATGGACCTAGGCTAGTCCTATTCAACGTCAAGTATTGTTAAGGGAGTCCAGTAGATGCTGGGCTCCCTTACTTGATCTGGAGTTATTGTGCGCCCCAAGCAACTCATCGCACCTGTTTTGGTGACCCTACTCCTTGCCATCTTCTTGTATGCGGCGGGCACTCGGATCGTGGCGATGGCGCAAACCGGTGAGCCGGTCATGATCGCCATCGCTATCGCGGTGTCCCTCGTGCTCTTTGCGGTTTTGTACGGGATCGTTAAGGAATGGCGGATGGCCTTTATCGTGTCCCACATGGGTGAGGAACTAGCGGCGCGTGGTGAACTTCCTGTTGATGATCTGCCGCGTAGTGCGAGTGGTCGTATTGACCGGGAAGCAGCCGATGCCCATTTCGTTGTGTTGCGTGAGGTTGTTGAGGCTGACGAGGACAACTGGACTGGCTGGTACAACCTTGCGTTCGGCTACGATGCTGCGGGGGATCGTAAACGTGCCCGTGAGGCGTTGCGTACGGCGGCACGTTTGTATCGCGCGCAAACGAGTGCTTAGCACAGGCTAGAAGTCGCTCATTCACTGATGAGCGCGGTCCAGCGTTCCTCAATGATTTCGCGGTCTTCGCTGACCTGTAGGTGCCGGACGCGTCCAGCCTCACCGAAACCAGCCGATGCGAAGAACTGCTGTTTGGCTTGTGCCCCACGTGGAAGCCACACGTTGGCTGACTTCGCCCCGTCTTGGCGTAGTCGATCAACCGCTGCGGACAGTAACCGTGACCCGTGCCCTTCACGCTGATGGAGTGGGTCTACTTCGAATGCAACGATGAGTTCGGGGGAGATCGCACAAAACCCGACAACCTGCTGTGCCGCAAGTGCCGTGAGTACTGCGAATCCAGGGCCGGGCGGTGTCGTAATTGCGGTGCGCCACTGTTCGGCCATGGCGGTGATGTCGAGTGCTTCAAGGGTGTCGTCACCAAGAGCCTGTGCGATGGTTTGTGTCCATGATGCGTGTTGGATGCGTGCGAGGTCTTCGGCGTCTCGTGCGATTGCGGGCCGGACGGAAACATCTGCGTGCTCGGTGAAGAGCGCCATGACTACACCTTTGTTTGGCTGGGGGAGTGCGTTCCCGATTCTACTGGGTCGCCGGGGCTAACCCCTAAGTCGTGTGCATATCGCACTGCCTATCGCTGCGGAGACGGGTTGAGAACTAGACCGCTTTTAGCGGTCTGTGGGTTTTGTCGTCGATCTGTGGGATACGGAGCCACAGATCGACGACAAAACCCACAGACCGAAGCGGATACCTTCGTAGACCATGTCCGTAGTATGTACGCGGTGGTCGATGTATCTGCTTCTGGGTTCCGTTCGTAGCTGAGAATTCAGCGTTATGGCCGGGCGATGTATCGCGCGGACAGGTACTCCAAGAGTCCTTCGCTGCCCCCTTCGCGTCCGAGGCCGGAG
>DALZEF010000027.1:0-13967 GCA_031979385.1 Timonella sp. | reverse complement strand
GAGTGTTTGACACCGCCGAAGGGTGCGGTTGCATCGGATATTGCCCCGCGGTTCAGGCCGAGCATTCCGGCCTCGAGTTCGGTGCGGAACCGGTCGGCGGTCGCAAGCGAGGTCGTGTAGGCGTAGGCTGCGAGTCCGTATTCGGTGTTGTTGGCTAGCTCTATTGCTTGATCGAGGTTCTCAAACGTAATGATCGGCGCGACCGGTCCGAAGATTTCCTGACCGAGGATCGGGTCAGTGGCGTTGGTCTGCAGGATGGCTGGGGGATAGAAATATCCATCTTTGGGCACCTCGGCTGCCTGATAGATGAGCGAAGCGCCGTGAGCAAGCGAACCATCAACCAACTGTGAGACTTTGTCCACGGCGTCGGCAGAGATGAGCGGCCCAACGGTCGTTCCCTCTGCGGTACCGGCCCCGATGACGAGTGTGGTGAACGCCTGCGTCAGTTGTTCCGTGAACTCGTCTGCGACGGTTTGCGCGACGATGAACCTGTTCGCGGCGACGCAGGTCTGCCCGGAGTTGCGCATCTTCGCCGCCATCGCACCGTGCACGGCCGCCGCTAGATCGGCGTCCTCAGCCACAATGAACGGCGCGTTTCCTCCCAGTTCCATGGAAGTGCGCAGGATACTGGGTGCAGCTTGCTGCAATAGTTGGGCACCTACCGCTGTGGAACCGGTGAACGACAGTTTTCGCAGCCGTGAGTCATTGAGCAGGGTCTTAGACAGTTCCCCGGAGTGCGTGGATGGCAGGACATTGAGGGTCCCGGCGGGAAGGTCATGCTTGGCGACGAGTCGGCTTGCAAGGTCCGCAAAGTACAGTGCCGTCAGCGGCGTGGTTGAGGCGGGTTTGAGGATGGTGGTGCAGCCCGCTGCAATCGCCGGGGCGATTTTGCGGGTCGCCATGGCAAGCGGGAAGTTCCACGGGGTGATGAGATAGGTCGGTCCAACTGGGCGGTAGAGGACCTCGATGGTGTGACCGTCTGGTGCGGTTCGGGTCAAGCCGGGGACGCGTAAGGCTTCTTCCGCATACCAGCGTAGATAGTTCGCACCGTATTGGACCTCCGCTGCGGATTCAGCGAGAGGTTTGCCGTTCTCTGCTGTCATGATTGCTGCCAACTCAGATTGGTGTGCCATGACCTCGCGGTATAGATCATGAAGGAAATCTGAGCGTTGCCGTGGCGTAGTGCGGACCAGTTCCTGCTGCGCGGCCACAGCCGCGTCCAGGGCGCCGGCGGCATCGGCTGGCCCGCCATTTGCGACATACCTGAGGGTTTCACCGGTTGCTGGATCTGTGACCTCGAACGATTCACCAGACGAGGCGGTTCGCCACCGTCCGTCAATCAGTAGTTGGGTGTGGATGGAAGCGAGAAGTTCAGCACTGTTGGGCATGATGCCAGTATGTCGCGCCTGGCGCCAACATGCAGCCGGAGTCGCTAGACTATAGTCTGGCCGAAAGCAGTTTGCGGCGCTCTATGCGGGAACAAAGGGATATGTGGTGAATACCGAATACGAAGACTTCATTGGTCACGTTTTGGAACACGGTACCCCTAAATCTGATCGGACGGGAACCGGAACCCGCAGTGTGTTCGGACACCAAATGCGATTCGACCTGTCCCAGGGCTTCCCCCTGATCACAACGAAGCGCGTGCACGTCAAATCGGTTGTCGGTGAACTCCTGTGGTTCCTACGCGGGGATTCCAACGTGAAGTGGCTCCAAGACAACGGCATCCGCATCTGGAATGAATGGGCAGACGAGGACGGCGAACTCGGTCCCGTGTACGGGGTACAGTGGCGCTCGTGGCCCACTCCAGACGGCGGGCACATCGACCAGATATCCCAAGTCATCGAGACTCTGAAAACCAACCCGGACTCACGGCGCATTCTCGTCTCGGCATGGAACGTCTCGGAACTCAACGCGATGGCACTCATGCCATGTCATGCGTTCTTCCAGTTCTATGTCGCGGACGGCAAACTCTCCTGCCAGCTCTACCAGCGCTCCGCTGACCTGTTCCTTGGCGTCCCATTCAACATCGCCTCGTACGCGCTACTCACGCATATGGTTGCCCAACAGTGCGACCTTGAGGTGGGGGAGTTCATCTGGACCGGTGGGGACTGCCACATCTACAACGACCACATCGACCAAGTGGCAGAGCAACTTTCCCGCGAACCCTACCCATTCCCAACGCTTAACCTGCGCAAAGCCAAGGACATCTTCTCCTACACGTTCGAAGACATTACCGTGGAAAACTACCAGCACCACCCGGCCATCGCAGCAAAGGTCTCGGTGTGAAACAGGAACTCCCGCGCATCGCGATGATCTGGGCGCAAGCGAATGGCGGTGTCATCGGCCAGGGCGGAGATATGCCCTGGTATCTGCCCGAAGACTTCGCCCATTTCAAGGCAAAAACCCTGAGCGCGCCCGTCATCATGGGGAGCGCCACGTGGCGCTCCCTGCCCGAATCCTCTCGTCCGCTGCCTGGACGAACCAATATCGTGCTCACGCGAGACCCACACTTCGACGCGCCCGGAGCGCATCGTGCGGGCGACATCAACCAAGCACTCGCCCTAGCCGGAAAAACTGCCCACCTGACCAACTCGTCGACAATCTGGATCATCGGCGGGGGTAAAATATATTCGCAGTTCATGGATTACGCCGAGGTTCTCGAAATCACCCACATCAACCTTGACGTCGTCGGCGACACGCACGCGCCACACATCGCACCAGAATTTGTCCTGACGCAGCGGCAACCGGAAACTGGCTGGAACACATCGCGTACAGGACTCCAATACGCTTTCGCAACCTACACAAGGAGAGGGGACACCGCCTAAGTTATGCGGATGCGCACTGCGCCCGCCCCACGCAAAGCGGTAAGTTAGAGAACTATGGCACAGACAACAGACCCGAGCCGACCATTTGGCACCCTACTCACGGCAATGGTCACCCCATTTAACGAGGACGGAAGTGTAGACCTCGACTCTGCAGTGGCCCTCGCTCAGCGGCTCGTGGACCAAGGCAATGACGGTCTTGTGCTCAACGGAACCACCGGTGAATCTCCAACCACTCACTCGCCAGAAAAAGCAGAACTCGTCGCTGCCGTCGTTGAAGCGGTCGGCGACCGGGCCACCATCGTTGCAGGTGCTGGTTCAAACGACACCAAGCATGCCGTGCGCATGGCTGAGCAAGCTGCGGAAGCGGGAGCCGACGGCCTACTCGCGGTCACCCCGTACTACTCACGCCCAAGCCAACGCGGAATCGTCGCGCACATGGAAGCCATCGCCGACTCCACCGACCTCCCCGTCATGCTGTACGACATTCCCGGACGCACCGGCGTACGCATCTCAACCGACTCCTATATTGCGTTGAACGAGCACAAGAACATCGTCGCGGTGAAAGACGCCGGAGGAGACGTAGGTATCGCCGCAGTGAATATCGCCAACACCGATCTTGCCTGGTACTCCGGCGACGACGGCCTGTACCTGCCGTTCCTCTCCATCGGTGCGGTTGGACTCGTCTCCGTTGTCGCACACGTTGCCACCGCCGACTTCCTCGCAGTCGAACGCGAATTCACCGCAGGCAACCACGCCGCAGCGATCAAAGCCTCCCAAAAGCTCCACAGCATCACCGACGCAATCATGGGCTCAGGAGCGGGAGCCGTCATGGTCAAGGCAGCGCTCAAAGAACTCGGCCTGATCGCAACCACCCACATGCGCGCCCCACAGGCAGCGCCCAACGAAGCTGAAACCGCGGTAGTCCGCAGCGCGCTAGCCGCGCACGGACTTATCTAGTGCCACCGCGTCACACCACCCAACCAGCCCTGGAGGCTACGTGAGTCATCCCCAACCAGACCTTGAACTTCCACCCGCGCTCGAAGACGGCACGCTGCGCATCGTCGCACTTGGAGGTCTTGGTGAGATTGGGCGGAACATGGCGGTCCTCGAATATCAAGGACGCCTCCTCATCATCGATTGCGGTGTGCTCTTCCCAGAAGACCACCAGCCCGGCGTTGACCTGATTCTGCCCGACTTCAGCTATATAGCTGACCGCATGGACGACATCGAAGCGATCGTGCTCACCCACGGTCACGAAGACCACATCGGTGGCGTACCATTCCTGCTCAAACTACGCTCAGATATTCCCGTTGTTGGATCCCGCCTGACCCTGGCATTCATTGAGGCAAAACTCAAGGAACACCGCATCACCCCGATCACCCGCATGGTCAAAGAAGATGAAGTGGTCACTTTCGGCGACTTCACCTGCGAATTCGTGGCGGTCAACCACTCGATCCCAGACGCGCTCGCGGTCGCGGTCACAACCGGTGCGGGAACGATCCTGCACACCGGTGACTTTAAGATGGATCAACTTCCGCTCGACGGACGCATCACGGACCTGCGCGCGTTTGCGCGACTGGGTGAACGCGGTGTGGACCTGTTCATGGTGGACTCGACCAACGCCGAGGTTCCTGGCTTCGTGACACCAGAACGCCAGATCGGACCGACCCTTTCCTCAGTGTTTGGACAGTCTGAAGGCCGTATCGTAGTGGCATCCTTTGCCTCTCACGTGCACCGTATCCAGCAGGTGCTCGACGCCGCATACGAACACGGCCGCAAGGTTGTCTTTGTGGGTCGCTCGATGGTGCGCAACATGGGCATCGCCTCCGACCTCGGCTACCTCAACGTGCCGCCCGGCGTGGTTGTGGACCTCAAGGACGTGCACTCTCTGCCAGACAACCAGATCGTGCTCATGTGCACCGGTTCTCAAGGTGAGCCGATGGCGGCGCTGTCGCGAATCGCCAACCAGTCGCACAAGATTTCGGTGGGACAGGGAGACACCGTCATCCTCGCGTCCTCACTCATCCCAGGTAACGAGAACGCGGTGTTCCGTGTGATCAACGGCCTCATGCGGCTCGGCGCGCGCGTTGTGCATTCCGGTAATGCAAAGGTCCACGTATCCGGACACGCCTCCGAGGGTGAACTCACTTACTGCTACAACATCCTGCGCCCCAAGAACGTCATGCCGGTCCACGGCGAGGTGAGGCACCTGATCGCGAACGGTGCGATCGCGGTCAAGACCGGTGTGCCCGCGCAGAACGTCATCCTCGCTGAGGACGGGGTGGTGGTTGACCTGAGTGACGGACAAGCCCGCATTGTCGGAGCTGTTCCATGCGGGTACGTGTACGTGGATGGTTCCGCTGTCGGCACCATCACCGAGGCGGAGCTCAAGGACCGTCGCATCCTCGCGGAGGAGGGCTTCGTGTCCATCTTCGCGGTGGTTGACTCGAACTCCGGCAAGGTCGTTGCCGGCCCACAGATCCTAGCCCGCGGATTCGCGGAGGGAGACGAGGTCTTCGACGACATCAAACCGCAGATCGTCGCCGCACTCGAACAGGCAGCCTCGAATCAGAATGCCGACGCCTATCAACTGCAGCAGGTCATGCGGCGCACTGTTGGGCGCTGGGTGTCCACGCGGCTGCGTCGCAAGCCGATGATCATCCCGGTGGTCGTTCAAGCGTAACGGCAACCGCACCGGTGGGGCCTCGGCGGGTTATCCCGTCGAGGCCCTTCACGTGATTTCGGTCCTTATGTCCCCATCACAGCGGTGAAATCCAAGGATTATCCGCGTTTCAACGATAAATTTGAGGGTATGGCTTCTCGAACCAACTCCACGAAGTCCTCGGCGTCCTCCGGGTCTGGCCGCGGAACGGCGAATTCCTCGCCACGGTCGGGCCAAACTCGCAAAGTTCCAGCGAAGTCTTCTGCAAAGACTCCAACGAAGAAGCCGAGCGGCTCGTCCACCTCGCGCACCAAGGCATCCGAGGCGCAGCAGGCTCGCAGGCGAGAGCATTGGCTCGACGCGTTTGGTTTCCTGCTGCTCGCTTTGTCGATCGTGTCCGTGGTGGCCGAATGGTTCGGGATCACCGCTCCCGCAGCACACTGGGTGCACGTGGCAGCGACCATCTTGGTGGGACGCCTCTCGATCATCGCGCCCGTGGCGCTGTTCGTGTGGTCGATTCGCGTGCTTCGCCGCCGCCACAGAGTGGATCGCAGCTACCGGATGGTGGTGGGAGTGACGTGCGAACTACTCGCACTGACAGGCATCGCACACGCCGCCCTTGACTACCCTGCGCTGAGCGATGGTGTGGATGAAATCCAAGAGGCCGGCGGTGTTTTCGGGTTCCTGCTCGGGTATCCATTGGCGCTGGGACTGACCCCTGTGCCCGCTATCTTGGTGCTGTTGCTTCTTGCCTTCTTCGGTTTCCTCGTGATCACTCGCACGCCGATCAACTCTCTCCCGGAGAAGGTATCCGCGGCTCGGGTGCGACTGTTTGGCGAACCCGTCGAGTACCAGGTCGCAGAGGAGGAGACCGGCGCAGATACCGGTGAACTTGAGTTCGCTCCCGGCGTCAGCCGTCACGATGGCACTCAGTCTTCTGCTCCGGCACGCAAACCGCGCCGCAAGGGCTTCTTCGCACGCATGAAGGAAAAGCGGAATTCCCCCCAAGACACAGCCCTGCAGCACTATGAGGGAGACGAGGCATTCACGAAAGCCTTCCTCGCTGAGAAGCCAGAGGATGAGGAGCAAACCGTTGTGCGGCCACGTCCGCGTGGCGCGGGACGTTCCGCCCGCGGTGCCCAGAACCCTGAACTGTTCGATATCGACGACGCTCCTGCCGATCCAGCCAACGGCCGCCCAGCCCCAGCCGGGCCGGGTGCCCCAACGATGGTCGTACCTAGACCGGGCCCAGAGGCTGATGACGATCTTGCCGACGCTGGCGTAGCGCAGGTGGGTACCGCGCGCTCGACCACTTCTGTAACCGCGCCGGTTCCGCAGCCTCCAGCGGCTGCGACTGGCTCGTCGGCACGCGATGGGCGTGGTCCAGACGGGCAACGTGAGCTTGAAGCACCCCCCACGCGCCCTGTCCCGAAGGGCGAACAGCCCATGCTTGAGGGCGACGTGGTCTATGTGCTACCAGACGAGGAGGTCCTCGTACACGGAGCACCACACAAGACCCGTTCCGCCGCCAACGACCGCGTCGTCGATGCACTCACCGAGGTGTTCGACCAGTTCAACGTGAATGCGACCGTCACCGGCTTTACCCGTGGTCCAACTGTGACCCGCTACGAGGTCGAGGTCGGGCCGGGTATGAAGGTTGAACGTGTGACCGCGCTGTCGAAGAACATCGCGTACGCCGTGGCCTCCGCTGACGTGAGAATCCTTTCGCCGATTCCGGGTAAGTCCGCAATCGGCATCGAGATTCCAAACGCCGACCGCGAGACGGTCGTGCTCGGCGACGTGCTGCGATCAAGCGCCGCACGCAAGTCCGACCATCCGATGATCATGGGTGTGGGCAAGGACGTCGAGGGCGGCTACGTCATGGCCAACCTCGCCAAGATGCCCCATATTCTCGTCGCAGGTGCTACAGGTGCTGGTAAGTCCAGCTTTGTGAACTCGATGATCACCTCGATTCTGATGCGTTCCACGCCGGACCAGGTCCGCATGATCCTGGTTGACCCGAAGCGCGTGGAACTCACGATCTACGAGGGCATCCCACACCTGATCACTCCGATCATCACGAACCCGAAGAAAGCCGCCGAAGCGCTCGAATGGGTTGTACGCGAGATGGATGCGCGCTACGACGACCTCGCGATGTTCGGGTACAAGCACATCGATGACTTCAACGCCGCGGTGCGGGCAGGCAAGGTAAAGCCGCTCCCGGGTTCGGAACGCAAGATCGCGACCTACCCGTACCTGCTCGTAGTTGTTGACGAGCTCGCGGACCTGATGATGGTTGCGCCACGTGATGTTGAAGCCTCGATTCAACGCATCACCCAGCTTGCACGTGCCGCGGGTATCCACCTGGTGCTCGCCACCCAGCGTCCATCCGTGGACGTGGTCACTGGTCTTATCAAAGCCAACGTGCCATCGCGCCTCGCGTTCGCAACCTCATCGCTCGCTGACTCCCGAGTCGTGCTCGACCAACCAGGTGCAGAAAAGCTCATTGGTCAGGGTGACGCGCTGTTCCTGCCGATGGGCGCGTCGAAGCCGATGCGTGTTCAGGGTGCCTGGGTCAATGAATCCGAGATTCACGCCGTTGTCGAACACGTGAAATCCCAATTGAAGCCCGTATATCGGGAAGACGTTGCGCAGTCTGTGCAGAAGAAGGTCGTTGACGAGGACATCGGAGACGACCTCGAAGTCCTGTTGCAGGCCGCAGAACTCGTGGTGAACTCGCAGTTCGGGTCCACCTCGATGTTGCAGCGAAAACTACGCGTCGGCTTCGCAAAGGCTGGACGACTCATGGACCTGCTCGAATCGCGTGAAATCGTTGGGCCTTCCGAAGGTTCTAAGGCGCGCGAAGTGCTGGTGACCCCCGAGGAACTGCCCTCGGTTCTCGCCCTGCTCCGAGGTGAACCCGCCCCCGCAGGCCCCGCAAACGATGCGGGTGACGCTGGAACCGGTCATGATGGCAGTAGCGCAGACCAATATGTGGATGGGATCGATGGCCACATGCCACAGGTCGCACACGATTACCATGACAACGCTGATACTGAGGATGACGAGTGGACCGGGCCACTGCGGTGAGGATCGCGGTAATCTAGTGTGGCACCTTTTGCGAGGCGCACACGTTTCACCCTTTTGGGTGAACTCCGTCAACCCGGCGGCGGGTACCGGCAGTACAACATGAAAAGGTGAGTTCGGCGTGAGTGAGTCGTCCGTGCAGCCCCAGGTCTCGAACTGGAACATAGCGAACATCCTGACCTTCGCGCGCATCGCAATGGTGCCGTTGTTCGTGTGGGCTCTCTTCGTGGACTCCGGAGAATCTGTGATGTGGCGGCTTGTCGCCTGTGGCATCTTCCTGGTTGCCGCGATCACAGACAAAGTTGATGGACATCTTGCCCGTTCCCGTGGTCTCATCACCGACCTCGGTAAGCTACTCGACCCGATTGCGGACAAAGCGCTGACCGGAGCGGCCTTCATCTCCCTGTCCATCTTGGGGGACATCTGGTGGTGGGTCACCATTACGATCCTTGGGCGCGAACTGATCATAACGTTGATGCGGCTCGTGATTGCCCGCTACGCCGTGCTGCCCGCATCCCGCGGTGGAAAGCTCAAGACCGTCCTCCAGATGCTCGCGCTCGGTGGGTTCATCCTGCCGCTGTTCGCGCTGCCGGTTTTCCTGTGGTGGAGTGCCGCAGCCCTGCTGGCTGCCGCACTTGTTGTGACCGTTGTGACCGGAGTCGAATATCTGATTGTCGGATACCGCGTGTACTCGCAGGGAAAACGAGACCAAACCATCGGGCAGTGAGGTTCGTGTGACCGGAACATTCGATGTGCTCAACTCTGACGAAATAACGGCGTTTCTCGATGCGCACCCAGCACATACGGCTGCGCTCATTATTGCGCGGCTCATCGAACGCGGACAAACACTTGCCTGCGCGGAATCACTGACGGGTGGCCTGCTCGCCGACTCTCTGGTCAGCGTTCCCGGAGCCTCAGCCGCATTTCGGGGTTCAGCCGTGACCTATGCGACGGATGCCAAAAGCTCGGTGTTGCACGTCGACTCCGAACTATTGGCACGGTGTGGCGCTGTTGACCCTGAGGTTGCACGACAGATGGGCACTGGCGCGCGTGTGCTGTATGGCGCTGACCGTGCCATCGCAACAACCGGTGTTGCGGGCCCTACCGAACAGGATGGCAAGCCAGTGGGCTTGGCCTATGTGGGCGTTGCAGGCCCCGATGACGTGAGCGCGCAGGTCTATGAACTCCGACTTGAACCAGATATCGTTGTCCGGCTTATGAGCGGTGGAAAGTATGAGAGTAACCGTGAGGGGATCCGGTGCGCGGTGACACAGGTGGCACTCGGACTACTCTTACAGGATGTTGAGCGGCGCCCATTGACGGATCATGCTCTGTGACCGATCCCATAGTTGAGTCAAGGGGACTCAAGGAACAAAAAGTTGAGACTCCCCGTTATAAATCAGTGAATAGTCACAAACACTGGCCGATTGTGAGAACAAGAGGGTAGTTGTGCAGGGCGAAAAACCCTAGGGTTGTCTCGTACACTGGCTATTCAACGTGACTTGTGAGAGTCAACGTGAAAAAATGAATCCTATTCTTACGCAGACCAATCGGCCAAACGCGCCGGGGCGGGACACCGTGAAGGGTTTGCGTCGACACGAGAGGAGGTTGCCGGATGGTAGTTCTTCGCCGAGAAATTGGGGATGTACTTCGCACGGCACGTCAGCGTCAGGGACGCACACTCCGTGAGGTGTCATCTGCAGCTCGAGTATCGCTTGGATACCTGAGTGAGGTTGAACGCGGACAGAAGGAAGCATCATCTGAGCTCCTCGGTTCGATTTGCGAGGCGCTTGACACGCCTTTGTCCCTCATTCTGCGCGAGGTCAGCGACCGCATTGCGGTGGCAGAAGGCCTTGACATTCCAGACACTATTCCTGCTGAAATGGTGAACTACGGTCGAGTGCCTGCAGCACTATAGTTCCCGTCATTCCTAGATAGCAGTTCAACGAGGGAGCCGGAACACACTAGTGTGTTCCGGCTCCCTCTGTGATGTGCTGAAGGTTGGGCTGTGCAGTTTAGGCTGAGCGGTTCTGTGTGGGTGTTCCCTCAACCATGAGTTGGCCTCCTGCGAGTGGTATTTAGCTCACCTAGGTTACCGTGAGTGGGATTTAGCCCGCTCGTGAGAAGAGCGCATGTTAGTTGGGTTGGCAGTGGGGGCAGAAGAACGCTGGCCGACGCTTCAACTCAGGGCCAACCTCCGCTACCTCGATGATGTGACCGCACCGATGGCACTGTTGGCCAGCGCGTGAGTGGACGTGGATCACTCGTCCTTTTGGGTAGTTCAACGATGACCGCACCATGTTGGCGCGAGCAGTTGCCAGAAGTCGGGGGACATCGACGTCACCGACAGTACGCCAAGGATTTACCCCTGTCGCAAAGAGTGCCTCAGCCATATGGATCGTCCCGATGCCCGCGACCACTGTTTGGTCAAGCAATGTTTCCCCGATGCCGCGCTCAGGAGGGACTTCAGCGAAGCGTGCAATCCCTATGCGCCATCCATAGTCCGTTACCTCTGCGTTGCGCCCACCGGACTGCTGCGCCGGATATCGAATCGTGCCCGCGGCGAGTTCTCGGGCTACCTGCTCCGCGAGTGAACTCGGTGGGCGGCGTAGCCTTTCGTCGGCGTAGCGTGGGGCCAAACGCAGTTGAGGTTCTGCGGCGGTCCGTTTCAGCAGGGGAGTCGGGACCGAAGAATCGGCAAGGATGTCCGGTCCCATGTGTGCGAGCGTCTCAGCCTCACGTTCGGTGGGAAACACATCAAGCAGACCAAGTCGATACCCAAGCGCCGTCCACTGCGAGGTACCAAGAACCGCGCGGACGTACCCGCTGACTTGCCTAGCCTCTCGGGCGGTTGGACGCACGATCCGCCACGTACCATCCATACGTAGGTGGGTGCGCAGAGTACGACCATCGTCGAGTCGCATCAGCATGTGTTTTGCGTAAGCCCCCACCTCAACAATCGTGTGACCTTTAAGCCCTTCGGCGGGTGCTGAGGGCCAGTTCAGATCGCCCACGACCAAGGGTTGTCCGACTAAGAGTTGATGCAGGTTGTTTGCTGCTGCGAGTACGGTATCGCCTTCAGGCACGAGAGGCTCCCGAATAGGGTCGCGGGCGTGCCTGATAGCGCACGCCGGAGGGGGTCACTGTGAAGCCTGCTGCCCGTAGTGCGTCGAGCGGTGCAGTTCCGCTGGTTGCGCGAACGTAGGAGAGTGCTGGGAGAGCGTTGATCTTGGAGAAATGAATCTTGGGCATCCGGCCTCGATCAATCATCTCGGCAAGCGCACTAGCCGCCGAGGTGAGTCGTGCAAGATCATCGCTATAGGTCAGCAGGGTCTTGCCGCCCCTTTCCACGTAGAACGTCAAACCACCGTTCACAAGAATCACACTTGCCCCAGCCTTCCTGCCCGGCCTGTGCCCAAGGTCGGGATCATCATGTTCAGGCCACGGCAGCATCGCCCCATACGGGTTTGCAGGGTCGCAGGCTGCGAGCACTTGGGCTGAGTAGTTCTTGCGCTCGTTCGCCGCGTCCATATCGGACTCGACTCGGCGGAGTAGATCGACTGCGCCCTCGTGGGCAAACTGTGAGCCCCCTAGCTTTTCTATGAAGTAGCCTCGGCGCACTTTGCCCAGCGTCTCGGCGGTCGAGAGTACCCGATAGACCTGCGCAAAGGGCTGTTCCAGTTCCTCAACGGTCGAGACATTACGCGTGACCACCCCGTATCTGTCCATGAGCACGGTTGCACTCGCAGCCAGGCGTCTCGTTGGATCGGAATCACGCAGAGGCAAGGCTGACCAGCGTCCTGACTGCTCCGCGCTGGGCACAGGCTGAGCATTGAGGGGACGCCCAAGCGAACCAAACCGGGAGCGTGCGCCACGGGCACGCGTTGGTGTACGCGATGACGGTGCGGAGCCTACCTTGCCGAGAAGCGCGCGTAGCGGTGTGAAACTGTCGTTCGTGATGTGCCCTGCCCACACGAGATCCCACAGAGCCGAAGCAGCAGCAGCGTGCGTGAGTCCCAGATCGGCGCAGATCTGCCCAAGGAAGTAGGCTCCACCTCGGCTCAGATACTCATGCAGACTCTCGTGGACGGTCGACCCTGAGAGTTCATCGTAATCTGCCAGTGCAGTCACGCTCGGAAGCGTCAGTTCGGCCCCGTCCAACAGGTGCAGGGAAACCATCGCGTCTTTGCCACCCTTTGGCCCCGGCAGCTGCCGGTGCCCAAACCACAGCACCTCGCCGCTTGTGGTGAGTTCATCGAGCATGGAGGGGCGATAATCCGTTACGCGTGCAGGAAGGATCTGGGATTCGAGCGCGGAAAGTGGGAGTGGCGCACCTGAGAGTTGCTCAATCGCCTGATATAGCCCGTCGACACCACGTAGCTGACCGGTCTTCTGCCAGGTTGGCAGAAAAATCCCGAGCGTCTGTGGCGCTACCGGCTCAACCTCGGCGCGCAGGGCAGCGAGCGAGCGTCGCCGGAGCAGTCGCAGCACATCGGCATCGCAGTACTCATGACCCGTTCCGCCCAGTTCGTCGGGCAGTAGCCGTCCCTCAACCAGATGTCCCGAGGCGGTGAGCCTGCGCAACACGTCTTGGACCACTGCAACCCCGAGGCCGAATCTCGTCGCAAGGGAATCGGCGGTGAACGGTACGTGGATGCGCGCATGCTTGCGCACGAGATCGCCCAGTGGATCGGGCAAGACCTCTGTGAACGCCTCGGGCACGCCCACGGGAAGCGCGACACCGAGGGCATCGCGCAGCCTGCCGGCATCCTCGATGGCGGCCCAGCGCAGGCGGCCGTCGGTCAGTCCCGCAAAACGCACCGGAATGATGCGACGGGTCCGTTCCAAATGCTCCAGGAACGTCCGGGCTTGCCGTTCGCCGTATTCGGCGCGTGTGACATCGCTGCTTTGTGGCGCTGTCTCGTCCGCCACCTGCGTATCAATTGCCGACGAGTCCTCACCACCAGGCATATTCTCAGTTTCCAGCTTGGTGACGTTGGCAGCCGAGTCCCCGGTCGATTCGGAAGCGGGCGTCGGTGTTGGGGTTTTGTCCCTAGACGGTCCAACACCGTTGGAAACTCCGCCGCCGTCAGGACGCTTAGTGCTATTGGGCAGCGCGGCCTCTTTGTGAGGCTCAGTGTCGTTGGGAAGGTCGGCGGGCATCGTCAACGCGATCCGGCGGGCAATATCTTCCTCGGTGTGTGGGCCAGCCCGCAGCAGGAACTCCCACACGTGCTCAGCGGTTTTAGGCGCTCGGCTAGGGGTCAGGTAGCCAATCTCGGCGGCGGTCGCACGCACTGCCTCTGGGTCAAGCAGATCGGCCAAATCCCCGGAACCTTCAGCACCCAACAACTCCGCCAACAGAGCAGGGTCAAGTGTCAATGCCGCTG
>DALZEF010000026.1:0-35637 GCA_031979385.1 Timonella sp. | reverse complement strand
CCGTGGTCAGCGATGACAAGCTCAGTGGTGTGGGATTCGCCGTTGTACTTGTGGGTGACTATACCCATGTCCTCGCCGATGCGCTCCACGATGCCTGAGGCGACAGCGGTGCCGTCAACGGGGTCGGTCAACTGGTACTTGATGGATGAGGAACCGGCGTTGATAACCAGAACGGTCTTGCTCATGATGTGTGAATTCTCGTTTCTTGTGCGTGATGGTTCAGCCGGCGTTGGTAGCGTTCGCGCCCGCAGCGTCTGCGGCCTGAGCGGCGGAGAGCGCCTGGGCCTGGATCGCGGTGATCGCTACGGTGTTGACGATGTCTTGGACGAGAGCACCGCGGGAGAGGTCGTTCACTGGTTTACGCAGACCCTGAAGGATCGGCCCCACAGCAACCGCGCCAGCGGAACGCTGAACGGCCTTGTATGTGTTGTTACCGGTGTTGAGGTCAGGGAACACGAAGACGGTTGCACGGCCAGCCACGGCGGAGTCCGGTAGCTTGGACGCCGCTACCGATGCGTCCACGGCAGCGTCGTACTGGATTGGGCCCTCAATCTCAAGATCCGGTCGGCGGGTGCGGGCAATCTCGGTGGCTTCGCGGACCTTGTCCACGTCCGCGCCCTTACCGGAGTCACCGGTCGAGTAGGACAGCATCGCGACGCGTGGGTCCACGCCGAACTGGCGGGCCGTGTCAGCGGAGGAAATTGCGATGTCCGCGAGCTGCTCTGCCGTTGGGTCTGGGTTGACGGCGCAGTCACCGTATACGAGGACGCGATCCTCAAGGCACATCATGAACACGGACGAGACGACCGAGGTGCCTGGCACGGTCTTGATGATCTCGAAGGCTGGGCGGATCGTGTGTGCGGTCGTGTGGGCTGCGCCGGAGACCATGCCGTCTGCGTATCCGAGCTGAACCATCATGGTTCCGAAGTACGACACGGAGGCAACGATTTCTCGGGCACGTTCCACGGTGACACCCTTGTGCGCACGCATCTCGGCGTACTTGACGGCGAACTCTTCAAACAGCTCACCGGACTTGGTGTCAATCACGCGTGCTGCGGAGATGTCCAAACCGAGTTCAGTGGCACGGGCACGAACGCTGGTCTCGTCGCCGAGAATCGTCAGGTCTGCGACCTGACGTTGCAGCAGAGTGGAGGCCGCACGCAGGATGCGGTCGTCGTTGCCTTCCGGAAGCACGATGTGCTTACGGTCAGCGCGGGCACGGGAGAGCAGTTCGTTTTCGAACATAAGCGGAGTGACCACATCTGGACGTTGCACGCGCAGGGCCTCAAGGAGTGCTGCGCCGTCGATGTTCTGCTCGAACAGGGCGAGAGCGGTGTCGACCTTGCGCTGCGAGTCCACTGTCAGGCGTCCACGCACGTTTGCCGCTGCGGAAGCGGAGCGGAAGGTGCCCAGTTCGGTCTGGATGATGGGCACCGATGGGTTGATGTCGTCGAGGAGGCGGGACACCTGATCTGGCGGGTATACGCCACCGTTAAGGATGATGCCGGCAAGGCTCGGGAACGACTTGGCGGTCTGTGCCACGAGCAGACCAAGGAGCACGTCGGTACGGTCACCGGGGGTGATGACAACGGCACCGTCAATGAGTTTCTCCAGGAGGTTCTCGAATGTCATTGCACCGACGAGCACGTCCAGAACCTCACGGCCAAGAAGTTCCTCCTCACCGGTGACCAGATGTCCGCCCACAGCCTTCATCAACTGGCCAACGGTCGGCGCGGTGAGGAATGGTTCGGTCGGCACCGTCCAGACCGGGGTCGCCGGATCGGTGAACAGTTCCTTGATCGAGTCCGCGTTGCCTGGTTGGCAGCGGTTGATGATCGTACCGAGGATGCGTGCGTGGTGGTTCTCGAGTTCCGCCTTGGAGACCTCGGCGAGTTGGTGGATGCCAGCGGCCGTGCGGTCGTCGCCAGCAAGCACGAGGAGGACCGGAGCGCCAAGGTTCGCTGCGATGCGAGCGTTGAACGCGAGTTCCGTTGGGGTGGCCACGTCGGTGTAGTCCGAACCAACGATCACGACTGCGTCGCACTGCTCAGCCATTTCGCTGTAGCGGTTGATGATCGTGGCGAGGGCCTCTTCGGGGTCTGCGTGAACATCCGCGTAGGTGACACCGACGCACTGCTCATAGGGAAGGTCAACGCCATCGTGTGCGAGCAGCAGTTCGAGCACGTAGTCGTGGCCCGTGGCGTCTTCCTCGGGGTTGTTTGCGCCGTTGCGGGTAATCGGACGGAACACGCCAACCTTCTGCACCTGGCGGCTGAGCAGGTCAACGACGCCCAGAGCGATTGTGGATTTTCCGGTGTCTCCCTCTGGGGAAGAAATATAGACGCTTCTGGTCGTGCTACTCACGATGTTCCTCCGGTGCGTAATGCGTGTTGTTCGCGCGAGTGAGTGGGGATCTGGCACCAGCCTCCAAGGTCCTTGGATTTCAGTTGCCTAGGCGGCGACTCCGCGTGCGAGAATGCACGTGTTTCGACGTCTCTTTCCCTCCCCAAGTTTTTCACAAATAAGGGTGCCCTACCCGTCGCACGATGTGGGTTGTTCGTTACATTCATTGCACTCATTGTGGGAATGGGTATGGGCCTTTGGGACTAGAAGGCCTATGAAACCGCTGGTTTGTGGCCTTTTCGTCAGGTGAGGTCACTCACGAGAGCACTCGTCCAGAGGTGTGTGAGTTGACTCCCGTTTTCGCTGCGGTCCGAAATAGTTCCCGCAAACCTCGTGACAAACTACTCAAGAGAGCAGGTTTCATGCCTGCCAACGACGCCGGTAGGCTGGTGGGGTGCAGAAAGACGACGAATCACGCATTGATGCCGCCGACCAAGAAACGCTTGAGGGTCGTGCTTTGGCCGCTGCGATGGTGAAGATCGCGCTGAGTCCGCAAAAGATTGTCCTGCTGATTGTTTTTCTGGCAGCCGCGTTCGTGTGTGCCCGCCTGGGTATCTGGCAGTTGGAACGGGCCTATGAGCGTGCGAACCTTGCACAACAGCACGAGTTAGCTGAGGCTGCTGCGCAGCAGCCCAGCCTGCTCGGGGAAGTGCTTGCACCGCAGGCCCCGTTCCCCGGCTCTCTGGTGGGGCAGCGGGTGAGTGTTTCGGGCATCTACGAACCTGAGAACCAGTTGCTTGTGGTGGGCCGCCACGTGGATGGCAAGGAAGGGTTTCTTGTCCTTGACTCGTTGCTCGTTACCGACGATGGCCTCGGCGGGGCATCCTGGTCTGACCTGTCCGGGCAACCTCGTCTGCCTGTCGTGCGTGGCTGGATTCCAACAGATGCGGTATCGGAGTCGGGGCAGATTGCCGACGAGTGGGTTGCGACTCTGCAGCCGCCCACCTCGCAAGTGGATTTGGTGGGCTGGCTTCAAGCATCCGAGGCTGCGGAAACCCGATCTCTTCCTGTTGGACAGACCAGTGCGCTCAGTTCCGCACAACTGGCCAACGCGTGGGGTAACCCTATCTACAGCGGATACTTTGTGGTGCAGTCCTCGACCCCGACGCAACCAGGCGACATCACATTGCTACCGCGGCCGAGCATCGAGGGGAGCGATGGCCTCAACCTGCAAAACCTGTTCTATGCAATCCAGTGGTGGGTATTTGGCGGGTTCGCTGTTGCGCTGTGGCTCCGTTTGGTTCGCGATGACGCGAAACGTTCTGCTCAGAGCCAGCCCAGCAACCCGTTCGACCAACTTGACGCTCACACAAGGTAACTTGACTAGTCGCGTGTGAGTTCAAGGGAGAACTCAATGAGTCCCTGCTCCTCTACCTTTACAAAACCGAGACTAGGTGCCTTAACGTCAAAGTCTGCAAAGACAATTGGCATGTTTCCCACCAGAGTGACGACTTCGTTTGCAACTGTGGCCGTGATATTGGCCGTGGCCCTGTTGGTGATGCCATTGATCATGAGAATGCCGGGTATCTCATAGTTCATTGAGTTATTTTCACCAGGCACCCCGTCAGTCAACTTAAACGTTTCTTCCACTACAAATAGTGCAACGGGTTCTTGGTCAACGTTGAGTAGGTCGCGGAACGCAGCATCGCGATTCGAGTTGTCTGTTTCAATCGAATCGAGCCCAACATACAGTGCCACTCCACCCAGTACCGTGTCCCCGATGTTCACGTGACCTTCGAGATCAGTGGTGCGCCCAACTACCGTGACGTCCTGACCGCTGAGAACCTCGTCAACACGATATCCCGCGACCGAATTCTCTGTGGTGGTCCAGGAGCCATCCAACGCAGCGGGGTCAAATACGTCGTTCTGCGACTCAGTGTTCACGCTCAGCGCTTCTGGGGCACGGCTGTTCTGCACGACAACGTATATCGCTACCGCTGCAACACCGGCGACAACAAACAGGGCAAGACCAAGAATGAGTTTGCGGGCTGTGCTCATGCGCAACAGCATGACATACCTGACTGTGGAAAAACTATGAATCCTGGAGTTCTCCCCGCGTGCATATCGATCTGTGGGTTTTGTCGGCGTTCTGTGCCTGCAAGACCCACAGAACGCCGACAAAACCCACAGAGTGCTTGTACTTGGCTAGGAATGAATCTGCCAGACACAACCTCCCCACTAGCAAAAACCGATGGGGCGAAATTGGTCCGGGTGCGCACACAATGTCTGTGCACCCGGACCAATTTCGCCCCATCGAACGTGGAGGGCTCTATCAGCCCTCGTTATCTTGTTGTTCGATGGTCGATAACTTCGGCCGCTGTGTTACGCCAGGAACCTGCTTCGCGAGGTTCCTAGTTTCACTACGCGTCCTCGTTATCTCCGTGCCACGAATGCCACAGGTCCGCGTACTCCCCACCCGCGGCAACCAACTCGTGGTGTGGACCAATCTCACTGATCCGACCGTCCGTCACGACAGCCACACGATCTGCGTCATGGGCGGTGTGCAGCCGGTGCGCAATCGCCACAACGGTACGACCCTCAAGGACCGCGTTCAGAGACTGCTCCAAATCACGAGCCGCACGCGGATCAAGCAAACTGGTGGCCTCGTCGAGAATCAGCGTATGTGGATCCAACAGAACCAATCGGGCAAGTGCAATCTGCTGAGCCTGCGCCGGAGTGAGTGTGTGCCCACCCGAACCAACCTCGGTCTGCAAGCCCTCCGGAAGCTTGTTCGCCCAGTCCTGAGCACCAACCGCGCGAAGCGCCCGCTGGAGCGCAGTCTCATCAGCATCCGGAGCGGCAAGCAGCAGATTCTGCGCGAGCGTGCCCACGAACACATGATGCTCCTGGGTCACTAGCGCAACATGTCCACGTAGATCCTCGAGTGGAAGATCCACTAGGGGAACCTCGCCCACCGTGACCGAACCACCGGTCGGAGGGTGAATGCCTGCCAACATGCGGCCAAGCGTGGACTTACCCGCGCCAGACGGGCCAACCACGGCAAGGCGCTCACCGGGTACGAGATCAATGTTGATACCGTGCAGGACGTTGTGACCCTCACGGTAGGCGTACTCGATGCCTGTACCAGAGATGCGTTCGTGCTCAGGGGCGGAGTCCTTTGCTATGCGGTCGTTCTCAACCTCGCCAATACCGATGATGCGAGCCATCGAGGTAGCGGCGACCTGGGTCTCATCGAGCCAGAACACCAGATCCCACACGGGACCGATCAGTTGCGTGGAGTACAGCAGGATCGTGGTCACGGCACCAACCGATGCGTGACCTTGAGTGACGGCCCAGGCACCCCACACGAGAACCACAACAGGGGAAATCGCAAACGCGAAGTCCATTCCAGGGATCAGGACGGTACGCAGATTCAGCGTCCGTCGTTCAGCCTTGATGGCCTTCTTGATGTCATCAGCGACCTGTCCTTTACGGGCCTCGGTCAAGGACAAAGCCTCAATCGTGCGTGACCCCTCCACAGACTCGGTGATGTCGGCGTACATCTCGGTGTATGACGCTGACTCTGCGATGTACGCTTCGGGTGCCCGTGGCAGATACCACTTGCCCACAAAGTACATCACCGGAATGCTGACAAACAGTGCGAGAGCGACTATCGGAGAGGCGAAGATCGCTGCGAACAGCGTGATCACGATTGTTGCGGCGGACACCAGAATCTGCGGTACGCCGAACCGGATCGTGTGCTGCACCCGGTTGATGTCGTGCGTGGTGCGGGAGACCAGGTCACCGGTGCCTGAACGCTCGACAATCGAGAGGGGCAACGCGGTCGCGGTCTCCAGGAACTCCTCGCGGAGCCGCGCGAACACCTTCTCGCCGAAGATCATCGCGTATTCGCGGGCGTACCGGGTGATCGCTGCCTGGGCGACGACGGCGATCACGCCGATGATGATGACCGTATTGACGAACTGAGCGGTTGTTCCCGCGGTGACCTCGTCCACGAGTCGACCCATGAGGATCGGACCCGCTAGACCTGCCACTGCCGCCAACCCGTGCAGTACCACGATAACGATGAGTTGTTTGCGGTATTTGTGGGCCAGTCCCAGCGCGTAGCGTTTGACGGCGTTTCCGTCAGCTACGGGAAGTTTGGTGGAATCGGTGGCGCTCATGCATTCACCTCCTTTGCGGTGCCTGAAGTCTCTACGGTGTTGACCTCGTCGAGGTCACGGCCGACGATGCTTCGGTAGAGGGCGCCGACCGGACCGGTTTCGCGCAGCAGGGATGCGTGAGTGCCCTCGCCTGCAACCCTGTCGTCTTCGCCAAGCACCACCACGTGATCGGCATGCTCAAGGACGAGTGGACTCGCGGTCACCACGAGCGTGGAGCCACCGCGACGGTAGTTCACCATCTTGGCGCCGATGCGGGACTCCGTGTGTGCGTCAACGGCCGAGGTGGGTTCGATGAGCACCAGATACGGGGCTCGGGTCAGGAGCACTCGAGCGAGCGAGACGCGCTGACGTTGTCCGCCTGACAGGGAACGACCCTTCTCGGGAAGTTCGGAGTCGAGTCCCTCAGGGAGCGAGGTCAGGACGTCGTGTGCGTCTGCCACGGTGAGAGCCTCAAGGATTTCGGCGTCGCTGCGATTGCCCCGTGTGACGAGTCCGTCGCGGAGGGTGCCCGCGAAGATGTGTGGGGTTGCTTCGGACAGCACGATGGTTTCGCGCAGTGGCCCCTTCGCATAGTCGCGTAGGAGCGTGCCAGCGAACGTCACGGGGGTGTCTGCTTCCTCGGCGTCGTTGAAACGAGTCATTCGGGTGGCGATCGTAGCGGAGACATCGGGATCCTCGGCAACGAGCGCCGTGAACGAACCGGGCTCGAGCCGAACACCGGAGACGGTGTCCACAAGAACGCCATTGCTTGGAAGAGATGTCACGGAGCCCGTATCCGGAGTGTTGTTCTCGACCGCGAGCACCTTGAGAACCCTGCGGGCACCAACGTTCGCACGGGTCAGAATCTGCACGGATTGAATGAGGTTCTGGATCGGCCAGACCAGGAACGTCGCATAACCATAGAACGTGACAAGTTGGCCGGGCGTGATTGCGCCGGTCAATGCCTCGTGTGCGCCAAGATAAAGGAACAGGGCAACGAACAGGCCGGGAAGCAGAGTCTGCAGTCCATCCATGTTGGCCTGCACCTTGGCCACGGAGATACCTGCGTTCTCAACCTTGCGCGACTGATCGCGATACCGCGCGGTGAACACGGACTCGCCGCCGATTCCACGCAGGATACGCAGGCCGGTCACCGTGTCCGCACCGAGCGAGGTGAGTCGACCGGTGACCTCACGCTGATATTCTTGGCGCTTTTGCAGCGGTCTGATCAGGAACAGCAAACAGACTGCCACGATAGGAAGACCAATGGACAGCACAAACCCCAGCTTTACCGAGGACTGGAACATCAGATAGGACACCACGATGTAGGTCGCGAACGACCCGAAGAAGCGTGCTGCCTGGAAATAGAGGTCCCCGATACGGTGCGCGTCCGAGGTCACGGAGGAGACCACTTCACCGGTTGGCAGTTCCACGCTGATTGCGTCGCCAGCACTCGATACCTTGTGTCCGATCAGGCGCGAGGTGGCGAGCGCAGCGCGCAGCCAGGACAGTACGTCGAGACGGTGGCCGTAAGCTCCGGTCACAACCTGGATGAGACCAGCGCCGAGGACGACTGCTGCCCAGAGCCATATTTCGTTGGTGAGCCCGTTGCCAAGACCCGAGTCGATCGCCTGTCCGATCGCGTACGGCCTAGCAGCTGGTGCAAGGAAACTGATGATTCCGAGCACCGTGGCACCGGTCAGGATCAGTTTTTGTTGCCCCGCCAGCCACAGGAAGTAGCGCGGAACGGACGATAGAGCCTTGGTGGAGGGCGTTGCTTGAGGTATTTTCCACACAAGGGTTTACATTAGGCTGGGGATGGGGTCCATGCGACTTTATTTCCGCGAAGTCGCATGACTCGTCCCGCGAATCGACACATCTCACGAAAAGAGCACCATGACCTCGGCTCAGCCGCCCATTGATCAAGACCTTACGATCCGCAAGGCGGAATCCGCGTTGACCAGGTATCGGGTCATGGCGATCATCACCGGTGTGATGTTGTTGCTGCTGGTTGTGGAGATGCTTATCATCTACGTTTTCAAACGCACAGACCTGAAACCGTACATTGCGTGGATCCCGTTCGCGCACGGGTGGATCTATGTGGTCTACCTGATTACGGTCGTGGACTTGTGGATCAAGATGCGATGGGGGTTTGGCCGTCTCATCTCCCTTGTGCTCGCTGGTGTCGTCCCCGTGCTGTCGTTCATCGTGGAGGCCCGCGTCACCAAGGAAGCCCGTGCCCGCATCGCCGCTGCTCGTGAGTTATTGAGCAGCAGGTAACGGCTCTAATGGCTGCTTTTCGACGAGTCGGGTTGTTCCTGCGTGCCCTCACCCTAGCGCTCGTATTCGTTGAAGGGGCGACCTCTGCGACTGCGGTGGTGCCGCCGCTGGCGGCGCAACCGCAAACAGCGCCGCACAATATGGCTGCGACGCCGCAACGCGCCGTTGCTCAGGTCCCACTCGGCGAAGGCGAGTTGGCCCTGATGCGGGACCTGCTCGTCGCCAATGGACTTGAGAACCAACTGTGTGACGCGATAGGACAAATGGCCGGGTCGTTGGCCGATGTCCTAAGGTCGGAAGGTTTCGCGGCGGCGCGCTGTGCGGGGGAGCGATCCTACGAATCTCTCGCGCAGGGGCGAATTTCCCTGTCGCAAGCTGTTGATCTGGGCAGTGACTGTGTGGCCCTCGATCTCACCGGGAACGTGATTAAGTCGTATGGTCCCGAATTGTCAGAAAACTCGGCGGTACTGAGCGGCAGATGGATCAACGCCTGCTTTTCTGACACCAGCATCTGGGCGCAGCGGGGCGGCACGATGTACGGCAACACGTTCTTGACGTCTGCTGCCCAAGACGAGTTTCTCGCGCGACCCGACATCGCCGAGGTGCTCGCCCACGAATACCGACACACGCTCCAGTGGCGCCTACTGGGATACGGGTTTCCAGGGGCGTATCTCATCGCCGGCAACAATGCCTGCACCAACATCTTTGAGATCACCGCAGAACTTGAAGACGGCGGATACGTCTGCTAGCCACGATCAACCTGCATTGCGAGGTGCGCTGGATCACGAGACTGATCCATCCTTGCCGCGCAAACCCAAGTAACATAGTGGCGTGACCCAAACTCAAGGATCTTCACCACGTCCCGTACTCGTGGTCGATTTTGGTGCCCAATACGCACAACTCATCGCGCGCCGTGTGCGCGAGGCCCGCGTCTACTCCGAAATCGTCCCCCACACCTTCACTGTTGAGCAGATGCTCGCCAAGAACCCGGCGGCCATCATCCTCTCCGGTGGACCATCCTCCGTGTATGAGGAGGGCGCTCCATCCGTTGATGCGGCTCTGTTCGAAGCCGGTGTGCCCGTCCTCGGCATCTGCTACGGCTTCCAAGCCATGGCGAACGCGCTCGGTGGAACTGTCGCACAGACCGGCGTCCGCGAATACGGTGGAACCGATGTCGACGTCACCGTCTCTGGAACCCTCCTGAACGGCTCCGACGCGCAGCAGCGCACCTGGATGAGCCACGGCGATGCAGTGCACGCGGCTCCAGAGGGCTTCACCGTGCTCGCAACCTCGCCCGGCGCCCCGGTGGCCGCCTTTGAGGACGCCAACCGCAAACTGTTCGGAATGCAGTGGCATCCAGAGGTCAAGCACTCCCTGCAGGGTCAAGCGGCGCTCGAGAACTTCCTTTACAACGGTGCCGGCCTCACCCCTGACTGGACCCCAGGCAACGTCATCGCCGACCAGATCGCGCACATCCGCGAGCAGGTTGGAGAAGACCGCGTGATCTGCGGCCTGTCCGGTGGCGTTGACTCATCCGTTGCGGCAGCACTCGTGCAGCGTGCCATCGGCAACCAACTCACCTGCGTATTCGTGGACCACGGTCTTATGCGTGCAGGTGAGGTCGAGCAGGTGGAAAAGGACTTCGTTGCGGCTACCGGCGTTCAACTCAAGGTTGTTGACGCACGCCAACAGTTCCTCGAGGCACTCGCAGGCGTTAGCGACCCAGAGACCAAGCGCAAGATCATCGGACGCGAGTTCATCCGCACCTTCGAAGCGGCAGCGCGTGAGATCGTTGAGGAAGCCGGTGAGTCCGGGGCCGAGGTCAAGTGGCTCGTCCAGGGAACCCTGTACCCGGACGTCGTCGAATCCGGCGGTGGCGAGGGCGCGGCAAACATCAAATCGCACCACAACGTGGGTGGTCTGCCAGACGACCTCCAGTTCAAACTGATCGAACCGCTCCGCGCCCTGTTCAAGGATGAGGTCCGCGCTGTTGGTGTGGAACTCGGAGTGCCGGATGAGATTGTGTGGCGTCAGCCATTCCCAGGACCGGGTCTTGGTATCCGAATCGTCGGCGAAGTGACCGCCGAACGTTTGGATCTGTTGCGTGAGGCCGATGCGATTGCGCGCGAAGAGCTCACCAAAGCCGGACTCGACCGCGACATCTGGCAGTGCCCGGTCGTTCTCCTCGCGGATGTCCGTTCCGTGGGCGTTCAAGGTGATGGGCGCACGTATGGACACCCCATCGTGCTGCGTCCTGTCTCCTCCGAGGACGCCATGACAGCCGACTGGTCACGCGTACCCTACGAGGTGCTCGCAACGATCTCAACCCGCATTACCAATGAGGTCAAAGAAGTAAACCGAGTCGTGCTCGATGTGACATCAAAGCCACCAGGAACAATCGAGTGGGAATAATTTTGCAGAAATGATGTCGGTCTAGGACTCAATGCCTACGTCCTATGTCATTTAACTGGATATAAATATCTTGTTGGTTCTTAGACATCACCACTCACCACGGAAAGCGGGTAAACCCCATGTCCACCACAGTCACCGTAAACCAGAACAAGACCCCTAAGCTCCTGGGTCTGATCATCACCATCCTCGGTGCCGTTATGCTCGTTGCAGGTCTCGCGGTCTACATCTTCGCAAGCGGCTACCTGAAGGACGAGCGCATCACCGTTTCTGGGGATGCAGCTTCCTTCGCAGGCAAGCAGGTTGCCGGTCCATTCACCGCCTTTGCTCAGGCCGACATCATCAACACCCACGCACTCGCCGTCCCAGACGTTGCGACCCTCGACCCAGCGATCTCCAACCCAGCGGAGTTCGCTGAGGAACTCGGCAACAAGACCTACGCCGAGCTTGGCGGAATCGGTAACAAGTACAAGGACGAAGTAACTGCGCTCAAGTCTGGTGGCGCAACTGACGAAGACCCAGCAGTTGTTGAGGCGCAGGCAAAGGCCGACGCAGCAGCAGCAAAGCGCACCTCGGTCATGAACGGTTCGTTCCTCCGTGCCTCGCTGTTCACCTCGGTCGTTTCCTTCGGCGTTGCAACCCTCGTCATGGGTGTCGGTGTGGTCTTCGGCCTCACCGGTTACGCAATCATCCGCCTCTCGGACGGCGCAGTCGTCGAAACCAAGAAGGCAGTTGCCTCCGAGTGATGCAGATCTCGATCACATGAATTTTTGATCGAATAGCAGAACGTAAAAAGTGTGGGAAGCCAAAATGGCTTCCCACACTTTTTGTATTCACGCGTGTGCCGCGATGCCGATGCCTTTGTGTTTCGGTAAATTCAAGGCATACGAAACATCCGCGTTGATGTATTCGCTTGCCGCAGGGAAAGCAGGCGCTGCCCGATCCAGCATCTGCAACAAGGAGGAACAGTGAGTTCACGAATTACGATCAAGCCCACACCCGCGCTGGGGTTTGGTGGCTTGATTGCGATCATCGTTGGTGTGTTGATGATTCTTGGTGGTGGGATTGCCTGGGCGATGGTTTCTCAGCAACTTGCATCTGAAAACATCTACGTGGCAAAGGACGCTCCATTTTTTGCCGACCGTCTTGTCAACGACCCGCTCTCAGCCTACGCACAGGCCGAGGCGATCAACAAGCACGCTCTTGAGGCGAGTGGTGGAAAGACCTATGCCGAACTTGCACAGGACGATCCGACCCGCCAGGTCGTCATGAATGCAGCCTTCTTACGTTCATCGCTGTTCACTTCGGTGGTCTCATTCGGGGTTGCCGCCCTGGCAATGGGTACCGGTCTCGTTTTCGTCATCATCGGCTGGGCATTACGCCGATCCGCTGGCGGACCACCGATCGTGATCGACCTTGACTCCAGTGCGCCCGTGGTTGTGGCGAACCAGCACGGAACCGTACTGAATGCGCAGTCCCATCTCTCTGACGAGCCCTCGGCTCTCGACGTCGCGTCCAGCCCGCGTGCCGGTGAGGCGGTAACCTCCGACCAAAGCGCTCCGACTGGCTCGGTTCCCGTGCCTGGTGCGGGACCGGTCCCAGTGCTATCTCGCGCACCGGTTCCATCAGCCGCTACGTCATCTGCTTCCGTCGCTCCTATCGAACGTAGGCCCATCACCACCGTCTTCCCGAATGCAGTGGCCTCGCCGGTGCACCCGAGCGCACCAAGTCCTGAACACTCGGATACCCAGGCTGGGGACACAACCGCAACGCGAGTCTCATCACCGGACGCTGCAATGAAGCCAACTGACATATCAGAGCCCGCCTCCATGTCTCCACGTGCAGAACGTGAGTTGACCAAGCCGCCGACCCTACCCACCCCCGTTGTCGCGCCATCACGTAGCTCGACTCGCGCGACCACTGGCGTGCAGCCAACTGTGCCAAATGGCCCGGGATCTTCTACCCTTCCCGCAACCAACGTCCCATCTGTCCCATCAGCGGCAACGGGTGCGACGCCGGTAGTTAACCCTGCGACAGGCGGACAGAACGGGCTACGTCCCCTGACGCGCTCTCCGTTGCCGGTCCGTTCTTCCGCCTCGGTCCGTTCGGCAACCTCCGCCCGAACCGCAACCTCCGCACACACCGCAATGTCGGCGCGTTCAGCAGCATCGGCCTCGACGGGTGCATTGCCAACCATCCCAAACTTTGATGACTTGATCGCACCCGAGAACTCAGCATCGATCTCGCGGGCGTCCCGCTCGCAGCGAGCCTTGAACGAGTCACGTCGCCGGGTTGAGGAGGAACAGACCCGAACCGGAATGACCGGAACCATCCCGATCGTTGGTGGTGAGACCAGGCGTTCGCGTTCTCAAGGCTCAGCCGCGTCGCCAACAGACGCCACTGCTGCTCCAGTGTCACAAACGTCAGCCAAGTCGGCGGCGAGTGCCGCCGAGGTAAGCCCGTTCGCTCCCGACACCACGCGTGAGGTTGCGGAAAGCGAGGCCAAGGAACCCCGTCCGATCACTGGCGCTATCTCGTGGCAGAGCCCGCAAGATCGCCTGAAGTAAATCGGTCCTTTCCGGTTTGAGAGTGCGAGTTTGGGCGCTCTTTAGGTAGGAAGTAGGTCTGTGAGTGTCCTATACGCTCACTTAACGACGAGTGGGCTGGGCCGCCAGATAAAACTAGCGGCCCAGCCCACTCGTCGTTCATCGGAATCTCACAATCACTCGGTGGGGCTGTTTTGGTCCGGGTACACAGTCAGAAACTGCGTACCCGGACCAAAACAGCCCCACCGGCTTGTTGGCTGCGTGAGTGTTTCTGTCAGGAACGAGTCGACCTTGCGATCGAACTACCCACCAGCAGCACCCCGCAGACACCCAGCGCGATGATCAGGATCAGTTGCAGGTCGAGTGTGTAGCCGAGCGAACCGAGCATTTGGACGACACCGATGGTGGCGATGATCAGCCCCCACACGAGTGTGCCGTAGCGAACTCCAGTGCGAGCAGGTGCCTGCTTGGAAGCAGGAGATGGTGTGACGCCGTCGTATTCTGGCTGGTTACTCATCGGTTTACCTCAGATTCTGTGTTGCCATTCAGTATGTTTGTGGGGTCTTCGCCGGGGAACGTCCGGCTATCGGATACTCCACTGATGTCGATGTTTCCTAAACCGAGGTTGATGTTGACGTTGACCTCGGGCGGGTCCGTGAGAGTCGAACTGCTGTCCTGGCTGTAGCTCTGGGTGCCGACCACGCGGCTGCTCTTGTGTTGGTACGGGTCGGTGTACTCACCGGCCCCCAAAGAGCTCTCTGCGTGGAACTTGATCGTTGATGGGAAGACCACGGTGATCTCGCCAACACCACCTGAGATGTCAAAGTCGAGTGGTTCGGATCGTTCCGCGAACTCGGACAGTGGGATCTCGGTCAGGTCGAGGTGCAGGTCACCTACGCCAAATGAGAAGCCACCTTCAATCTCCGCGATGCTTTGCGGGGTCAACGACTGGCTGCTGATGCCGGTGAAGTTCTGGGCCTTGAAATTCGCTCCCGCCACGCCGGTGATCCCGAAGAAGAGGGCAGTGATGAGCGCCATGACGCTGAAGAATCCTGCACCGCCAGATGACCGCCCACGAAGCCCGTTCACGATCACCATGAGACCACCAAGGATGATTGCAATGCTGACCACAAGCGACAGAGCAACGGAGCCCTGCTGGAGGTAACCGAAGTGGACTGCACCGAGAAGGATTGCAGCCAGCACCAGTGTCAGGCCGAAGCCGATCGCGAACTGTCCCTTTGGCTTTGTGGGTTCGGGTGTTGGTGGGGTCCACTGCGCGGCCCGAGTACCATCCCAATTGGTGGTGCTTGACGTGTTCATGTGGTTGTTCGACCAACCGGACGGATCATGTGCCCAGTCGCCGTGGGCAGCCCCGGTGTAGCTGTCAGATCCACTATCCGTAAACCCGTGTGCGTGAGGCTGCGCACCCTCGGGGGTGGGAATCGTTTGGGTATCGTTCATGCTGCCACCTTGGGTAGATGCGTCAGACACCGCGATGATGGTTGTCTCATCAGTGGAAGAGTCGTCTGAGTCCACAGTGTCGGACTGTTCCGCTGGTTCCACGGCAGACTTCTCGGCTGATACCTCATCGTTGTGCGAGGGAAACTCGGTTGTCTGCTGCTCCTCGGACAGGTTCGAGGCCGACTGTTCTGGCCCGGAGTGTTGTACCTCTGGGGTAACAGGTGCCTGCCGTGCCCCTGGCTCTGAGAAACTCGGAGTTGGAGGGGTAAACGGTGGGCTTTGACCGGTTTTCTTCTGAGACTCGTTGTAGATTGCGTACACCGCGTAACCCACTGCCGCCATGAACGCGAACCACAGCAGCCCGACCAGAGGCCCCGGCAATGCCTCAGCGAATAGGAAGAAACTGCCTAGCGATCCAAAGCCCATCAACGCCGCTAGACCGATGACGATGAGGGCTCCATCAAAATTTCCGCGAACCGCTTCCTCCGCGTGGATGCGCCCATCGCGTTCTTCAGGAAGCAGCGCCCAGGCCGCCGCATAGGCGAGGAGAGCGAATCCTGTGGTCACGATTCCGAGGAGGATGAAGACTACTCGGACCACGAGCGGATCAACGTTGAGTCGGCGGGCGAGCCCTCCGGCCACACCTCCGATCCACCGTGATTCAGAGCGGAAGAATCCAGACTGCCGGATGCTCTGGAAGAACTTGTAGCCGCCGTGGTTGCCGTTCGCAGGGGATTGTGGCGCTGGCGGTACCCAGCCGTTCGATGGTGGCTGGTAGCCGTTGTTGTCAGGAGTTGAAGTGTTCATGCTTCTATCTTTCCGCCCGTGCTGAACCGAAACTATCGGGTATTCCCCTGATCTTGGTGGGAGCGCGTCTCGGGGTAACCCTGACTACCCTGATTTTTCCCCGATTTGCTGCGAAGTGGGGCGCTTGTACGGCTCATTGGATGGGCGCATGTGTGAAGATCGAAGGGTGTCTATTTTCTTGCCGCAGGTTGATCCACGGCCCCGCCTGCCGTTGCGCCGCCCTCCGTCGGGTGCGCGCCTCGCCGGAGTGTGCGCAGGCCTTGCTGCGCACCTGCGTATTGACGTTAAACACCTGCGCATCTTCATGATTTTGTTGGGACTTGCCGGTGGTATCGGTGTGGTCGCATATGTGTTTCTGTGGATTACCATTCCTGCCGGTGAGCCGGAGGAACTGGCGCGGGAACTGGATCCGAGCGCCCGGCTGGCCAAGCCGCTGATTGTCGACGAGTCCACCGATGACAGTCCTTCGCTTAAGTTCCGTGAGTGGTTGCGTCGGATTCCTGTGCGCGATATCGCTTTTGGCCTGATCTTGTTGACGGTGACGGTCCTACTGGTTGCGTACCGGTTTGGATATCAGTTGCAGTGGTCGTGGGTCTTGTCGGTGCTGGTTGTCGGCGCGGGTCTGCTCCTTGCGTGGAGTCAGCTTGATTCGGCGCAGCGTGGGCAACTGCTGGGCACCGGTACGGCCAAGACTCCGGCGAGCGTATTGCGTCTTGCCGGTGGTGTCGGTCTTGTGGTCGTGGGTGTGCTGATGTTGGTGGGACGTGACCAAGACCAGAGCCCAATGATGCAGTCTTTGATCGCTGCTATTGCGGTTCTGCTCGGAGTCGCACTGGTTCTTGCTCCGTGGTGGTTGCGGTTGGTGAATCAACTCGGTGAGGAACGTGCCCGCTCCGCCCTCGCCCGGGAACGCGCAGAGATCGCCGCGCACCTGCATGATTCCGTGTTGCAGACGCTTGCACTGATCCAACGCTCAGCCGACAGACCTGGCGAGGTCACGCGTTTGGCCCGGAACCAGGAACGCGAACTGCGGGCGTGGCTGTACAACGACCGAGCCTCAAGCGGGACGTCGTTGGCCGAGGAGGCCCGAGCAATTGTCGCCCAGGTCGAGAACGACCTAGTGTTGGCTGGTGGGGGAGATGAAACCATTTCGATCGATCTGGTCGTGGTTGGCGATGCGGTGCCAGACCAGGACAGCGAGGCCCTCCTCGCCGCCATGGCCGAGGCGCTTAAGAACGCTGTGCGGCACGGTGAGCCACCGGTGAGTGCCTACCTTGAGGTACGCGACGAGGCGCTTGAGGTGTATGTGACCGACCGTGGCGAAGGTTTCGACATCTCGCAGATCGCTCCAGACCGATTTGGTGTACGCGAATCGATTATCGGACGGGTGGAACGCCGAGGCGGCACAGCAACGTTCCGTAAGATGGCTGTTGGTGGCACGGAAGTGTCGCTGAGGATTCCGCGTAAGGCCACGGAGGCATCAGGTGGACAGTCCGCAGAATCGACAACTCAGAGAGGTGAGGCATCGTGATTAGGGTTGCGATCATTGACGATCACGACATGTTCCGCGCAGGGGTTCGGGCCAGCCTGAACGATCAGGTCAACGTGGTGTGCGAAGCCGCGAACGTGGATGACGCCGTCATCGCGCTACATGAGCACCTACCCGATGTGGTCCTACTGGACGTACACATGCCCGGTGGTTCGGGCGGCGGAGGGGCCGAGGTATTGACCCGTTGCGGTGACATCGTTGGCGGTACCAGGTTCCTTGCCCTGTCCGTGTCCGATGCCGCAGAGGATGTCGTCGCCGTAATCCGTGCGGGCGCTCGCGGATATGTCACCAAGAACATCTCCGGTCCCGAACTGCTCGATGCCATCGCCCGGGTTAACGGCGGGGACGCTGTGTTCTCGCCGAGGTTGGCCGGGTTCGTACTCGATGCGTTCGGCGCTCAGACTCAGAACACGACTGCGACTGTCGATGACGATCTGGATAAACTCTCCGCCCGAGAGCAGGAGGTCATGCGTCTGATCGCGCGCGGATACACCTATCGTGAGGTGGCGGCGGAGTTGTTCATCTCGATCAAGACCGTGGAAACCCACGTCTCCGCAGTGCTGCGGAAACTTCAACTATCGTCCCGGCATGAACTCACGCGTTGGGCTGCTCAGCGTCGCCTCCTCTAGCCACTTCCCAACCACACGTACCTTCCTCCATAACTTATGCTCCCCACACTTACCTCTACTTTGAGAGCAACCCCAAAACAGTGAGCGTTTCGTTGTGGGGCGATGCGGCTGTAACAGCGGGTTACACGAGTCCGATGCGCGTGCACGCTACACCCGGTATGTGAAATTCCGGCAGAATATAGGAATGGCACTCCCAGTACTCGTAGCGACCGCCCACGGAACCGATAACCCGGTTGGCCAAGAGGTCATCAGCTCAGTCGTCGCTCAAGCCCAAGCGCTTCTGCCCGATACCAAGGTTCTTGAGACCTATGTCGATGTGCAATACCCGCAGGTTGACGAGGTACTCGAAGGGCTCTCCGCACAGGAAGCGGCCGTTGTCGTTCCGCTCCTGTTGTCCACCGGCTACCACACCGTGCATGACATCGCTGGTGCGGTACGCCAGCGCAACCGTCAGGCACGTGACACCGTTGGCACGCCAACGCTTGGGCCACATTCGGCGCTCGCGGAGATCCAGGTAGACCGCATTGCAGAGACCACCGATCAGCCAACCCATGTCATTCTCATTGCTGCGGGTTCCTCGGATGCTCGGGCGCAAGAAGACATAACGGCGCAGGCCGAGTTATTGGGCATAGCGCTGTCGGAACGTTACGGCGAGGGGGCACCAGCGGTGAGCATCGCGTATCTGAGCGCGTCTTCGCCAACGGTGTCCGAAGCAATCAACGCTGCCGTGGACGCCTACGCGGCGAATGCCGAGGGATCCACCGAACCGGTCAACATCGTGCTCAGTTCCTACCTGCTCGGTCCGGGTTTCTTCCAGAACAAACTACACAGAATCGCTACCGAGCCGCTGACAATCGAGGCGGACTCCGCAGAAGAGGCCCCTGAAATCAACGTGTTGGTGACCGAACCGCTAGGAGCCGATCCTCGTCTCGCGCAGATCGTTGTGGAACGCTACCAAGCCGCTCTGTAACCAGCACTTCTGAGACACCTAAACCCATGTTGTAGGTGAGCCGCCTAACACTCTGGGCCTTGAAAGTTGAATGATTCAGTCATCGTTCGGACAGAAAACTCGGTGGGTCGAAAATGGTCCGGATACCCAACACAAAGTTGGGTATCCGGACCATTTTCGACCCACCGAACCTATGTCTAAGCGAGGTGTCGGATGGGTATGAAGTTTGCTGACCGCGGAGACTGAAGACGGGTGGAAATCCTAGAGCGAAGAGCCTGGCAGCGATGGATCCGCAAGACTGAATGCTGAGAGACTGTCCCGCAGCGCATCGGCGCGGAGCACCACATCGCCGATCACCGTGATGGCGGGTGGCTTCACGTCTGCCTCGCGAGCCCGCTGAGCAAGGGTTTCCAGCGTGGCAACCGTTGTGCGCTGACGAGGACCAAAGCCATCCTCAATGATCGCGCACGGAGTGGAACCAGGATTACCTTGAGCAATGAGGGTTGCGGACACCTTCTCAAGTTGCGCCACCCCCATGAGCAGCACGAGCGTGTGGTTGTCCGCCAGCGGAGCAGCGCCAAGGTCGGAGTGCGCAGTGATGACCGAGAACCCGCGGGCAACACCACGGTGCGTTACCGGGATGCCGGCTGCCGCCGGAACAGATACAGCGGAGGTCACCCCTGGAATCACGCTGACCGGAACACCTGCCGCACGGCAGGCGTCCAACTCTTCGCCACCGCGACCAAACACGTAGGGGTCCCCACCCTTGAGCCGAATCACCCGGCGTCCAGCAAGCGCTCGATCCACAAGGATCTCGTTGATCTCCGACTGCGAAACGGGGTGATCACCACCGGACTTGCCCACGTCAATGATCTCGACGTCACGACCCACCCAGTTCAATACCTCACGTGGGGCCAAACGGTCGATCACCAGAACCTCAGCGGAGTCGATGGCCTGCTTCGCGGCAAGGGTCAGCAGTTCCACCGCACCCGGACCACCACCGACGAGAACGACCTCTCCAGAGCCAGCCGCGTAGGTTGAGGTCGCTGCCGAAGCAGTGCGATCAAGCGTGGTCGTGCGCAGGAGTGAGACAATCTTGTTGCGCAGGGAGAGGGTTCGACGTGGTTTTGGGTCCTTGGCCTTCGAGGACACCACTGCAATCGTGGCATCCCCATGCTCAACGAGAGCCGGTGCCCAAGCGGTCGCATGCTCAGCATCCCCACCCTTGAAGCAGAAAATCTGGTGCTGCTCCGCCCACGCTGCCACCTCGTCGTCAATCTGCGGGTTCCCGGTCGCCGTGGCAACCAGCCACGCGCCACTCAGGTCACCCTCGATGTAACCGCGTGGCACCCAGGTTGCGGGTTCGCTTCCGGTGGTGCGATGCGCGAAGTCGAGCGAGGCCAGTAGCTCCGTCATGTCCGAACACAACTGGGGCGCGATCACGGTCAAGCGGGCACCAGCGCGCGCCAACAGGCGGGCGCGACGTGCCGCAACAGGGCCGCCACCGACAACGACGGCGAGCCGTCCGGTGAGTTGCAAGCCGATGGGAGTGATCGTGGACATGATGAACCTTTGTTTGTCTAGCTACGAACTGCATTCGTCTTCGGTAGGGGTTTGCTCCGCGAAATCCCCACACTCCACTGCACTACTTTGTCCGTAACAGATACCGGTCAGATTGCGTACTGCAACGAGCGAGTTTCGGGGGCGATCGAACCGGTCAGAGCGTTACCAACCATTCCTGCTGCAAGCGTGTAGCCCGAAGCAGGGTCGATGAGCAGGAACGAACCGGTGTTGCGATGCTGAGCGTATTCCTCGGCGATGATTGGAGCGGCGACCTTGATGGTCACGGTTCCGATGTCGTTGAGACCCAACTGTTCGGTCGGGTTGACCGCTGCGGTGTCGAGGTCGAGCAGACCGGACACGTCCCGCACGATGGCCTGAACGGTCTTGGTTCCGTGCTTGAGTAGAACGCGTGCACCTGGTGCGAGCGTGCGCTCAGCGAGCCACGCGATGGTCGCGTCAATTTCCGTGACCGCGGTTGGCACATCCCGAGCGGAGACGATGACATCGCCTCGGGCGATGTCGATCTCTTCGGACAACCGAATCGTGACGGACTGCGGTGCGAACGCCTCCGTGAGCGACTTGCCAGCAAAATCGATGCCGTCAACGCGGGTTGTGCGGCCGGACGGCTGAACAACCACCTCGTCGCCAACCCGGATGACGCCCTCGGCCACTGCACCGGCGTATCCGCGATAATCGCGGAATTCTGGGGCTGCCGAGGACTGCGGACGAATTACCGTCTGCACCGGGAAGCGGAACGAACCATCCTGCGGCGCCTGCGCGCCGGGCAAGTCCTCGAGAAGTTCCAGCAGTGCCGGACCGTCATACCACGGGGTTTTGTCCGACTTGTCGACGATATTGGCGCCTTCCAGCGCCGACACGGGAATCGTGTCGATTGCGTCAATGCCAAGAGCTGTCGCCGCCGCACGGATCTGGGCATCGAGTTCTTCGTAACGTTCCTGAGAGTAGTCAACGAGGTCAATCTTGTTGACCGCGACCACCACGTGTGGAACGCGAAGCAGCGAGGCCACCGCGAGGTGACGGCGAGTCTGTTCGAGCAGACCCTTACGCGCGTCGATGAGGAGGACAACCACGTCAGCGGTCGATGCGCCCGTGACCGTGTTCTTCGTGTACTGCACGTGGCCGGGGCAATCGGCCAGAATGAAGTTGCGCCTTGGTGTGGCGAAGTAGCGGTAGGCGACATCAATGGTGATGCCCTGCTCACGTTCCGCACGCAAACCATCGGTCAGGAGTGCAAGGTCGGCGGTTGCCAGACCGCGGTTGCGAGAAACCCGCTCAACCGATTCAATCTGGTCGGCAAGAACCGATTTGGAATCGAACAGCAACCGACCGACGAGCGTCGATTTTCCGTCATCCACGGAGCCAGCAGTGGCGAGGCGAAGGAGGGTGCTCATTAGAAGTAGCCTTCTTTCTTGCGGTCTTCCATGGCCGCTTCGGAGATGCGGTCGTCGGCGCGGGTGGCTCCACGTTCGGTGATGCGGGTTACCTGGATCTCGGCGATGACAGCGGCAACGTCCTTTGCATCGGACTCAACGGCTCCGGTGCAGGACATATCGCCAACCGTGCGGTAGCGCACGAGGCGGTTCGTGACGGTTTCGCCGTCGCGCGGGGTAATGAACTCACCGACCGCTAGAAGCATGCCATCGCGCTCAACCACGTCACGGTAGTGCGCGTAGTAGAGCGATGGAAGATCGATGCTCTCGCGTTCGATATAGCGCCACACGTCCAGTTCAGTCCAGTTGGACAGTGGGAACGCACGAACGTGTTCTCCTGGGCGGTGTTTGCCGTTGTAGAGGTTCCACAGTTCAGGGCGCTGGTTGCGTGGGTCCCACTGGCCAAACTCATCTCGCAGGGACAACACACGCTCCTTGGCGCGGGCCTTCTCCTCGTCGCGGCGTCCGCCGCCGAACACGGCATCGAATTTGTGCTCCGCAATTGCGTCCAAAAGCGGCTGGGTCTGCAGCGGGTTGCGGGTGCCATCGCTACGTTCGGCGAGCCTGCCGTCATCGATGTAGTCCTGAACCTTGGCGACCTCAAGACGCGCGCCGATCTTCTCCACGGTCACGTCGCGGTAATCGATCACCTCAGGGAAGTTGTGGCCCGTGTCCACGTGCAGCAGAGGGAACGGGACTGCTGCAGGCCAGAATGCCTTCTTCGCCAGATGCAGCATCACCACGGAGTCCTTGCCGCCCGAGAACAGCAGCGCTGGGCGCTCAAACTCGGCGACTACCTCGCGGATGATATGGATGGCCTCGGCTTCGAGAGCATCCAGAAGGTCGAGTTGATGGGTCTGGCTGGCCGCAACCGGGTGCGAGTTATTGGCGGTCATACGTGCAATCCACATTCTGTCTTGTCGAGTCCAGCCCAACGGCCGGAACGCGGGTCTTCACCAGGGGCTACGCGCTTGGTGCAGGGCTGGCATCCGATGGAGGGGTAGCCGTCGTTGAGCAGCGGGTTGATGATCACGTTGTTGGCTGCCGCATAGCCAAGGAGTTCATCAAGACTCCAGGCTGCAAGCGGGTTGACCTTGACCAGGCCATTCTTTTCATCGAACGTGACCAGCGGGGTGTTGGTGCGGGTGGGGGCCTCATCGCGGCGAACACCGGTGATCCACACCTCGTAGTCCTTGAGCGAGGCGGTCAGCGGCTCCATCTTGCGCAACTGGCAGCATAGAGCAGGGTTACGGGACCACAGATCCTTACCGTGTTCCGCATCCTGCTCGGCCACGCTTTGGGCTGCCTGAACGTCCACGATGGTCAATTCCATCGAGTTTTCCACGTTGTTTCGCGTACCCAGAGTCTCAGCGAAGTGATAGCCGGTTTCGAGGAACAGGACATCAACCCAGGGGAGCGCACCCTGAACGGTGTGGGGGAGCACAGCATCTGCCATGGAGCAGGCAACAGCCGTGCGGTACCCGAACGTGCGTACTACCCAATCGATGATCTGATCGTAGGAACCCTCATCTACGGCTCCGATACCGGAGCCGGAAAACAGTTCCTCGCCCTCGCGGGCAAGGGCACGCAGTTCCTCGATCGAACGACGCGGACGCGCCCAATCACTCTTCCGCTGTTCGGCGGTAGCTTCGCGCGACGCGGTACGGGCGGCTTCTCGTGCGAGTGCTGCTGCGCGGGCTTCAGCAAGCGAACTCATACCAGGTCCTCCTCCGGAACTCGGTGCGACCACTGCGCGAAGGTCTCGTCGCCCTCACGCCCCTTTTCAAAGTTGCGGACCACGCGCTCAACGTAGTTGGGGATATCGGTTGCAGAGACCTTAAGGCCACGTACCGTGCGACCAAGCCCGGCTTCCTCGCGGGTCTCCGATGCGAGGCCGCCTCCGAGGTGTACCTGGAAGCCTGGAACCTGCTCGCCCTCATCGTTCATGATGAGCTGGCCCTTCAAGCCGATGTCAGCCGTTTGAATCCGAGCGCATGAGTTCGGGCAGCCATTGACGTGCAGACGGATCGGCTTGAGGTGGCTGATGTCGCCGAGACGCTGATCGAGTTCCGCGATAGCCGCAGTTGCCGTGTCCTTCGTGTCCACGATGGCCAACTTGCAGTATTCGATACCCGTGCAGGCGATCGTGTTCCGGCGGAATGCACCCGGGCGAGGGTCCAAGCCCAACGCAGCCAACTCGTCGGCAACCCGGTCAACCTCTTCTGCCGGGATATCCAGTACGAGCATCTTCTGGTGCGGGGTGAACCGAACCCGCCCAGAGCCTGCGCTCTCCGCGATGTCCGCAACCTTCACCAGGATGCTGCCCGAGACACGGCCCACGTTCGGTGCAACACCGATGTAGAACTTGCCGTCCTTTTGCTCGTGGATGCCGACGTGGTCGCCCGGTGTCTTGGGCTGCGGCGCTGGCGGACCATCGAGCAGCTTGTAGCCGAGGTATTCGGTCTCCAGGATCTCGCGGAACTTCTCCACCCCCCAGTCCTTGACCAGGAACTTGAGGCGTGCACGGTTGCGCAGACGACGGTAACCGTAGTCACGGAATATCTGAGTGACGCCCACCCACACATCGACGACCTGGTGTTCAAACACGAGCACGCCGAGGCGCTGCCCCAGATGCGGGTTCGCGGAAAGCCCGCCACCAACCCACAGGTCGTAGACGACACCGTGCTCGGGGTGGAGGTAGGCGACATATCCGACGTCGTTGATCTCGTGAACGACATCCTGGCTTGGGTGCCCCGTGAACGCGGTCTTGAACTTACGGGGTAGGTTGGACAGTTCCGGGTCGCCCACGTACTTCTCGGTGATCTGGTCGATCAGGTGAGTGGGGTCGACGATCTCGTCCTTCGCGATACCTGCAACCGGGGAGCCAAGGACCACGCGGGGGACGTCACCACACGCCTCGGTGGTCTGCATGCCGTTTGATTCCAAGCGACGCCAGATCTCTGGGACATCCTCTACCTGAATCCAGTGATACTGAATGTTCTGACGATCCGTGATGTCGGCGGTGTCGCGACCAAACTCCTGGGAGATCTCGCCGATCACACGAAGCTGTTTGGTGGTTACCGCGCCTGCATCGAGGCGCACACGCATCATGAAGTACTTGTCTTCGAGTTCGTGCGGCTCGAGTTGCGCCGTGCGACCGCCGTCGATTCCAGGCTTACGCTGCGTGTATAACCCCCACCAGCGGAACCGTCCGTGCAAGTCCTCAAGTGGGATCGAGTCGAAACCGCCCTTGGCGTAGATGTTCTCGATGCGTTCGCGAACGTTCAGGCCGTTGTCCTTGGCCTTGAGTTCCTCGTTGGCATTGAGGGGAGTCTTGCCATCGATCTTCCACTGTCCGTTGGGACGTGCGGCACGTGCTGGACGATCTCCTGCAGCCCTTGCCGGCCTTTCGCCAGCGGCACGTGCTGGACGCTCACTCGCGGCACGTGCTGGACGCTCGCCCGCCGTGCGTGGTGGCCGTGCAGGGCGTTCGGCGGACACTGCTCCATCACTTGTCGCATGTGCAGGCTGCTCTGACTTTTCGTCGGCAAGCGGGGTCTTCTGCGGCTCGGCAGCTTCGCTGCCGGTCTCGTTCGCGTTGTGCAAGGTCATTTCTAGGCTGTCCTTCTTTAATGCTTGGTGCCTAGATCAGGTCGCAGATGTAGATAAGCGTGTGCTCTGATCATGCACCACTAAGTAGGGCGGTCCCCAGAACTACGGGGAGGGGGCTGGTTAGCGATCAACAACAGCAACACGTGCACGAAGGCACCTCAAACGAAGCACGCATCATTGATGCGGCAGCGAATTGCGAGGAGATGCCTTGGGTCATAAATGGAACGGTACGCGTCTTACAACACTGCGTCGAGGGCGTCCAAAATGTGGAGTTAACCATTGTTAACGGCGCGCGTGACAAATTAACGATTGTTTACCGAGGTTCACGTAGGTCGCCTCAATTCATGGAATCCATCCCGGATTTTCGAGGAAAACGGCCGTTTTGTGTGATCGACTCTACTCCCAAAACTTCTTAGGCAAGATGGCAACGATTCCGGAAAATCTCTAGGATTGAGACATGAATTTCCTCTATGTAGCGCTCTTGTTCCTGCACCTCGTCAGTTGGGCGATCGTCCTCGGCGGCTGGATCGCCACGATCAAAAAGCCAGGACTGTACAAGGGCATCCCGCACGCGGCGCTCACCGCGCTGGTCACCGGTGTGCTCATGGTCGGGATCGCGGAAATGGGTGACGGAACCGTCAACCACATGAAGATCGGCATCAAACTACTCATCAACCTCGTGGTGGTTGTCCTCGCGTTCCGTGCGAAGAAGGCCGGAGAGGATGCACCACGTGCCCTCATCACCACGATTGGGCTGCTGACGGTTGTGAACATCGCGCTCGCGTTGTTCTGGGGTGGCCGCCACTTCTGAGACTGTTGTTCCTTAGAGGGCATGCACCTGCTGGTTGCGTGCCCTCTTTGTGCTTCGGGGGTGGGAAGAACGAATGTCGCTGGGTCCGGATAGCCTTGGATCATGATCTTTCCTCAAGACCTATTCATCGCTCTGGCCATCCTGGTGGGCCTCATCGGGGCGATCATTCAGATCATTCCGGGTGGGTTTATCGTCCTCGGTGCGATCCTCATGTGGGCGATCCTCACGGGTGGTGCTGCGGCATGGTGGATATTCGCTGCGGCAGCGGTTGTCACGTTCGGTGGAATTGGGTTGAAGTTCCTTGTCGCAGGTAGGCACCTTCACCGTTCGACTGTCCGAAACTCGTCAATTCTCATTGGCCTTGTGGCTGGTGCGGTTGGATTCTTCGTGATTCCAGTCTTGGGTCTTCCGCTTGGATTCATCGGCGGAGTATTCGTGTGCGAATACATACGCGAACAGCAGCTTGATGCGGCGTGGCGTTCCACGGTCGTTGCCCTCAAAGCCACCGGTCTGACCATCCTGGTCGAGTTGTGTGCGGCACTTGTCGCAACCGCACTGTGGATTGTCGGACTCATCATCACCTAAACCGGCCCGCGGGCGGCGCGAGGGAACCTCGCACACCGTGGGCTCGTCGTAAATCTGAATTGACGACGATACGGGTGGGCTGGTAGCGCCCGCCCGGCGGGTGCGTTGTGGGCTGGGAAGCGATGTAGAACACAAAAGAATGTCAGCCGAGACGGATAGGCTTAGAACGCTATGGATTCTTTGTTTGGAAACTTGCCCACGTTCACCTCGGCCGCCGAGGATGAAGTCCCCGACTTCGCGTTCGTTCCCTCGCCGGAGGACAGTTTGTCCGCTGCCGTTGATCGGCTGCTTGACGGGCTCAACCCGCAGCAGGCGCAAGCCGTTCAACATGCTGGAGCGCCACTGTTGATTGTTGCCGGTGCGGGTTCCGGGAAAACCCGCGTTTTAACCCACCGCATCGCCTATCTCTTGGCAACCGGGCGAGCCTGGCCAAGCCAGATCCTCGCAATCACCTTCACGAACAAGGCCGCCGCAGAGATGCGTGAGCGTGTCGCCCAGATCGTGGGGCCAGATGCCGAACGGATATGGGTATCCACCTTCCACTCCACCTGCGTGCGAATTCTACGCCGTGAGGCTGAGGCAATCGGCATGAAGAAATCATTCTCCATCTATGATTCCGCAGATTCCCAGCGACTCATCACCCTGATCCTGCGCGAGCTTGATCTGGACCCCAAGCGCTTCACCGCAAAGTCTTTGGCGCACAAGATCTCCAATCTCAAGGATGAACTCGTTTCTCCGATTGAACTACGCGAGAGCCCTGGCCGTAGCGAATATGACGCGATCGTCGCTGACGTATACGAGCGCTATCAACGTAGGCTCACTCAGGCCAACGCCATGGACTTTGATGACCTCATCGTGCGCACTGTCGAACTGTTCAAGAAGGCACCCGCGGTTGCCGAGCACTACCGCCGGAAGTTTCGGCACATTCTGGTTGACGAGTATCAAGACACCAACCATGCCCAGTATGAACTGGTCAAAATGCTTGTTGGGCCCGCAGAAGGCGCGGTGCCTCCGGGGGAATTGACCGTTGTGGGCGACTCTGACCAGTCCATCTACGCATTCCGTGGCGCGACCATTCGCAACATCCTTGAGTTTGAGAAGGACTACCCGAACGCCACCACGATCCTGCTTGAGCAGAACTATCGCTCCACGCAGAACATCCTGACCGCAGCCAACGCGGTGATCTCCCAGAACGGTGGCCGCCGCGCGAAGAACCTTTGGACGGCCGCTGGCGATGGAGCCAAGATCGTGGGTTACGTCGGTGACAACGAACACGAAGAAGCTCGTTACATTGCTCGAGAGATCGACAAGCTGCAGGATGAACACGGTGTTCGACCCGGTGATGTCGCCGTCTTCTACCGCACCAACAACCAATCGCGTGCACTCGAAGAAGTCCTCATCCGCGTGGGCCTGCCCTACAAGGTTGTCGGCGGCACCAGGTTCTACGAACGCAAGGAAATCAAGGATGCAATCGCGTACTTGCACGCAATCAATAACCCCGCGGATGACATCAACCTGCGACGCGTCTTCAACGTACCCAAGCGTGGCCTAGGGGACAGGGCAGAATCGCTCATTGCGGCGGCTGCTGAGCGTGATGGGGTGTCGTTCAACGATGCGATGTTCGCAGCAGAGACGATTCCCGGCATGACTGCACGCACGCTCAACCCATTGCGCTCCTTCACTGACTTGATGAAGGAACTGCGCGAAACCGCGCAAACGGCGGGCCCGGCGGAAATCTTGGGGGACGTTCTCGACAAGACGGGCTATCTCGTGCAACTTCGCGCAAGCGACGATCCCCAGGACGGCACTCGCGTGGATAACCTCGCAGAACTGCATGCCGTGGCCTCCGAGTTCGAGAAGGAGAATCCCGAGGGGACGCTCTCAGATTTCCTTGAACGGGTCTCACTGGTTGCGGACGCAGACCAGATTCCATCGAGCGATGATGCCGGGCACGAGGACACACCACGCGTCGACAACGGGGTCATCACACTCATGACACTGCACACCGCGAAGGGACTCGAATTCCCGGTCGTGTTTCTGACCGGTATGGAGGACGGGACCTTCCCGCACATGCGTGCTCTGCAGGATGAAAGCGAACTCGAGGAAGAACGCCGACTCGCCTATGTGGGAATCACCCGTGCGCGCCGACGCCTTTACATCACACGTGCCTCCACCCGGTCATCGTGGGGCGCCCCGAACGATTTCCCACCATCACGGTTCCTTGATGAGATTCCTGAGGAGCTGTGGGACTGGGCGCGCCGCCAATCCAGTGCGGAAAGCGCACGAGCACGATACGGCTCCGGTTCGCCAACATCGTATGGTTCAGGAAGCGGCTCATATTCACAGAGATCCTTCTCTGACGACGATGACTTTGGCACTCCCATCGGTGGACGTGGTCCGCGTTGGGACCCGACGCCTGCGTGGAAAAAGAAGCCAGCTACTTCCCAAGACAAGACGCCGATGTTCAACAACCCCAGGGCCAAGTCTGAGGCAGACATCCCGCAACTGGCTGCCGGAGATCGGGTAACGCACGACTCTTTTGGTCTCGGTACGGTTGTCTCCGTGGAGGGAGTTGGGCGTAACGCAACGGCCACCGTGGATTTCGGGGGAGATGGGCCGAAACGGCTGCTTCTCAGGTTTGCCCCGGTCACCAAACTCTAGGACTTGGCGGAGAAGCTCCATGCCTTTCACCACAGGGCTTTGCTCGGGAGGCTGGCAAAAGTGGTTCACTCCACAGGCCCTTGTGTGACTTAAGACCCGATAACAGTTAATCTTAAGAAAATGTCTCGACGTCGAGATATTTTCTAGCCCGGTCGATGGAAGGACTCAGCAGGGTGGACCTGTTCGAATACCAAGCTCGCGACATCTTCGAGAAGCACGGCGTACCCGTATTGGGCGGCGTCGTTGCAACCACTCCACAAGAGGCACGCGAAGGCGCAGAGAAACTAGGCGGCGGAACAGTCGTCGTGAAGGCCCAGGTAAAGACCGGTGGCCGTGGAAAGGCAGGAGGCGTTAAGCTCGCCCACTCGCCACAAGAAGCGGAAGAACGCGCCAGCGAAATCCTCGGAATGGACATCAAGGGTCACACCGTCCACCGAGTCATGATCGCTGCTGGCGCCAAGATCGCCCAGGAGTTCTACTTCTCGGTGCTGCTCGACCGCGCAAACCGCTCCTACCTTGCAATGGCGAGTGTTGAGGGTGGAATGGAAATCGAACAGCTCGCTGTTGAACGCCCAGAAGCCCTTGCAAAGATTGAGGTCAACCCCAACGTCGGAATCGACGCTGCCAAGGCCCTCGAAATCGCTGAGGCTGCCGGTTTCGCGGACGACATCAAGGACCAGATAGTTGACACGTTCCAGAAACTGTGGACTGTCTACTCCGAGGAAGACGCGACCCTCGTTGAGGTCAACCCACTGGTTCTGACCGAAGACGGCAAGATCGTTGCCCTCGACGGAAAGGTCTCCCTCGACGAAAACGCGGGTTTCCGTCACCCAGACCACGAAGCACTCGAGGACAAGGCCGCAGCCGATCCACTCGAGGCAAAGGCAAAGGAAAACGACCTCAACTACGTCAAGCTTGACGGACAGGTCGGAATCATCGGTAACGGTGCTGGCCTTGTGATGAGTACCCTCGACGTTGTCGCATACGCCGGTGAGAACCACGGTGGTGTGAAGCCAGCCAACTTCCTCGACATAGGTGGTGGCGCTTCCGCGGCAGTCATGGCCGCTGGTCTTGATGTCATCCTCAACGACCCACAGGTCAAGTCGGTGTTCGTCAATGTGTTCGGTGGTATCACCGCATGTGACGAGGTTGCCAACGGTATCGTCAAGGCGCTCGAAATCCTCGGCGATGCAGCAACCAAGCCGCTCGTCGTGCGCCTCGACGGAAACAACGTTGAAGAGGGTCGTGCGATCCTCACGGCAGCTAACCACCCGCTCGTAACCCTTGCGCAGACGATGGACGGTGGAGCCGACAAGGCCGCCGAACTCGCGAACGCCTGATAGGGAAGAAGGAAGACACATGGCTATCTTCATCAACGAAAACTCCCGCGTCATCGTTCAGGGTATGACCGGTTCCGAGGGACAAAAGCACACCACCCGCATGCTCGCATCGGGAACCAACATTGTTGGTGGTGTAAACCCACGCAAGGCCGGAACCTCGGTTGACTTCGCACGCGGCGAAGAGACTGTTTCCGTTCCTGTCTTCGGTTCGGTAGCGGACGCAATCGCAGAAACTGATGCGGACGTGTCGGTCATCTTCGTGCCACCAGCCTTCACCAAGGCCGCCGTCGTTGAGGCCATCGAGGCAGGCATGCCGTTGGTGGTCATCATCACCGAGGGTGTGCCCGTGGCAGACACCGCAGAGTTCTACACCCTCGCAGCCGAGAAGGGTGTTCGCCTGATCGGCCCGAACTGCCCAGGTATCATCAGCCCCGGAAAGTCCAACGTGGGCATCATCCCAGCCGACATCACTGGTGGAGGAAAGATCGGACTCGTATCGAAGTCCGGCACCCTCACCTACCAGATGATGTATGAGTTGCGGGACTTCGGATTCTCCACCGCAATCGGAATCGGTGGTGACCCTGTCATCGGCACCACCCACATCGATGCTTTGGCAGCGTTCGAGGCAGATCCAGAGACTGAGGCAATTGTCATGATCGGTGAAATCGGTGGTGACGCTGAAGAGCGCGCTGCAGCCTTCATCAAGGGAAACGTGACCAAGCCTGTTGTCGGCTATGTCGCTGGATTCACCGCTCCCGAGGGTAAGACCATGGGACACGCTGGTGCTATTGTTTCCGGTTCGTCTGGAACAGCAGCAGCGAAGAAGGAAGCACTGGAAGCTGCAGGTGTGAAGGTGGGCAAGACCCCGTCAGAAACCGCTGCTCTTATGCGTGAGATCCTTTCCGCCTGACGCCTACCTCCCATAGAAGAAGCGTTGGGACAACGCGTCGTAACCGTCATTCGACGTTGCGTAGGGCCGAACCTCCATCTAGGAGGTTCGGCCCTTTTGTTTTTCACGACGCAGCGACTACATTCGTGTCATGGCAAACGCAACGAAGGGCCGTTCGAAGAAGAAAAAGGCCCACACCCCACAGGTCCGTAAGGCATCCCAACTTTCCGCCGCTGAGCAGAGGAAGGCGGCACGCAAGGTCGCTAAGAAGGTTTCTGAACCGTCGCTGTTCAAGACCGCGTGGTTCTGGATCCCACTGCTCGTGGCGCTGGTTACCTCACCGGCGTTGGCATTCCTGTCGGCTGGTGTTGGCGTGCTGATTGTGATCGTAGGGGCGTGCCTGCAAAAAACCGACCGGATGCGTGGACGCCTCCTCGTAGCTGGACTTGGCGCGGTCATTGGTTCGCTGCCATACATCGTGTATCTCGTGCTTGGCTGGGTTGGCGTCATCGGCTGATCTCCACCCGTTCCGCGCGGTTGGGTGTGGTTAGGGGGCGCTGGCTTGGCGACGACCCGGTCACCTCACGCACGCCCGTCCCGTCCCGACCCGGCCCGGCTGGGTCGAGAGCTGAAAGCGCACCAGCCCGACTCGTCGAAAATCTAATATCTTCCTAGACAAAAGTGGTGTGACCCGCAACTATACAGGTTGCAGGTCACACCACTTTTACAGATTACCCGGGTGCAATACCGGTTACTTCTCCATCCAGATGCGGTCCAGGTAGTCCTGGATCGAACGGTCAGAGGAGAAGAACCCGGTGCGGGCCACATTCAGCACGGCTGAACGGTTCCACGCGGCCTTGTCGCGGTACTTCTCCTCGACCTTTGTCTGGATGTCCAGGTAGGAGCGGAAATCAGCGAGAGCCATGAACCGGTCGTGCCACAGCCAGTCCGAGACAATCGACTCGAACGCACTGCGGTCACCGTTCGAGAACGCGCCCGAGGCGATCAGGTCGATTGCGAGCTTCAAATCGGCATCCTCCTCGTAGAACTTCGATGGCACGTACCCAGCTTGAGCGAGTGACTCAGCATCAGGTTCAGTCATACCGAAGAGGAAGAAGTTCTCATCGCCCACGAGTTCGTGGATCTCAACGTTTGCGCCATCGAGCGTTCCGACGGTGAGCGCCCCGTTTAAGGCAAACTTCATGTTTCCCGTACCTGACGCTTCCTTACCGGCCAACGAGATCTGCTCGGACAGGTCAGCGGCAGGAATCAACTTCTCTGCAAGGGTGACGTTGTAGTTTGCTGGGAAGGCGATCTTCAAACGCCCCTTAAGCTCGGGGGCGTTGTTGATTCGGGCCGCCACGGCGTTGATCAGGGCAATTGTCTCCTTGGCCATGCGGTAACCCGGCGCTGCTTTCGCGCCGAACACGACCACGCGAGGCTCGATGTCCTCAGCGTTTAAGGTTCCCGCAAGAACACGTGCATACAGCGACACCACGTGCAGGAGCTTAAGGGACTGGCGCTTGTACTCGTGCAAGCGCTTGACCATGACGTCGTAGATCGCATCCGACGGAAGCTCAATGCCATCGCGGGCCGCAAGGACCGCCGCGATGCGCGACTTGTTGTGCGCCTTCACCAGCGCGAACTGCTCAAGGAAACCAGAATCGTCGGCAAGCGGTTCAAGTTCCGAAAGCTGCGAGAGATCGCGCACCCAACCGGTGCCGATCGCGTCATTCAGCAGGTCTGACAACTCCGGGTTGGACAAACGTACGAACCTTCGTGGCGTGACACCGTTCGTGACGTTCGTGAACTTGTCCGGCCAGTACGCCGAGAAGTCCTTGAGCACATTGTCCTTGAGGAGTTGCGAGTGCAATGCTGCAACACCGTTGACGCGACGTGAACCGACCGTCGCAAGGTGCGCCATGCGCACTGCGCGGAACGGCTGCTCTTGAATGATCGACATCTGGCGGACCAACAGTTCGTTACCGGTCTTGAGGCGAACCTCGTTCAGGAACTCCTCGTTGATGCGGTAGATGATCTCAAGGTGACGCGGCAGCAGGCGGCCAAACAGATCAACGGGCCAGACTTCAAGAGCCTCAGGCAGGAGGGTGTGGCAGGTGTAGTTGAAGATCTCGCGGGTGATGTTCCAAGCATCGTCCCACTCAAGCTCATGGTCATCCACAAGCAGGCGCATCAGTTCTGGGATACCAACGACCGGGTGGGTATCGTTCAACTGGAACGTGATGTGCTGTGGCAGATCCGCGTAGGAAACCCCGCGTTCGAGGGTGCGTGCAACGAGGTCGCGTATGGAGGCCGCCACAAAGAAGTACTGCTGCTGAAGGCGCAACTCCTTACCCTGTGGAGTCGAGTCCTCTGGGTAGAGCACGTTGGAGATGTTCTCCGCGTAGGTGCGGGCGCGAACCGCGTTCTCGAAGTCACCGGAGTTGAAGATGTGCAGGTTGAACTCGTCGGCTGCGCGGGCACTCCACAGACGCAGCGTGTTGACGGTGTCGGTTCCGTAGCCTGGAACTAGATAGTTACAGGGCACGGCTTGGACGTACCAACCTGGTACCCACTTGCGGGCAGGTTGCCCCGTGGAGTTGATCGTGTCCTCAACGCGACCTGCAAAACCGATAGGTTGTGCAAGTTCAGGGTGCGTGATCTCCCACGGCGTGCCGTGTGACATCCAGGTGTCTGGCTGTTCCACTTGGTGTCCGTTGACGAACGTCTGGCGGAAAATACCGTAGTTGTAGCGGATGCCGTAGCCAACGGCTGAGATGTCCTTGGTTGCCAAGGAGTCAATGAAGCACGCGGCGAGACGTCCCAGACCACCGTTCCCGAGACCTGGCTCGATCTCGTGCGCGATGAGTTCGTCAAGGTCAATGTCAAGGGTGGACAGCGCCTCGCGGGCGGTATCCTCGAGTCCGGTAGACAGCAGCGCATTCCCAGTCTGTGGGCCCAGCAGATACTCCGCCGATAGGTAGGCGACTGTCTTCCCGTTCTGTTCAGCTTGGCTGACCTGCGTTGCCTGCCAGCGGTCAAGCAGCGGGCGCAGAACCGTGCGCACGAGTGCGATGTATTTATCTTGATTGGAAGCCTGCGGGAGTGTGACACCGCGGGTGTATTGCAGTTCATTTGTGAAAACGCGGGCAAACTCCGTGGCATCCAATGCGGGAGATGGTTCGTGGTCCTGCGCTGCCTCGGGGGAGACGGTTGATGTCCGTACGTCCATGGGGCCTGTCCTTAACTGTGTGTTCGGCGTTCAACTGAGATGTGTGTGGCTTGTTTTGCCTGCAGTCGCTGGGAGCGGCGAGGCGGAAGTTGAATCTGTTCGATGCTATCGCGCTAGGACAGTGGTAGACGTGAGCATTTCGGTTAAATCTTTGTGCCCGTACTCTTGGCGCTGTGTGGTGGTCTGTGGGTGAACCGTATGGTGGTCTCTTGGTTCTGTCTGCATTTGCGACGATTGCGGCGCGTTTACGCAGGCAGGAGCTGCTGTGGGCGGTGTCACGTTGTGTGGGTTTGATTTTCGTAGGCGTGGGCCACTAATGTTTTTATCTGTCAGCACGACACCACGGGGTATGCCGGT
>DALZEF010000025.1:0-40550 GCA_031979385.1 Timonella sp. | reverse complement strand
AGTGCAGCGCAGGGTAGGGGTTTCGCGAAGCAAGCCCCTACCGGAGCGGAACGGACGCAGTTTGTAGTCTAACAAACCGTTAGGGAGTTGAGGTTTGAGTGATCAACGGGGAAGGGACACAGAGGTTGTGAGTGAGGACTCTCCGAGCGAGCCCATGGAGTTGGCGGTGCGGGCTGGTGACACCACGCGGGACAATCCGTGGCCGGTGCGCGTGTTGTCGCAGAAGATCGCACAGTACATCGACCGCATGGTTCCGCTGTGGATTGAGGGCCAGGTCGTTCAGTTAAATAAGCGGCCCGGTGCCGGTATGGCGTTCTTGACGATCCGGGACACAGACCAAGACATGTCGCTTCCCGTGTCGATCTATGCGCGCTCGCTTGAGCAGGCCGGGCCGCTGACTGAGGGTGCCCATGTGGTTGCGCACGTGAAACCGACGTTTTGGACCAAGCGCGGAACATTGCAGATGCAGGCGAAGGAGATCGCCCAGGTTGGCATCGGTGAGTTGCTTGCGCGGATCGAACAGTTGAAGGCGCAACTTGGATCTGAGGGATTGTTTGATCCCGAGCGCAAGAAACCTCTCCCCTTCTTACCTAAGCGTGTGGGGCTGATCTGTGGTCGCGAGTCCGAGGCGTTGCACGATGTGCTGGTGAATGCCCGAGCACGGTGGCCTGAGGTTCAGTTTGAGGTGCGTGAGGTTGCGGTTCAAGGAGTGCACGCAGTTCCTCAAGTGACTGCTGCGCTGCGGGAGTTGGATGAGATCGCGGATGTCGAGGTCATCGTCATCGCCCGTGGTGGTGGCGCGGTTGAGGATCTGCTGCCGTTCTCCAACGAATCTCTCGTGCGTGCTGCAGCCCAGGCTCGCACCCCGATCGTTTCCGCGATCGGTCATGAGCGCGATACTCCCCTACTCGACTTCGTAGCGGATGTTCGGGCGTCCACCCCCACCGACGCGGCAAAACGCATCGTGCCGCATGTTGCCGAGGAACGCGCAGGAATTGCTCAAACACTCGCGAGGGCGCGAGCCGCAGTCAACGCGCGGATCCAACGCGAGCAGCACGGTCTCGACATGATGCGAAGCCGTCCAGCCCTCGCGCAACCCGCCGTGTTGATTGACACCCACGAGGACAAGTTGCGGCAACTCATCACGCGGTCGCGCACAGTCTTCGAACGCAGTCTGCTCGATCAGTCTGCACGGATCCGCGAACTCACCACTCACGTTCGCGCGCTCTCGCCATTGACCACGCTTGAGCGAGGATATGCGGTCGTGCAATCGGAGAACGGTTCGGTGATCACCTCCCCCGAACAGGCTCTCGGCGGAGCCATCGTGCACGTCCGAGTTCAACGCGGCGCCTTCAACGCCACGGTGAACCCACCGCACTCGTCGCCTCTGGTCAACGGTGCGGAACCACACCCCACAGAACTTTCTTAAATTATTTATCAAAGTCTCTGGTGTTTTGACATTCGATCATGGAGAATAATTTCAGATGACAAACAGCAATGAGCACATCGTCTCGGAGCAGGACCGCACGGCGATCGCAGCCCTCGGCTACGAAGCCGCACGCGACGAACTCGTCGCGGTCGTGCAGCGCCTTGAAACCGGATCGCTCCCCCTCGAAGAATCACTCGCACTGTGGGAGCGCGGGGAACTCTTAGCCGCGCGGTGCCAAGAATGGCTAGATGGGGCACGGGAGCGTCTCAATGCCGTTGTCAACCCACCTGAACAGGACCAGCAGGAAGACCAAGCACCATGAACTCCGCCCCGCGGGTGACCGCCTATATCGTCGGTGAGGCACTCATCGACGCCGTTCAAACACAGTCGGGCGACGCTGAAGAGTTTCCCGGTGGTTCTCCTGCCAACGTGGCGCTCACTCTGGGGCGACTGGGACACGACGTGGCACTCCACACCTGGCTTGGCCAAGATGCCCGCGGCACGGCTATTGTTGACTGGCTCGCGCAGTCCCACGTAGCACTCACCGCAGGCAGCCAAGATGCCCACAAGACCCCTGTCGCAGAGGCGCACATCCAAGAAGATGGTTCCGCGCGGTACGTGTTCGACTTGGAGTGGGACCTGCACGGCGTGGACGATGCCTGGCGCAACGCAGACGTGGTGCACACGGGTTCTATTGGTGCGGTTCTTGAACCAGGTGGTAGCAAGGTACGCAAACTTCTCAGCTCGGCAAAACCAAACGCAACCATCACCTATGACCCGAACGCACGTCCGATGCTCATGGGTTCACCAGAATACGCACGCTCAATCGTGGAGTCCTACGTCGAACTCGCTGACGTGGTCAAAGTGAGTGACGAGGACCTCGAATGGCTCTACCCCGGTCAAGACATCCACGAGGCTGCCCGGGAATGGCAATCCCGTGGACCTGCCCTCGTCGTAGTCACCCGCGGCGGATCAGGGGCTATCGGTTACGCCGAATGTGGTGCGGTCGAAATCTCGGCTCCGCGAGTGACCGTGGCGGACACAGTCGGAGCAGGTGATTCGTTCATGGGTGCGCTCATCCACGGTCTCGCTCAGCATGACTGTCTCGGCAAAGATGGACGCGACCGCCTACACTCACTCGATAGGTCTACTCTAGAAACTGTCCTGAACCAGTGCGCGCGGGTGGCGGCAGTTACCGTCTCCCGCCCCGGAGCCAATCCTCCGTGGCTCGCAGAGATCTGAGCAGTTCGACGCGGCACTCACTGACTTAGGCGTGATTGTTCACCCGAGTAAGGAATGAGGGAATCGTGCCAACCACCTTGACCCCCGCCCAGGCATGGCAGCAGCTCAAAGACGGAAACCACCGATTCATCCACAACCAGATGGAGCACCCATCTCAGGGGTTTGACCGACGTCAAGAACTTCAGGTTGCTCAAGCACCGTTCGCAACTTTGTTTGGATGCTCAGACTCTCGTGTTGCCGCTGAGATCATCTTCGATCAGGGCCTCGGTGACCTGTTTGTGGTGCGCACGGCGGGCCATGTTCTGGACACCACCATCGTGGGCTCGATCGAGTATGCGGTGGAGATCTTGCGTACACCACTGGTTATCGTGCTCGGACATGACAGTTGCGGTGCGGTCCATGCGGCGGCACAGGCACTGACCAAGGGGGACCAACCCACGGGTTTCATCCGCGCCGTCACAGACCGCGTGATCCCCTCGATCGTTTCCCTCACCAAGGAAGACGGCGGAATGGATGCCCTTGATGAGGCGCTACTGCGCACGCAGCATGTGAAGCACACGGTTGACATGCTCCACTCCTACTCGGTGTCCATCGCACGTGCTGTCGAGGAAGGGCGCTGCGCAATCATCGGCCTTGAGTATGATCTCCAGGACGGCCAGGCGCACCTGGTTGCTCAGATTGGTCAAATCGCTTAGGTAGTATTGCGGACGGGCACGCTCTTGGTGCCCGTCCGTTTGTTTTACCCCCGACCTCCTACCCGCATTCTCATCGACCAATGAGGCAGAATTAGTTCATGAGCAATTCACACGACACCGCCGTCGACACTGAATACCGGATCGAACACGACACCATGGGTGAGGTGCGCGTACCCGCGCACGCCCTATATCGCGCGCAGACACAGCGTGCGGTCGAAAACTTCCCAATCTCGGGAACCCCGCTTGAGCGTTCACACATTGAGGCTCTCGCTCAAATCAAGAAGGCCGCAGCACGCACGAACGCTGAGCTTGGTGTTCTTGCGCAGGACATCGCTCAGGCCATCGTTGCCGCAGCAGACGAGGTCGCAAGTGGCCAACATGACGCTCATTTCCCGGTTGACGTGTTCCAGACAGGTTCTGGCACGTCCTCCAACATGAACATGAACGAGGTTCTGGCGACTCTTGCGAGCCAGAAACTCGGTGCGGACGTGCACCCAAACGACCATGTCAATGCCTCGCAGTCCTCGAACGACGTGTTCCCCACCTCGGTTCACGTGGCCGCCACCGCAGGGGTGCTCCGCACTCTGATTCCAGCACTTGAGCACCTCGCAAAGTCCCTTGAGGGTAAGGCAGAGGAGTTCGCGGAAGTTGTGAAGTCCGGGCGCACCCATCTCATGGACGCCACCCCCGTGACGCTTGGTCAGGAGTTCGGTGGTTATGCCGCAGCGATCCGCTACGGTGTGGAGCGTTTGGAGTCCGCTCTCCCGCGCGCGGCGGAGGTTCCTCTCGGTGGCACGGCGGTTGGTACTGGTATCAACACCCCGGCGGGTTTCCCCCAGCGTGTGATCGAGCTGCTCGTAGAGGACACGGACCTGCCGCTCACCGAGGCTCGCGACCACTTTGAGGCGCAGTCCTCGCGTGACGGTCTCGTGGAACTGTCCGGCGCACTGCGCACGATAGCCGTGTCGATCACAAAGATCTGCAATGATCTGCGGTGGATGGGCTCCGGGCCAAACACTGGACTCGGCGAGATCGCCATCCCTGACCTACAGCCCGGTTCCTCGATCATGCCAGGAAAGGTCAACCCGGTCATCCCAGAAGCGGTCCTTATGGTTGCGGCTCGAGTCATCGGAAACGATGCAACTGTTGCCTGGGCAGGTGCGAGCGGGTCGTTCGAGTTGAACGTTCAGATCCCCGTCATCGCGCAAGGCGTGCTCGAGTCGATCCGGCTGCTGTCGGCAGCCTCGATCGTGCTTGCTGACAAGACCGTTGACGGTATCACGGCGAACGTTGAGCGCGCACGCGCTCTGGCGGAGTCCTCGCCATCAATCGTGACCCCGTTGAACCGTGCTATCGGTTACGAGGCTGCAGCCAAGGTGGCAAAGCACTCGGTGAAGAACGGCATCACTGTGCGTGAGGCCGTCATAGAACTCGGTTACGTGGAAAATGGCCAACTCACTGTGGAACAACTCGACACGGCACTTGACGTCTTGTCGATGACAAGGCCTGCCTCCAAGTAACACTTACCCATGGCGATGGCCCACACACTTTAAGTGTGTGGGCCATCGCCATGCGGTTGCTCGCGACCACTGGGGGGGATTCACCAGCGTTATCGGGGTTCGACCGCGTTCAGAAGTTTGGCCGACAAGCGCTGCAACTCGGCGATCTCAGTTTCATCGAAGTCTGAGAGCAGTTTCTTTTCAGCGTCAAGCACCGCTGGCACCAGTTCATCGATAAGAAGCCGGCCTTCATTGGTGAGGTTGACCAAAACCACGCGGCGATCACGTGGGAGCACTTCTCGGGTGATGAGTCCTTGCATGGTAAGACGGTCCAAGCGCTTGGTAATGGCAGCGCCCGAGGATTTCGTCATAACGGACAACTCGGTTGCCCGACAATTTTTCCCGGATCTGCGCACTGCAGCGAGTAACTCGAACTCGCCCCGGTTCAATCCGTGTTGCCCGACGACCTCGTCGGTGACTACGGTGACGTAAGACGCGATTCGAATAATACGGCCGATGCTCAGAAAAGATTCTGTATCGAGCTCCGGTCGAATTTCCTTCCATCTGTCATGTACGCGCATTAGAAAGTCCACGCATGAATCATACTAATATTTTCCTTGGCTGAGAATACTAAAGAAGGATTAATCTGGCGTAGTAACGATAGATCCATGGCCACTTCAAGTGCAAGGACCATGGCCCTGCAGGGGTACATCAGTCCATCAAAGCCAGAACGAGACCGTTCCAATTCCTGCCAAAGGGCTTTGGCGTTGCTCACATGTTTGAGGACTGCCCCATAGGTCATACGCATTGTCCGCGTAACGGCGATACAGTTGATCTTGCATCATCTTGAGTCCAGGAGCCATCGCATGAACTTCGCCGTCCCTGCCCTTGTGACTCGTTGGCGTACCCACTGCGCTGTATGGTTTGCCCGGCTTTCACCCGCTGGTGTCGCGTTTGGGGTTTTCACGTGGTGCGTTTCGCTGGCTCCATCGCTGGTACCGCGCAGTTGGGTTTTCCAGGGCGTTTTGAGCGGTGTTTCCATTATTCTGGCGTACGCGTTTGGCGCAAGTGTCGGCGGCTTCATGCGGTGGCTGGGGTTTGACACGCCGTGGCCGGGCCGGGTCACGCGAATTTTGTGGCGGGTGTTCCTACCAATTGCCGCTTTTTCGATCGTGGCGAGCGCGTATTTCGGAGCAGACTTTCAAACACGTTTACGCATTCTTTTTGAGATGCCGGGCAATTCGCCATACATGTTCATTGGACAGGCGATAATCGCTTTTTCTCTTGCGATTGTCGTGTTGTCTCTTTCGCGTCTTTTGCGCCGAATTGGGAACTGGGTTGCCGCAAAGTTGGGTCGCTGGTTCCCACGCCGTGCCGCCATCTTGGCCTCAGCACTTATCGTCGCCGTTGCAGTTCTCATGTTGGTCGATGGGACGCTTGTTCGGGGTTCGATGAATGCCCTGAACTCGATGTATGCAACATCCGACAAGGAGTATGCGGGTAATGTAGAGCAGCCGACGCGGGACACCCGCTCGGGCTCACCGGCTTCGTTGTCCAGTTGGGACTCCTTGGGCAAGATGGGCCGCGAGTTTGTCTCTGGTGGCCCGAGCGTTGACGATTTACAGGCTCTCGCGGATCAGACGAAATCCCTCGCTGGGCGCGAGGCGAGGGACCCTATCCGCGTGTACGCGGGTCTTGGCCAGGAGCATGACCTTGATGCAACCGCACAGCAGGTCATTGCGGAACTGGATCGTACGAATGCCTGGGATCGCAAAGCCCTACTGGTGGCAACCGCAACTGGCACGGGTTGGATCGACCCGGCCGCGAGCACGACGTTTGAGTATCTAAATGCTGGCGACACCGCTATCGCCTCGATGCAGTACTCATACTTGCCGAGTTGGGTGTCGTTCTTGTCCGACCGTGGTACTCCGCCACAGGCCGGTAAGGCCTTGTTTGAGGCCGTGTATGCGGCATGGTTGGAAAAGCCAGAGGATTCTCGTCCGAAACTTTACGTGTATGGGCTCTCGCTGGGGAGCTATGGTATGCAGGGCGCGTTCTCTGGACTACAGGATCTCAACGAACGCACGGATGGAGCGGTGTTCGTCGGCACACCGAGTTTCACGGACCATTGGCGCTACTTCACGGAGCGTCGCGATCCGGGCTCACAGCAGATTGCCCCGGTCTTTGATGGTGGCAAGCAGGTGCGGTTCAGTGCGTCACCGGACGACGCCTCGGGGCTGTGGGATATCGCCCCGGTGTGGAAGGACCCGAAGGTCGTCTACGTCCAGCACGCCTCGGATGCCGTGACCTGGTGGAGTCCAGAACTGATCTGGAATGCACCAGATTGGATTGACGAGGAACCAGCGGTTGACCGACCGATGACAATGCGCTGGTACCCGATCGTCACGTTCCTGCAGGTGACGTTCGATATGTTTGTGGCCGGGGATGTCCCTCCGGGCCATGGACACATGTACCTACGCGAGTATGTTGACGCGTTTGCGGCTGTGACGCAGGAGTCCCGCTGGGATACGGCGGACATAGATTTGGTCAAGGAGTGGGTCGCGCTTGGCCCACACCCGGAAAGTACGCAAGAGCAAGGACGCTAGATATGACTGTTTTGGCTGCATACAACGAAACGACCCAGGGCGATGCCGCATTTGCTGCGGCGGTTGCGGAAGCCAAGCGGCGTGAGGCGCCGCTTGTGGTGTTGGTGCTGACCCCTCAGCCCGACGATGCCCCTGTGCCATCGCGTTTGGGCGCACTCATCTCGCAGTATTCGGGCACGGAGGTGACGGTTGCATTCCGGAGCGACAAGATTGATGTCGCTGATGCGATCTTGGATCATGCCGAACGCATCAATGCCGAGATCATCGTCCTCGGATCAAAGAAGCGCACTCCGGTGGGTAAGTTCCTGCTCGGTTCCACAACGCAGCGTGTCCTGCTGGACGCACCTGTTCCAGTTTTGGTCATCAAAGCATCGGAGTAGTTCTTTTCTGATTGCCGACGAGTCGATCCGACCCAGCGCGGCTCCCCTTCCAGCGTGAGGGCGCACCGGAACGCGACCGACTCGTCGGCAATATGCGCTTTTCTCTTCCTCCCCGGCAGGCACACACGCGCCTGCACTTTTACCCACGCGCCATGACAAGGGTGCGTAGGAGCGCGCTCTTGTACCGTGCAAGCGGAGCAAGAGTGTGCAAGCAGGAGAATCGCGCTTGCTCACTATCTGTATAGGCAGTCTTCGCCAGGTTGGACGGCGATATGTCGCCCGCACACACAACGATTGTCGCGGCGCGGCTGATTCCGCGCGGCAGCGGGGAGATTCCCGCCCTTTTCAGGGCTTAGTTTGCCGACGATTCAGCGCTATTAGCTTCCCGCTCCCCCAGGTCTGTGTCTGGGTCATACGGGGTGATCGTGGTCAGCGCTCCGATGACCCGGGCGGGGATTCCAGCATCATTGACAAGGGTTTGTCCACGCACTTCGATACGCACCCAAGTTCCATCACCTGCATTGACGCGTTGGTCGAGGTAGAACGGTGCGGGGATTCCGGCCAGTTGCTGAGCGATTGCTGCTTGCATGTCACGAAGGTCGTCGGGGTGGACTCGGCGCATCCAGGAGTCGAGATTGGGTTCGATAGTGGTGGGGTCCAGTTTCAGCGTGCCACACCACTGCGGTGAGTAATAGACTCGACCCGTGACCACGTCCCAGTCCCACATCCCCTCATAGGTTGCCGCTGAGGCGAGAGCAAAGCGCTCCTCTGAATGGCGCATAGCCTGGGTGAGTTCCTCGCGGACACTGGCAAGTTCAAGTACGCTGAGTTGCTGTTCGCGCAGATCATCCAGACGTTTTTCATGATCGAGTGCGACGGCGAGCATTGCTGCCCAATGGTTGAATCTGTCGCGTGCACTCGTGGAGTGAGAGTCCGCCACCCCTGCCAGAGCAAGCAATCCCCAGTCGCTTCCGGCAAAGGTCACCGGTATCACAAAGACGATGTCATGACGCGGGCCGCACAGTGCACGAGACAGATTTGGCGGTGGGAAGTGTTGCGCTGAGAATCGGGCACCGATGAGTCGGCTTCCGGCGGAACCGACTCCTCGCGTACCCACAACCTCGAGTTCCCGCTCAATGGCTCCGTGGTTTCCAGACCACAATGCGAGTGCCGCACCGCCTCTAAAACTGCCCGGAAGCCAACTGAGCGTTCGCGGGTTTGATGCCTCGACACGCATGAGTGCCAGATCAATCTCATATTGATTGGACAGATTCCGTTCAAGTACTCCAGTACGACCCAGTAGTTCCTTTGTGCAGCCTTTGGCCACCGCGACACTGATCTTGGTCATGGTCGCGTGCAACGCGCCGCGGTACTTCGTGGAGTCTCGATCATCGAGTTCCTGTTCAATCTCCCGCAGCACGGTCAACAGGCGTTCGATCGCTTCGGGGTGTGGGTGTAATGCGGCGGTGATATCAGTGATGCGCGCAAGACCTTGCGCACTGGGCACGGCTCCACGTCCGACCGCCTTACGCACGAGTTCAGTGATCATGCGGTGCCATGAGCCTATGTGCAGCGCTGAGGGGTAGTGTGGCGCAGTCCAGGTAGCACCAAAACCGGAAAAGACTGCGTGTGCCGTTTCAAGCAACCGATCAAAGGGGTCCGCAGTGGTGCGCTCGCCCGCTGGCACCGGGTACCGCGGCGCCGAGGTATCCTCGAAGCAACCGCAACTCTCTCGCGTGACGAGGGTAAACGGTACTGTATGCGCTCCTGTGGTCACGCATTCATTGTCAAGCTGGGACAGCACCAACCCAACCGCCAGTTCTCCAACTTTGTCGTGGTGCGGATCGACGCTGGACAGCCGTGGGCGCACTCGACTGCCAGCCTCTGAATGGTCAAACGCGATAATAGCGTGGTCTCGTGGGAGCACGAGATCTGCCTCGTGGAGCGCACGCATAAAACCAATCGCATTGCGATCCGTTGCCGCGAACGTGGCGCTTGATCGCACAGTTCGCTTCAACCATTCACGGCCCGCTTGATAACCAGATTCCTCCTGGTTGTCTGCGGTGAAAAACACAAGGCTCTCTTGGAAAGCTATGCCGTGTTCCGCAAGAGCGGTTCGATATTCCTCGAATCGCTCACGGACATCAAATTGTGCGATGTTCCCCACGAAACTGATGGCCGTGTGCCCGTGTGCGACCAGATGCTCGATCGCGGCTCGCGCTCCACCTCGATTGTCCGGACTCACGGTAGGTACCTTGTGAGTCGGGTCGACGTTTCCAACGCACACGATTGGTGCCCCGGACTCGCGGAGTTCTTGGAGGGCGGCACCTCCCAAGGCGGTTGTCACAATAATGTGGCCGTCTAGGTGGCGGAACGCGGGCACGTCCGTACGCTGCGAGGACTCAGGGAAGCGCCCTCGGTCGAGGTCGGCCTCGAAGGTTTGGACCGCCGTGATCCTGTGTCCGTGTCCACGCGCTGCGACCGCAACTCCGGCCAGGAGCTTGCCGAAGTAAAAGCCGCCGACCACGGGAGAGAACACGCCCAAGTTGTAGGTCTCGCTGCGAAAAGTGAGCGATTCCTGACTATCATGCATGCCATGCCCCCATTTCGGCCCTTTCAATTAGCGGACACCCTTGGAATGTCCTGCATACACGCTCAACTTCGAGCATGCTTGATACGTGGCGAATAATTTCTCACCCGAGGCTCCACCCGAACTTACGACAAAACCGGCAAAACGTCCAACGATAAGCGACATTGCGCGGGCGGCAGGAGTGTCCATTGCGATCGTGTCCTACGCTCTCAACGGCAAGCCCGGTGTGTCCCCTGCGACTCGCGATCGCGTACTGCGTATTGCCGACGAGTATGGGTGGCGCCCCAGCGCTGCCGCGCGGTCCCTGCGCACGTCGTCAAAGACGGTAGGGCTTGCGGTCATCGAGGGAGATAGCTCGTCCACGAACTCAAGCCATTTCGTGGAATTCCTGGCAGGTATCCAGTCGGCGCTGGCAGGTGATGGCCTGAGTCTGATGGTGCATCTGGTCGACTCCGCTGAACAGGCAGCCCAGTCGTTTACTAACTGGTGGGCGGAACGACGCTTCGATGGATTCCTCATCACAGACGTGCGCACCAATGACCCTCGGATCGCAGCGGTCAATCGGTTTCGGATACCTGCGGTTGCGTTGTGCCACCCGGACGCCGCACGCGGAAATCCGTGCGTCTGGGTGGATGAGGAAGATGCCTATGGCCAGTGCCTCACCACGTTGATCGAGTTGGGACACACCCACATCGCGATCATCAATGGCACTGAGAGCCTCGACATCGGCAAACGCCGAGCACGTGCCGCACGCATCGAGGCAGCCCGCGCTGGAATCCGATTGACGGTGATGTCAGCAAACTCCGCGGAACTATCCGCAGCCCATTCGCGGCTCCTATTGTCTGCCCCTGATCGCCCCACGGCCATCATCTACGATTCCGATGCCCACGCGGTGACCGCAATCGATGTTGCGCGGAGGCTGCAACTCCGGGTGCCCTGGGACGTCTCACTCATCGGGTTCGGTTCATCAGCCTCAAGCCAGCTATCCATGCCCTCGCTCACATCGGTTTCCTATCCGCACCGCGAGATTGGCGAGTCTGCCGGGCGTGCACTCGTTGAGGCGGTAGCCGGGCAGCCCGTCGCGCTCGAACGCATTGATCTTGGTGCCCCAACCGTACGCGGCAGCACGGCACCCGCTCCAGGACGGTGACCACAGCGCAACCGCAACCCGCGCAGTTCAGCACGGGTATCGTCGGCAATCACACCCACCGCACAACGGATGGGCCAAAAGCACCCGAATGTACCCATATAGACCATGCATCCGGCCTAAAAATAGCCCATCGACTCCTTAGCAGGCGCTCACGATCAATCCATCAACCGTGAACACGCGCACCGCCTCCGAGAACACCGGATCGCGCAAAGGCCGTTCACATCAGATAAAGCACTTAAACGTTTCAGCAGTCCGCGTGATTGCTCTCGATGCGATGTACTCGCTGTGTCACAGGTCACTGTGATGCGGGTGGGTGCATACCTTCCCGCACCGACAACATTGGAGGACACACGTGTCGAATCTCCTGACGCGGCTGCGCAAAGGCGCTGCAGCCACAGCAGTGGGTGCGCTCTTCGCTACTCCCCTGGCGCTAGCAGCCAGTGGAACTGCGGCCAGTGCGGCCGAACCGCACGTAGACAACCCATACGCTGGGGCAACCCAGTACGTAAACCTCACCTGGTCACAAAACGTGGAAGACGAAGCCCAGGCGGTTGAGGCAACCGACCCGGGCCTCGCCGAGAAAATGCGCTCCGTCAAATATCAGCCCACGGGCGTATGGATGGACCGCATCTCCGCGATCAGCGGCAACTTTGACGGTCCAGGACTGAGGCACCACCTCGATCAGGCGCTGCTCCAGAAGCAGGGGGACACCCCCATCGTGCTCAACCTGGTCATCTACAATCTCCCGGGCCGGGACTGCTACGCTCTCGCCTCGAACGGCGAACTGCCCGCCACACCTGAGGCTCTCGAACGCTACAAGAACGAGTACATCGATGTCATCGCCGACATCCTCGCCGAACCGCAGTACTCATCCATTCGCATTTCAGCGACAATCGAACCCGACTCGCTGCCCAACCTGACCACCAACATGCACGAACCCGCCTGTGTGGTGTCCGAACCCTACTACCTTGAGGGCGTCACCTACGCACTCGATGAACTGTCCGCAATCCCGAATGTGTACACCTACGTGGACGCAGCTCACTCGGGCTGGCTCGGCTGGGAAAACAACGCGGGACACGCGGTTGAAACGTTCGTCAAGGTTGCGCAGCGTACCGAGAAGGGCTTCGCCTCGATCGACGGCTTCGTCACCAACACGGCAAACACCACCCCACTCGTCGAGCCATTCCTACCGAACGTGAACCAACAGGTCGGTGGCGCTCCGGTACGGTCCTCGAGTTTCTACGAATGGAACCTGACCTTCGACGAAACCGACTGGACTGCCGACCTCCACCGCAGGCTCGTGGCCGCAGGCTTCCCCGCCAGCACGGGCATGCTCATCGACACATCCCGCAACGGATGGGGCGGACCAGACCGACCGACTGCGCCGTCCACCTCGAGTGACCTCGACACATTCGTGAACGAGTCTCGCGTGGACCGACGCGGACACCGTGGGGCCTGGTGCAACGCATCGGGTGCTGGTATCGGAGAGCGCCCGCAGGCAACGCCATCCGGCTTCCCGGCATCCCACCTCGATGCATTCGTGTGGATCAAACCTCCAGGTGAATCCGATGGATCTGCAAGCGAGATCCCGAACGATGAGGGCAAGGGTTTTGACCGGATGTGCGACCCAACGTTCCACTCGCCAAAGCTCGACGGCCAGCTCACCGGCGCCAAGCCTGGGGCACCAGTGTCCGGCAAGTGGTTCTCAGCCCAGTTCCAAGAACTCGTGGCGAACGCCTACCCGGTGATCACCTCGGCTGACGCACTGCCGTTCCCTGGCGGTGATGGCCCCGGCGAAACTCCAGACCCAGATCCGACGGATGAACCGGACCCGGACCCTACAGATGAGCCGGACCCTGATCCCACCGATGAGCCCGACCCAGACCCGACAGACGAACCTGATCCAGACCCCACCGACGAGCCTGGTCCCGGCGAGGCAGTCTGCTCCGCAAGCTACCGGACCACGGGAGACTGGGGCGCAGGATTCCAAGGCGAAATCGTGGTCACGGCTCGCGAACCCATCACCTCGTGGACGCTCAACTTCGATCTGGGCGGCGCCACCACGAACAACCTGTGGGGTGGCCGACTCTCGGGAAGCAGCCCCTACACGGTGAGCAACGAGTCGTGGAACGGCTATCTCTCGGCGGGCGGCACAACGACAATTGGCTTCATCGGAAGCGGCACGGCACCTAGTTCCGTGGCCATAAGCTGCGACTGAACCGAGTAGTCACACGTGAACCGGCGGATGCTCGGGCGACCACCAAAGCGGCTGAAATACCCTGGTTGTCCGGCATCCGCCGTTCGCAGTCCCACACACGCCTCTTGAAAGGGTCACTGAATCGATGCGTACCATCCACTCACCTGAAAAATCCTCACCGTTCATGCGCAGGGTGGCGGTGATCTCGGCACTCGTGCTTGGCGGTGCCACTCTGCTGTCCGCGGCTCCAGGAACAATCGCATCCTCGCATGGAGCGGCTATCTTCGAGGAAACAACCACGACCTCCAACGGAGGAGCAGTCCTCGGTGCCGCACAACCCACAATCCAACAACCCACGAGAACGAGCGGAGCGGCACACGTATCCGACTCGTCGTCAAGCAGTCTGACCGGCACGGACTGGCTGCGGGTGGAGGGCAACCAGATCGTTGACCAGGCCGGGAATCCCGTGTGGCTCACTGGAACCAACTGGTTCGGATTCAACACAACTGAACGGGTCTTCCACGGACTGTGGAGCGCGAACATCACGCAGACCACCAAGGCCATGGCCGACCGCGGCATCAACGTGGTGCGGGTGCCCGTATCCACTCAGTTGCTGCTCGAATGGCGCGACGGCCAAACCATCGTGCCGTCCGTCAACACCCACGCAAACCCCGAAGTGGCGGGGCTGAACAACCTCCAGGTCTTCGACTACTGGCTCGAATTGTGCGAGCAGTACGGGTTGAAGGTCATCATTGACGTGCACAGTGCCGAGGCGGACAACGCCGGTCACATGCACAACATGTGGTTCAGGGGATCAATCACCACGCAGGACGCACTCGATGCGTGGGAGTGGGTCGCTCACCGGTATCGCACCAACGACACGATCATCGGCGCAGACCTGAAGAACGAGCCGCACGGCAGCGCCAACGAGTCACCGCGCGCAAAGTGGGATGACTCCACGGACAGCGATAATTTCAAGCACTATGCCGAGCAGGCCGCTGCGCGCATCCTCGAACAAAACCCGCACATGCTCATCCTGGTTGAGGGCATCCAGATCTATCCGAAGTCCGCTGTCTCGTGGAGTTCAACGAACCCGCAGGATTACGACAACTACTGGTGGGGTGGGAACCTCAAGGGGGTTGCAGATCATCCGGTCGATCTCGGTGAGCATCAGGGACAGTTGCTGTATTCACCGCACGATTACGGTCCGGCAGTGTCACCGCAACCGTGGTTTGAGGGAACCTGGGATAGAGCGTCGCTCGAGGCGCAGGTGTGGGACCCCTACTGGCTGTACATCCACAAGCAGGACATCGCTCCCCTGCTGATTGGCGAGTGGGGTGGCTTCATGGATGGCGGGTCAAACCAGAAGTGGATGACTGCGATCCGCGACCTGATAGTTGACCACCGGCTGCACCACACGTTCTGGGTGCTCAACCCCAACTCTGGTGACACCGGAGGGCTATTGACCGATGATTGGGCCACCTGGGATGAAACTAAATATGCACTGCTCAAGCCAGCCCTGTGGCAGGAGGGCGGCAAGTTCGTCTCGCTCGATCACGAGGTTGCATTGGGTGGAGCCAATTCCACCACAGGGATATCCCTCAACGATGCGATTGAGTTGAGCGATGGCACACCGCAGCCAACCCCGGACCCTGATCCCGACCCCACGGAGACTCCCGATCCAGAACCAACGGATGAGCCAGACCCAGATCCGACTAACATCCCCGATCCGGGAGGCTCCGTCTGCCAAGCCTCCTATCGGACACTCGGCGATTGGGGTTCAGGCTTCCAGGGCGAGATCGTGGTCACGGCTCATGAGCCGATCAGTTCATGGACGCTGACGTTCGATCTGGGTGGGGCGACCACGAACAACATGTGGGGCGGACGCCTCTTGGACAATGGTCCGTACACCGTGTCCAACGAGTCGTGGAACGGCCACCTGTCGGCAGGTGGCAGCGCAACGATTGGGTTTATCGGGAACGGTTCGCTGCCCACCTCGGTGTCGGTCGGCTGCGCCCCGTAAGGGTAGGACTGCTGTTGCCCGGGAATGCTGGGAGGCGCGCTGGGGCGCCTCCCAGCGTGTTCGTCGGAAATTGGCGACGAGTCCTCACTTCTCTGCGCACCTCACCACCGCGCACATCCGGTGGGTTCAGCACGGCTAGCCGTCGACAGCGCAACCGGGCCAATTCGTCGCCAAGCACACCGAAGGGCCGAAAAACGTCCGGGTGTACACACAAAAATCACGCACCCGGACCCAAAACAGCCCACCGAGCAGTTGCAACCATTAGAACCCTGCGCCGCCAACCCACCTACCTTCTCCCCGCGCATCCAAACGTGCATGCGCGGGGAGAACTTCCCTGCTGCAAACTTAATCGTTTAAGCAGGTTCATAATCATCGAAGCGCTTCGCTATTATTGCGATCACCGCCGCATCAAAACCATGTAAAGGCGCGGTAATCGAGTAGCGAAACGCTTACCCGCATTCTCGACACTCGAATCCATCGACACAAAGGAGTGCCTCAGATGAGATATACCCGGATCGCCGCCCCCATCGCGGCGAGTGCCCTGTTCCTCAGCGGAATCGGGCTCACCGCACAAGCACAACCAGCCACCAGCGCACTGCCCGGCACACATATCACCGGAACCTCCCCCTCGGGATACGAGTGGGGAAACGTAGAGATCGTGGGCGGCGGATTCGTTCCCGGCATCATCTTCAATCAAAGCGAACCCGGCCTCGTATACGCCCGCACCGATATCGGAGGCGCCTACCGCCTCGACGAGACCAGCGGACGGTGGAAACCGCTCACAGACCACATCGGCTGGACCGACTGGAGCCACTCAGGAATCCTCTCCCTCGCCACAGACCAGGTTGACCCAGATCGCGTCTACCTTGCAGCGGGCACCTACACAAACTCGTGGGACACCCAAAACGGTGCGATTCTACGCTCCACCGACCGCGGCGAAACCTGGGACAAGACCATGCTGCCATTCAAGGTTGGCGGCAACATGCCCGGACGCGGCATGGGCGAACGACTCGCAATCGACCCCAACCACAACAACATCCTCTACTTCGGCGCCGAATCCGGAAACGGCCTCTGGCGCTCCACCGACTACGGCGTGACCTGGAGCCAGGTAACTAACTTCCCCAACGTCGGCAACTACGTTCAAGACCCCAGCTACGATTACACCGGCGACAACCAGGGAGTTGTCTGGGTTACCTTCGACCCAACCACCGGCTCCAGCAGTAAAAAAACCCAAACCATCTACGTGGGAGTCGCCGACAAGGACAACAACGTCTACCGCACCACCAACGGTGGAGACACCTGGGAACGCGTACCCGGGCAACCCACCGGCTTCCTCGCACAAAAGGGCGTGCTCGACCACGAGGGCCAGCAACTCTACATCGCCACCTCAGACACAGGCGGCCCATACGACGGTAGCCTCGGAGACGTCTGGCGACTCGATGTCGTCTCAGGAAACTGGACGCAAATTAGCCCCATCCCCTCTGACTCTCCCGACGCCTACTTCGGATACTCAGGGCTCACAATTGACCGCAACAACCCCAACACCATCATGGTCGTCTCCCAGATCTCCTGGTGGCCGGACATCATCATCTACCGTTCCACCGACCGCGGCGAAACCTGGAGTCCCATCTGGGACTGGGAGAACTACCCCGGCAAGAAGAAGCGCTACGAACTGAACTACACCGAAGCACCATGGCACGACTTCGGCCACAACGTCAGCCCACCAGACGAGAACCCCAAACTCGGCTGGATGACCCAATCATTCGAGATCGACCCGCATAACCCGGACCGCTTCTACTACGGAACCGGCGGCGGCATCTACGGCGGCACCAACCTCACCGCATGGGACAACGACGGCATCGTCACCATCACCCCGAAAGCACAGGGCATCGAAGAGACGGCCATCCAAGACCTCGAAGCCCCACCTGGACCAACCGAACTGATCTCAGGTATGTACGACATCGGCGGATTCGTACACACCGACATCACCGAGGTCCCGTCCAAGTTCTTCATGAAGCAGCCGCACCACGATTCCGTCATCTCACTCGACTTCGCGCAGGACAACCCAAACACCGTCGTACGCACCGGGCAATCCATCTCCGGAGACACCTCATCCTGGGTGGGCATCTCCACCGACGGCGGAAACAACTGGCATGAAGGCAACAGCCCGGCAGCCGCAACCGGCCCAGGCTCCATCGCAGTCAACACCGACGCTTCTGCCGTACTGTGGGCACCCGAGGGAACCACTCCGCTCGTATCCACCACACTCGGCTCAACGTGGAGTGCGGCTAGGGGCCTACCCACTGGAGTCAGCGTCGAGGCCGACCGAGTCAACCCCAACAGGTTCTATGCCTTCGCAGACGGCACCTTCTATTACTCAACCAACAAGGGTGTCTCCTTCACCGCCTCGAGTTTTAGCGGTTTCCCCGACGAGGGCAACGTCCGATTCCGAGCCGTCCCCGGATACGAGGGCCACATATGGCTCGCGGGAGGAATTGAGGACGAGATCTACGGTATGTGGCGTTCCACCGACGGTGGCGGCACCTGGAAGCAGATGGCAAACGTCCAAGAGGGTGATTCCATCGGGTTCGGCAAGCCAGCCACCGCGGGTGCCTACCCGGTCATCTACACCTCCTCCAAGATCGGAAACGTCCGCGGGATCTTCCGCTCAGATGACCAGGGCGCAACCTGGCACCGGCTCAACGACAACCAAAACCAATGGTTCTGGACCGGAGCAACGATCACCGGAGACCCAGACGTTCACGGCCGCGTATACATCGGTACCAACGGCCGCGGAATCGTGGTCGGCGATGTCTCGCAGTTCACCCCGGTTGAGTCCTTCACCGGAGGCGTTGTAGGCGGTGGAGAGCCCGATCCTGAGCCAACGGACACACCAGACCCTGATCCGACCGACTCGCCTAATCCCGATCCAACGGATGAACCCGGGCCCGATGACGCAGCATGCTCCGCCGTGTACCGAACCGCCGGGGACTGGGGTTCAGGTTTCCAGGGAGAAATCACGGTGACGGCTCACGAATCGATCACCAGTTGGACCTTGAACGTTGATCTCGGCGGTGCGGGCATCGCGAATGCCTGGGGTGGCCAGGTCTCCGGCAATGGACCGTACACAGTGACGAACGAGGCGTGGAACGGTTGGCTCGGTGCGGGTCAGTCCACCTCCGTCGGCTTCATTGGCACAGGTGGCGCTCCAAGCGGAGCATCTGTTACCTGCCAATAAGCGCCGCTACGGCGCTACTCCGCCCGGTGGTCTGTCCGCACAGTCCAGGCCACCGGGCTTTTGTTCTGCCTTGGTTCGTGAGAATGGGACCCAGCCGACGGCTCGCTCAGCCGACAGGCCACCCCAGCCACCTCGTCGCCAATCACAATCGATGGGGCGACATCAGCCCGGATACACGTATAAAAACTACGGACCCGAACCAAAACCACCCCATCGACATTTTGACCCATGACCTAGCCAACCCAGTAACTGGGCAAAACAAAAACGCCGGACATCATTTATGATGTCCGGCGCTTACAAGTGGTAGCGGGGACAGGATTTGAACCTGCGACCTCTGGGTTATGAGCCCAGCGAGCTACCGAACTGCTCCACCCCGCGTCGACTCATCTAGCATACGCAGGCGGGAGCAGGAAAAACAATCGAATCCCCTGTGACAAGCATCTCCAAAGCCTCTTACCTGCTAAAACGAGTGCGACTCGGCGGAATCACATTCCGCCGAGCCGCTGAGATAACGCCTACATCAGGATACGCAAACCAGTGTTCGCCGCAGTCCGTCAGATCAATTACTCGAGAACAGTGCCGCCGAACTTAAAGGTACGTGTGGCTCCCGGTGCGAGGCGCACCTCGGCATCGCGGTCTGGACGGTTGAACGCGTCAGTTGTGGATTCGACCGGCTCAATCGCTATGGAACCGCGTGGAACCGGGTACGAACCACCCGTGTAGATCAGAACAGTTCCCCGATCCTGCCACATGGCTACACCCGCACCGGTATCCGGCTCAGTGAGCGTGGTACGGATCAAGCCATCGGAGTCAGGAACTAGGTCTGCCCACGCGTCATCATAGTTGACGCCAGCGAGCGGCTCATGAATCAGATCATCCTCACGGCGTTCGTAGGCCGCTTCACCTGGAAGTGGAACGAGTTTCTCGTCCATGAGGACACGCGTACGACCGGGGACCCGCAGACGCAGGTCGTCAAAGGTCTCGTGGCCCGGAACCCGGAAGTACGGGTGCCAGCCAAAGCCGGCTGGGGCATCAGCGCTACCGACATTGGTGTAGGAGAACTCGACGTTGAACTCGGTTGCGGTGAGCTCATAACGCACCCGCACATCGAGGTCGAATGGGTACCACTCGTACTCGCCCTGACGAATCGCATACCCAAAGGTGATAGCGGCGTAGTCCGGGCTATCGAGTTCCACCGATTCGACGTCCCAGTCGTTCAAGCGGACAAAACCGTGAATGACCTCGGGGTCGGTATCCCACTGCTTCGGCACATCATAAGTGACGCCGTCCCACGTGTACTTGTTGTCGTGCAGACGGTTGGCGAACGGAAAGAGCAGTGAACCGCGCATGCCGCCCTGCCCAAGGAAGTCCTCCTCGGACACAAAGCCCGCAAGGAAGTCGCCCAACTCGCCCCTGAATGGTGCCTTCCAGGTAAGCGGGGTCGCACCCTTGATGGTGACCTCGATACTGGAACCAGATGCTCCATGGGTGAGGATTTTGGTTGGCAGGGTGCCGAGCGTTCCGTCGGTCAGTGTGTTGGGCGCGGTGCTGTTCGCACCGGTTGCGTTGCTCATACTGGTTATGTTCCGTCATCCGTGATGCGCACATGCGCTAACTAGTGTTTCCTCTATTGTGCCTTTAAGTTGCGCAAAGTAAGTAAACCCAAGGTCACGGCGAGCCGAACCCGTCATCTTTGATCTTTGCTACCGGTTCGTTCAAACTTTCGCACTAAAGAACACCTGAGAGGGTGTGGAACGCTGAAAGCGCCCGAGTCGTCACCAAGCCAAACCGATGGGACATAATTCGTCCAGATACACACAAAACAGGTACCCAGATCAAAACCACCCCATCGACATCTTGGCCGCTAACCCAACACCAACCAAGACCATCCCTAGAAGCCTCCAGCCAGTGTCAGAGCAGCGTCCTACAGCATGCAGGTACGACAAAAACGCCGGACATCATTTATGATGTCCGGCGTTTTCAAGTGGTAGCGGGGACAGGATTTGAACCTGCGACCTCTGGGTTATGAGCCCAGCGAGCTACCGAACTGCTCCACCCCGCGTCGACTCTTTAACTATAGTACTTTCGCGTGAGAATATCGCCCTCAAATGCGCTTTTGTGACCGGGAGCACCTGTGACACAAAAAACAGGCATCAGACGAAAGGAGGGTGCCGGGCCAATCTCTCGGCCCGACACCCTCACCTTCTACCGGCTAACTCACAGGCCACCCTGCGCAGCGATGGCGTCCTCGATTGCCTTTTGAAGTCGTTCTTGCGCCTCGCCGTAGCGGGCGAAGTCACCGTCCTTCAACGCGGCATCGGAGTCTTCCATCGCCTTCTTCGCAGACTGCAACGCTGCGTCCAACGGTGACAGGTCTGGATCTGGCGTTGACGTTGGCTCATCGGAAGGCTCCACGCTAGGTTCCGTGGTCGGCTGCTCCGTTGGTTCGACGCTTGGGTCAGTCGATGGTTCCGGAGTCGGGTCCACCGGCGTGACCGGGTCGATCGGATCAACGGGCGTTTCGATCTCGTCTGGCTTGACCTCGGAGTCTCCCGCGTCCACACCGGAACTGCCCTTGAACACGCGGTCGAGTGCTTCGTCGAGGGTGTCGGCGAGTTCGACCTCGTTACCGAAGGCGACCAAGACCTTGCGCAGCAACGGGAACCGCGTTCCTTGCTGAGCCTCAACGTAGACCGGCTGGACGTAGAGCAGGCCGCCACCGACCGGGAGTGTCAGGAGGTTACCGCGGACAACGGTGGCGTTGTTCTGCAGCAGACCAATCTGGGTTGCGATGGTCGAGTCAGAGTCGAAGTTGTTCTGCACCTGCCCCGGACCGGGGATGATCGATCCTCGTGGGAGTTCGAGGAGTCGCATCTTTCCGTAGTCGGAATCGGGCTTCCCGGCCTCGTTTCCGGCTTCGGCGTTCACGGCGAGGTAACCGGTTAGCACGTTTCGGTCACCAGAACCACCGGCGATGAAGGATGTGGACAGGGAGAACGTTGGCTCTTCCTGACCTGGCATCTGTAGCGTCTGGTAGTACGGTGGCTGATCTGGTGCCCGCTCGGTGCGAACCGCTGGGTCGCTTGGGTTGTTCCAGAAGTCTTGACCGGAGAAGAACTCTTCTGCGGTGTCAACGTGGTACTTGGTGAGCAACGTGCGCTGAACCTTGAACATGTCCTCTGGGTAGCGGATGTGGCTCATCAGGTCACCGGATATCTCGGACAACGGTTGCACTGCGTCTGGGAACACCTGCTGCCAGGCCTTGAGCACCGGGTCTTCCTCATCCCACGCGTACAGGGTCACTGAACCGTCGTAAGCGTCGACGGTCGCCTTGACCGAGTTGCGGATGTAGTTGACCTCTTGCGGCAGGAGCGCCTGAATGACCTCTCCAGAGGCGGTGGTGACGGTTGCGGTTGCCTCGTCCAGTGCCGCCGAGGTTGAGTACGGCAGACTGTTCGACGTGGTGTAGCCGTCGATGATCCACTTGACGCGTCCGTCGACAACCGCTGGGTAGACGCGGTTGTCGAGAGTCAGGAATGGCGCTACCTTCTCCACGCGCTTGGCTGGGTCGCGGTCGTAGATGATCTGGGAGTTCTCGTTGAGGTTGTTCGAGAAGACGATCTCTTCGTCTTGGAACTTGATGGCGTAGAGCAGCTTGTTCCAGAAACCTCCAACGCTTGGGCCGACCTCGACCTCCTGAGTTGGGAAGGTGTAGTTGACCTGGCCGTTTCCACCATCGATCGGATAGTCGAGTTCGACTGGGCTTGCGCCTTCTTCAGCTCCAACGATCGAGTACAGCGGTGCTCGTGGGCTGAAATAGATACGTGGCTCATAGCCGTCCTCGCTGAGGTTGGTGAGCGCACCCTCGGATGGAATGGAACCCTCGTAGAAGGCTGGTCGTCCATCTGCCCCGATCTGGTTACCGTAGGCGGCAACGACTCCGTATCCGTGGGTGTAAACGGTGTGCTCGTTGACCCAGTTACGCTGGTCGTTACTGAGCCCGTCGAGGTCAAGTTCACGCACCGCGATGACGGTGTCCCGGCTTTCACCATCGATGGTGTATCGGTCCACCGACAGGTTCTGGGCGAAGTTGTAGTATCCACGGTTCTGCTGGAGTTGACGGAACGATGGCGATACCACGTTCGGGTCGAGCAGACGGATCGATGCGGTTGCTTCGGCATCTGCGCGGAGCGCGTTTGCCTCTGCCTCAGTTTTGGCCGCATACGGAACGGTATCGATAGCGTCGAGGCCGAATGCATATCGAGTTGCGTCGATGTTGCGCTGGATGTACTCGGCTTCAAGGCGCTGCGCGTTTGGCGTGACTTGGAAGCGCTGCACGAACCACGGGTAGACGTTGCCCACGACGATCGCGGACAGGATCATCAGGGATATTCCAATGGCCGGAAGCTTCCAGTTTCCAATCACCGCAGAAACGATGATCAAGATTGCGACGACAACTGCTACTCCCGCGAGGATCGCCTTCGCGGGGATCACGGCGTTGACGTCCGCGTAGGTTGCACCGTCGAAGCGGTCCCCGTCCTTGAGGAGCAGCGCATAACGATCGAGCCAGTAGTTCACTGCGAGGAACAGCATGCCGATTGCAGCGATTGTGGACAACTGAACGCGAGCAACCTTGGACACTGAGCCACCACGTCCGTTTTGTGCGAGGGTGACGCCGCCGTACAGGTAGTGCGTGAAGGCCGCACCGATGAACGCGATGATCAGGACGCCGAGCAGGAAACTCGTAAAGAACTGCAGCACGGGCAGGGTGAACACGTAGAACGAGTAATCCAACCCATGTTCTGGGTCTGCGATTCCAAACTCTTGGGAGTTGAGCGCCAACTGGACGTTCGACCACTGCGCTTGGGCTGCCAGCCCGGCAAAAAAACCAACGAGGACCGGGATACCGAAGGTCAACACGCGACGAAGCGGCTCAATGGCCTCGCGATATTGGTCCAGTGTTGCCTGTTCCGGGGTGGACGGCGCATAGATTGGCCGCTTTGAGTATGCAAGCTGGAGGCTCACATATACGACAACACCCATGATGAGGAAGCCGATAAAGAACAGGATGGCACGCGTGCCCCACTGGGTGAGGAGGACGTCTCTGAAACCTACCTGGGTAAACCACAGGACTTCGGTCCAAAATTGCGCGGCAAGCAGGACGAGACCGATCACAACCGCGATTGCGATCAGTGTGATCGCACCCGGGCTGATTCCAGTCCGTTCGTCGTTGGGCCTTGGCGCTTGTCTGCGCGGTTGCGCTGCAAAAGACACGGCGGAAGATCCTCGCTTTTTATCTGGTGTGGGTGGGTGAGTCGGTTACGCAGCGACTCTCAGCTCGCGCGGGGCGGGCCGCTGACAGTGGCCGTTACATTCGATGATCACAGGTTGAACGCATTGGCATACCTAAAGGTTCCCACATATCTTTCACATTCGTCGGCCTTTGGCATGCGGTATTTGCCGGTGAAACGTGACATTCTTGTTGTCATGACACGACCTCTCGCTTCCGATTTGGCTCCTCGTCAGCGTGCGCTCGCTGACGCCGTCACCGAAATTGAGCGCCATGTCGCCCGCGGTGGCTGGGACGGTCCAATCCGTGTTTTCGCGTTGATTTCGACTCAGGCTGCACTCGCTGCGGACCCCGGGTTGGCGGAGCAATTGCCAGCGGCGACCATCGCGGCGGCGCAGGCCGATCCGGAGCACCTGACATCGGTCGAGCAGGAGGATCTACCGCAGTCTGATTCACTTGATGCGCTTCTGGCTCAACTTGCGTGGCCATCGGCGGTGACGGGATGCGCGGTGGTGACTGAGCGCGTGATCTTGCCGCCTTCGGCCGAGGCTGATTTACCCGAGGACCCTGTGGCCGCATTGCGTTACGTCATGTCTCACACAGATCGTGAGGACGTGCGAATGGCGGTCGGCACGATGCGCAGCGGCGAGTCGTGGTGTGCGGTGCGCACACGCGGTAATGATGCCGACTTGGATGTGGCACATGGCGCGGATCTGGTACCCGGTTTGATTCGCGCGGTGCGCGCGACGCTCGAACCGTAGCAGGGGTCCATTCACCGGTTTGCGCCGGATGATCTCCGATTGACGACGAGTCCTGCGCTGGCAGCCTCGCCTCTTTTCAGCGACGTGGTCGAGTTCGTGACTTCGTCACGGCGAAAGGGGGATCGTTGCTCGCAACGCTAGGCACATACACATTCGCGACGATCCGATATGTGCAGCGCCCGGTCAGCCACCAGCGTGGTTGATTACCGCTGGGTTCCTCCACCGGTGCATGTTGGAAGGTCCTCGTCATCGCCCACGCCGATCTTTTGGACCGCGTCCCACGCTTCGTCGAGCGTGGCGACAGCAACCACCCGCAGTCCGTCTGGTACATGCCCGATCACTTCGTCGCAGTTGTCGATTGGAGCAAGGAAGTGGGTTGCTCCGTCACGAACAGCGCCGTAGAGCTTCTGCTGGATTCCACCGATTGCCCCAACGTCACCGGACGTGTCCATTGTTCCAGTGCCTGCGATGATCTGGCCGTTGGTTTGGTCTCCCTCGGTGAGACGTTCGATCATACCGAGCGCAAACATCATTCCGGCGCTCGGGCCGCCAATCCGGTCGATCGTGATGTCCACCGAAACGGGGAAGTCGAAGTCAAGGTTGAGCGCGATGCCGAGACGTGAACCGGTTCCGTCCTCGTTGGCCGCCGAGGCGGCCGAAATCTCGTGGATCTCTGGGTTTTCGCTGTCAACCTGGTCAGCCTCGATGTATCCGAGCATGACATCGCTTCCGGCGGGAATCGTGTCTAGCAGGCTGATCAGATCTTCATACGAGGTGATAGTGCTTCCGTTGAGGGTGGATAGAACATCCCCCTCCTCAAGCTGCCCTTCGAAGGGTGAGCCCTCCAGCGTCATGGATACGTTTAGTCGGGTCTTGACGTCATGTCCAAGCAATTTCAGGGCCGAATACGTGGCTTGCTCCTGCGAGGTCGCCATCTCCGCCTGGTTCATCTGCTCGATTTGTTCTTGGGTGACGTTCTCAGGGTAGACGGCTTCGCGTGGCTGTACTGCCGAGTCTTTTGCAAACCAGCCGCGCAGAACCTGGCCGAAGTTCACCGGATATCCAGGACCACCCGAGACACCGACTGTGGTGAGACGCAGCTGCCCCGTTGCCTCATAGGTCTGCGAATCATTCACGGTGATGAGATCTTGTGCATTGGCGGAGCCAAGAGTGTCGTGCGTCGGCCCTGGGCTCTTGATGACATACGGTGCTGGAACAATCATCAGTCCCGCAAGGACCAAGAAGACCACGATCGAGGAGATACCCAGCGTGCGGGATCGGTTGCTTGAGCGTTCACGAACCTGCGTAGGCTGTGCACCTGCGAATGGGTTGTGGTCTTGAGGAGAATTCACGGATTCAATACTGGCCTAAAAACCTGTGAAAGACCTGAAGCATCACCGATGAGTCACTATGGACGTTTCACGACACCCCAACCGGTAGGTCAGGCTGATAGAGCATATGCCAGTGGGCTGTTTTTGGTCCGGGTGCATGGTTCTTTTCGGCACACCCGGACGTTTTTCTACGCATCGGTTTTACTTAGCGACGAATCAGTTAAATGGGGACAAGGTGGTCAAGCCCAGCATGTCCGCTGAGTTTTTTGGGGGGGTACTGTCCAGTTCTAGTTTCGCCCCCGAGCTTGACGCCAAATCGCGGCTGTTGACAGGAGCGCAACCGCCGCACCGGCGGCACCCAGTGCCGCGGCATCACGGTGCCCCACCCGCCTACCCGCAACTCCGATACGCCCCCGCACCTGTTCGGCGATCTCCTGCGCACACTGTTCAGAGGAGACCTGCGAGCGCCACCCATGCTCTACAAGTTTGATCGGGTTAACCGACCATGGGTAAACGGCCATCTCGAGATCGCGTGCGGGCGCAGGCAGAACACCAAACCGGTGCAGGCGGTGGGCCGTCGAGAATGCCATGTCTTTGGTGACTTCGATGCCCCGCATCCCTGTGACCGCGAGCAGTTCCTGCATGCACAATTGATCGGGGATGACGGTGCCGTGCTCGTCCTGTCTGACCGCACCGACCACGACGCTGCCATAGATTCGCTCACGGATAACAACCTCTATAGCGCTGGCCACATCCTTCACATGCGCAAACTGCCAGGGTTTGTGTTCACCACGGATCGATAGCACTCGTGGCGCTTCAAAGTGGCGGGTCACGAGAGTGTCGATGTCCGGTCCCACGACTGCGGTTGGGCGCACGACCGTCACATGCGGTGCTTTGTCCTGCGGCAGTGCTGTGATCGCGGTGTGAAAAGCCTCTTCAAACGCAACCACATCCCCGACGTACCCTTCACGCTGGGACTCGAGCGGATCGTCGTCAAGAATGACAGGTCGGCCAGGCCTCGTACCGGTGACCATGGCAGTGGAGACTACCACGAGGTGTGGTACCTGCGAGATCATCGCATCGACAACGATGTTCTCTGCCCGCGCTGCGCAAAGGGTTCGGCGTGAGGATTCGTTGCGACCGACCACCGCGGCGAAATCGCAGTGGTGCGCCGCAACGATGACTGCCTTCGCGTTGGCAAACCGGTTTGGTGACTTTGATCGATCCGAAACCCTGCGCGCGCCCAGCAGTTCTCGCACGTTGCGTTCCATTGGAGAATCCCCCACCACCGCAATGATCGGGTTATCTCGTGGACCAGACGTGCGCTTTGAGTGAACTGACGCCGGTGACACCGTGTTTGGCCCCCAAAGGTTGGATATTGTCGTTACGGTTGAGGATAAGCCTTTTCCGCACTTGCTTCCTGTAGGAGACTCTATGAGCAACAATCCTCCAAGTGAATCTGGCACGCCGTCGGATCCAAACCCTTCACAGTGGGAAGAAATCATGCGGTCCCTGTTTGGTGACCAGGCGGACGAGGCAATCGCGCAGATGCGGGAACGCGGCATTGACCCGACACAGTTGGCCGGCGGCGGTTTCCCTGCTGATCCGGCTGCGCTCGAACCACTACTTAACCAGGTGCGTTCGATGTTCGAGAACACCGGAGATGCAGCGGTCAACCCCAACATTGCACACGATGTCGCCCGCCAGGCGGCCGCGCAGGGCGGTGATCCGGTTGTTACCGCGGCTGAGGAACGACAGGTTCGTCAGGCACTGTCGGTGGCGGAGCTATGGCTCGATGCAGCAACCGACTTCGCGCCCAGCACCGGGACCGCGCGGGCGTTGAGCCGCGCACAGTGGGTTGAGTTGACTCTGCCAGCCTGGCAGGAGTTGGCCAGCCCCGTGGCTGACTCTGTCTCCAAGGCGCTTGCCCAAGTCCTCAAGGATTCTCTTCCTGAGGGATTTGGCGATAACGCGGACGACAAGATCGGTTTCGAGATAAGCGGTATCCCTGGCCTGCCCGCGCAGCTTTCCGGACTGTTCGGCGCCGATCAATTCAATCCCGACTCCCTCATGCACAAGATCGGTTCTGCGGTCTTCGGGATGCAGATCGGAACTGCGGCGGGCACGCTCTCCCGTGCAGTCTTTGGCACCACCGATATCGGCCTGCCACTCGAAAAGGAGGTGGGCACAGCCCTCGTGCCCGCGAATGTCGAGGCGTTCGCGGAAGGACTCGACGTTTCCCTCGACGACGTACGCCAGTTCCTTGCGCTCCGTGAGGCCGCGCATGCTCGACTGTTCGCCAACGTGCCGTGGCTGCGCGCGCACCTCTACGGCCTCGTTGAAAGTTACGCCCGCGGCATCATGATCGACATGAGTGCACTCGAAAGCTCAATGCGTGACATCGACCCCTCCAACACCGAGGCCCTGCAGGGAGCACTGTCCTCTGGGGTCTTCGCGATCGAGTCCACACCCGAGCAAAAGCACGCGCTCACGAGGCTGGAAACTGCCCTGGCACTCATCGAAGGCTGGGTTGAAGAGGCCGTCGCGAAGTCCGCGCTCGCCTATCTCCCCGCAGCGATCCCGCTACGGGAGATGATGCGCCGTCGTCGCGCAGCTGGCGGTCCGGCTGAGGACACCTTCGCGTCCCTCGTGGGACTCGAACTACGTCCCCGTCGCTCGCGTGACGCAGCGAGCCTGTGGGCGAAGATCGAAGCGGAACGCGGCCAAGTCGGACGCGATGCGGTGTGGTCCCACCCAGACCTTCTCCCCACCGAGATCGACCTTGACGATCCATCCGGATACTTCACTCGTCAGTCCCAGCAGGACAGCGACCAGTCCGACATCGACGCGGTTCTCGCCTCCATCTTTGAGGAGGCCGAGGGCGAGTCCGACAAAGACGACTAGTCTCGTCGGTTTAACCACCTGCCGACGACTCCCCCGTTTCGTAGAGACATGTGCGCCCGCTTCGTCAGATGCGGGCGCACGTCGCGTTCACGTTGAAACGTCCGTGGCGGCTGCCATCCGCGGGAGACACGGCTGCCATCTGCGGGAGACACAGCGACGGGATTATGCCGGGTTCTCGTCGGCAAATGTGATGCCCTCGAGGAACCCGCGAGCGCGATCGGTCTTGTCGTACGCGGACAATAGATCCCAGAACTCCGGACCGTGCCCCTGCACCAAAATGTGCGCCAACTCGTGCAACAACACGTAGTCCGTGACCCATTCGGGTAAACCCAAGAGTCTGCTCGACAATCGGATCGCGCGGTCAGGCATTGTGCACGACCCCCAGCGCCGCTCTTGGTTGTCGGACCAACGCACATCCATCGGGACAGCGTGGCCGCCAAGGTAGCGGGTGTTCAGTTCGAGGGCACGCGCCATCAACTCGTCGTCCGTTGGGCGACGCCGAGCCTCCTTCTGCTCAAGCTTCTCGAGCATGATCGCAACCCATTCGCGTTCTTCTTCTTCGCTGAACCCGTCAGGTATCGACACAACCGTCGACTCCCCGTCGCGATACGCGTTGACGGTGGCAGTTCGACGCCGAGATCGGCGCACCTCAACGTTCGACAGATCTCTGTGAACGGAGGTAGGCATACTCCACCATAACCCATTATGCGTAGCCCAATGTGACGCAGAAAACACGCCCCACACGGTAGAACCACAAGATCTACCCTGTGGAAAACCCATCATGTCGGCAAGGCGATGGAATCGTGGACGCCATGCACCTTACTCCCGGCATCAGATTCGATTGGCACGACAACCGCACACTCACCATGCATCTCAGCGGAAAACCCTCACTGCGGTTTGAACAGCTGTCACCCGAGGAACACGACTGGCTGCGCGCTCTGAGCGGTCCAGCCAGAACTGATTCACACACCCCGCATCCGCACACCAAGGGCATCAATTACCTGCGCAAACAATTGATCTCCAAAGGATTCGCACACTCCCACAAGCCTCGGGAATCACTCGATATCGAGCCACATCAGATGCACTGTGAGGCTTTGGACATTCAATCACGCGGACTCGACGTACGTCAGACCCTAAGACGGCGCGAAAGGGCCACCGTGCTCATCCACGGCATCAATCGCATTTCCCTCGAAGTCATGAAAAGACTGGCGCAGTCCGGCATCACCCGATTCATCATTGAACCTGGGCCCGTGCCACTCCCCATCGAATGGCTGACTGATCTCCATCACGACCTGACCGGTGCTGGCGTCACTGAGTTGGCTCCTCAAGAACCCGAACACCTACGCACCGCGATAACCCGGTACCTGACAGCGGCCAACGCCAATGCACAGATCCTGCCCGACACCAACAAACCCACCGTAGCTTTCGTGTCCCATCCGGTGTACTGCTCTACATCGAGCCAGACGCTCTCCCTTGTCCGCGCACACCTCATGGGTAGCGGTCTGCCGCACCTTCTCGCACATTTCGATGGACGTAGTGTGCAGGTCGGCCCGTTTGTCATCCCCGACCTTGCGAGTCCTGACCATTGCGGCGCACGCCTCCGCGAGGCACCAGCCCAGCCAGGTGCCTGTACCGCCGTGATCACGCAACTCAGCGCCTCTGTAGCAGCCGGGCAACTCATCCGATTCGTGGAGGGCTATATACCAGCGACTGCGCACGGACGGATCGAATTCGATATCCATTCGCTAGTACCACGCCACGCTCCACTGCACGAACACAACGATTGTCTGTGTTCAGTTCAGGCTCTGATCGACGCCTAGGAAGACTGCCTATACATGCGGCACGGCGCCGGCTTTGACGGCCGGCGCCGTGAGCTTGCGTCCTATGAAGTTATCTGACTGAGGATCTGATCCTCGCATAGAGCCCGCTTCATCTCGCGGGCGAAAGAACGTCGATCGCATTAGGCAACCTCGCTCTTACGAGGTCGTCCACGTCCTCGCTTCTGGGCGACGACCTTGCCGTCCACGAGGATCTCTCCGCCCCAGACGCCCCAAGGCTCTTCGCGTTCAAGAGCATCCTGTAGGCAGGAAACCGCGATCGGACACTGCTGACACAGTGCTTTGGCGGCTGCCATCTGAGGTGCTTGCTCTGCGAACCACAGTTCAGGGTCTGCGTTGCGGCACGGGATCATGCTTGCAACGAGTGACTTGAATTCGCTTCCTTCAACCGGAGTAAGAGGGCGGGCTTGCGGCTTGTCGAGGGTGTGACGAGGAGTCGTCACACTAGCTTTTAAGGACTCGAGTGTCGCAACAGTGCGCATATGTTTTCCCACTTGTCGTGTATTTTGTTTTGTTGGTGTGCGTGGGATGCGCGGAGACTATGACACCTCTTGTGAAGGTGTGCTTAAGTATTGAGGTTTATCGTGTAAACAAAAACCGCGGATCCCGTAAGGATTCGCGGTTGTTCACCAATTCACACCGGCGAGGTAAATACCTCAAGCCGAATAGCACCTAACGGTGCTACATGTGCTGTGAATCTGTACGACGCACGAATCCCAAAGATTCATATCCTCGATTTTCGAGGAATCCGAATGGGGCAAGGAGTGACTGCGATTGCATGCGAATGCCATCTGGACGAGGCATTGCATTGGTTGCCAAGTTGTTGGTCTTCATCTTCACTCCACCTCCATTCGGTAATTGGGATCCATTGCAGAGTTATGCGATCCGCTCTTCATCACCCTCTGTCACTGGGCTCTCAGCGGAACGACTGCCTGCGCAGGTTCATGTCTGTTCTCGTACGATGTACACGTTACGGGGCGCACGGTTCGCAGCGCAACTTATTTTCCAACTTTATTGGAAATTTTTTTCCACATGAGCTCTGACCAGTTCTAATACCTCTTCCCCCCAACGACTCGCACGATCCTGCCCGACGCTCTTGACGGTCAGAAGTTGCTCGATCGAGACTGGCCGTAGAGTTGCCACCCGTTGCAAAATCGCATTGGGCATGACCGAGGATTTTGTGACCTCAGCAATTCGGGCCTGCTCATCACGCCATCGAACAAGCTCTGCGTACAATTTCTCATCAAGATCACCTGGCATGGGAATATCCCGTCCGAGGAACCGCGATTTTCCACCGTGCTGAGTGTGTGGTGCAGAGGTGTTTGGCCAGATTCCCTTCAAGAACCGCGACATCGAACGTGGGGAGCGTGCACTGCCGTTTCGGGACTGCGAGTACGACAGCTCCAACTCCAGTTTCGCGCGAGTAATACCCACGTAGAGTAGACGCCGTTCCTCCGCGACCGCTTCCTCTGTTTCAGCGAGGGAAATCGGCATCAACCCCTCACTCAGTCCGGCGAGGAACACGACATCCCATTCCAAGCCCTTGGCGGCATGGAGCGAAGCGAGTGTGACGCCGTCAACCGCAGGAGCATGCTGGTTACGCGCCCGATCATCGAGGTCCGCAATGAAATCTGACAGCGTGGAGTTGAACTTCTGTTCGAGTTCAATCGCCATGTTGAGCAGGGCGTTCAAGGCATCCCATCGTTCCCTCGCCGCGCCGCGCCCAGACGGGGCGGTACTCGACCACCCCAGCGATGACAACACCCCGGAAACGTGCTGAGACAGCGGAACCTCAGGGTCAGCGCCACGCGCAGCACCACGCAGCAATATCATTGTGTCGCGCACATCCTTGCGGGCGAAGAACCGATCTCCCCCACGTACGAGGTAACTGACACCGGCGTCAGACAGCGCGTTCTCGAACGCCTCCGACTGGGCATTCGTCCGGTACAGGATGGCAATGTCTCCAGCCTTCGTGCCCCCTGCAAGTTTGCGCTTGATTCTGGCGGCGATCGAAGCTGCCTCCGCGGCATCGTCGGAGTACTGCGCGAAGGTCACCTGCTTACCCGGTTCACGCTGCGATACCAGTTCAAGAACGGGGAAAGACGCCTTCTTTGGTGCGCTCACAAGCAACCCGTTGGCGAGGGCAACAATCTGCGGGGTGGAGCGGTAGTCGCGCACCAACCGGATAACCTGCGCCTCACGGTGTTTCTTGGCAAAGGACAGCAGGTGGTAGGGCGTTGCACCGGTAAACGAGTAGATGGTCTGGCTGGGATCGCCCACCACGCACAGTTCCCTACGCTCTCCGAGCCACTGTTCCAACACAAACTGCTGCAACGGAGAAACGTCCTGGTACTCGTCAACCACAAAACGGCGGTACTGATCGCGCACCTCGCGGGCAACCTGTGGATGCTCTTGGAATATCCCACCCAAGAGCAGCAGCACATCCTCGAAGTCAATGACCGAGCGCATTTCCTTGACCTCTTCGTACGAAGTGAGCAACCGTGCAACCGAACGATGATCAAATCCCACGGGAGCGGGGCGATCAATCGCGAGCGCAGCCTGCTCATACTGTTCTGGGGTGATCATGGAGACCTTTGCCCATTCCACCTCAGTCGCGAGGTCACGCACAGCAACTCGATCAACCTCTAGCCCAAGACGACGGGCCGCCTCGGCGACCGCTTGGGACTTGTGCTCCATGATGCGCGGTGGCGCTCCCCCGATCACCTTCGGCCAGAAGTAACTGAGTTGCTTCAATGCAGCCGCGTGAAAGGTGCGGGCTTGAACTCCGACGACACCGAGTTCCCGCAAACGCGTGCGCATCTCACCCGCAGCCCGTGCCGTGAATGTCACCGCGAGAACAGAGGTGGGCACATAGACGCCGGTACGTACGCCGTAGGCGATCCGGTGTGTGATGGCCCGAGTCTTGCCTGTTCCGGCACCAGCAAGGACGCACACTGGCCCGGTGAGCGCCTGAGCGACCTCACGCTGTTCGGGGTCCAGGGCCTCAAGGATCTGATCGGGGGAAAGCATTGAATTCGACATCACCGTCAATTGTCCCAGCACCCACTGACTTCCGGAGACCACAATGGCGATGCTAGGTGTGGCGCCCGTATCGAGGTTCGTCTTCTACCCCCCTAGGTCCAACCAAGGCGGGCGGAGTGCGTAGGGTCTTGGCGAACCTTGACTCTGTCCCGGCAACCGCCAATGTATGTGCCCCATCCCTATCGCCGTCCGAAGTTGGGTTCCCGGCTTTCGCTACAGCACTCCCTGTGCCTACGATCTAACAGCACCGGTTAATCCAGCGCGTTTTGATTCTTCACGAGGAGCCATCCAATGCCCGCACTCGACGCACCGCATCTTCCCTCCACAGGCCAGATCGTCATGTACTCAACCACCTGGTGTGGATACTGCAAGCGCCTCAAGACGCAACTCGACAGCGCCGGAATCAACTACGAGGAAATCAACGTTGAGGAAGTGCCTGGAACCGCCGAGTACGTCGAGTCGGTCAACGGAGGAAACCGAGTTGTACCGACCGTTGTGTTCTCTGACGGCACCTCGGCCACGAACCCATCGCTGAACGAGGTCAAGGAACGAGTCGCAGCAGCACAGGGCTAGCGCCGCGGTGCGGTCTTGTGGGTTTTCCCAGTGATTCATTGGGGAAAACCCACAATATCGCACCCTAACATGCGTAAACGCGGCAGCGCGTTAAAGCCTGTGCTCCCCAGCAAGCCACGCCTCAATCAGCCCACGTGCGATCGTCGTGGCTCCTGGCAGGCCAATGTTCCCACGCTCGGCCCCATCACGTAGTTCTGCACGGGTGAACCAGCGTGCTTCCCGGATCTCATCCTCCTCAACCACAATGCTATGGCTGACAGCCCGAGCGAAATATCCGAGCATAAGCGAGGCGGGGAAGGGCCACGGCTGCGACTCCCAGTACCTAACGTCGCTAACCCGCACGCTGGTTTCCTCAAGTACCTCACGCCTAACCGCAGCCTCAAGGGTCTCGCCGGGCTCCACAAAACCAGCCAGCGTGGAAAACCTATTCCTCGGCCATTTGGTTGAGTTGCCGAGCAAAAGCCTGTCGTCCTCGTCAACGACCGCCATGATGACGGCAGCATCGGTACGCGGGAAATGTTCGACGGAGCAGTTCTCGCAGACGCGCACCCAACCAGATTGGGATAGCTGAGTGCGCCCACCGCAGCGCCCACAAAACAGTGCTGTCACGTGCCAGTTTGCGAGTGCGACCGCTGGCAGGGCAACCTCACACTCGGACCAGGCACCACCCTCCACGAACTGCCTCAGCTCACGCCACACGACACCGGTCCTCCACTCTCGCGTTGACACCCCCTCAACCAGTTCAGGGATCACGATTGCGACCACGTCAACGCCGTCCTGCCTGCCCAAATACAGCCACAACGTCTCGGGATGCTCGCGCAGAAAACCGGGGAACTCGTCGGCAAGGAACCAGCGCAGTCTCTCCCCCGTCTCCCCGCCACCGGCTGGGACCACCGCTAGTTGTCGGTCATAGACTGCCGCAATCCGGGTACTCGGTTCGCGGCGAATCCGCTCAAGGAAACCCTGTTCGGAGCGCGCGAGCGCATTGCGGTCGAGGTGGGGCAGTGCGAAGGAAAATCTATCTGAATGCATTGAGAAGACCTTACAACGCGCCATCCATCGACCGCCTCACGACACCGGCTGAAATTGTGCGACCACACCCAACGCTTTCAGTGGGAGACCAGCACAACTACCAGGCACCCGGGACACACGCCCGCTCCTACCCCACCTGCGAGGGCGGTGGCGACTATTGTTGGAAAAGTGCAGCGTTCTCATCTAGCCCTAGCAGCCCTCGCAACCGTCGTGGTGCCTGGAATCGACATCTACCAGGCACGGCCAGCACCGGCAGCGGAAGGATTCGAGGCCGCATACGTACTCGACTCACGGAGTCGTACCTGGATCGTGCGCGCGCCACTCAATCCAACCGCAGGCGCCGCACTCGAAGCAGAAGCCGCGTTTCTACGCTCGATTGAGCGCCACGTCGATTCTGGTGCACTGCCATTCGTCACCCCGCGACCAGCAGGATTCGCGCCCCTCATCGAGGGTGGCCGTGCGATGGTCTACCCGCATCTTCCGGGCAACCAGCTCCGACTTGAAAGGCTTAGCCCCGGACCCGGCGCCGCCGCGAGCCTCGGTCGAGCGCTCGGCGCGCTCCACTCGCTGCCCACCTCGATCCTCGACGACTCCGCTTTCCCCACATATACCGCCGAACAGTATCGGGAACGTAAACTGGCTGAACTCGACGAGGGTGCGGCTTCAGGTTTGGTTCCGGTCACGCTGCTGCGTCGTTGGGAGAAGGCCCTCGAAAACGTTGCACTGTGGAAGTTCATGCCCGTGGTAACGCATACGAACCTCTCCGAGGACTGTGTGATCATGGCGCACGGTCAGGTTTCAGCAATCGCCGACTGGTCATCGGTGCAGGTCGGAGATCCTGCCGAGGATCTGGCTTGGCTCGTTGCTGCCGCGCCGATGGACAGCGTGGATTCCATCTTCGAGGCGTACCAGATGCGCCGTGCCGAGGCGTTGGACAAGCACCTCATCGATCGCGCACTACTTGGCAGCGAACTCGCGGTGCTCAACTGGCTGCTGCACGGTGTGCACGACAACAACGCAGAAATCATCGACGACGCCACCGCGATGCTCAACGATCTCGTGGAGGCCACTACCCAGGACACCTCCACCGGGTCATTCACCGTCACGACGATGCCTGCCCCGGTCGACCGCGCCCCGTCCGAGCGGATTATCGGCGACACTGGGGCGCTCGAGAAACCCACATCCACATCCGGTGGTTCTCCGGCCAGTGCCGGAATTACCACTGCCGACGAGTCGGCGGCCTCTCCGTCCACCGCACGTTCCGGCTCGGTTCCGATGACACCTGACGGCCCGATAAGCAACGAAGAGGGACGGACCGCTACCCAGCCTGCTGTTTCCACCGATGACAGCGAAGAACTACGCTTGACCCTCGAATCCGGTGAGTTCGCCCTGCCAGACTACGAGCGGGCCACGCCTCCCATGCCATACGCGGATGCACAAACCGAAGTGCTTTCCGCTCTGCCCGACCCCGAAACGGATCCGGACGAAAGCCAAAGGTCTGATTCTGATGGACAAGGCTAAGCTCGACCGACCCGCATGATCTGTTCAATGTCCTCCAAGGTTGCTAGAGTTGCGGGCCGCACGGTCGTATTGCCCGCAACGTAGAAGAACGCAGCACTAATCTGTTCAAGCGGCGTACCCGTCAGTTGCGCCCAGGCGATCCGGTATAGCGCCAACTGTAGTTCTCGGCTGGATGCCTCTTTCATGTCGCTCGGTACGCGCCCGGTTTTCCAGTCGACGACCACTACGCCCCCTGGGTTCTCAGGGTCAGGGAACACTGCATCGATGCGCGCACGAATGACCGTACCCGCAACCACGATGTCCACGTCCTGTTCGAGTGCAATGGGTTGGAGTCTCGCCCAGGGTGAAGCTTCAAAAGTGGCAATGAGTTTTTCAAGCGTGGTGTCCGCTTCAAACAGATCGTCGTCAGCTCCAGGCAGGTCGTCCAGGTCAAAGAGCGCCGTCTTGCCAAAGTGCCGTTCCACCCACAGGTGGAAGGTCGTGCCTCGGCGTGAGGCAATGGACGGTTCGCGCGGGATGGGTCGGCGCCGTGCCCGAGCGTAGCCTTCCCGGTCTTTATCGATCTCCACGATTCCCGACACCGAGATGTGTGCGGGGAACTCTACCTCCTGCGAGGCCTCATTCTTTAAGTCCCGTTCACTCAGAAGCAGGTCAGTGAGATCAGCGAGATCCACCCCCGTGGGACTGATCATCGGTGAACTCAGCAGGTCTGGCTCGTATGGCTGTTCTGCAACGATCTGCGCCGCCCTGCGGGTTAGCGTCAAAGTTCGTTTGATGAGGTCACCATTTGGCTCAGCGTTGGCCTCGGCAAACTCCCGGGTCTGCTCATATGGCCACGTAGCGACCTCTTCGCTCCCGTTCCTCGGATTGTTTGACTGTCCGCGTGGGGCCTTCTCAGGTTCAGGGGCCATAGCGATGAGTTCGGCCACGCCCTCGTCCACGAGTTCCAGCAGAAACTGCGACGGTTGCCCGGGCGTAGCACCTTCACGCCACCAGGCACCGCTCAGGAACAGGCACGAACGTGCGCGGGTGAAGGCCACATAGGCGAGTCTGCGTTCATCCAGCACCTGGTATGCGCCTGCCTCGGCCTTAAACGCATTCATCGCTTCAAGCACATCATCTGAGTGTTCGGCAGACGCGTATTCGAGTTGCGGCAGGTCTTGGTAGTCTCCACGAAGTGGATACGGAAGCGCGTGTAAGGCAGTGAGCCAAGCGCTCTCCTTCGGACCGCTCGCTCCACGAGAGGCGGGATGTGGGAACTGCCCATCAACCAGGCCCGGTACGACCACGACGTCCCATTCCAAGCCCTTTGACGCGTGAATGGTGATGAGTTGGACGGCGTTGATGTCGGTTCGACCAACGGGGCGTTCAAGTCCACGCTCGCGCGCCAGTGCGTCATCAAGCCAGGCAAGAAATGCCCCGAGCGTGGGTGTCATCGCGGTGTCGCAGAAGTTCACGGCCACTCGGTACAGGGCATCAAGATGTGCACGGCCAAACGGATTGCCGGGATCAACTGGTTGTCCGGCGCGGCGGGAACGATCGACGGCCAGGGCCATTTCAATGTCCAGGCCGAGTATTTTCTCACTCGCCTCAATGAGTTCGGGGACAGACAGATAGGTCAGGGACCGCACCGTATCGAGCAATCTCGCGACCTCCCGTAGCCGTTCCCATCCGGACTCGGAGAATCCACTGTCCACCGCCGCGCTCAGGTCAGGAAGTTCCACAATCGCGTCGAGGATTGAGCGTTCGTCAATGGGGTCAACGTCAACGGTAATATCCGTCTCATGTGCAGGAATCTCGGCGCCGCCGCGCCTGACCGCCGCATCCTTGGACAGTTTTCGAGCAAACTGCCCCAGTGCGATGAGGTCACTGGCACCAAGGTTGACCCGTGGACCCGTGAGTAGGCGCATCAGCGAGTCGCCACGTGATGGATCGTGCACGGCCTCAAGGAAAGCTACGAGATCCACGACCTCTGGCGTGGAGAGCAGTCCGCCCAAACCAACGACTTCAACGGGAATACCGTGCGCCCGCAGTGTCGATTCGATCAGCGGAAACTGGCTACGTTTACGGCACAGAACCGCTGCGCTGCGTTCACCTGGTTTCCAGTGCTCGCGTAGATACTCGGCTATTGCCGTGGCCTCATCCTCGATTGTCTCGTAATAGGCGGCATGTACTTTCCCCCGCCCAGCGTTCAGGCGGGGTTTGAGCGATGGCAGAGAGTTGTCGGGATCAGCCGCGTACAGCGGAGCGCTCGTAGTATTCGCAACGTCCAGAATCGCTGTGTCATTGCGCCAAGAGGTTCCCAGCTTGTACACCTGGGCACGTCCCCCATCGCTGGTTCTAAACTGCTCCGGGAAACGTGCGGGGCCTGCGGCGGAGGCACCACGCCATGCGTAGATCGATTGGTTGGGATCTCCAACAGCCGTGACTGGATGACCTTTGCCGTAGAGCGCCGACAGGAAGCGAATCTGAGCGTATGAGGTGTCCTGATACTCATCAAGCAGGACAACTTTGAAGCGTTCCCGTTCGAGTTCACCGACCACACGAACGTCCTCGGCAAGCGTGGCTGCGAGCGCTACCTGGTCGGAGAAGTCAATGAGTTCATAGGTGCGCTTGTATTCACTATATTCGTGCACGAGGTCGAGTAGTTGCCTGCGGGTGGATAACGAGTTACCAAGTTTGAGGACATCCGCGTGGACGGCTCTCTTCTTTGGGGCTGGAGGTAGGTCTTCGAGCGGATGTTCGAGTTCACCGAGGCGTTCGCGGGCTTCCTCAATACTCAACAGGTGCTCGTTCAGTGCCCCTGACAGGGAGATCACCGCGTTTGTCAGGGTCGATACGGCATTGGTCGTGTCGATGGTTCCTTGCCACTGTTCGACGATGCCGTTGACGATGGCCCACTGGCTTGCCTCTGAGAGCAGTCGTGCGCCGGGTTCTCGTCCGATGCGTAGTCCATGCTCTTGAACCAGACTTGACGCATAGGAGTTATAGGTAGAGATTGTGGGGCGGTTCAGGGCATCGAACGCGTCCTCGGTAGTGTCCTTTCCGTGGGCTCGAGCGAGTTGGATCAAGCGTAGTCGTACGCGTTCAGACAGTTCTCCTGCTGCTTTACGCGTGAAGGTCAGACCAAGGACTTCAGCGGGTTGCACGATGCCGTTGGCGATCAGCCACACCACGCGAGCGGACATAGTTTCGGTTTTGCCCGAGCC
>DALZEF010000024.1:0-45873 GCA_031979385.1 Timonella sp. | reverse complement strand
TCTAGGATTCTTGTGGGGGTGACAGGATGGTTGAAGCCCTTTCTTGTTTTGTGGGGGCCTCTCTTTTCCTTTTCTTCCTTTTTCCTGCGGGTACGGTGTAGGCCGTGTCGACTCGTAGGTGGACCTACCGTGGCCTTGGTTGATGGCATGTGTTTGTGTTTGGGCTGATGAGTGCTCTTGTGAACGGTATTAGCCAGACTGCTTAACGCGTTTTGAGAAAGTACTGTTCGGTCTTCGCTGAGGTCACCAAGAGCTATAGCTAACAGTGTTCACCGAAAGCCTCAATCGGTTACATGGACTATGCCTCGGGCACCGCGTTCCGCGTCAGCCATGATGTGAGTGACGAAGGTGTAGTTTCCGGCTTCAGGGAATGTGAGTTCAACGAACCCTCCTTGAGCAGGTTGCATTGCCAATGCCTGAGAACCTCCATCGCGTCCACTGGCCGGAGACTCCGCCGATCCAAGTAGGTAGGCTCCCTCAAACCACACGCGGTCGAATTGACCGCCAACGATATGGAACGACGACGCCCGTGACGGTCCAACGTCGAGAGTCCAGATGCGTACGCGTTCACCAACCGTGGCAGACAGTGGCTGCGCAACATACTGATTCGCGTATCCGTTGAACGCCACAACATCGAGGTTGGAATCACCACCAAGCGCCTTGTCGACATCGACCGGGCCACCCTGCGAGCCGAGATAGAGCTCAGACTGCACGAGTAGGTACGACTTATCAACTGCAGGCAGATCGTCTGGCTCAATAACGACGGCTCCGGCCATTCCGTTGGCAATGTGTGCCGTCATGGGCATGGTTCCGCAGTGATACATCCAGATGCCAGCTCGCTCGGCTGTGAACGTATACACCAGGGACTCTCCTGGCGGAATCGTGCGCATTGGCTCGTCGGGAGCGAGGTTGGAGGCGTGGAAGTCTATTGAGTGACCCATTGTCCCGTTGTTGACGAGAGTGATCTCAAATGTATCGCCCACCCGTCCATGCAATGCCGGGCCGGGGAACTGTCCGTTGAATGTCCACAGTTCCTGAGTGACGCCGGGTGCCACTTCCATGACCTGCTCGGTGATTTCAAACGTCAACTTCCTTGTGACAGGTTCGCCCGTTGCGGGTGGTAGTTCAGGCAGGACGGCGTCGCGGGCAGTGAAGTCGGCATGTGGTTCGGCCATGAAGTCGAGAAGATCAGCGGCGTTGCCCGTCTGCGCGGTGTCGGTATTGTGGCTACCTGAGTGGCCATTATGTCCGTTATCCTCGGAGGTTGTACCTTGCGACGAGTCTCCATCATCGATGGCTGCGTTCACGTCGGCTGTGTCGCTGGTTTGTGAGGTCGCGCCCTCGACCAGGACCTTGAACGTCATGCCCATCTGCTTATGCCCCAGGATCGAGCACCATCCATCTAAGCTCTCGTTGACGATGCCAAGATCAACCTCTCCACTATCGTTGGGTGCGATCCGCCCGGAGGTGCGTCCATCGGTGAAGACGAGATCGTGGACATCAGCCGTATCGGTGTTATGGACCTCAATGATGAGGCGCGTGCCGGAGGGGACGGTGACGGTGTCGGGGAAGAACTTCATGTCCCGCGCCTCAACCTGAATCGTTTGCTGTGGTGCATCAGTTAGTGCACCGGAATCAGCCGAAGCAGAACTGTTTCCTCCTCCCAATGCGGTGACCCCAATGGAGGAAGGGCTGACTGCGACGCCAACACCCACAATGAGCGCAACCACTACAACGGCTGCGGCTGCCTGACCTGCCCGAGACCCTGCCGGGCGGTCACCGTACGGATCACGTCCCTTAACCTCCCCCCGGCTGTCTACGGCATTAGACGGAGCCGACGCCTGCGCCGGGGACGAGCCCGAGGTGAGGGACTGTGTGGGGGAGGTGCTCGTCGCCAATGAGGACGGCGCAGAAGTAGGCCGTACCAGGGATGCTGCGGATGCGGGCCGCTTGGCGGCGCGCATCGCACGGAACATCAATATCAGGAAGCTTGCGGTCGCACCCAGATAGAGCATCGTCGCCAGGACCAACACGACTGAGGGAATCGGTAGCAGAGACACCACGAGCGCGAGGTTGGCTGCAACGACCCGGAAAACCGCGCCACGATCGATCTCCGTGTTTGCGGCCCGCGAAGAGGCGGGGCCTGAACTGACCAAAACCGGGATCAGGTACGACAGGGAACCGATGAGTACCTGTACAACGAAACCAGCAGCGAAGAACGGCGCAATGGTGGTGAAGGTCGAATGCGCAAGATCCCAGTCGTTTCCGGCCACACCGCCGCGAATGAATCCAATGAGCAGGTAGGCGACGCAGATGACGAACCAGAGGTAGCTTGCGGCCACGGACAACGTGCACATGGCGACGGGTGGGCGCTGGGCTGCGGTCTGCGCAAACACGACACCGAGCAGTAGCAGCCCGATGAGATATGCGCCCAGTCCGACGCACGCGATCCACAGATGTCCTGACAGGGAACCTGCAGCAGCAAACAGCAGACCGGCGATGAACACCCACGTCAGACGACGAGTCATAGAGGATGCCTTTGGATGGATTTTGGTGCGCAGCATGGTCGGCCACAGCGTGACCAGAGTTCCCAGGACCGTCAGGCCAATCCATCCGAGCACGTTGAGAACCGCGTGGCTAGCCTTCATCTGCCCGTGCACGGGATCAGCGAATCCACGCGCAAGCAACACACCAACTGTCACGCCGAGCGGAAGCATGGCTGAGGCTGCAACGTAGTACCAGATTGTCACCGCGAACCGGACACCCATCGCGTGACGGAAGCGCAGCAATAAGGAAACCATGTGCCAGATCACCGCGGCCGTGATGGCACCGGCCCCAAGAACCGTGAAAGGCCACACGGTACTGAGCACCCCGGCAACGACAACCACGGCGCCGGCATTGAACAGGATCAACCGAATGTTCTGCCGACCCCTATCCGCCTCGGTTGCGGGGGTGTGCAGTAGGGCGTAGGAGAAGTGTTGCGACCACACGAGGATTGCGTGGCTTGCGGCCCCGAGCAGAACCAGATGGATCAGCAGCCAGCGTGGTTCCGGGAGCCAGCGGTGCCCAAGTGCCACGACGATTGCAGCGATGAACCACAGGACCGACGGCAGATCGCGCATGGGCCAGAACCGCTTGACCATCAGGGGGCGATGCGGTGATTCATGCGTCGAAATGGGGATGCGAGTGCCGAGGCTCATCAGGTGTCCTTTGGGGCAGGGGCCAGTGCAAGAAGGGTGGGCGAGGAGGAGGGTGAAACTCCTGTCGCACCGGTTGGGACGGCTGGATCGGCAGTCTCTGGGTTGGGCAGGTTAACCGTAGGTGACTTGACCGCAGGTGGCGTTTTTGTGGGAGAAGGGGCTGTTCGTGGTGGGCCAAGAATTGATGAGACCACCGCGGTGCCGAAGAACAGCAGCAGCGCTATGACGTTGACGACTCCCCCGTATTCGACCGCTTCGAGTACGCCCAGCGCATCACCGATCCAGAGTCGCACCAGCAGTGAAGCGTGGAGTAGAAGCGCGGGAACCCACATGAATGCGCGATATGGCAGTGGTCTGCGGAGCACGGCAGGCAGGATGGTTGAGGCATGCGCCATGATCATGGACATGGTGAAGCCAATGAACACGGCATGGATGACCGCGTCGTATCGGACACCCTCAAACGCTGGTCCCAGTAGCCAGACGGCCCCGGCGACACCGAGCCAGAAGTAACCCGCGAGCATGGAGGCAGCCATGAACCTGCGCAGCCCATCGGTGCGAATGAGTTTCATGGCAACGTCACGCGAACCAAGCCAGATGGTCAGTCCCAAGATCTCCGCCCCGAGTAGGGGATAGCCGACGATAGGCCAGAGGAGCGCGCCCAAGAGCGTTAGAACGATCGCACAACTCAGCACCAGCAGCACAGTTCCGTCATGGCGAGCCAGTGTTAGACGTGCGAGTTCCAGGCGTTCGCCGCAAATGGTCAGGATCAGGAACACTGCGAGCCAGGACACCACAACCCGAATGGGCACACCCGAGATGAGTAGCAGCGTCGCAATCGCTGCAACCGCAGCGCCGAGCGTTTGAATGAGGACGGCCTCGTCGCGGTTGCGCCGCCACAACACGGCGTAGTTCACGCACATTCCAGTGATCCCCACCAGCGAACACATGAACGCAATGGTCAGGGGAACCGGACTGAGTAGGAGTAGCCCGCCCAGTCCCATCGTCACGGGTGAGAGGTATCCCCACCACTTGCTGAGCGCGACCGCCCGTTCGAGGGAAATCAACGTCCCCACGAATCCGAGCGTCATGAGGTAGCCGTGGACATCTGCGAGACGGGAGAACGTCAAAGGTGCGGGGAACCCGAGTAGAAGCAGGGCGGCATCCAACCCAGCGAGTAGAGCCAGACCCGCAGGGAGAAGGAGAACGCCGCGTAGCGGTGGTAGACGGCGGGCTTGGGCGGTGGTCATGACCGGCCACCGGTCTTTGAAGCGTGGCCAACTGCCAGGCGCAGCGTGCACACCCCGGGTGCGGTGAATGGGGTGAGTGACTGTGCCGTTGCGTCGACATTGCCCTCGGCCAGCGCTCCAGCCACCAGGCCAAGGTGCACGTTACAGACGACATCTGGATGTTTTGTGGCCGCGTCCAGCAGAGGGCAGCGGTGCAGTTTGATGGTTGACTCGTCAATCACTCGCGGTGCAAAACCGAAATCCTCGAGGAAACCCGCGACGTGCTCTGCGGCAGAACTGGCAGGGTCGTGCTCGCGGATTTTCCCATTGGCGACGAGTTCCTGACCCCAGTCCTCGCCCGCGGCTCGTGCTGCGGAGACCGGGTCTGCGGCGGTCGTGGAGATGGTGTTCGCAAGCGCGGATGCAAGCCCTGCGTACTCCACGGTCGATGCCGGTTGGTGTGCAGGTTCGAGTGCGAACCACAGCCATGAAGGGCGTCCCCTCCCCTCTGAGTAGGCCTGTTCACGGGAGACGAATCCGTCCGTGAGGAGTGCGTCGAGGTGGCCGCGGACGGTGTTCTCGTGCAGTTTCACCCGGGCCACAAGGCTGGGTAGGCTCAGGGGTTCCGCTGTGGATTCGAGCGTTTCCAGGACGAGCAGGCGCGACGGAGAGAGCGCTCGCCCTCGCTTGGTCCTTCGCGTGCTCGCAGTCATCGTCAACCCTCGATTATTTTCCACGGAGTTAACTGTAATAAATTGAAAGCATCAAGGGACAGGACTTAGGTGTGAGATTGCATGCCAGTCCATCCGAGATCCTGATTTCTCGAACGATTCAAGGAGTAGACATGCCAGAGGACATCGAAATCACGGAGAAGCCCACAGGCGGATGTGCGTGTGGTGAGCACGATGCCGTTGCGTTCCCAGAACTCAACGTGCAACTCATCCCGCATGAGATTCGGCACGCAACCATCTTTGGAGCGCTGGCCGGTGTGAAGCCGGGACGGGGCTTGATTATCCAGGCAACCCACGATCCGAAGCCATTGCTCGCACAACTTGAACAGCGCGAACCGGGTGTTTTCGCGGTGGAATATCTCGAACGTGGGCCAGAGACCTGGAAGATCCAGTTCGTTCGCAACTAGTCACGGGCCGGACTTTTGTCGGACGGTCCTGTGTTTTACGATTTGAGGGTACTACTGAGACAAAAACGGTTGTGCCTATGCATCATTCATGCATAGGCACAACCGTTTTTGTCTTAGTAATGGACGTGCGGGAGGTGCCAGCGGGTGGCGGCAGGATCGTCGGTAATGAAACTAGGCCTGAAGGGCCGCGGTGATGTCGTCCAGGATGTCGAGTGGATCTTCTAGCCCAACCGACAGGCGCACGGTGGTCTCCGCCATGCCCACTGCTGCGCGCCCCTCGATCCCGAGCTTGCGATGCGTGGTCGTGGCAGGGTGCGTGATCAGCGACTTCGCATCACCGAGGTTGTTCGAGATGTCCACGAGCTCGAGCGCATCAAGGAACCGGAAGGTCCGCTCCTTCTGCTCCTGGTGTGAGGCTCCTTCCGGGGCCACCAGATCGAAGGTGACCACCGTGCCACCACCCGTCTGCTGTGCCCTCGCCAACTCATACTGAGGATGTGAGGGCAGGAACGGGTAGCGAACGTTCGTGATGCCGTCGATGCTCTCAAGCTCCTGCGCGATTTTCAGCGCGCTCTCTGTTTGCGCGGCTACGCGGACGGGAAGGGTTTCCAGACCCTTGAGCAGCACCCAGGCGTTGAACGGGGACAGCGACGGGCCGGTGTTGCGGATCATCGTCTGCACTGGGCCTTCGATGTAGTCGCTCGGGCCAAGGATCGCCCCACCGAGTACACGGCCCTGTCCGTCAATGTGCTTGGTCGCGGAATACACGACGATATCCGCACCCAGCTCGAGCGGCTTTTGCATGATCGGTGTCGCGAACACGTTGTCCACGATCACGAGTGCCCCGGCATTGTGTCCGAGTTCGCTGACCGCACGGACATCGATGATGTCCTGCATGGGGTTGGACGGGGTCTCGAAGAAAACGATGTCCGCCGGGGTCGAGAGCGCGGCCTCCCACTGCTCGATGACGTGGCCGTCGACGTAATCCGTCTGGACGCCCCAGCGGGCGAAGATGTCATCGAAGATCACGAGCGACGAGCCGAACAACGCTCGCGCGGCAACGATGCGCGAGCCCTGTTGGACAACCGCGGCAAGAGCGGTGAACACCGCGGACATTCCGGTGGCGGTGGCGTAACACGCTTCCGCGCCCTCAATGAGACGTAGTCGTTCCTCGAACGTGTGGACCGTGGGGTTTCCGTAACGCGAGTAGATGAACCGGTCGACATCCCCGTTGAATGCGGCCTCCGCCTCAGCGGCGTTGCCGTAGACGTAACCCTGCGTCAGATAGATCGGCTCGGAGGTTTCCTCGAACTCGGAGCGTGCTTGACCTCCGCGAACTCCGATCGTGCGAGGACGAAGTTCGCGGTTGCTTGGGTATCCCACTGCTACTCCCCGGCGGTGTAGGAGGTGGCGGGCAGGCCGCGAAGTTTCCAGCCGTTGATGGTGCGCTGGCCGTAAACGTCTGCATCACCCTCGAAGCCTTCGAGGACGTTGTACGACTTGAGGTATCCCTCTTCGGTTGCTGCCGTGGCGGCCCCGATTGAGCGGTTGCCCGAGCGGCACAGGAAGATTACGGGCGTTTCGCTTCCAGGCTCGACGCCGATCTCGGCGAGCTGCGACAGGAAGTGTACGTTTGGCCCGAATGCGGTGACCCACTCAATGAAGTGGACGTCTTTGCCCAGCGGGGTCAGGTCAGGTACGCCGATCTGCTGCCACTCCCCTTCGGTGCGGATATCCACGAGGACTGCTTCGGGATTGGACTCGAGAATGTCCCAAGCCTCTTGTGGGGTCAGGTCGCCTGCGTATGTCATGATTTTCCTCCATCGGTCATGGCGGTAGCACCCTCACCTGCTGTTTCGCTCTGCCGGATGTTTCCGGTGTGGCGGTATGCCAGGGGGTTGCTGCGGCGTCATAGTGCCAAGTCACTCAGCCGCTCTGGATGGTCGTTACCTATGATATGTCACGGACCTCATGAACCTGAGACACGGTGTTCGTTATGTGAGATGAATTCGTCGAGTAGTTGACACTCACCCCGATCGACCAAGAATCTTGTATGTAGGTCATGAGTTCCAGCATCAAGCCCCGGCTTGCTGGACGGCAACCCTCCACCTGCGGTGGGGTGCTCCGGGTGAAGACCGGGTTTCGCACCAACCGGTGACGAAACAAGCGCGGGATCCGTCGCACAGACACGCATCCCTTCACGTAGCCTTGCCGAATGCGCCCGCACAACGAGCGATCTCGGCGAGCGGGGTATTTCGTGTACCCCGGAGGTGGGCGGTGAGAGGTTGTGTGCGGCGAAGGGGTGGGTCCCCAATATGTTGGAGACGAACATGAACGACTTTGCTGCGCCGTGTCTGCCCGTCGTCGGATCGGACACGCTCGTGCCATTGGTTGACGGGCGCCAGGTAACCTACGCGAACCTCGACTGCGCCGCCTCTGCGCCCGCATTGACTGTGGTTGCGGATCGCGTGAACCAAATCCTTCCGCTCTACGCGTCCGTGCACCGCGGCGCAGGATACCTCTCGCAGGTATCCACTGCCCTGTACGAGGAATCACGCCAGACCATCGGTCGCTTTGTGGGCGCACGAGCGGATGATGTCACGATCATCACCCGCAACACGACCGACTCCCTGAACCTCCTTGCTGGTTGCGTTCCCGCAGAACACGGGAAACCCGGTAAGGTGCTCGTGCTGGATGTTGAACACCACGCGAACCTCCTACCGTGGAAGTCCGCAGTGGGTGGCGCGACCGTCTTGTACGGTGGCGCATCCGTTGCCGAAACCCTAGACCTGTTGCGCACTGAACTGGCCCGCGAATCATACTCGCTTGTTGCCGCCACTGGGGCGTCGAACGTTACGGGGGAGTCGCTGCCCATCGCTGATCTCGTTGCCATTTCGCATGCTGCTGGCGCCCGCGTGGTCTTGGACGGTGCGCAACTCGTGCCGCACCGTCGCTTCTCGCTCGAAGAAACCGGTGTCGACTACGTTGCGTTCTCCGGTCACAAGACCTATGCACCATTCGGTGCGGGAGCCCTAGTGGGCCGTCGCGACTGGCTGGATCAGGGGACCCCATACCTTGCGGGAGGTGGAGCGGTCCGCCAGGTCACGGTGGATGAGGTGTTCTGGGCCAACGCTCCGGCCCGTCACGAGGCCGGTTCGCCAAACGTTATTGGCGCTGCGGCGCTCGCCTCCGCATGCGAGGCGCTCGCAGCGCTGCCGGAGGGCGCGCTTGAGGCGCACGAGAATCTGCTGCGTGCCCGGCTCGTCGAAGGACTTGAGTCCATCGACGGTATACGTATCGTGCGTGCTTGGGAGGACGCGGTTAATCCGGTTGGGGTGGTGACCTTTGCGGTACGCGACTGCGATCCCGGCCTGGTTGCCGCATACCTTTCGGCGGAGCACGGCATCGGTGTGCGAGATGGCCGTTTCTGCGCTCACCCGCTGCTCAACCGCCTGGGGTTCGACTCAGGTGCGATCCGCGCATCGGTTGGAGTGGGCACGACGATTGCCGAGGTGGACCGTCTCATCCACGCCCTACGCGTATGGGTTTCTGAGGGCGTACATACCAACTACGAGGTCACGGACGGTTGCTGGGCGGTCAAGGACGATCCACGTCCGACCCCCGCGAACTCCGGTTTGCACGGTCTGATTGCGACCGCTGCTGCGGCTCTGGGCGGTGTGTCGGCCTGTGGGCCGGCTCCATCTGCTGCGGCTCTGGCAGGCGCAAACGCCTGATTTTTATTGACGACGAGCCGACCGGTTTGTCCTCATCGTCCGGTGGTCATGGGTGCGGCTTGCGCTACGACTGCCGGGATACTTGTGCGGCGCTGGTTACTTGGGGTTACCGGTGCCGCACAAGAAATCCAGTGCATGCTGATTAGGCCACGAGGTCGTGGGTGACCTTGGCGAGCACACGCCTGATCTCCGAAATGGAGCGCAGGGCGCTTGAGTTCTCACGCACGGACGTGAAGATGGTGCGCCGCGGGTTTCCCGGTAACTCCAGGAGCTTGATTCCAGGCGGGCGAGATACGGTCATCAGTCCGGGGAGCAGCGCCACGGCATTGCCCGACGAGATGAGCGCCATGTGTGCCTGAAGGTCCGCGGTTTCAAAGCGCACGTCAGGTTCGAACCCCGCGGTTCTGCAGGCTTGTTCCGCCCAGTGGCGCGAAGCTGCTCCGCGCGGTTCCATTACCCAAGGCAGGCTGTGGGCATCGCGCAAACTCTCGACCGCGGCGAACGCAGGACCCGTGGCGGGGATGGCCAACCTGAGCGCATCGGTGGTGAGTTCCACACGGTCGAGTTCGGGGTGCCACGGGGCAGCATGCCCGGGATATTGTTCCGCGATGACGAGGTCGAAGTCGCGCGTCCAGGTTTCGCGCAGTGCGGTCTCTGGTTCGCGCTGCGTCATGGTGACGCGAAGGCCAGGGTGTTCCTCGGTGAGAATGGTTAAAACCTGCGGCATGAACGCCAACGCGGCAGACTGAAATACAGCGACCCGGACGGTTGCCCTAAGAGTAGAGTCAGAGCGAGCGACCTCGGTGTGTGCCTGTTCGAGTAGGTCCATGATCTGTGCGGCATAGGCGGCGAGGGTGTGCGCCGCTGGAGTGAGTTGCACGCGCCGACCCGACTTGCGCAGTAGTTCGACCCCGGCCTCCTTCTCCAACAGCCCCAACTGTTGGGACACGGCGGAAGGGGTTTGGTGAAGAGCGAGGGCCACTTCCGCGAGGGTTCCGCGTCGTTGCAGTTCAAGCAGTACGCGCAGGCGTCGAACGTCGATCATTGCACCCAATCCAAACATGTAGAAGCGCTAAACGAAATCGATTAAAAAACTTCACTTTACCTAAAGTGAATCACCTTTCACACTGATAGAGAAGATGACACTATGACATAAAAGGAGTGACCTTGCGCAACCTCAGCAAAGACGCTCAAGCACTCGCGGACCAGACAACCTCACTGGTCCACGAATGGCTCACCACCGCGGACACGATCAAAGCGAGCACCGCCGCAACCCTGCTCTCGGGAGTCCTGCGCGAAGAGGGCGGACTCGACTTCACGGTCGGGTTCGTTGACGGGGTAATTCGTCCCGAAGACCCCCGCATCGCAGCGGAGAACTTCAGGAAGCTTGCCGCGAATACCCCGCAGTTCCTTCCGTGGCACCTACGCAGCGCAGTCACACTCGGCGCAACCGTTTCCCATCTAGCACCCCAAGTTGTGGTTCCCGCCGCCCAGCGGGTCCTGCGCCAACTGGTCAGCCACCTCATTGTTGATGCAACCGACGCCAAACTGGGCCGCAGCGTCGCGGCACTGAAGCAAACGGGCCGCAAACTCAACGTCAACCTCCTCGGTGAAGCCGTTCTTGGGCCACGCGAAGCCGCGAAGCGCCTCGACGGAACCAAGCGACTCCTCGAACGCGATGACGTGGACTACGTGTCCATCAAGGTGTCCTCAACGGTCGCCCCACATTCCCCGTGGGCGTTCGAACAGGCCGCAGACTCCGTCATCGACCAACTGCTCCCGCTCTACCAGTACGCGGCCGCTCACCCCAGCCAAAAATTCATCAACCTCGACATGGAGGAGTACCGCGACCTCGACATGACGATCGAGGTGTTCACCCGGCTCCTCGACCGTCCAGAACTCGTCAACCTCGAAGCAGGAATCGTGTTGCAGGCCTACCTGCCTGACGCAATGGCCGCGATGCAGCGACTCCAAGACTGGGCAGCCAGCCGCCGCGCACGAGGCGGAGCCGCAATCAAGGTCCGGCTCGTCAAGGGAGCCAACCTCCCAATGGAACGCGTGGAGGCGGCAGTGCACGGCTGGCCACTCGCGGTTGTGGGGTCCAAGCAGGAGGCCGACACCAACTACAAGCGAGTCCTGAACTGGGCACTCACCCCGCAGCGCGTGGAAAACGTACGGCTGGGAGTCGCCGGACACAACCTCTTCGACATCGCGCACGCGTGGTTGCTCGCCGGAGAACGTGAAGTGCGAGACATACCTGGTGCACTCGAATTCGAGATGCTACTCGGCATGGCTGAAGCCCAAGCCGAAGCCGTGTCCCGCACCGTTGGCGATCTCCTGCTCTACACCCCGGTGGTCCACCCCGCAGAATTCGACGTAGCTATCGCCTACCTGATCCGCCGACTTGAAGAAGGAGCATCGCAGGACAATTTCATGTCTGCCGTCTTCGAACTGTCTGGCAACGAAGAACTCTTCGCCCGCGAACGCGCCAGGTTCGAAGCCTCCCTCGCCCACGTGGACGAGACGGTACCGGAACCGAACCGCGTGCAAAACCGACTCGTCGACAATCCACACGAGCACACGCAGTTTGCGAATACCCCGGACACCGACCCTGCACTGCCCGGAAACCGGGAGTGGGCGCGGCAGATCATCGCCGCGATCCCGCAGTCCACGCTCGGCGTGGACACCGTGGAACAGCACACCATCACCGACCTCAAAAAACTCGATGCCACGCTCTCGACGGCAGTCGATGCAGCGCAGTCATGGGCCGCGCTCGGCGGTGAAAAGCGGGCGAGCGTGCTGCGTGCAGCAGCCGTCGAACTCGAAAAACGGCGCGCCCAACTGATCGAAGTCGCCGCCAGCGAATGCGGTAAAACCATCGACCAGGCCGACCCGGAAATCTCCGAGGCCATCGACTTCGCGAACTACTACGCGCAACTCGCTCAGGACCTCGACGCAGTGGACGGGGCGCGTGCCGTCCCCGTGAAACTCACCGTGGTCACCCCGCCATGGAACTTCCCCATCGCGATCCCCGCCGGATCGACGCTGGCGGCGCTCGCGGCAGGCTCGTCGGTGGTCATCAAACCGGCAACGCAGGCCAGCCGGTGCGGGTCGCTCATGGTTGAAGCACTCTGGGCGGCGCTCGACAGCGTTGGCGTCTCGCGTGACGTGCTCCAACTCGCGCACGTCTCCGAGGGCGAACTTGGACAGGCGCTCGTGTCAGACCCCCGCGTGGACCGGCTCATCCTGACCGGGGCTTTCGAAACCGCCGAACTGTTCCAAAGTTTCCGCCCAGACCTGCAAATGCTCGCAGAAACCTCGGGCAAGAACTCGATCATCGTGACCCCGCACGCTGACCTGGACCTCGCTGTCAAGGACGTGGTGAACTCGGCGTTCGGTCACGCTGGGCAAAAATGCTCGGCTGCTTCCCTCGTGATTCTGGTTGGGTCCGTGGGGCGTTCGCAGCGTTTCCGCAACCAGCTCCTCGATGCCGTTTCTGGGCTCAAGGTAGCGTTCCCGGATGACCCGACCGCGCAGGTAGGGCCAGTGATTGAGGCACCCGAGGGCAAACTCAAGCACGTGCTGACGCAGCTGGAACCGGGGGAGTCGTGGGCGATCGAACCACGCCTCCTCTCCGAGGACGGACGCCTGTGGTCGCCCGGTGTGAAAACCGGCGTGACGCCCGGTTCCGAGTACCATCTGACCGAATACTTTGGCCCCGTGCTCGGAATCATGGTGGTCGAATCGCTCGAACAGGCCATCGCCGCGCAAAACGCGACCGACTACGGCCTCACCGCAGGTTTGCACTCCCTAGACCCTGACGAGATCACGCAGTGGACCCGTTCCGTAGAGGCCGGGAATCCGTACGTGAATCGCTCAATCACCGGGGCGATCGTGCGCCGTCAGCCGTTTGGCGGCTGGAAGCGCTCAGCCGTGGGTGCGGGCACCAAGGCCGGTGGCCCCAATTATCTGTGTGGTTTGACGGACTGGGAGAGCGCTCCGGCATCGGGGATCGCTTCGATTTCCGACGATATGGCCCAGTTTGTCTCTCGGGTCCAGCAGGCCGCACCCGAGTTGGGTATCAGTGAGGCTGATCTGGACCGCTTGGACCGTTCTATTGCCTCCGATGCTGCTGCATGGCAGGACGAGTACGGGGTCATGAAGGACGTGTCTGGGCTTGTGGTTGAGCGCAATGAGTTCCGTTACCTGCCCACCCGGGTCATTATCCGGTTTGGCGGAGAAACCCGCAGCGATGTCACCGACCTGCTCCGAGTCGTTGCCGCAGGGCTTGCCGCGCACGGGGAATTTGAGGTGTCACTCACGCAGCCGCATGCCGCTCTTGCCCAGTTGCTGACCTGCAGCGGAGTGCGGGTGTCTGTGCGCAGCAGCGACGAATGGGCAACAGCGCTATCCGACGTTCGGGTTCGGCTCATCGGCTCCGCCGTAGAAACCCGACGAGAAATCGCGGAACTCACCGGACCTCGCCCGGATGTTGCCCTGTACGATCAGCCTGTTACCGAGTCTGGCCGGATCGAGATGCTTCCGTTCCTGCGCGAACAATCCATCTCGTTGACCGCGCACCGATTCGGCACGGTACAGCCCGCTGTCTCCTTGGAGGCATGAGACTAACCTGATGGATGCGGCTGGAGCTTGGCGTGTGCTGGGCTTCAGCCGTGTTCAATGCGGGTGACCTATGGTTGTGGAATCAGCGGGCAGCCCGATGCCCGTGGCGACCTGTTCAGCATCCTAGACCGTGACCAGCCAACTACGCGCAAGTTGTACTAGTCCTGCCGGAACGGCCCCATGCGCACAGTTGTGTCCATGGATATGTCTATACTCGCGTTGGTCAGAGGGGAGCCGTCTGCGTTTCGTTCAGTTGGATTGTTTTCGCTGTAGGGCGAGGTAACGTGGATGACCGCAGGCGTTTGGTCGTTAGCTAGTTGGACCAGAAATAGGTCAATAGGTTCGCTTTCGGCACCACCTAGACTCCCGGTCCACTCCATATTGGAATACGCGGAATCACCGGGCTCCAGACGGATACGGGGTTGATCCGTTGTGTATTCGATCGGGTCCGCTTGTTCGGCGACGAGTAGGAACTTATGTCCCCATTCACCGCGCGCCCCAAAACCGGGGAAACCCTGGACACTACAGGCCTGTGTCGACGTGTTGGTTGCGGTGAGCTTTCCGTACCGATGCCCCAGCGCTGCATCGAAGTACGAGACTGTGAGTTCGAGATCCTCGGCAGTGCACAGACTGGCGTGCGGGCGCGTAGACGACGTTATCCGCAGCAGCTCGGTGAGTTCATCTGCTGTCAGATCAGCGGCTGCGGTCAGGGGCGTATCGTTTGGTTCATCCCAGCCCTGAACAAACTCGCTCTCGTGTGGCTCAGGCACAGCCTGCGGCGGATCAACCGGGGTGCTGCACCCACTGGCTAGAAGTACCGCGCATGTAAGAAGGACGAGCTTTCGAGGGTTCATGTGGCAAGTCTAGGCGACCGAGTATTCGCGCAGGTGGTGCGGTGTGCTAGTGCCCATAGGGTAGGTCTTACCTGCATGCTCGTTAGTGAATGCAGTCAGTGTCCACACGGAGTTGTGGTGGCATCGCTGGGTTTGCAAGCGCTTGAGACAATAGAACAATGCAGTGCCACCACTTTGATGCGGGAACGTGCGGATCATGCACCCTCCTGCGCACAACGTATTCCCAACAGCTCGCGGATAAGGTGGCACATGCTCAAAACCTCCTGCACGATTACCCCAACCTAGAGTGGCTTCCCGCTGTCCCGAGTGTCGAGTCGGGCTTTAGGAACAAGGCAAAGATGGTGGTCACCGGCACGTGGGAAGACCCGGTGCTGGGTATTTTGGATTTTGACCAAAACGGCGTTGACCTGCACGACTGCCCGCTCTACAACAGTGACATGAAGGTGTTGCTGGAGGATCTACGCGCGTTCATCACGACCGCGCGCGTGCAACCTTACGACCTGCGTACTCGCCGCGGTGAACTCAAATACGTGCTGGTCACGCAGTCCCCGGACGGCGAATACCTGGTCCGGTTTGTGTCGCGGTCTCAAGAGCCCGTGACACGGCTGCGTAAACATTTGCCCGCGCTGCTCTCGGCCCGCCCCGACATCGTCGTGTTCACGGTCAACATCCAACCCGAACACAAGGCGGTCCTCGAAGGCGATCTCGAAATCTTCTTGACCGAACGCGAGACCCTCACGATGCGCGTGGGTGGTGTCCCACTCAACCTGCGCCCGCAGAGTTTCTTCCAAACCAATACGCCCATCGCCGAGGCCCTGTACGCGCAGGCGCGCGATTGGATTGCCGACGAGTCTCCCACACTTGCGTGGGATCTGTTCTGTGGGGTGGGTGGTTTCGCCCTGCATATCGCACCTTATGCGGGACACGTGGTGGGAATCGAGATCGCACCGCACGCTATCGCGTCCGCGAAAACCACGGCTGCCGAACTTGGCATCTCAAACCTGTCGTTCGATGCGATGGACGCGACCGCCTTTGCGGTCGCGGAACCCAACAAAACCGCTCGTTCAGACAGTGCTACTGGCACAGGCTCAACCAGCACCGCTGGGACTGAACATGGGGCTGGTCCGCAGGTGATCGTCGTCAATCCGCCGCGTCGCGGAATCGGAACGGAACTCGCACAATGGCTGGAAGCCAGCCCTGCGCACACCGTGGTGTATTCGAGTTGCAACGCCATCACGCTGGCCAAGGACCTCGCGCACATGCCGAGCCTGACGCCCGTTCAAGCCCGGGTGCTCGACATGTTCCCACACACCTCGCACTACGAGGTCGTCGTGCTCCTCAAGCGAACCCATTGAACTTGGGCTCTTACGCCTGAACCAACATGGTGATTTTCCGGAATTACCAACCAAGAAAAACAACCCTATTTCCGGAAAACCACCATAGGAGTTGAAACGTGCAGGTTTGCGCGCAATCTGTTGTCTTACTTGAGGGTGATGCCCAAGAGCCGAGCAAACGAGGGCGCGAGATCAAGGAACTGCTCGGCGCTCATGATCGTGCCCTTCAGCCCGCCGATATCAGTGACTCGGGAGATGCGTGCACCGCGCAGATCAACCTTCGAGGCGGTTGCAGCCGTCATCACCAGATGCTCAATCGTGCAGTCGTCAAACACGACGTTCTTGAGTGTTGCCGAGGTAAGGTCGAGTTCGTCTATCGTGCAGCCTGTGAATCGAGTGCCGGTGAGTTTTGCCTGGCGCAGGTTCAGATAGGTGATCTTGCATCCCTCGAATCCGCCGCGAGTCCACGACGTGCCGTACGCTTGAATGCCACCCAACCGGGACTGCTCGAAGAAGACATCCTGGAGGCCCGCGTCAATGACCGACAGGTCTGGCGCGGCACACGACTCGAACCGGACATCTGAGAAATGCCCCCGATCGAACTCTGCCCTGTCGAATGTGCAACCACGGAAGGTCGAGTCGAGGATACGGAGGCCCTCCTCGGAGAAGTTCTCGAAACTCATGTCGGTCACGAGCGCGCCCTCAATGTAGTCTCCGTCGATCAGTTCATGAGGGTAGCGCGCCATGCGCTCAAGACTATCTTCAAACTTGCCGGGCATGGGTCAGGATGTGGCCCGCTGTCTCAACTTTGAGCGCGTGGATCAATGAGGGAGAGTGAGGGTGCCGAATGGAAAAAATTCGCCCGGGAATCACCTTAAAACATTGCGTGTTCTACATCTCTTCCAGCGCCTCTCGACTGCATCGCGATGACCTGCGTTTCCCCGCGTGACAGGGGCGTTTTTGGCTTGTTTGTTCACCTCGATTTCGGTTGCTCGTAGCCGTGTTGTGGCCTTGAGTTTGAGGGCGGCCATCGGGCGTGTCTTACGCCGCAAATTTGCCCCTTTCGCAGGGTGCCATTCGTGTGCTTTGATACCTGCATGCAACACGAAATTGTCCTCGAGGGATACGGCTTCCGGTTGGAGCCGCTGTCCCAAGCGCACGTTGGTGCGCTGGCTGAAATTGTCGACCCACAGTTGTGGTCCGGCATGAGTACGCCGACCCCAATGGGGGAGGTTGGCATGGCCAACTACATCGAGGACGCACTTGCCGCTAGTGATGTGTTGCCGTTCGCTGTCATAGACACCGTGAACGGCAACGAGGTCATCGGTTCGACTGCACTGTGCGGGATCAACCTAGCGCAGGAACGCCTCGAAATCGGCCGCACCTTCTACGCCCGTTCCATGTGGGGGCGAGTGGTCAACCCCGTGTGCAAGTTCCTACTCATGCAGTATGCGTTCGAGACGCTCGGCGTCTACCGCGTGAGTATGCGAGCGGATTCTCGGAACGCCCGTTCCATCTCTGCGATCACACGTCTCGGAGCCCAGTACGAGGGAACCCTCCGAGGCTTCCGCATCGCGCCTGATAACTCCCGGTGTGACTCGATGTCTTTCTCGGTTCTCGCACCGGAATGGTCCAACGTCCGCCAGGGTTTGCTGGAACGCATCGATCCGGCCCACATGATGCCCAAGATGGACTGGAACATCCCACCGAAGTTCCTGAAGAATACGGGCGATCTGGTCACTGACGGGGCACCGGAAGAGTAACGCCTGCACCTGCGCCACGGCCCAAAACAGGCCACAATGGAGTATGAGTGTAGTGATAACGGAAGAGATTCCGACCCCAGAAGAAACGCTAGACCTCTACGCGTCAGTCGGTTGGGTTGCCTACACCAAGGACCCCGACGCACTGATGGACGCACTGCGAGGTTCCACCTATGTGCTGAGCGCACGTAACGAGACCGGTGGCCTGTTGGGCTTGGCGCGAGTGATCAGTGACAATACGACGATTGCCTACGTGCAGGACATCCTGGTCCATCCCGAGTCACACCGAAGCGGTATTGGTAGTGCGCTCATGGATGAGATCCTGTCGCGATCCACCGACCTCCGTCAGATCGTGCTCCTCACGGACACCGAACCTGAGCAACGAGCCTTCTACGAGTCCAAGGGATTCACTGAAATCCACGAGGTAGAACCCGCCCCGTTGCGCAGTTTTGTGCTCCTGAAGGACGCCGATAGCGTCAAGCTTCTCGACGAGTAGAACGCTGTCCCCGCATCTTGCGGACCCAGCATGGTGATTTTCCGGGGATAGGGTGGTTTTTCTTGGGTATTGATTCCGGAAAACCACCATGCCGGTGTGTGCTGGACTGATCGGGTGCCTACGAAACGGTGTCGAGGGCGTACGCGGGAATAGGCGACCCGACAGGGCCGTTCCAACCCGTGTGAGCGAAAACCGGACGGGCGAACTGGAGCGCGGCAGGATCGTCGGCAATGAGAACACGCGCGTGAAAATCGTGGTGATTGGAGCGGGTCAAGCTGGGTTAAGTGCCGCTCACACGCTCGTTCACAAAGGCTTGGAACCGGGGACTGATTTCATCGTGCTCGATGCCAACGAAGGGCCTGGTGGCGCGTGGCGGCACCGGTGGCCATCGCTCACGCTCGGAAAGGCCCACGGCATCCACGACCTACCCGGCCTTGAACTCGGCACACCAGACCCGGAAGAGCCAGCGTCAGCCGTGGTGTCACGCTATTACGGCAGCTACGAGGACGAGTTCGCGCTCGCGGTGCGGCGGCCCTACCGCGTCACCAGCGTGCGTTCCACGCGTGAAAATGACCTGTCAGCGCCGCTGGAGATAACTGCGCGACGAGCCGATGGAGCCGAACGCACCTGGACTGCTCAAGCGATCATCAACGCCACCGGAACCTGGGACCAGCCATTTTGGCCCTACTATCCCGGCATTGAAAGTTTTGGTGGGCGCCAACTGCACACGAAAGACTACTGCTCACCTCAGGAGTTCGAAGGACAACGGGTGCTCGTGGTGGGAGGCGGAGCAAGCGCTGTGCAGTTCCTCCTACCGCTCGCTGAAGCCGGTGTCGACACCCTGTGGTCAACGCGCCGCGCGCCCGTGTTCCTAGACCGCGAGTTCGACATGAACTGGGGTATCGACGTAGAACGTCGCGTCCGAGAACGCACTGAAGCGGGACTGCAAACCCTCTCCGTTGTGGGGGCCACGGGGCTTGCGCTCACCGACGAATACCAGAGAGGCATCGACGAAGGAATCCTCATCTCACGCGGACCCCTGAGCAGTATCACGACTGATGGAGTGGTCTTTGACGGGGTGGCTGCCGAGGCTGCGGGGGATATCATGCCTGCCTGGCCAGGTGGTCACGAACATGTTGACGTGATCCTGTGGGCAACCGGGTTCAAGCCTGCACTCAAACATCTTGCCCCGCTCAAGCTGAGGTCTCCGCACGGAGGCATCGCAACCGACGGAGCCCGTGTATTCGTAGACCCCCGCGTATACCTGGCGGGATATGGAGCAGGCGCCTCAACGATCGGAGCCACCCGCACTGGACGCCTCGCGGGAACTGCCGCTGCGCAGTTCGTTGCAGAATAACTCCTCAGCCTAAGATGCCCTGCTGGTGATCCCATCCCCATGCGCGGTACAGTCAGATGCGCGTACGTGCAGATGAACGCAGGATGGAGCCATCATGGAATTCGCCCTTGGAGCAGTCGGGCTTGGTGTGGTCGCCTCCGCCGTCGTGTGGGCTATAACCCTCACCCGCAAGGTGCGCAAGGCTGGTGCCAACTACGCTCCAGTGCGGCAGGAGACCCCGGGACAACGCATCGTGTCAGCGGCCATTGCTGCTCACAAGGATGGCCCAAAGAGTTCGGAAGCGCAGGCTGAATAGGTGACTACTGTGGAATATCCGCGCAGTCTCGAGGCCGATGACTATGCGGCCGATGCCGCTCTGCTTCTCGACGAGTGGGTGACGCCAGATTCCGAGCAGGAGTATCTGCGGGGCGAGTATGCGCAGTTCCTTCGCGCAGCCAAGGGCGCGGCTGTTCGTAGGGAGGGCGGACCCCAGCATGTGACGGCCTCATCGTTCGTGTTCAACGCGGATCACACCCACGTGTTGCTCTGTTTTCACCGCAAGGGACAGTTTTGGGTCCAACTGGGCGGTCACATCGAAGAGGGCGATGTGAATCTGGCTGATAGCGCGTTGCGTGAGGCCACCGAAGAATCCGGAATCGATGACTTGGTCCTAGTCAGTCCATTTCCGGCGGATCTGAACCGACACGACTTAGGCAATGCCTTCGGGGCTTGTCAGACCCACTGGGACGTGGGTTTCGTGTTCACGGCACCCGAAGGGGCTCAACCTCAGACTAGCGATGAATCCGAGGACGTGAAGTGGTGGCCCATCGGTGCACTACCGGAGCGGACCCCACCCGATAATCGGTCTCGTATCGCGTATGCTCTCCTGCTTCTCAACTCCAGTGAGTGACAAGGATCGTACTCTTGATCTTTAACCATGACCCTGAAGGTGCTGCAGATAGGACCACGACAGTACTTTTGTCTACCTTTGGGTACTGGAAATCATACCTGCGACGTATATTCTCAGGTCAGATATGTTGTTAGGTTCAAAAATGGGGTTTAGTGCTGGTCTCTTCTCCCCTGTAGCGGACCCTGCGATCTAGTAGATCTGTTAAGTAGTTACCTAGTTACGGGCATTCCTATGGGAAGAACTAATAAGAGGTTGGGCGTAGTATGCGCAAGATGTTGATTGCAGGTGTAATAGTTGCCACGGCCATAACCGCCGCCGTGACTCCTGTAGCGGCCAATGTGCCTAGGGACACCGCAGAAACGACACGCTCTGTTGATCCAGACTATGAATATTCCGTTGTTGATGTTGAATCAGCTGGAACTGTTAGGGAACGTGCACAACAAGTCTTGGGTGATCGGTTTGTCGAGATCTGGGTAACTCCTGATCAACTCTCCTACTCCGTGGGAGTCCACAACCTAGAACCGTCTGAGAAAACTGGATTCGAAGACCTCATATCCGGGAAAACCCCCGTCACGATCGTAGATCGTCCAGTTTCTCGAGCCGAACTGGACCAGTTCGCTGAAGAAATCGGAGACATCACCAACCAGTTAGAGTCGACCATTAGTTCTTATGGCCTAGACTACGAAGCAGGAGTGGTCTTGATTTCGACTTCAGAAAGCCAGTTCGATGAGGTGGCTGAAGACCTAGAAGAACACTCCAATATCGTTGTCCGTACCGAAGATGACCGTACGGTGATGACCTCAGATGGAGTTGCGATATCCGGGTATTCAGAACCTCAAGTTGTTGTTGTAACAACTGAACACTCGGAGGAAGAAGGAGCCTCCGAAAACCCTTATCGGGCAGGGAAATACATCTCTGTCGGTGGGTCAAAGGCCAACTGCACAGCGAGTTTCACTGTTTTGAAAGACTCAAAGCGCTACGGGCTCACAGCCGGACATTGCGGCAAGAACTCTTCTTCGGTGACATTCGCTGGAACGAGTAGAGGTGCGATTACCAGCAACACCTTATGGGCAGCAAGCCCAGCGGTTGCAGATGCATCGATTTTCCGGATGGAGAAGAACTCGACGGCAGTACTTTACCGTTCTTCGACGATTAACAGAGATGTTACGGGGAAGTACAAGACCTCTGATCTAGTTAAGGGATTCCGCGTATGTACCCGAGGGGCTTTTACCGCCGATCAGAGTTGTGGTCCAATCTCGCAGGTTAATGTGACAACATACAGCGACACTGCCAATCGAAATGTCAAGAACGGCTACAAATGGACTTGGGACCCCTATGGAACAAAGAAAGGCGACAGCGGTGCGCCAGTTTATCGTGTTCAGTCGGACGGCAGTGTGAAAGCAGTTGGCGTGCATCGATCTGGAAACACTGTAAATTCCTCGACTTTCACGCCGATTGACGTGGTGTTGAAACAAACTGGAACAACACTGGTGACGCGATGAGGCGGGCACTGGCGGGCGTATTTGTTGTCTTGTTTATGGCGACATTTGTCTTGGGTTGCGGTAATGGAGACTCTTCTGACAGCGTCAAAATCGGCATTGTCGAGTTTCCTGAATCAGTCAGGGCGGGTGACGTGTTTACGATTGCCGTCCAAGAGGGCTGGAAGATTCGAGCAAGTCATGTACTAGCTAGGTTCGATGGCGGACCAGATAGCTGGGTCCTGAATGGGGTGTCTGATGGTGAGACTCCAAGTTCACGCCAAGGCGAAGCAGTAGAAGACGTACTTGATGTATCCGTTCAATCGTTGGAGTTTGCTTTCTCAGTAGATGCTGCTGCAGGTACATACAACGTGTGCCTATCCATTTCTCCAGATGAGTCTGATACTGAGGTTGAAAACGTATGTCAGGATATTTCGGTTAGCTGAGTACCGAATGCCCAATGTAAGTTCACGCATAGCAAAGGGAGCCAGCGCTGCAGTCGCTGACTCCCTTTGTGCGATCTCCTCGAAATGCCTTAATGTATTCATGGCTAATGATCTTGAAAAGATTAGCCGTGCATTACTGCTGAATACCTAAGGGCATGGATCGAAATGCTTATGCGAATCGAACCGAGGAGAACGCCTGGGGTTCATTGCTGTGAACCAAGAGAGGGCCTCCTTTCGATCGAACTTCGGCCCAAAACGTGCCGGACCCTGCAATGGGTGGGACGCGGTTTAAGCCCTGACAAGAACTAGAATATTGCGCGGGACATAACTCGTCCACTGATTTTCTGACCAGTGCAAATAGAGCATCAGCGGTGAGGTGGAGCCGGCAATTACGTGCGTGGCAGAGGTGGCGCGATTTCGAGCCATTGAACTCGTGTAGCCTCGGTGCTCTCGGCCAAGAGTTCTGCGCGTAGGTGCTTACGCTGCGCGAGTTTTCTGCGGACCTGCTGTTCAGGGCGCAAAGAAGTGAAGATTGACATGGTGCTTACCCAATCGAAGTGGTGGTGAATCGTAAGTTTGTGTGTTGATCCAACGCCGCCTCGCGGATGCGCAGCACCTTAGAAGTGGGGGATTCTAACGGTTGCCGCGATGTACGAAGCGCGTGCGTCGACCAAGCTGGGGTGCCTTCGGCTGATTAATTCGACGTGCAGTCGGCATGCCAGACTTGGCGGTCTTATTTCCACGTGAAGTCATAGGAATTCCCCCTTTCATCGGATTGTGCCGCGAATAATTTCGGCTGTGCTGTGGACGTCTTCGCCCATATAAAGACCCTAAACAGGGGGCGTAGAGGTTTCCAGTTATTTTCCACATTGTCACAAAAAAGGGGAGTCACCCATCGAAAGATGAGTGACTCCCCTTTAGGAAAACCTAGGCTGACAAGGGTTTTATCGTGCCCGAGAAGTGCAACTTGGAACTCTTTCCGTTCCAGCCACTGAACTCCACTGTCTCGCCATCTAAACGGCGGATCGCTACGGCAACCCTGCTTGGCAGCAGCACCGGCTTAGCAAACTCGACCTCCCACACGTAACTTTCTCCGTGCAGCCCTCGGGCCTCGGCGAGCGCCCGAGCGGCGGTGTACATTCCGTGGGCGATTGCGCGCGGGAACCCGAAGGCCTTGGCCGAGAGCGCAGACATGTGGATGGGGTTTCGGTCTCCGGAGATCGCGGCGTAGTCGCGTCCAACACCGGCTCCAAGATTCCACTGAGCCGTGGGGAACGGAGCCACAAACTCTGTGCGTTCAGTAGGAGGCACACCGCGCCCGCGCAGGTACTTGCCCTTGGCCAGATAGGTGGACGTGCCACGCCAAACAGTGTCTCCAGCGATCTGTACCTCAACCACAAGTTCAACGGATGTTCCACGGGTATGCCCGGCGAGGTTCTGGGCCCAGGCGAAGACTTCGCATTCCTCGTCGGCGCGGATCGTGCGGGCAACCTCGACCCGATTGGACAGGTGCACCATTCCCATGAGTTGGAGTGGGAACTCCGGCGCCACCATGAGCGCCATCGCCACAGGGAACGCGGTCACGTGAGTGAATCCTGCGGGTACTTCGTCGGTGTGTGGCAGGTGGAACAGGCTCTGATAGCGTGCAAGCAGTTCAGCATCGAACCGTACCCCGTGAGCCGCATAGGTAACGTCTGGTAGTGAGAGTGTCTCGGCGGCGACAGTCGGGCTAGCGTCCCCGAACATCCCGAGCGGTAGCACTTTGCCCACAGCGCCGCGTACATCCGAGGCAGACGGCACGAGAGCTTTACCGTAGAGCGATCCTAGTCCGGGGACGCGGGGTAGAACAGTGACTGCTTCTGGCCGTTCGGCGGGTTGCAAGGTTACAGAACTCATCAGGCACCCACCAGGTTCTGACCGCACACACGAACCGTGATGCCGCTGATACCGCCCGATGCTGGCGAGGCGAGGAATGCGATGGTCTCGGCCACGTCAACCGGCTGTCCGCCCTGCTGCAGGGAGTTCAAGCGCCGGGCAACCTCGCGGGTGGCGAGCGGGATCTTTGCGGTCATCTTGGTTTCGATGAAGCCGGGGGCCACGGCGTTCGCGGTTCCATCAACATCTTCTAGCAGCGGCGAGGTTGCAGCGACCATCGCGACAACGCCAGCCTTGGAGGCGCCGTAGTTGGTTTGCCCGCGGTTGCCTGCAAGACCGGAGGTTGAGGCGAGCGAGACAATGCGTGGGGCATTCTTGAAGTGCTCGGACGCGAGGAACGCCTCGTTCATCCGCAACTGTGACTCAATGTTGACGGCGATGACCGAATCCCACCGGGCATCGTCCATGTTGGCGAGTAGCTTGTCGCGGGTGATTCCGGCGTTGTGCACCACGATGTCCAGGCCGCCATGACGGCCAACAGCGTGTTCGATGATGCGTGCACCCGCATCATCGGCGGTCACATCGAGTTGCAGTGCGGTGCCCTTGATCTCGTTGGCGACGCGGGCGAGCGAGTCACCGGCAGCAGGAATATCGACCGCCACGACCTTAGCGCCATCACGCGCAAGGGTCTTGGCAATGGCGGCGCCGATCCCCTGCGCAGCACCCGTCACAACAGCGACTTTGCCCGCGAGCGGCTGGTTCCAGTTGGTGGGCGCAGTTCCAGCGTCCCGCTTGACACGCACAACCTGACCGTCCACGAACGCCGACTTCGGCGAGAGGAAAAAGCGCAGAGCGCTCAGTGCGGAGGTGCTGGCAACCGGGGTGTCGTCGGCAATTTCGAGGGCGTTTGCGGTCGCGCCCGACCGCAGTTCCTTACCCAGTGAACGCATTGTGCCGAGCACGCCCTGGCGTGCGGCGGCGACCGCCGGGATTGCCGACGAGTCGGCTGGGCGGGTGATGAACAGGACGCGTCCGCTTGGGGCTAGGGAGCGCAGTTGCGAGCCCAACGTACGCACTGGCTCGGACAGGTCCGCAGGGGCGGACAGTGAGGTCAGCACAACGACGATAGCGCCCCAACGCACTCCGCCCGAGGTGATTGCTTGGCGGCGCACATCAATCTGTTCGCCGCTGCCGAGGCCTTCGAGCAGCAACTCGGCAATCGAGTTGGTGTCGGCGCACCCGGACGGGCCGAGGACCAGAACCGGACTAGCGACCAGAGGTTGTCCGGGCTTGAACCGCTTGAGGCGGACCGGCTGTGGCAGGCCGAGTTTCTTTGCGAGAGTCTTGCCGAATCCGCCGCTCACGAAATCCGTGTACTTATCAGCCATGTCGAGGTCCCTTTCAGTTGGCAGATTCGATGATTGCGACTGCACCCAAACCACCGGCGGCGCAGACCGAAATCAGTGCGCGTGCGGTTGTTCCGGTTTCGGCAGCCTTCTGGTTAACGAGTTTTGCAGCGGTCGCGACGATGCGTGCACCGGTTGCGGCAAACGGGTGTCCGGCGGCTAGGGAGGAACCAGCCACGTTCAACTTTGCGCGGTCCACGGTTCCGAGCGCGCCCTCAAGACCGAGTTCGGTGCGGCAGTAGTCGTCGTCCTCCCATGCGGCGAGCGTGGTCAAGACAGTCGATGCGAAAGCCTCGTGGATTTCAAAGAAGTCGATGTCCTCAAGCGTCAATCCGTTGCGTCCCAGCACAACCGGAACGGCGTGTGCGGGAGCCATGAGCAAACCCTCGTGACCGTGCACAAAGTCCACCGCGGCGGTCTGCGCGTCCACGAAACGTGCGAGCACCGGCAGGTTTCGCTCGGACGCCCAGTCACGGGATGCGACCAGAACTGCGGAGGCGCCGTCGGACAGCGGAGTCGAGTTTGCTGCGGTCATCGTTGCCGGGGTGCTCAGCGTCTTGCCGAACACCGGTGCGAGGGAACCTAGCTTTTCCAGGGTCGATTCTGGGCGCAGGTTCTGGTCCCGAGTCAGGCCCTTGAACGGGGTGATCAGGTCATCAAACAGGCCCCGGTCGTAGGCGCGGGCGAGGTTCTGGTGCGAGTTGAAGGCAAGTTCGTCCTGGGCCTCACGGCTGATACCCCACTTGGCGGTGGTGATTGCCTGGTGTTCACCCATGGACAGGCCGGTGCGTGGTTCATCGGTGCGCGGGGTTGCGGGAGCAAGATCCGCAGGACGGACTGTGGACAGTGCCTTGAGGCGCTGGCCGAGAGTCTTTGCTTGCGAGGCCTTCAGTAGGGCGGTGCGCAGACCGTCTGAGACTGCGATGGGGGCATCGGACACGGTGTCCGTGCCTCCGGCAATCGCGGAGTCGATCTGGCCGAGTTGGATCTTGTTGGACACGGTGATGAAGGCTTCGAGTCCTGTCGCGCACGCCTGCTGAAGATCAAAGGCAGGAGTGGCCGGAGAGAGGGAGGAGCCGAGGACGCATTCACGGGTCAGGTTGAAGTCTCGGGCATGCTTGAGAACCGAGCCGGCAACGACTTCGCCCACAGTTTCCCCCTGTAGACCAAAGCGTGCCACCAAACCATCGAGTACCGCGGTGAGCATGTCCTGGTTCGAGGCGTTGGCGTACTTGCTGCCAGCCTTGGCGAACGGGATGCGGTTTCCACCGACGATCACCGCATCGCGCAGTGAGGTGCTGGTCTTCTCTGTCGTGCCCGATGTGTGTGGATGTGCTGCCACGATGTCTCCTTGCGTCATTGCTTCAGGGTTCCGGTGGGTGCCCAATGGGGGAAGGGGGACTTTTGTCCGTTGTGCTCCCCTCAAGAACACTCATGAAATCTTTATAGAACTCAGAGTACCTGATACTCTGAGTATCGTGAGTTCAGTCACAGAGAAAATCAACGATGATGGGCGCTCCACCCGATGGGACGAGCACCGCTCCGCACGGCGTCAAGAACTAGCCGTCGCGGCTCGCAAAGCTGTTCACCTCTACGGGACAGATCTCTCCATGGATGACATCGCAACCTATGCGGGAACATCCAAATCGATCGTCTACCGCTACTTCGTGGACAAAAGTGGACTGCAGCGCGCCGTGTCAGAAGCGGTCATGCAGGACATCCGTGAAACGCTGCGCGAAGCGGTGACGACCGCCCCCACCCCACTTCAATCCGTTCGAGCGATGGTTGCGACCTACCTCGAAATGATCGAACACTCTCCAAACGTCTACCACTTTGTGACGCGCGGAGCCTCCGCCCTGCCTTTCCTCGACGAAATGATCGAGGTCGCGGCAATCCCATATGCCCGTGAACACGACACCTCGCCCGCCGCCGCCTCAGCATGGGCTGCAGGGGCAGTGGGATTTGTCCAAGGCACCGGAGAATGGTGGCTCGCAAACGGCGATGCCCCCGTAAGCCCCAGCAGAACCGAAATGACAGAGTCAATCACCGCATGGCTCTGGAACGGCCCCGCGGTAGCTACACAAAGGAGTGAGCCATGACTGCCGTTGATCAGACGCCAGTGACCCACCAGGTAACGGCAAAGATCGATAAGACCTATCTTGAGGACAAACTCCTCGGGCGTTGGAAGGATTTGCGTCTCATCGCGCGCGGATTCGCCCGTGATCCGCGCATCATCCGCGATCCCTCCCTCGGTATGGACGAGCACCGCGAACGAGTGCTCGAACAACTGAAGATCCTTGTCTCCGAGGCGCAAGTGCTCCGAGCCTTCCCCGAACGCCTCGGAGGAAGCGATGACTCCGGCGGAGGAATCGCCGGATTTGAGGAACTTCTCGCGGCAGACCCATCACTCCAGATCAAGGCTGGCGTGCAGTGGGGTCTGTTCTGCGCGGCAATTCACCACCTATCAACCCCCGAGCAGCAGGACCGACTACTCGGTGCGGCCATGCGACTTGAGGTGCCCGGTGCGTTCGCCATGACCGAGATCGGTCACGGCTCCGATGTGGCCTCCATCGCCACCACCGCAACCTTCAACGAAGACAGCGGCGACTTCACACTCCACACCCCATTCCGTGCGGCGTGGAAGGACTACCTCGGCAACGCTGCGCTGCACGGCCAGGCAGCGGTCGTGTTCGCGCAGCTCATCACCAAGGGCGTCAACCACGGCGTACACGCGTTCTACGTACCCATCCGGGAGCAAAACGAGGATGGCAGCACCGGCGCGCTCCTGCCGGGAGTCTCGTCCGAGGACGACGGGCTCAAAGGCGGGCTCAACGGCATCGATAACGGCCGTCTCGCGTTCGACAACGTGCGCGTACCGCGCGAGAACCTGCTCGCCCGCTATGGCCAGGTGAGCGCGGACGGAACCTACTCGTCGCCAATCGAAAGCCCCGGGCGCAGGTTCTTCACCATGCTCGGCTCACTCGTGCAGGGACGCGTCTCGCTCGACGGCGCAGCCGGAGTGGCCAGCAAAATCGCACTGACCACTGCGATCACTTACGGTAACCAGCGTCGCCAATTCAACGGCGCGAGCGACACCGAGGAAACTGTGCTGATGGACTACCAAACCCACCAGCGCCGGCTCCTGCCGCTACTCGCAGAAGTGTACGCAGGACACTTCGCGCACGACCGCCTACTCGACCTGTTCCACGCCGTGTTCTCCGAAGAGGGCATGGACACCCCGGAGTCGCGCGAGGACCTAGAAACCCTCGCCGCAACGCTCAAGCCAGTGTCCACGTGGCGTGCGCTACACGCATTGCAAACAGCACGCGAGGCATGTGGCGGAGCGGGATTCATGGCCGAGAACCGACTCGTGCAACTACGCCAAGACATGGACATTTACGTCACCTTCGAAGGCGACAACACCGTCCTGCTGCAACTCGTGGGAAAGCGTCTGCTCACGGACTACGCCAAGCAGTTCAAAGGCATCACCGGCATGAACATGGCACGCTTCGTGATCGACCGTGCCGCAGACACCGTGCTCTACCGCACCCCACTCAACCGGGCCGTGCAATCCATCGCCGACACCGGACGTAGGGCACGATCCGCAAACGAGTTGCGCGATGAGGAAACCCAGCGAGAACTACTCACCGACCGCGTGGAAACCATGGTCGAAAAGGTGGCCGCCGCGCTGCGCCCAGCAGCCAAGATGAGCCAAGCTGACGGAGCCGCACTGTTCAACGAGCACCAAAGCGAACTCATCGAGGCCGCACGAGCTCACGCCGACCTCGTGCAATGGGAAGCGTTCACCAAGGCGCTGCGCGACATCGAGGACCCAGGCACCCACTCAGTTCTCGTAGCGCTCCGCGACCTCTACGCACTCAGCCGGATCGAGGCGAATCTCGCCTGGTATCTGATCAACGGACGACTCTCCACCCAGCGCGCAGAGACCGTCACCTCCTACATCAACCGCCTGCTCACCCGTCTACGCCCACATGCACAAGACCTCATCGAAGCCTTCGGTCTTGACGATGAACTCGTGCGCGCAACCATCGCAACCGGAGTGGAACAAAAACGCCAAGATGAGGCCCGCGAGTACTATCGCAAGCAACGAGCCAGTGGAGATGCTCCCATCAGCGAAAAAGCACTCGCACAGGCCAAGAGGGCCACGAAACGTTAGGAAAGAGTTCGTCACAAAATTGTTCTAGACGCTGTTGGAACTAAATTGTTCTTGGCATAGTTGTATCTACCTGAGTGTTACGAACTTACATTCGTTGCGCCGCGGTAGGTGTTAGCTTCGCGAAATCCCTACGATCCGCTGCGCTGTTTTGTTCGTGAGAGAACTTCGCGCACCGTGCGCACCCCCGCCCGGTAGCAACCCGACTGGATGCTACCGGGCGGACCTAACTTTCAACAGAAAGGCCATAGTGGACAATCCCGGTCATAGTCCCAACCACCTCCTCTCCGCGCCGCGCAGTGATGCGACGGCCTACAGCGCCCAGGAGGTGGACCCGTGGTAATAGTCTCCATAATCATCGGACTTCTGCTTATGGCAGCCGGCGCAATGTTCGTGGCCGCCGAGTTCTCGCTTGTGACGGTCAACAAGAACAACGTCAAGGCGGCAGCAGAACAGGGAGACAAGAAAGCAGATGGCGTGCTCAAAGCACTGTCCACGCTTTCCACTCAACTTTCTGGAGCACAGCTCGGAATCACCATCACAAACCTTGGAATGGGTTTTGTGGCGGAGCCAGCCATCGCAGTGCTCATCGCCCCCGTGCTTGAGGACTTTGGCATGTCCGCCACGCAAGCACGCGGAGTCTCGGTCACGCTCGCACTCGTGCTCATGACCGCACTGACCATGGTGTTCGGTGAACTTGTCCCCAAGAACCTCGCACTGGCGAAACCGCTCGAAACCGCACGTTTCGTCACGGGATTCCAGCGAGGATTCTCCAAGGCAACCGCATGGATCATCACGTTCTTCAACGGAACCGCCAACCGTGTTCTCGGATTGTTCGGCATCGAACCGCAAGAGGAACTCGCATCCGCGCGTTCTGCCGAAGAACTCGGGTTCTTGGTACGCCACTCGGCGCAGCAGGGAGTGCTCCCATCGCAAACTGCGCAACTCGTGGAACGCTCCCTTGCATTCGGTGAACGCCGTGCACACGACGCAATGACACCGCGCTCGCGGATGGTGCACGTCACCAGTGCAACCACGCTCCTTGAACTGCTCGCACTAGCCAAGGAGACTGGACACTCGCGCTTCCCTGTGCTCGAACCCGGTGCGCGCGAAGTAGACGGTCTCGTGCACGTCCGCCAAGCCCTAGCTGTCCCGTTCGACGAGCGTGCCACCGCGACCGTCGCGCAGGTCATGGGCGAAGCGACCCTCGTGCCCGACACCGTTGAACTCGACGACCTCATGGACACCCTGCGCGCAGGCGGACTCCAGATGGCCGTCCTGATCGACGAATCTGGAGACATCGCCGGAATCATCACCCTTGAGGACCTCGTGGAGGAACTCGTGGGCGAAGTCCGCGACGAACACGACCCAGACGGTGGTGAGATCGAATTTGTGTCCACCCACGAATGGACCGTCGACGCTTCGATTCGCCCAGACGAACTCGACGACGCAATCGACTTCGACATCCCCGAACACGAGGAATACGAGACCCTAGCAGGTCTGGTCACCCTCGAGCTGGGACGCCTCGCACAACTTGGCGATACCGTCTACGTGTGCGAAGACGGACGAGTCTCCGAGGAACCATTCGACAACGAAGAGGACGGTGCACAACCGCGATACCTGCGACTCATCGTCACCGAACTCGATGGCTCCCGCATCGAACGCCTGCACGTCACCCAACTGGGACAGCGCAAAGAACACCAAGGCGCCGTCAAGGAAGGTGAAGCACGATGAACCTCTGGCAAGGACTATTACTGACCGCTGTCTTGCTCGCTGCCAACGCATTCTTTGTTGGTGCCGAGTTCGCGCTCATCGCAGCACGCCGCTCCATCATCGAGCCAAAGGCCCAAGAGGGTGGCCGCGCAGCGAAGATGACCCTGTGGGCCATCGAGAACGTGTCGTTCATGATGGCCGCAGCCCAAATGGGTATCACGCTGTTCTCACTGCTCCTCGGAGCACTCTCCGAACCGATCATCGCGCACGCGCTGGAAGGCCCGTTCGAGCAGATCGGCATCCCAGAGAACCTGGTGCACCCGGTTGCGGTCGCGATCACGCTGCTGTTCATCACCTACCTGCATGTCGTGCTCGGTGAAATGGTGCCGAAGAACATTGCGCTCGCAGGGCCAGAACGCGCTGCGCTCGTGCTTGGTCCCCCGCTCGTGATCATTGGCCGGATTTTCAAGCCTGTCCTGTGGACATTGAACGGCATCGGTAACGGGGTTCTGCGCCTCATGAAGGTCGAACCCAAGAACGAGGTTGCCACCGTGTTCACTCAGCATGAGGTGGCAGACCTGGTTGAGGAGTCGCAGGACGGCGGCATGATCTCCGAGGAAGACGAGCAACTCCTCTTGAGTGCGCTCACGTTCGAGTCTCGCTCGGTGGAGAACGTTGTGATCCCGATGGCGCAGATGCGCACCCTTCAGGAGGGTTTCACCGCGGCAGCGGCGGAGGAAGTGGCCCGCAACGGCTTCTCCCGCTTCCCCGTGGTCAGTAAGAACGGTCGTCCTATCGGTTACGTGCACATCAAGGACTTCCTTGACGTTGGCGCCGCTGAACGCGACCTTCCGGTGAAACCTGAGGTCATCCGCGCGATGCCTACCCTGAACGCGGGCGACTCACTCCAGATGGTGCTCTCCACGATGCAGCGCGACGGTGCACACCTCGCGCTCGTGGATGGCCCGCACGGACTGATCGGTGTGGTCACGCTGGAGGATGTTCTCGAAGAACTGGTTGGACAGATTCGCGACGATTCGAGGGCTTCCCGCGCATAGTCACCCCATGGCGGTGGCTGGCTGAGACACACTCGGCTAAGCGAGAACCTACCGTTAGGTGAGAATCTACGGCTAGGTAAGAGCCTGTGGCTTGCATGAGGGCCGCGAAACCCGTCAGGGTTTCGCGGCCCTCATGCGTTGGTAGGGATCCGCGCATGTTTCTCTCCCCTAGGCCGATCCCCGACCTCGGACTGTTTCCCTGCCCGAGCCCGGTGTCCGCCCCAGCGATCTGTGGGTTGTGTCGTGGTTCTGTGGGTCTTTGACCCACAGAACCACGACACAACCCACAGAGTGGTGAGTAACGGCGGTAGGGGGAGCCGCACAAACAGGTGGCTATGCGCTTACGTTTGCTCCACCGAAGCTGAACTGCGCTGCAGGAGCGTCGCTCAGTGCGGCGCGCACCCGCGCGACCATCTCGTCGGACATGTGCGGTAGTTGATCGAGCGGGAACCAGCGCGCTTCAATGTTCTCGCCATCGGCCGGGTACGGATCGCCGGATACCCATTCGAACCGGAACGTCAGGTCAATGTACTGGGTGACATCGCCGTTGTCGTAGGTGATCGGCTCGGTGACACCCACGAGTGCAAGTTTCACCGGGCGTACTACGACTCCCGCTTCCTCCAACGCCTCTCGGGCAGCGGCATCGGCTGGATGTTCTCCCGGGTCGATGATGCCGGTGACGGGAGTCCAACGTTTGTTGTCTGCACGTTGAACGAGAAGCAGATCATTTCCGTGCGTGATGACAGCAGTAACCCCCGAAAGCCACAGGGGAGTGGTGCCGACTTTGTCGCGTAGCACGAGGACGAACTCTGGAGTGGCCATGCTCACCAACGTACCTGAGCCTGCAAGAAAACTCGCGAAGATGCCACATTCACATGCACAGCCAGAAACGGGCTACACGCCTGGACCCAAAACGTGTCTGCAATGTGAGTACGAGTATTCTCCTAGCGCCGCGGATAGGCTAACCTAATGCGCAGTGCGTACTTTCGCACCCACACCAGCATTAAAAGGACAACAATGAGCACTCCAAACACGCAGTTTCAGCAGCCGGGAGCTGCAGGCCCTGTGAGCAGCAAATCGAAGATCGTCGCCGGAATCCTCGGAATCCTCCTTGGAGGCTTGGGCGTTCACAACTTCTATCTCGGCAAGACGCAACGTGCGGTCATCCAGATCGTCGTCACCTTCGTTACGTTGGGTGCAGGTTCTATCTGGGGCTTCGTCGAGGGCATCCTGATCCTCGTGTCGAAGCCAGGCACCGACTGGCACAAGGACGCAGAGGGCCTTGAACTCCAAGACTGACGATGGTCTGAGGAATCGCAGTCCTGAACGCTAGGAGCCACTCCGGGCGGCCGCTTTCGTGAGAGAGTGGCCGCCTTCGGTATACCTGCAGAAAATGTGTCGGAGGGCTGCGCTAGTCTTTAGAGGACAAACGTGTTTACCAGCAAAGGACACTCATGAGCACGCCGAACGATCCAGCCAGCCAGACCAGCCCACACGGTGGGCAGTCGGGCGACAGCGGCAACCCATACCAGAGCGGCCAACCGTATGGTGGCCCTCAGCAAGGTCAGCCCTACCAGCAGCAGCCGTATGGTCAGCAGGGCCCATACGGCGGACAGCAGCCTCCCTACGTGCAGCCGCCAACCGGCCAGAAATCGAAGATCGTCGCCGGAATCCTCGGCATCTTGCTTGGCGTTTTTGGCGTACACAACTTCTACCTGGGTAACACGGGCAAGGCGGTCGCCCAACTTCTGATCACAGTTGTCAGCGTGGGAACGCTTGCGGTGATCTCCAGCATTTGGGGTCTCGTTGAGGGCATCCTGATCCTCGTATCGAAGCCGGGCGATCCATGGCACCGCGACGCTCGTGGTTTCGAGTTGCAGGACTGAAACTGCTTCACTCTCACGGATTGCATCGGGCTGCCAGGAGACTGAGCAGCCCGATGTCGTCATACCAGGTCTCCAACTGCCGGTGCCAAAGCGTTCAACATCCTGCTCGCAGTGCGTTTCTTCGAGTCATTGCCACACGAGATATTTGAAGCTGCCAAGGTGGACGGAGCGGGGCAGGCACGGGAGGAGCCGTTAAGGGATAGTCACTAGGTTTAGTCTGGTTCGGTATCCGTAGCGTGAAGGCTGAAGCACGGAGTCGTGTCGCTGATCTGATACAACTCTGCGACGGCCTGCACACCACAACGGCTGAGCGCGTTCCTAGAATGAATGGCATGAGCACACATCGACTTCCCTTACACCGCAGCATCCCAGCAATCGCAACCCTCGCACTCATCCTGACCGGCTGCTCCATGGGGGTCTCGTCGGACCCGACTGAGGCCACGGGCGCGAATGCCCCCGCAGTGGAGAACACCCAGGGTGACACCGGGTCCAACCTGCCAGAAGAAACCACCTCAGAGGAGCCCGGCCGCGCAACTGATCCCGTCGAAGCTTCAACCAAGGAGGTCGCCCCGGAAGCACCGACTGATCCAGCAGAGGAGGCGACTGAACTCACCCGCGAAGAACTCCTCAAGGATGTTCGCAAGCAATTGCGGTGCCCGGACGGCACCCTCACGATTGACGGGGTCAGCCCACGTGTGGAGATCATTGACGACTGCGACCAGGTCATCGTCACGGCTGACATCTCAACAGTTGTTGCGAAAAAGGTCGGGCACCTGCACCTGCAGAGCGTCGGGTCTGACATCGTGATCGCATCGGCAGACAAGATCACAGTGGACGAGAACGCAGACATCAACGAGGTGGTCTGGGAAGAAGGAAATCCAGACGTCGAGGATTCATCTGTGGGTTCGACCCTCCTGCCGGCAGGATTCGCACAGTGAGTTACCCGACCGCGTACCGGAAGACCAACGGTCTGGCAATCGCCTCGTTTGTTCTCGCTCTTCTCGGGTTCGCGCTGATCCCGGTGATCTTCGGGCACATCGCCCTCAAGCAGATCCGCCGCGACGACGACAGCGGTACCGGTTTCGCCATCGTGGGCTTGGTACTCGGCTACCTTGAGATCATCGCCTACACGATCCTGCTGTTCATCCTCGCTGGTTCCGTGATCTGGGCCGTGAACGCATGAGCGACCCGCACGTCCTGCTTGTGGACGACGAGAAACCCATCACCTCGACCCTTGGCCCCTATCTGGAGCGCAACGGGTTCACCGTGACAATCGCCCAGGACGGGGAGGAGGCGCTGGAGAAACTGGCGGTGGCCAAGCCGCAGATCATTGTCAGTGACGTATTGATGCCTCGCCGCGATGGCCGCTCCCTTGTCCGCCAACTGCGTGCGCAGCAGGACTGGACTCCGGTCATTCTGCTCACCAAGGTTGACGAGGCGTACGAGCGCTCTGCGGCGCTCGATGAGGGTGCCGACGATTACCTGGGCAAACCCTTCGACCCGCCCGAGTTGGTGTCCCGGATTCGCGCCGTGCTACGTCGGACCACCCCGGGACAAAAGACACTCGCGGCGACGACCACGCTGCGGTGCAACGACCTCGAGTTTGACCGTACCGCTCGCCGCGTGCGGCTTGCGGGGCAGGAACTGACGTTGACCCCGCGCGCGACAACCCTGCTCGAATACTTCATGAGCCACCCGGACGAACTGCTCACCAGGGACCGGTTGTTGTCAACGCTGTGGGGGTACGAGTTCGCCGTCTCAACGCGGGCAATCGACCACCGTGTCGCTGAACTGCGGCGGGCGCTCGCAGATGATCCGCACAACCCGAGGTTCATCGAGACGGTGCAGCAGTCCGGGTACCGATTCATAGGTGAGGTGCAGGGTTCATGAAGAAACCACTGCTTCTGTCGGGTGCATTGGCGCTGACCGGTGTGCTGCTCGCTCTCGTTTTCTGGTTGAGCAGCGTGAACCCGTGGTTCTACATCCAGTTCCCCCTCGCTACGCTCTGCCTGTTCATCGGTGTCGTCATGGCAGCGGTCGTATTGATCCGGGCGCAGGTCGCGAACAACCGCAGGGCGGCGCTTACGGTTGCTGTCGAGAGCGCACGTGAAGATGAGCGCCTAGCTCGCCGACGTTTTCTGAGGCGCCTTGACCACGAGGTGAAGAACCCAGTCACCGCAATCCGTACCGCACTCGTCGAGGAAGAACTGGACGCCGGGGCTCTCGCCGTCGCGCGAACCCAGGCAGCGCGCCTTGGGCGTCTCGTCTCCGAACTGTCCAAGCTCACCGACCTAGAAACCAGGCCGCTCGATTTCGTGGAGGTCGACCTTGAGGAGATCACGGCAGAGGCGGTCGCCGCATCCCTGCACGATGACAAGGAGCTCCGGGTCGAGTTCCCGAAAGTGCCCTGGCCCGTACCGCACGTGCTCGGTGACCCCGATCTACTCCTCGTGTCGGTGTTCAACCTCATCTCAAACTCCGCGAAATACTCTGATCCGGGCGCGCGCATCGAGGTGCGAGCCAGCGAAACCGACGGCTACGTGACCCTTGAGGTATCGGATACGGGCTGGGGAATCGCATCCGAGGACATCGACAGCGCATGGGACGAACTCGCGCGCGGAACGAACACCCGCGGCGTCGAGGGAACAGGACTTGGGCTCTCCATCGTGCGAGTCATCGCGGAACGCCACAACGCGGCGGTGTCCCTCAACTCCGTTCCGGGGCAGGGGACCCGAGTGTCGCTGAAGTTCCCTGCGCTGCGCCGCCAAGACCCCGCATAGGCGCAGCCTGAGAAGGCAGTAATAGATTGCCGACGATACGGTCCCTCTCAGCGCACCCACGCTGGGAGGTGGGCTGGAATGGTAAGCCGCCGTATCGTCGGCAAGCAGTACTCGGCTGGGCAGACAGGGGTGCTGCGCTACTTTGTCGGTAAGCGGCATCAAAGATGCCGATATTCGCGCAGGAATCGAACATCAAACGCATAACCCCCGAGTGGTGCCCATCACCTGTCTCACGGGCGCACGCAACGGACAAACACAAGCCAACAACCGGATAGAATCAAGGCGTCTGTCCTAGGCGCTCCGAGCCACCCGCGCTCTCAACCCCGCGCCGAGACCACCACTCATGAGGGAACGAATGACTGCCTCCAGCAAGCCCACCCTGGACACCGTCGAACACGCAGCGAGCACTCCTGACGAGGAACAGCCCTATGCGTCGCTAGGCCTCAAGCCTGAGGAATACCAGCAGATCCGCGACATCCTGGGACGCCGCCCAACCGCGGCAGAACTCGCAATGTACTCCGTCATGTGGTCGGAGCACTGCTCATACAAGTCCTCCAAAGTGCACCTGCGCAAATTCGGGGACAAGGTAACCGACGAGATGAAGGAACACCTCCTCGTCGGAATCGGCGAAAACGCCGGTGTCGTGGACATCGGCGAAGGCTGGGCCGTCACCTTCAAGGTCGAGTCCCACAACCACCCATCATTCGTTGAGCCCTACCAGGGCGCGGCAACCGGTGTCGGCGGAATCGTCCGCGACATCATCTCCATGGGCGCGCGCCCCGTCGCCGTCATGGACCAGCTCCGCTTCGGAGACGTCAACCACCCGGACACCGCACGCGTCGTACACGGCGTGGTCTCCGGTGTCGGCGGTTACGGAAACTCCCTCGGTCTGCCCAACATCGGTGGCGAACTCGTCTTCGATTCCTCATACCAGGGCAACCCGCTGGTCAACGCGCTCGCGGTTGGCGTTCTGCGTCATGAGGACATCCACCTCGCAAATGCATCCGGCGTTGGCAACAAGGTCATCCTGTTCGGTGCCCGCACCGGTGGCGACGGAATCGGTGGCGCATCGATCCTCGCATCTGAGACCTTCGAGGACGGCGTGCCAGCAAAGCGCCCATCCGTTCAGGTCGGGGACCCATTCATGGAGAAGGTGCTCATCGAGTGCTGTCTCGAACTCTTCCACGCCGGTGTTGTCGAAGGTATCCAGGACCTCGGCGCCGCTGGTATCTCGTGTGCCACCTCGGAACTCGCCTCCAACGGTGACGGCGGCATGCACGTATGGCTCGACGACGTGCTCCTGCGCGACCCAACCCTGAACGCGGGCGAAATCCTTATGTCCGAGTCGCAGGAACGCATGATGGCGGTTGTCCGCCCAGAGAAACTCGACGAGTTCATGGCGATCACCGGCAAGTGGGACGTCGAATCCTCCGTGGTCGGCGAGGTCAACGACTCTGGCCGACTCACCATCGACCACCACGGACAGCGCATCGTTGACGTTGATCCACGCACGGTCGCGCACGAGGGCCCAACCTACAACCGTCCATACGCTCGCCCAGCATGGCAGGACGGACTGAACGCAGACACCAACGTTGCCGCGGGTCTGGCCCGTCCGGTATCGGGTGAGGACTTGAAGGCCGCCGCTCTGGCAACCCTCGGCGCGCCCAACTATGCATCGAAGGAATGGGTCACCAACCAGTACGACCGATTCGTGCAGGGCAACACCGCGCTCGCTCAGCCAGACGACGCCGGTGTGATCCGCGTGGACGAAACCTCAAACCTGGGTATCGCAATCGCGACGGACGCCAACGGACGTTTTGCAAAACTTGACCCACGCACCGGTGCGGCACTGGCCCTTGCTGAGGCGTACCGCAATGTTGCAGCCGCCGGTGCCCGCCCCATGGCCGTCACCGACTGCCTCAACTTCGGTTCCCCGGAAGACCCAGACTCGATGTGGCAGCTCGTTGAGGCAATCGAAGGTCTCGCGGACGCCTGCATGGAACTCGGTGTTCCCGTGACCGGTGGTAACGTCTCGCTCTACAACGGAACCGGTGAGCCAGGCCAGATCGACTCCTCCATCCACCCGACCCCGGTTGTCGGCGTGCTCGGTGTCCTCGATGACGTGACTCGTTCCGTCACCACCGGATTCCGTGGCGAGGGCGACGCAATCTACCTGCTCGGAACCACCCGCGACGAACTCGATGGTTCCGCCTGGGCCGAGGTCGCCCACCAGCACCTTGGCGGCGTGCCACCCCTAGTTGACCTGGCCGCCGAGAAGGCACTCGGTGCCGTGCTCGTGAACGCTGCACGCGATTCCCTTGTGACCGCATCCCACGACCTGTCCGACGGTGGTCTGATTCAAGCCGTTCTTGAATCCGCGATCCGTTACGGAACAGGAGCGCGCATCTCCGTGGCTGACCTAGTGGCCCGTGACGGTATCTCCGAGTTCGCGGCCCTGTTCTCCGAATCCACGGCACGCGCCATCGTTGCCGTGCCGCACGGGGAAGAAGCACGGTTCCAAGACGCTTGCGTTGGCCGTGGCGTGCCGTTCCTCAAGATCGGCGAAACCGGACACGAGGTTGACGGCGAGCAGGTTGTCGAGGTTGAAGGACTGTTCACCGTTCCGGTGGCGCAGGCCTCTGAAGTGTTCCGCAAGACGCTGCCGGAGATCTTCGGCTGACCACTCACCGTATACGAATCACGAAGGCCAGCGGGTGTTCCCGCTGGCCTTCGCTGTATGTCTTGCCCCTTGTAGTTAGGTGTATAGGTTTTGTCTGGTTTGTGAGTGGTGGGAACACTCACAAACCAGACAAAACCTATACACCTAATGGTGGGGAGGGGGAGCAAGCTTCACAGGTCTAACAGCCAGATGTTACCTCTGTGAGGCGAGATTAACTGAAGTGTTACTGCACGCGGAACGAGGCGAAACAGGAACTCGATAGTTTCGATCACACACGAAACGATTCCGAGGGAGCACTTCATGACCACGTACGACAACAGTGCACCGACAGCTACGGCTGTACGCGAAGAGACCACAACGGCGGCCACGCAAACACTGACGCGGCGTCCAGGCCGCTGGCTTGAGGGCTGGAACCCCGAAGACACTGCCCAATGGGAGGGTGGCGGGCGTCAGATCGCCCGCCGAAACCTGGTGGTGTCCATCTACGCGGAGTTCCTGGGGTTTTGCGTGTGGGCGATGTGGAGTGTGGTGGTGCCGTTCCTTCCCGAAGCCGGATTCACGCTAACCGTTGATCAGCAGTTCTGGTTGATCGCGCTGCCAAGCCTGGTCGGTGCGGTGATGCGGATTCCGTACACGTTCATGGTTCCTATTTTTGGAGGCCGGAACTGGACGATCATTTCGGCGGCTCTGCTCATCGTTCCGGCAGGGGCGTTGGCGTGGGTTGTTGGCAGGCCAGAGACCTCGTTCGGGGTGCTTTTGATGATTGCCGCGCTTGCTGGCTTCGGCGGCGGAAACTTCGCATCCTCAATGACCAACATCTCGTTCTTCTTCCCCGAGAAGGAAAAGGGCAGTGCGCTTGGCTTGAATGCGGCGGGCGGCAATCTGGGTACGGGGTTGGTTCAGCTCGTGGTTCCGGTGATCATTGTGCTTGGTGCGGGCCTGCACCTAGAGCGGGCGGGGTTGATTTTCATACCGTTAGCGCTGCTGGGAGTGGTTGCGGCTGCTCTGTGGATGGACAATCTGCGTGGCGTCGCCTCCGATGTCAAGGCGTTCGCGGCTGCGGGGACCCATCCGCACACGTGGCTGATCTCGTTCCTGTACCTGGGAACGTTTGGGTCTTTCATCGGGTTCTCGGGTGTTTTCCCAACGCTTTTGAAGACACAGTTCCCTGAGGTTGGGCTGTCGATAGCTTTCCTCGGTGCCTTGGTTGGTGCGTTGTCTCGCCCGTTTGGTGGCTGGCTCGCTGATCGTGTGGGTGGTGCGCGGCTGACGGTGGTGTGTTTCTTCGCGTTGATGGCTGGTACGGTCGGCGCGATGTATGGGCTGAGTACCCGCAGTTTCTCCTGGTTCTTCGCTTCGTTCTTGGCGTTGTTCATCGCGGCAGGTGTGGGCAATGGTTCGACGTATCGAATGATTCCGGCGGTGTTCCGCACTGGCCGTTTGGAGGGTGACCTGATGGTGGCCCGTCAGACCGCCGCCGGTTGTATCGGCATTGCTGGTGCTGTGGGTGCGATTGGTGGGTTCTTGATTCCACGCGGGTTTGCCCTGTCCACTAGTTTGAGTGGTTCCCTAGTTCCGGCGTTGTGGGCCTTCCTCTGTGCTTATGCGCTGATGGCGGCGGTAACCTACACGATCTACCTGCGGCGCGGGTCCATTTTTGCCAAGGCGAATGTCTGATGGTCACCGCAGCCGTTGCCGGGGAGACCGCGGTGCCCGTCCAGTCCACGGACACGCACTGTCCCTATTGCGCATTGCAATGCGCAATGACCATTACGAGTGGCGTGGGTACGCCGATAATCTCCCCACGTGAGTTCCCTACAAACCGTGGAGGCTTGTGTCGAAAGGGATGGACCGCAGCCGAGTTGCTGTCCACTCCAGACCGGGTGACCAGTCCTTTGATTCGCGACGAGTCGGGTACTCTGATTCCCACGTCCTGGCAGGTGGCACTCGACTTTGTGGCCGAGCGCATCCGAACCATTCAGGAAAAGCACGGTAAGGATTCGGTTGCCGTGTTTGGCGGTGGTGGGCTGACCAATGAGAAGGCCTACCAGTTGGGGAAGTTTGCGCGCATTGCGCTTGGCACTGCAAACATCGACTACAACGGGCGTTTCTGTATGTCCAGTGCTGCCGCCGCGGCGAATAGATCGCTTGGCCTGGATCGCGGTCTACCGTTCCCCGTCACGGACTTCGATGAAGCTGATGTCATCATGTTGATCGGGTCCAACCCTGCCGAGACGATGCCGCCCCTGGGCGGACACTTCGCACATGCAAAGAACACTGGTGGATTGATCGTCCTGGACCCCCGAGTCACCGCTACGGCTGCGCTGGTGGGTGAGTTCGGGGAGCATATTCAACCTGTCCCCGGCACAGATCTGTCCGTGCTCCTGGGAATCTCGCACGTCATCGCCTTCGAGGGGTTACTGGACCGGGACTATATCGCGGAACGTACGCAGGGGTTTGACCACTACCTTTCAGTGTTGTCTGCATGGTGGCCGGAACGCACGGAGGCTGTGACCGGTGTGCCCGCCGAACAGATCAGATCCGTTGCCCGCACACTGGCCGCGAACAGCCCGAAGCAGGGAGGGCGAACCTTCATCATCACCGGACGTGGAATAGAACAGTCACGTCAGGGAACCGATGGGGTGACCGCAGCCATCAACCTGGCCTTGATGCTGGGGCTCGTGGGTGCTGTGGGCAGTGGCTATGGCACGTTGACTGGTCAAGGCAACGGACAGGGTGGGCGGGAACACGGCCAGAAGGCAGACCAGCTACCGGGCTACCGGATGATCACGGACCCACAAGCACGAGAGCACGTCGCACGCGTGTGGGGTGTTTCCCCGCAATCGCTGCCCGGTAAAGGGAAACCAGCGGTTGAACTACTTAAAGGACTGGGGCAATCGGACGGCACACAAGCCCTCCTTGTACATGGCTCAAACATAGTCGTCTCCGCACCACGATCACTGGACATAGCGGAACGACTTCGCAGTCTCGAACTCCTCGTCATCTGCGACTTCATCCTGAATGAGACTTCGCAGTACGCGGATGTGGTGCTTCCCGTCCTCCAATGGGCGGAGGAAGACGGCACGATGACCAACCTGGAGGGTCGAGTATTACGCCGTCGAGCGGCCACAACCCCACCGGAACAGGCACGCAGCGAACTGTGGGTCATGAACGAACTCGCCCGAAGGCTCCACGCACCCGGCGTGTGGTCAACAGATCCCGCTGAAGTATTTGATGAACTCGCAGCCGCGAGTCGTGGTGGAAAAGCCGATTACTCTGGCCTGTCCCATGAGAGTCTAGACCGCCACGAAGAACACACCAGCGGAAAACTCGGCTCGGGCCTGTACTGGCCACTCGCAACGCACAACCCAGAGGGAAGCCCACGGCAGTTCACCGATACCTTCCCCACGGTGACCGGTAGAGCCACCTTCCATCCCGTCCAACACCGCGGCAACGCAGACCCCATCACCCGAGACCACAGCATCTACCTCGTCACCGGACGAGTTCTCGAACAATACCAATCGGGCGCACAAACCCGACGGGTCAAAGCGCTCACTGACGCGGTCCCCGAAGCCTACGTGGAGATGCATCCGCTGCTCGCGCAACGATACGACCTCGAAGAAGGCCAGAGCATCACCCTCAAGAACGACAGGGGAACGGTTGCCGCAGCCGTCCGCATTACTAGGAATATCCGCCCAGACACCGTGTTCATGCCGTTCCACTGGGGCCACGAAAACAGCGTGAACCGGGTCATCAACTGGGTCACCGACCCCATCTCAGGGATGCCCGAGTTCAAAACCGCGACAGTCCTCATCGAAACGTCCCGCACCGCTGCCGTCGGCGCGCCATAACCGCCCACCTGACGCCACACGGCCTCAACCACCAGGAGGAATCGCATGCGAATCGTCGTCATTGGAAACGGAATGGTTGGCTCCCGATTCGTCGAAGACCTCTGCCAACGCACAGAACCCCACTGCGCCGCACTGTCCATCACCGTGCTTGGACAAGAATCCTGCAACTCCTACAACCGGGTCCTGCTCACCGAGGTACTCGCAGGAGCATACGAACTGTCCATGATTGGTTCGCCACTACCCACGGATTCCAGGGTCCACCTCCTTCGAGGAACCTCAGCCCGCTCAATCAACACCGCCGAGCACACCGTCCTCGACAGCGACGGCAACCTACACCACTACGACGCACTCGTACTCGCCACAGGAGCAGACGCCAGGCTCCCCGAACTGCCCTCACTCATTGCGCACCTTCACCAAGAACAAGACCAACCAGAGTATGCCTACGCGCTAACCAGCAAGACAGCCGCCCACGCCGAGCCTGCACCAACAGGACATGAGCCACGCGAGGCAACCAACTCGTCGGCAATAGATACCAGCCACGCACACGACAATCTCACCGGAGCATCACGCCTACCCGTGGGAACACACGTCCTACGCACCATCGATGACGTGCGCGAACTGCGCGCGGCAACCGCCAACACGCGCCACGCCATCGTGCTGGGGGCAGGAGTGCTGGGTATCGAGACAGCGGTGGCGCTCGCAGGACGAGGGGTGCCGGAGGTGACCCTCGTGCACCCACGCGGGCTGATGAACGCGCAACTGGGACCTGCTGCCGGACACGTTGCAGCGCACCGGCTCGAGGAACTAGGTGTCCGGGTACGCACCCACCTGAAAGTCACTGACCTGCTGATCCGCGATGGGCGCACGGCGGGCCTCGCCGTGGGCAACGGAGAGGAACTCCCCGCTGAACTCGTGGTCATCACAACCGGAATCACACCACGTGTGGAACTGGGCGCGGCGGCGGGCCTCGCGGCGGATAGAGGGCTGCTCACGGATGCAGACTCTCGCTGCCTTGACACACGAGACGTCTACGCAATCGGTGACTGCGCGCAGCCACCCCAGGGCGCAACCGGACTCGTAGCGCAAGGGTGGGACCAGGCGCGACAACTGGCACGATTCCTCGCCACAGGTGAGAGCCTGACAGGTACCATCCCCACAAACCAGGGCAGGGACGTGGTGAAGGTGAAAGGACAGGGCGTGGATATTGTCGCGATGGGCGGCAAGGATGCGGGAGAAGGCGCTGGCGTGCGGGTCGTGCAAGTCAGTGACCCGGTAGCAGGGCGACACATCGAAGTTGTGGTGCGCGATGAGCGGGTCATCGCAGCCACCTGCATCGGTGCCGGAAGCATCGCCAGTGACCTGACTGCGGCCTACACGCGCGGAACACCAACACCACAGGACCCACTGAGCATGCTCATCAAGCAGGTAGGGCCAGTCGCCGCAAGTGGACAAGCAGACTCACCCGTGCGTATTCCAGACCGGGCCACGATCTGTCGCTGCAACGGCGTGACCAAAGGTGCGATTGTGACAGCCTGGCGCGGTGGGGACAGAACCGTCGAGGAGGTTGCCGGTTCCACGCGGGCAACAACCGGGTGCGGTGGCTGCACCGATGCTGTGTGCGGCATTGTGGACTGGCTTAACTCGTCAAGCCAGAGAGAAGAAACCACCGTATGAACGCGTGCTTCACGTGTGAAACACCCGCGTTAGTCTGGCAGTAGTCAGCGATGTGGGGAGTGGGATATGAGCGAAAAGCTAGACGTCATTGTTGTTGGAGCGGGCGCGACTGGTCTTGCGACGGCCTGGAAACTCGCGCAAGCGGGCCGTAGCGTGACGGTTCTCGAGCAGTTCGGCCGAGCGCACAAGAAGGGGTCGAGCCACGGTGGTTCACGCATCTACCGGGCCACCTATGTGCAGC
>DALZEF010000023.1:11519-47475 GCA_031979385.1 Timonella sp. | reverse complement strand
ACGGAGCACGAGCGTTCGCCTACTACTTCCTAGACGTCCTGAACTACACCGCAGCAACCGGAAACACCGAACTCCTAGAATCCATCTCCGGACCCGAATGCACTGCCTGCCAAGGATTCATCGAAGCGTCCCAACAGGACGAGGAAAAGAGGCATTGGACTGAGGGGTTTAACGCCACATTTGTTACAGAACCTGAGCATATCGACAATACGGGCGTTGCGTTCGCCTTCAGCGTGAAATTTCATTCAGACGCGTACGAGACGTGGAGCACTGCAGGAAAAGTCGAAGATTTTGAGGCGCTCACATTTGAAGGAGCAATAGTCATCTATCGGCTTGGGAACTACTGGCTAGTCGAAGAGTTCGGCGAGACGAGTAACTCGTGATACTCGAATTGATTTTGTTTACTTTCCTGAGCGCTACAGGAATCGACTCAGAATCGGACCGACAAGCACAGTTTGTTGGTGGGAATTTCGAAATCCGGGAGTTGTTAACGACAAGTACTGCGCGTACAAATACGAGTAACGGGCCAGATAATGCCAGCGCAAGCGAGTCTAGTAGGTCGCCTACAACGCGGGTGGAGCGGGTTCCTGGATGCCCTGCCGGACTTGAAACAGGTAGTTGTGAAGGCCAGATCGCGACAATGCGGTTAACCTGTCCAGATGATTTTGTGGTTCAAAACCACACCGTGATCACCTATGACCTTGCCAGCGGTGAGGAGTTATCGCGTAGGTATATGCCAGGGTATTGCCCACAAGACCCCGTCGAGAACAATACGCCAGTAGTTAGGGTCAGTCTTGAGGATTTCCAACGCCTGCCCCTCAAGGGGTCAGGGATCACAGTCCACCCCGATGTGGAGTACTACTACGTCAACCTGCCGGTCCGGTTCTACTCTGAGAACACACCCCAAGTGCTGTCCACCGAGATACTAGGGACACGCGTACTGGTGGAGGCAACCCCATCGTCGTATGTGTGGCACTACGGTAACGGGGAGAGTAGCGGTCCACTATTACCTGCCGCCCGTCCACGGTTTTCTGGGAGGGTGGAGTACACGTACAAGAAATCCACTTACTACGACATTGGGTTGACCACCTCGTGGACAGGGCGTTATTCAACCGATGGTGGAGTTACTTGGCAAACGATCCCAGGGACTGCGACCACGACAGAAACCTACGAACAACTACCCGTCGCTGAATCCATCCCACTCCTGGTGAAACCACAAGTAAAAACCGACCAGAACTGAGCCTGGTGAATTCGGCTCCGCTGCGGGTGCATCATAAAGTTCTTCGATCAAGATTGGCACGAACCCCTACACCGGAACCCAAGCCGCGCCAGTAAAAACCACGCTCGATAACCTGCCAGCCCATGTCACTGACCAGATCACGCGCCTCATTCAAGACGACCGCAAGATTGAGGCCATCAAGGTACTGCGGGAACACACGGGACTTGGCATCAAGGAAGCCAAGGATGTCATCGACAACTGGCTTCGGTGAGCACCATCCACCCTGCGAAACGCCTTATGCACTAGTTTGACGTGGATCACAGCACGTCGATTGGCGTTGGACCTGGGCAATCCACTAGTATCAGTAGTGCTTCCTTCACAGAAGTGCACGGGGCTATGGCGCAGCTGGTAGCGCACCTGCATGGCATGCAGGGGGTCAGGGGTTCGAGTCCCCTTAGCTCCACTCGAGAAATTGAGACAGCTCGTACCGCGAAAACCCGCTCGGCTAAGCCGAGCGGGTTTTCCATTTCCTGAAAGAGGGCCAGAAACTATGCGGTTTGACCCTCGTGTTTTCCCTCACCGATTTCTTCAATCAGTTTGGCGTTGAACGCTGGAAGATCGTCAGGAGTGCGGCTCGTTACGAGCCCCTGGTCCACGACCACTTCGTCGTCTACCCACGTCGCACCCGCATTCTGTAGGTCTGTCTTGAGGCTCTTGAACGAGGTGACGGTACGTCCTTTCAGCACTGCCGCATCGGCCAAGATCCACGGAGCGTGGCAGATAGCGCCAACCGGTTTGTGCTGTTCAAAGAAGTCACGGGTAAGTTCAACCGCGAATGGGTCGAGTCGGATGTTGTCGCTGTTGACCACTCCACCGGGAAGAACCAACGCGTCATACTTTGCTGCGTCCGCTGCGGCAGTTGTCACAGTGACGGGTTCTTCGTGCCCGTTCTTTCCCCGAATCGAACCTGCCTCGGGTGCAATGATGTCCACGATGGCGTTGTGTTCTCGCAGGGCCTTCAATGGCTCAATGAGTTCGGAGTCTTCGTATCCGTCAGTCGCCAGAATCGCGACCTGTTTGCCTGTCAGATGAGACATGGTGTACTCCTTCGTGATTGCTTCTGATTTACTGCGCCCTTGTGGGGGCATTGGTCAGGCCGAATCACCAACCTGTGGGCCCGAACTTTCCACCGCTGACGATCACACCAAAACGTGGGTACTCGTTTCAACCGGGCCTTTATTCATCGTAGTAATGATCCGGTTGATCGGCATCTCGAACAGCGTCTCTGCAGGTAGGATGCTCTGCCTCGCATCGCGGAGCGAGTCTATTAGTTTCCTTGACTAGGTCCCTCAGCACGAGTCGTTCACGAAGGGGTTCCAGCACACGAGTCGCGAGTTAGGTAGGTGCTCCCGGCACGAAGTGAACCGCTGTATCTCAGGCAAACTGGCCGATTTGCCGGCTCGTCGCCAAGAGAACAGCCAACGCAACACATGAAACGAATGGAACAGATAAGGCCAGCGGAGCTGTTTCACATGCTTGCGCAGCAGTTCGATCTGGTTCGGCGTCTGATTCGAGACACCGAATGCCCGCACCTTACCGGAAGCGGACAACTCGTCGAATGCCCGAGCCACTTCTTCGGCCTCCACCAGTGCATCGGGGCGGTGCAGGAGCAGGATATCGATGTAGTCGGCGCAGAGCAGTGCCTCGGTATCATCGAGGTTGTCACGCTGCTTGAACGTTTCCATCACCGTCATCCCCGAGTGGAGACTCAGTTCGTGCAGACCGGTTCTGACGACCTCGTCGCCATATCCAGAGCCGGCGACCTGGACGTGGCGTTCATTGCCGGTTCCCATCACCTTGGCTCGCAGCCCAGAGCGTCTCACGCCGCGTGCGGTACACGGTCAACGACGTGCACACTCTGCTCGACCTGGTATCCGACTCGTCCCCGCAACCGGTGTGCTGAACTTTCTCACCCACATATGCGACCCTAGATAGGCACACCACACACGAAAAGGAACCCATGCGTCTTATCCCTCACGCTTGCCCGCATCCGCCCAACAAGATCGCCGCAACCTTCTGGCTGCTCGCGCTCGCCACAGTCGGTGTATGGCTGGCAACCCGTGATTCCCTCGCGTTCGTGGTTGCGGGAATCGCAGTTGTACCCGTTATCGCGCTGCAGGCGGTCGAGAACTACTCCTCCCGAGTCGTCATGACCAATTCGGAGGCAGGCAACATCAGGCGGTGGAGCGACGAGGAAATCCGACACGTGTACAGCCACCTGTGTTCGGGCCGCAATCAGACTGTCGTGTTCGCGGGGTTCCTGTGGGCCCTTGTTGGCGGGCTTGTGGTTCAGTGGGTCCAGGGCAGCGAGGTTCAGGTCGGCCAAGCGCTGGCGCTTGGCGGTTCAGTCATTGCCGTGTGGGGCGCGACCTGCACGTGGTCGGCCACGCGCATGCGAGAGTTCGAGAAGAATCCCCGGGTTTTGTAGCGCTGTTGCACTATCCATTGGTTTATTGGCGACGAGTCGGTCAGTCAGCCCGCCCACTCGCCTTCCAGCGCGCTTGCGATTCGTTGAGCTACGAGCGCCTCTGGAGATACACGTAAATGCGCAGCGGTGGGGTTCGCAGTGCCGTCACGCGGAAACAACAATGGGAAGGTATCGTTACACCCTTCACATGTAACGATACCTTCCCATTGCTGTGCGGCGAACTCTAACTATCGCTTCAACTTTGGCAGGACCTCGCGTCCGAAGACCTCGATCCATTCCTTCTGGTTGCGGCCCACGTTGTGCAGGTAGATTCGGTCGAATCCGAGATCCACGAACTTTTGGATGTGCGCCCTGTGCTCATCGGGATCGGAGGAGATCACCATCCGGCCCTCGAAGTCCTCTGGGCGTACAAGCTTTGCGATCTGCTCGAACTCGAACGGGGAGCGAATGTCCGCCTTGGGGAACTTCATACCGCCGTTGGGCCACTGATCCATCGCGTTCGCCAGAGCTTCCTCATCGGTTGGCGCCCAGGACATGTGGATCTGCAACACCTTTGGCATGGCTTCTGGGTCGCGGCCCACTTCGCGTGCTCCGGCGGCGAACTTGCCAAACAGCATGTCGATCTTCTCGAGGGGTGCACCCACGGTGATCAGCCCGTCCGCGTGCTTTCCAGCGCGCTTCGCGGTGACCGGTCCAGCAGTTGCCACCAAGATTTCCGGCGGCACCTCGGGCATGGTCCACAACCTCGTGGATTCCATCTTGTAGAACTGGCCCTGGTGCTTGACATCCTTACCTGCGAGCGAGGCATTGAACAGTTTCTTGATGATGTCGATGGCCTCGAACATCCGGTTGATTCGTTCCGGCGCCTCGGGCCAGTACTGGCCGGTGATGTGCTCGTTGAGCGCCTCGCCAGAACCAAGCCCGAGCCAGTGACGTCCGGGATACATCGCAGCCAGTGTCGCTGAGGCTTGGGCGACCATCGCCGGATGCCACCGGAAGGTTGGCGCGGTCACGCCTGGACCAATGTCACCTGCCGTGCGCTCACCCAGGGCAGACAGAACGTTCCACACGAACGCCGACTGTCCCTGCGCGGGAACCCAGGGCTGGAAGTGGTCGGCCGCCATAACGCCACTGAACCCGTGCTGTTCGGCGAGAACCGAGTAGTCCACGATGTCGGTTGGATGGAACTGCTCCAACATGGCCGCATAACCGATAGTTAGGTCAGACATTAACTCTCTCTTTCATCACTATTACCCCGGGGGCGAATGTATAGATTTTTCTTGTTAGTACAGGTAGCGCACCGTTATACACAAGAAATTTCCTATACATTCAACGCCCATCACCTAAACAAAAGTCCGTCACGGGGTCACGCGGTGGGTCTTGGTGTACGCAGCTTGGGCAACGGGACGCACAACTAGTGAGTCTACGTTGACATGCGCTGGCATGCTCAGGCTCCACCGAATCGCTTCGGCGATGTCCTCGGCCTGCAGGGGGTTAGGCACCCCGTCGTACACGGCATCAGCTTTGCTCTGATCGCCCGCGAACCGCACGAGCGAGAACTCCTCGGTGTGCACCATTCCCGGAGCGATCTCGATCACGCGCAGTGGTTCGCCCACGAGTTCGAGGCGCAGTGTACGGGCGGCAACACGCTCGGCGAACTTCGCTGCAACGTATCCCCCTCCTCCCTCATAAGGTTCGTGCGCGGCAGTCGAGGTAACAACCACGATGGACCCCGCCGTTTCGCGTAGCGCCGGTAGCAGCGCGTTCGTCATCCGGAACGTTCCCAGAACGTTGAGCTCATACATGCGCGACCACTGTTCGAGGTCAGCATTGTCCACGCGGTCCGCGCCAAGCGCTCCACCGGCGTTGTTCACCAACGCGTCAACCCGGCCACCAGCAGTGATGGCCTCGACCGCTTGGGCAACCGACTCGTCGGCAGTGATATCAGCGACCACGTACGCGCAGCCGGTCTCCTGAGCGAGCGCACGTAGGCGCTCCTCGCGCCGTGCGAGGGCGACCACATCCCAGCCGCTGGCTACCAGGAGTCGCACGGTGGCGGCTCCGATTCCCGACGATGCCCCGGTCACGACCGCCCGCTTGCGCTGGGTTTCAGGCTGGTGTGAAGTTACGGTCATGATGCCTCCAGAACGTCGAGCGCAGCCCCAAGTATTGCGAGGGCTTCCTCGACTTCGTCACGGGTGACCACGCATGGTGGGACTAGGTGGATTCGGTTTTCTACCGCGAACACGATGAGTCCGTGGTCTTGGCAATAGTTTTTCACGGCCGCCAGTTGCGTCGGCGCAAGCGGGACGGTTGTGTCGGGCTCCGTGAGTTCCACGGCCCAGAACACTCCCACTCCGCGGACCTCAGCGATTGTGGGGTGCGCGTCCTTGAGCGCACCCAAGCCGGGCCCAAGTGCCGTCTTGCCGATCTCACGGGCGTTGTCGACGATACCCTCCCGATCCATGGCGGTGAGGGTTCCCACGATCGCAGCCATCGCGAGCGGGTGCCCGGAGTACGTAAGGCCACCGGGGAATACGCGGTCGTTGAAGTATTCGGCGATGGGATCGCTGATGATGACTCCCCCGGCTGGAACGTAGCCGGAGTTGACGCCTTTGGCGAAGGTGATGAGATCTGGCACCACGTTGTAGTGCTCGAAGGCGAACCAGGTGCCGCAGCGCCCGAATGCGGCCATCACCTCGTCGAGAATCAGCAGGATTCCGTACTTGTCAGCCAGTTTGCGGACTCCCGGCAGGTATCCGGGTGGTGGTGTAAGTATGCCCGCCGTGCCCGGGATGGTTTCGAGCAGGATCGCCGCAATACTCTGTGGGCCCTCGCTGAGGATGACCCGTTCGAGGTGATGTAGCGCGCGTTCGCATTCCTGTTCCTGCGACTGCGCCCAGAACTCCGAGCGCAGCAGGTACGGGGTGAAGAAGTGGACATGGCCGGTGGCGAACTCATTCGGGATGCGCCGCCAGTCTCCGGTCGCGCTGACCGCCGCACCCGTGTTGCCGTGATAGGAGCGGTAGGCGGACAGGATCTTTGGTCGTCCCGTGTACTGGCGGGCCATGCGGATGGCGTTCTCGTTCGCGTCCGCCCCTCCGTTGGTGAAGAACACCCTGTTGAATCCATCCGGTGCACGGTCTGTGATGAGCCTAGCCGCAGTACTGCGGGCGGCGTTGGCGTGGCTTGGTGCGATTGTGGTCAGGATGTCGGTCTGCTCGTGAATTGCAGCCAGCACAGCAGGGTGCTGGTGTCCGATGTTGACATTGACGAGTTGCGACGAGAAGTCCAGATAGGCGCGCCCCTCACCATCGTGGATGGTTACGCCCCGCGCGGCAACAATATCGATCGGAGCCAACGTGCCCTGCGCAGACCACGAATGGAACACGTGGGCTCGGTCGAGCGCGATCGTCTCCTTGCTACGTTCTACCGCAGTGCTCTGCTCAACGCTGATTATTGCCATAAGTCTTCTCCGTAAACCGTGCGCAGCCTGAAAAGGTTGCGCGTGTGTAAGAACTATGTGGGCTAAGGTGCGTGCTGAACTCCATGTTCAGCACGCACCAGCCGTGCGGTTGTACTGGCGGGCACCGCTTGCTTTGTCCCCGGCGGTACCCTCCGCACCGCTACTTTGTCCCCAACTGGAGCTAGTTGCCGCCCTCGTTGAGGGTGACGGTCAGCGGGCTGAAACCCTCTCCAACCACGTCCACGCCTTCCTCAGTGAGTTCGGCAAGCGCCTTGGTCACATACTCGTTCGAATAGGCGGTACTTGGTGGTTCCGAGGTGATGATGGTTGCACCGGTCTCGTTTGAGGTTGCGAGCGCCATTTCGACGGTCGCGGCCCACGCCGATTCATCGACCAGCCCCAGACCACCGGTGGTGTTTGGCCACAGTAGCTTGTTGACCTCGTTGACCATCCACAGTTGGTGGCTCGCGCCCAGCGTGGATCCCGCCTCGGTCACGATGGTTGCGGCGTCCTCCGCGTTGTCACGTGCGAACGCCCAGCCCTTGATCGAGGCCTTGATGAATTTCACGGTCGTCTCCGCATAGTCCTCATCCGAGGCGAGACGGTCAGCGTCAGCCCAGATTGCGTCCTGGAGCATTGCCGTACCCTCGTCATTCCAATCGATGACGTTGAAGTCATCCGGGGTATAGAGCTCGCCGGTGTCGGGGTTTACGGTCTCAAGCAGTTGCGCGTACTCGTTGTACGTCATCGCTTGGGCAGCGTCGATGTCACCGTTGAGCAGCCCGAGCATATCGAACGCCTGGGTCACGAGTTCAAAGTCGGTGACATCGGCCTTGTTGAGGCCCGCGAACAGCTCCCACTCGTTGCCGTAGCCCCACGAGCCCACCTTCTTGCCGGAGAGATCTGCGGGCGAGGTGATGCCCGCATCCTTGAAGGACACCTGCAGGGTTGCCGAGCGTTCAAAGATCTGGGCCACGTTGGTGATGTTCGCGCCCTGTTCGATCGAGCCAAGTACCTTGGGCACCCACGCAATCGCGTAGTCGACCTCGCCCTGGGCGAGTGCGTCCTGTGGCACGATGTCGCCACCGGAGGTAATGATTTCGACGTCGAGGCCTTCCTCCTCGTAGAAGCCCTCGCTCAGTGCGGCGTAGTAGCCCGCGAACTGTCCCTGGGTGAGCCATTGCAACTGCAGTTTGACCTTGGTGAGTTCTCCCGATGTCTCGGTCGAATCCGTTGCGTCTGGGGTCGGTGTCGGGGTTTCGGTGTCGCCCACGGTGCAGGCGGTCAGGGTCAGGCCGAGCGTGAGTGCTGCCGCTAGTGGCGCGACCAGTGTCTTACGAGTTTTCATGTCTTCTCACTTCCGGAGGATCTTGGGCGGTGACCGCAGTGCGGTCTGAAATCAACGGCGTCCTGCCTTTCTCAGGGCGTAGGTTTCCAGTGCCAGAGTCGTGGTGTAAAAGATCAGGCCCACCACGATCCCGCCGAATACGTAGGCCCATGCTTGGGCGTAGTTCGATCCGGCGGCAGCGGTTGTAATGAACGAGCCGACCCCTGAACGCGGTCCGCCGAAGTACTCGGCCACGATTGCGGAGATCACCGCGAGCGCCGAGGCCATGCGCAGACCTGTGAACACGTAGGGGGTGGCGGTAGGGATCGTGACGAACCGGATGATGTCACGAGATGGTGCGGCAAGGGCTCGCATGAGGTCCTTGTGCACGGGCAGCACCTGACGCAGTCCGGTCAGGGTGTTGAGGTAGACCGGCACGTACACGGCAAGTCCGGCCACGATGATGCGGGCCTGTTCGCTCCCTGCGCCAAACATCGAGTAGAGCACGGGCGCGAGAGCCACGATGGGTACGACGGCGAGGGCGTTGATGATCGGCTCGCTGATCTTGTCCACGGCCCAGTTCGTTGCCGAGATGATCGCGGTGATGATCCCGAGCAATGCTCCCGCGATCAATCCTACGAGCGCGTTGCGCCCGGTCACGAGGGCTGCCCCCGTGATCGACTCGCGGAACTGCGAGAACTGGTCCGCGATAGCAGCAGGTCCCGGCAGGATGAAGGGCGGGATGTTTCCCACGCTCACGAAGGCTTGCCACGCCCCGACGAGTGCGACGAGGAGCAGGACCGGTGGCAGTGCGGTTGCGGCAGCGTTTCGCACGTTCATCGCAGGTCCACTCCCACCCCGGTCGGTGCACCGTCGTGGAGGGCATCTCGTACCTGGGCAACGGCCTCGAAGAAGCGGGTGTCCGCACGCAGGTCCACGCTGTCGGGCTCCGGTTCAGCACTTTGGGCACGGTCCGACAAAGACGATGCGCCGTGTGGAATGACGGTGCTGCGGTCCAGTTCGATGTCCACGATGCGCCGAATCTCGCCTGGACGCGGCGACATGACGACCACCCGGTTGGACAGGAACACGGCTTCCGGTATGGAGTGGGTGACGAACACGACCGCTGCCCGCGACTCCGCGCTGATGCGCAGTAGTTGGGTTTGTAGGTGTTCCCGAGTCATCTCGTCGAGTGCCCCAAAGGGCTCATCCATGAGGAGCAGGGATGGCTCTTCCGCGAGCGCTCGGGCGATAGCCACACGCTGTTGCATACCGCCCGAGAGTTGGTCGGGATAGTGGTCGGCGAAGCTCGTCAGGCCGACCATGTCGAGCAGGTGGTCAATGCGTTCACGCCGTGCATGTTTTCCTCGTCCAGCCAACCGCAGAGGCAGGTCAACGTTCTCGCGCACGGAACGCCACGGCAACAGGCCTGCCTGTTGGAAGGCGATGCCATACTCGCGAGCACGGCGTGCTTCGCTCGGGGAATGGCCGAACACCGTGATATTGCCGTCGGTGGGTTGGTCGAGATCTGCGATCAGGCGCAGCAGGGTCGATTTGCCGCAACCCGATGGGCCGATCAGCGAGACGAACTCACCCGCGGCTATCTTCAGGTTGATGTCGTGCAAGGCTGTGACCTGCTTGGCTCCCGAGCCAAATACGCGGTGTACGCCGGAGACGTCGATTGCCGTTGCTGTCGTGTTTGTCATCGTGCCTCCACACGTCGATACTTCTTGAGCGTCGCGCCGAGTAGGCCAATCGCTCCCGCTGCGAGTAGACCCAAGATCACCGAGCCGAAGATCGGCGCCCAGGGCTTTGCTGGATCGGATGCCGCGAAGTTCGCGTATTCGAGGATCATGCGGCCGATTCCACCGGGTAGCCCTGTGGCGACCTCAGCGACGACCGTGCCGACCACCGCGTTCGCTGCGGCCAAGCGCAGGGCTGGAAGGATCTGAGGAATTGCGGCCGGTACCCGCAACCGCACCAGTGTGGTCCACCAGCCAGCGCCGTAGGCGTGCAGGAGTTCCACCTGTATCTGGCTGGGAGATTGCAAGCCACGCAATGTTCCGACCGCGACGGGGAAGAACGCCAGGTAGGAGGCGATCACCGCAACGGACATCCACGGCGCCCAGGTGATCGAGCCAATGGAGATCTGTGAGCCCCATGATCGAACAAGCGGCGCCAATGCGATCAGGGGCACCGTCTGTGACACGATCACGAGTGGGAGTACCGCCCGCTCCACAATCTTCAGGCGCTGCATGGCCACGGCCAGGATCACGCCCACGAGCACGCCAATCAGCCACCCGGCGATGGCTATCGATAGGGTGAAGATCGCAGCCACCACGACCGCCCACCACAGGCTTGCGGCACCCGAAGCACCAGACACCGGATCGAACAGCCGTCCCACCATGCTCCACGTATGAGGCATCACGATGTCGGTTGTACGGGGCAGGATCCGCGTCTCACCGAGCGACCAGCCCTGATCGGGGCCAAGCGCCTTATACAGTTCCCATACGCTGCCCACTGCGAGAATCGCCAAAGCCGCTGCCACAATCCGGTTCGACAGTGCTGCTCGCGCGAAGCGAGCAGCACCGGCTTGGCCCCGCTGGGAGGTGCGGGACGGTATCCGCGATGGGCTCGTCGGCAATGAACCAGATGATCCCACGCCAGTGCGCTCCTCTGTCTCTAAGACGTGCGTGTCCTGCGCAGCGCTCATGATCGTGCCAACACCACGTCACGAACGGCGGGAATGATCTCATTTCCATATGCCGCCAACGTGGCGTCCTTGTTGTCATGTTGTAGGTACCCGGCGAACTGGTGCACACCCAGATCCTTGAGCGCGTCGAGCTTCGCAATGTGTTCTTTGGGAGAGCCGATAATGCAGAAGCGCTCCACGATCTCGTCGGGGACGAAGTCGGTGTGCGTGTTCGTCGCGCGGCCATGCGAGTTGTAGTCGTAACTCTCGCGACCCGCAATGTAGTCAGTGAGCGCCGCAGGCACATCCGAACCGCCACCATATTTGGCCACGATGTCCGCAACGTGGTTACCCACCATGCCGCCGAACCAGCGGCACTGATTGATCATGTGCTCGCGGGCAATCGGATCATCCCCGTCACCCACATACATGGGAGCGCCAACGCAGAACTTGATCGCATCCGGGTCACGGCCAGCGGCCTCGGCAGCACCCCGCACCGTCTTGATCATCCACTCCGCGATATCCAGATCAGCCAATTGAAGGATGAAGCCGTCTCCCACCTCGCCCGTCAGTTTCAACGCGAGCGGACCATACGCGGCCACCCACATCTCCAACTCAGAGGTCTGCGCCCACGGAAACCGCAGCGTTGCCCCCTCGTGCTCAACCGCACGGGAACTTGCGAGTTCCCGGATCACGTGAATGGCCTGCCGTAGCTCTGACAGCTTCGCTGGCTTACGGCCAAGCGCACGCAACGCCGAGTCACCGCGACCAATGCCGCAGACCGTACGGTTGCCGTACATCTCGTTCAAGGTCGCAAACGCCGAGGCCAACACCGTCCAGTCGCGAGTCGCGGGGTTGGTCACGTACGTGCCGACCTTGATGCGGTCTGTTTCGTTGAGAATCCTCGAGAAGATCGGGAACGGTTCCTGCCACAAAAGGTGCGAGTCGAACAACCAGGCGTGACTGAACCCGTACGTTTCCGCCCGCTTGGCCAACTCCACTGTGCGGGCGGTTGGCGGATCAGGCTGAAGAACGACACCAAATTCCATGTCCTTCCCCCTTTCACATCGGTTACGGTGTTCCGTGCTTCCTGTACGTTCCAGGTGCCGGAACCTTTATCTCTGCTGCTAGATCAGGTACTGCGACAATCCACGCTTGATGTATTGGCCGTGACCTGCATGGCCGAAGTACTCGCCGTCGTCCACCACCACGAGTCCGCGAGACACAACGGTGTCCACGTGCCCATCGATCTCCCAGCCCTCCCAGGCCGAGTAGTCCAGATTCATGTGGTGGGTCTGGGCCGAGATATTTGTCTTACCCTGCGGGTCGTACACCACGACATCCGCGTCCGCGCCGGGTTGAAGCACGCCCTTCTTGCCGTACATGCCGAACATGCGGGCCGGGGTAGTGCAGCAGATCTCAACCCAGCGTTCAAGCGAGATCTTGCCCGTGACCACGCCCTGGTAGATCAGATCAAGACGGTGTTCGACCGAGCCGATGCCGTTCGGGATCTTCGTGAAGTCTCCCAGTCCCAATTCCTTCTGACCCTTCATGCAGAACGGGCAGTGATCCGTCGAGACAAGTTGGAGATCGTTCGTGCGCAGGGAGGTCCACATGTGGTCCTGGTGGCCGTGTGCCTTTGAGCGCAGCGGTGTCGAACACACCCACTTAGAGCCCTCAAAGCCCGGGGCACCGAGCTGATCTTCGAGTGACAGCCACAGGTATTGCGGGCAGGTCTCGCCGAACACGTTCTGGCCCGTGTCACGAGCCTCGGCGATCCGCATCGCAGCCTGCTTCGCGGACACGTGGACCACGTACAGCGGGGCGCCGGTCAACTCCGCGAGCCGGATCGCGCGATAGGTTGCCTCCTCCTCGGTCTGCCAGGGACGAGTCAACCCGTGATAGACCGGATCCGTCTCGCCCCGCTCAAGCGCCTGCTTCTGCAACAGGTCGATGACGCTGCCGTTCTCCGCGTGCATCATCAGTAGCCCACCGTTGTGGGATGCCGTCTGCATCGCCTGGACGATCTGGCCGTCGTCGGAGAGGAACACGTCTTTGTAGGCCATGAAGAGTTTGAAGCTCGACACGCCCTCATCTATCAAGGTGTCCATCGCCGCCAGCGACACATCGTTGACCCCACCGATGATCTGGTGGAATGCATAGTCGATCGCGCATTTGCCGGCGGCCTTCTCGTGCCAACGGGCGAACTGCGTGAGTACGTCCTCGCCCGCATACTGCACCGCGAAGTCGATGATCGTGGTGGTGCCACCCCACGCTGCGGCACGCGTTCCGGTCTCAAACGTGTCCGAGGCAAACGTGCCACCAAACGGCATCTCCATGTGGGTGTGGGCATCGATGCCACCGGGAATCACGTACTTCCCGGTTGCGTCGATGACCCGGTCGATCCCCGCAAGGAACGCGGTGCCCAAGATGTTCGAGCCAGGTTCGAGGACCGCGGCGATCTTCTCATCCTCGATGAGCACATCCGCGCGGCTTGACCCCGTCGCGTTCACCACGGTTCCACCTGTGATCAGCGTGTACATGCGTTACCTCCCACTTCGACTAAGAAACTGAACTCAAGGTGCCACGATGGCGCCGTAGGCGTCCGGGCGGCGGTCACGGAAGAACTGCCAGCGTTCCCGGACCTCGCGCACCTGGTCCAGATCAATCTCGCGGAGCAGCAGTTGCGGCTCTGAGTTCGAACCGACCTCGCCGACATAGTTGCCGTCTGGGCCCACCACGTAGGATGATCCGTAGAAGTTGACAGCCTCATCGCCGTACTCGTTGTCCTCAAGGCCCACGCGGTTGGTTGCGACGACGAAATAGCCGTTCGCGACCGCTGCCGCTGGCTGTTCGATCTCCCACAGTTTGTTCGAGATGCCCGGCGCCGTGGCGTTGGGGTTGAACACGATCTCGGCTCCACCCAGGGCAAGTGCGCGCCAACCCTCTGGGAAGTGTCGGTCGTAGCAGATATTGACGCCGATCTTGCCGACTGCCGTGTCGAACACCGGGTAGCCCATGTTGCCTGGGCGGAAGTAGAACTTCTCCCAGAACTTGGGCAGGTGCGGGATGTGGTGCTTGCGATACTGTCCGAGCACGGTTCCATCCGCGTCGATCACGACCGCGGTGTTGTACAGGACGCCCGGCTGGTCTTCCTCGTAGATGGGGAGCACGATGACGATGCCCAGTTCCTTGGCGAGTTCGCTGAACCGGGTCGTGGTTGGCCCTGGAATGGTTTCGGCGTACTTGTAGTACTCGGTGTCCTGCGTGATACCGAAGTAGGGGCCGTAGAAGAGTTCCTGATAGCAGATCACCTGAGCACCCTCCGCGGCGGCCTGCCGCGTGTAGTCCTCGTGCAGTTGGAGCATGGACTCCTTGTCTCCGGTCCAGGTGCACTGGGTCAGAGCAATCTTGACTTTGTTCATGTTGATCGCGTTCTCCTTGGGGTTAGGCGCTTACCGGATAATGTGTGACTCTGCTCCTTGAACATTTCAGTGAGGTTGCGCCGCGTAACGTTTACAAGAACGCTCGTGACCGATCTGTTAAATGTCGTCGAATCGGTCATCCCGGTGTCCGAGGTGCGCACATCCTTAGATATGGACTTCTTGAACGAGCTGACTGACGTATCCCCGACTGCGATTGCCGCTGCCGTAGGGAGTCGTATTCGCAGCGGTGACCTGCCTTCTGGCACTCGGCTACCCACCGTGCGTGAGATCGCCACCATCCTGCGGGTTTCACCTGGAACGGTCGCTGGTGCGTGGCATGCGCTCGCTGAGTCCGGGCTCATTGCTTCGCACGGACGAAAAGGAACTTTTGTCCTTGAACAAAACACGTCCTGGCTGCCACCGCGCTACGGCGGTCTAGCCCACTCGACGCCGGTGCCATACCGGCTAGATCTGTCATCGGGTACTCCCGATCCCCAGTTACTCCCAACGGTGGGTCCCGCGTTTTCGCGGCTTGGGCGCCGCACGACCGGTGCGGTGACGTCCAGTTATCTGGGGCAGCCGATACTTCCCCTGCTTGAGAAGCGCCTGCGCGCTGCCTGGCCTTACCCACCCGAGGAGATCACCGTGGTGGACGGCGCGCTTGATGGGTTGACGCGTGTGCTGGAGACCCTCATCGGAGTTGGCTCGCGTGTGGGTGTAGAAGCTCCAAGTTTTCCGCCATTCCTCGACCTCATAGAGGTGCTTGGGGCCCAGGCGGTCCCGATGGCAATAGACGCTCACGGTGTCACTCCGCAGGGGGTGGAGGATGCGTTGAATGCCGGCTGCACGGTGCTTGTCATTCAACCTCGTGCCCAAAACCCCACCGGGGCCACCATGACCCCGGAACGCATCGCCAATATCGCTGACGTCGTCCAGAACCATTCACGCGGAGGGAACCTGCACATCATCGAGGACGACCACTGCGGTGCCATCTGCCCCACCGCTGACCTCAGCCTGGGCACGCACCTGCCCGACCAGGTCGTACACATCCACAGCTACTCAAAATCGCATGGACCAGACCTGCGCATTGCCGCACTCGGTGGTCCGCGTCCGATAATTCAACAGGTCGTTGCACGCCGCATGCTCGGCCCCGGCTGGACGAGCCGCATCCTGCAAACAGTCCTGTTGGAACTGCTCAATGATCGGATCACCCAGGACCACGTTGCCTCCGCCCGGGCCAAGTACGCGATTCGCCGCAAGCAGATCATCAAGGGGATTGAATCTCAGGGTGTCCCCGTCCTTCACGGCGAAGGGCTCAACATTTGGGTTCCAGTCATCAACGAGCAGGCGACAGCCGTGTACCTCGCTGCCCAGGGAATTCGGGTGGCCCCCGGTGGCCCGTTCACGCACATCGGCGCGGCCCGAGGGCGGAGCAGTGCGCAGGCTACAGCCCCCTCTGCGCGAACCGCTCTCGACACTGGTCCACACGTGCGGGTGAGCACGGGGAACGTCCGGGAGAACTACGACGAGTTGGGCGCACTGATCGGCCGCGCAGCCCAGATGGGCTGATCCACCTCCCTGTCCAGCCCACCTCCCAGCGCATGGACTCCCACGGGTCGCGCCGAATCGTCGCCAAGCAGTACGCATGTGTTCTTGGGCCGCACGATGTTGCGGTGTTGTCGGCTGTGTTCCGGTTTTATGTGGCAACAGTGCCGACAGAACCGAAACAGCGGTTTCAGGTACGCCACGGGTGGGATTTTCCCACTCGCGGGGAGCAGCGGCCACACGTTCTGGCACCACACCATACCCACTTCCCTTCCCCGCACCCGCCTCCGAAGCAGTGAGAGAATGTAAAACATGGATACGACCGAATACATGACCGGCTTCGCCGAGTTCATCCAAGCAAGCCCATCGTCATATCACGCGGCCCACGAGGTCGCCCGCCAACTCACCAGCGCCGGATTCTCGGAACTCAAGGAAGAAGACCCGTGGATCGCCCCGAAGAAGGCGTTCGTTATCCGCGACGGCGCGATCATCGCGTGGATCACCCCGGACAACGCGCCGACCACCGCACCGGTTCGTATCCTCGGCGCACACACGGACTCCCCCGGTTTTAAACTCAAGCCTCAGTCCACGATCGGTTCGCACGGGTGGCTCCAGGTCGGGGTCGAGGTGTATGGCGGTCCTTTGCTGAACTCGTGGCTTGACCGGGAACTCGAACTCTCGGGGCGTCTCGTGCTCAAGGACGGGTCGCAACACCTCGTGCGCACCGGTCCATTCATGCGGATCCCGCAGTTGGCGATCCACCTAGACCGCGAGGCTAACAACGGCTTGAAACTCGACAAGCAGCGCAACACCGCACCGGTGTTTGGCGTGGGCGACCCGCGCGCGGCGGACGTGTTGGGTCACCTCGCACAGATCGCTGATGTTCCATCAAAGGACGTGGCCGGCTACGACATCATCTCGACCGACACCCAGCCTCCCGCGCGGTTCGGACTCGGCGACACCCTGTTCGCAGCACCACGCATGGATAACCTGTCCTCGACCTACGCCGGACTCGTTGCGCTGCTGAACGCGCCAGAGGATGGCAGCCACATCTCGATGCTCGCGGCATTCGACCACGAGGAGATCGGCTCCGAAACCCGTTCGGGCGCCTGCGGCCCATTCCTTGAGGACGTGCTGACCCGAATCTACGATGGCCTCGGCGCAACCCTTGAAGAGTCCGCCCGCGCAATGGCTCAATCCTGGTGCATCTCGTCTGACGCCGGACACTCCATCCACCCTAACTACGGCGAACGCCACGATCCAAACGTCCAGCCACTCGCCGGAAACGGCCCGCTGCTCAAGATCAACGCCAACCAGAGGTACGCAACCGATGGCGTTGGCGCGGCCCTGTGGGTTCGCTCCTGTGAAGCGGCTGGCGTGCCGTATCAGGATTTCGTGTCGAACAACAACAGCCCGTGTGGCTCCACAATCGGCCCGCTCACCGCGACCCGCATCGGTATCCGCACCGTTGACGTGGGTATCCCCCTGATCTCGATGCACTCCGCCCGCGAGATGTGCCACGTCAACGACGTTGTTTACCTGTCGCGAGCAATTGGAGCGTTCTTCGCGGGCGCTTGACCTGCTAGGGGCTCGCTAGGCGTTAGACCTACGGTCCACCCACGCAATAAGCGACGGGACCACCCACGTTTTGTGGGTGGTCCCGTCGCTTATTGCGTGGGTAGCACTCTGTCATCGCCATACAACCCCAGATTGACGACGAGGCCCTTCTGCCAGCGCAGTGTGCGCTGGCAGAAGGGCCTCGTCGTTAACAAAAACACCAATGGTCTGGTCAAAGTGCAGCGAACACGTCTGCGGGACCGTTCTCCCAGGCCTTCTTGCCGTACACGACGGATGGGCCAACATTGTGCTGTTCAAGACGCCACGCGGGTTCCGCACCAGGTGAGGTATTACGGGCCAGACGCGACCAGTGCACGTTGCTCATACCCGCAACGCCACGCCAACTCGTAGCATCCTGCCCGAGTAGACCGGCGATGGCACACGAGATCGCAGCACCATGCGAGACAACCATGAGAGTCTCAGAATCAGCCATCTGGGCAGCGTTCTCAAGAATAACCGCGCACATACGCTCGGCCACGTCGCGCTTGAGCTCAATACCGACGGTGGTTGGTTCAGAACCACCACGCCACGCAGCAAACTCCTCGGGCCACCGCGCGGAGATCTCCTCGCCGGTCATGCCTTCCCACGGACCGAATGAACGTTCGCGGACTCGCTTGTCAATGATCGGTTCGACGCCGTAGCAAGCCCCGATCGTACGCGCCGTGGCAATTGCGCGGTTCAAGTCAGAGGTGAGGATGCGCGTTGGAGCAATGATCTCCGTCAATGCCTTGGCTGAGGTTTCGGCCTGCCACTGGCCAACCTCATCAAGGTCAATATCGACCTGGCCTTGTAAACGCATCGCCGCGTTATAGGCGGTCCGCCCGTGGCGCACCAAGACAATAGAACCGGCAGTCAAATCTCAGTCCTCAGTATCCTCAACGAGTGGAAAGCCAAACTCATCCAACTCGTATTCGGGAGCTGAGCCGTCACCGCCGCGAGCGTCCTCCGGAAGTTCGATGGCGGGGCAGTCAGCCCACAGCTTCTCAAGCGCATAGAAAGCACGGTCTTCCTGGTGCTGAACGTGAACGACCACGTCACCGAAGTCAATGAGAACCCAGCGGCCACCTTCCTTACCCTCACGGCGCAGGCGCTTAGCACCAGCCTTGTGTAAAGCTTCCTCAACTGCATCGACGATCGCGCCAACCTGACGTTCGTTGTTACCCGACGCGATCACGAAGGCATCAGTAAGGACCAGGTTCTCGCTCACATCGAGTGCAATGATCTCTGCTGCCTTACGGTCCGATGCCGCGCGGGCTGCGATGATTGCAAGTTCAATTGCGCGCTCAGTGGCTGCCACGGTTCTCCTTTTGTTCGGCTCTCGCCGATGTGTTGCTTGACTGTCTATCAATTATGACGAATTTTGAGCCATTCAGACCGCTCAAGCACTGTGACCTTGCTTCCTACGCCCTGAGTGCAAGCGGATCCACATTCACCGAAACGGAGGCTGCCTCGGTCTCTGCGCCAGGGTCTGCTGGTTCGGAGTCCAACGCGACTTTCCAGATCACCATGCCCAGAACGAACGCGACGGCCACAAGAATCATGTAGTGCAGCCACGTGTAGGAGTGGTCGAGTTCGGCGTCTTCCTCGTCCAGGTCTTCGGCTTCAACGGTCTCATCCACCTGTAGTCCAGCAAAATCTCCGAAACCTGAGGGCTGCTGATCAGGCTGCTCACCGAAAGGTGCCGCCCCAAATGGGTTCTGTTGGCCTTGTGCACCAGTTCCTCCTGATCCCGGGGCAAATGACACAGGCAACTCTTGTGAGACCGCCGCCATCGCAGCAGTTGGCTCATCTACAATCGGGCCGCGTGAACCTGGAGGCGTACTCAAACCGCCTCCCAATGGAGTCGGCCCGCTAGCGCCCACGCCCGGTCCTGGCTGGTGTGTGGCCGACTGAGTCTGTGCGAGGAGGCTGCTGACCGCAACGCCACCGGCTGTTGGATCAACTGGCAGGGTCGAATCGACGCTCGTGATCGCTTCCCACGCGGGAGGAGCGGTCGCTGCCGTGAATCCTCCTGTAACGCCCGTTTCTCGTGCCTGCTCACCCTCGATTGAGCCAGCGGCGCTCTCCGCCCTCTGCCCCTGTGTCTGAAAAGCTGAGGAGCGAGCAGGCAGACCAGAACCGCCGACCTGCTGTTGAGGCGTGAACGAATGTCCGTCCTGAGTCTGTCCAACCCTGCTGCTGAACTCGGCAAATGGGGACGACCCTGCATCCCACTGAGGGAGCACGGCACCAGTCTGTGCGACACGGTCCTGAACCTCGGCACCGGAACTCGCCCGCCAGTTACCGTGTTCGTCCCGCTCAACACGTGGGATCTGGCTACTTGGGGGTGCCTGCCGCATAAAACCCGCGAGGTTGCTGCGCGGCACGGCCGGGGCCGTCGCAGTATTGGTCTCTAACATCCGTGCACGATCTTCGGAAGGCCCCTGTCGCGGTGGAGCCACAGGCTGACGCGAAGGTTCAAACTCACGGGGATCGACAAGCCGAGATAGGGTTCCCGTTTCCTCAAGCATCCGCACGGCGCCAGCCTGAGCAGGTGGAGTCACCTGCGGCACACCGGCAGCGGGCGCCTGCGTATACATCGAACGACGGGTCACCTGAACTGGCTGCTCCGTTGGAGTAACCACCGGACGTGATCGAAGCCCACCCTGCTCTGCTGCGGGAGCACTGGTGTACGGTGACGCTGGTTGCGCTGACCCGCGCGACGTTCCCTCGGGACTGCGCCCTACAGATGACTCCGCACCCGACGGACGGCTGTCCATACCTGGACGCTGCAAGCGACCGATGGCCTCATGAGGAATCGGTGTATTCGCACCTGGAACTGACCGTGTGGGAGCAGGGCGCGCCGTTGTCCTTCGGACCGGTGCTGCGGACTGGTGTGTGGGCGCGGGCGTTGAAGCGCCCTGTGCGGTTGGCGGAAAAGCAGGTTGCGGCGCTGCATTGACCTGTGGATTCGGCGTGGCGAGCAGAGCCTGTTTCTCCGCCAACTCACGTAGTTCACGTCGAGTCAGAGGACGGCCTTGCTCATTGTGGGAGTTCGGGCTGCTCATTGAGATACCTCGGTACCTTCTTGCTGGTACAGACCGTGCTTCGCAATGTATTGAACCACCCCATCTGGCACGAGATACCAGACAGGTTGGCCATTGCGGGCGCGGTCACGGCAGTTGGTTGAGGAGATCGCCATTGCTGGGACTTCGAGAATCTTCACACTGTCCTGAGGAAGACCTGAAAGATCAATGTCGTGCCCTGGCCGCGTGACACCGACAAACTGGGCCATATTCCACAACATGTCGGCATCCTTCCACTGTGCCATCTGCGTGACCGCATCGGCACCCGTGATGAAGAACAGTTCATCGTCGGGGCGCTCCTGCTTGAGGTCGCGCAGTGTGTCCACTGTATAGGTCAGGCCTTCGCGTTCAATATCGACCCTGCTCACGGTGAAGCGTGGGTTTGATGCGGTCGCGATGACCGTCATCAGATAACGGTGTTCTGCCTCAGTCACCTGCTGATTCTGCTTGAACGAGGGCTGCCCGGTGGGGACGAAGATAACCTCGTCCAAGTCATATTGTGCGGCTACCTCGCTCGCGGCAACCAGGTGTCCGTGGTGGATTGGATCGAAGGTTCCACCCATCACACCGACCCGCGCGTGTTCCCTAGCCTTAGGAATGTTCAACGCCCAAGCGCTTCACTCAGTGGCGGGTACCGACGCTGCGGAAGGCGTACGTCACGATAAGCGATGCAATGAGCACAGTGAAAGCAATGATTCCGTAGCCGGATGGGGCAATGGGAAGTTCGTTGACAACCTCAGCGTTCGCTGCTGCTAGAACAAGTGCAGACACTTGGGTCCTCCAGTGGTTCAGTTCGGTGCGTGCGGATGACACGCATTTTTCACCCGAAGTTCAAGTGTCTCATGCCCAGCGCGCTTGAATAAAGCACGCCAAACGTGACGTTCCTTCGGTCTCTTTGGTCGGGCCGCACCGCTCAAGCCGTTCGCAACGGCTTGGTTCCAGCGACGCACAGCCAGTGTAAGGGGTGTCCCTGTGAAAATTCCTAACCTCGGATCTGCCCCTCACCACGTACGATCCACTTGGTGGTGGTCAGTTCAGGAAGTCCCATTGGGCCGCGGGCGTGCAACTTCTGGGTGGAGATTCCGATTTCGGCCCCGAGACCAAACTGTCCGCCATCAGTGAACCGAGTTGAGGCGTTCACCATGATCGCCGCGGAGTCGAGTTCCGCGATGAATCGTTCCGATGCCTCATACGAGGCGGTGACGATCGCCTCGGTGTGGCCAGAAGTCCAGGTGCGGATGTGGTCGATTGCCTGATCCAGTGAGTCAACCACACGGACAGCCAGGTCGTACGAGCCGTATTCGGTTGCCCAGTCCTCGTCTGTGGCCTCAACGAACTCTGGGCCTCCCACCCCGAATGTGGCGGACTCTGCATCAACATGGAATGTCACGTTCTCCGAGGCCAGGGCTGCATATGCGGCGGGAAGAATCTGCTCTGCGGCGTCCTTATGCACCAGCAACGTCTCCGCGGCATTGCATACGCCAACACGCTGAGTCTTGGAGTTCACGATGATGTTGACTGCCATCTCCACGTCGGCGTCCTCGTGCACGTAGATGTGGCAGTTTCCCACGCCGGTCTCGATGACCGGTACAGTCGACTCACGGACCACGGTCTGGATCAGATCTGCTCCCCCACGGGGCACCAGAACATCCACAAGGCCACGGGCATGCATGAGCGCAACACCACCCGGACGTCCGAACGGGTCGACGGTCTGGACCAGATCGGCTGGCAGTCCTTGAGTCTCGAGTGTTTCCCGGAGGATCTCAACGATCACGGCGTTTGAGGATGCGGCGGCTGAACCGCCACGCAGGATCACGGCGTTTCCGCTCTTGAGGCTCAGTGCGGCAGCATCAACCGTGACATTCGGCCGAGCTTCATAGATCATGCCCACGACGCCCATGGGCACGCGCACCTGAGTCAGTCGCAACCCATTGGGGAGACGCGAACCACGCACGACCTCGCCCACCGGATCCTGCAGCGAAGCCACCTCACGCATGGCGTCTGCAATCGCAATGATGCGTTCCTCGTTCAGAGCAAGCCGGTCAAGCAACCCGGTCTTCATGTTGTTCGCGCGCCCTCGTTCAAGGTCGAGTGCGTTCGCCTCGATGAGGCGGGTGCTGTTCTCCACGAGAGCCTGGGCTATGGCCTCGAGTACCGTATCTTTTGTGCCGCGGGTTGCAGTTGCAAGCGCCCGTGAGGCGATCTTTGCACGGCGAGCAATCGCGAGTACCTGCTCCGTTACATCGTCGCGTGATTGCTGATTGGTTGCGTCCACAAGTTCTGTCATGTCTTCAAGGCTAGAACAGATCCAACGTGTTGGGGAACAGCATTTCGAGGACTGGTCGCGATCAGCCTTAGAAGGGGTCCGGTGCAGGTTGCACCACGAGCGCGAGAACTTCTGTGAGCAACCGCTGTGCGATGGGTGACGGAATACGTTGAGCCGTGGCAAGTAGCGAGGACATGTCCGTTGGCAGATCACCCACTCCAGGATCAAATCCTAGGACGGCAAGAAGTTGGTGGATCACTTGGCTCGGCACGTCATCAACACCACTGCCGTCTGCACCAACGCCATGCTGTGCCAGCACTCCCATAACCGCGGCAGCAGCCTTGTGCACGAGTTCGCTCTGTCCGGCAGAGGACCGCCCTCGAACGATGTTCGCGGACTGCCGTGCGGCCTCCAAGAGGTCTTCGGTCTGATCAGCAATAACCGGTGTGATGGTGAGGTGAGCCGAATGTGGCAGCGACGACCCATCGACCTGGAAGCAACCGGGTTGGGACTGAAAGAACCACCCGCGGGTGCGCAGTTCGTCGACAAGGAGGTGTGGATCGACCCGCTCACTCGGGCGCGCTGCCTCATCGCATACGATCGCGAAAAGCGGCCCAACAGGATCGCCTTGAACCCGCAGTCCTAGCACGTGGGACAGCCCGTCTATCAGTTCTTCAGTGGCCCGTTGTGTCCGGGCAACCAACTCGGCGAATCCGTCCTTCCCCAGATACGAGGTGATGGCCCACGCGGAAGCGATTGGTCCGGCTGATTTGGAGCCAAGCAGGGTTGGATTGACCACTGGATAACCAGGCCAGCCAACGATTGAGAAGTACTGCGCGCGGTGCCGCTGCACACCGCGCTGCAACAGAATCGATATGCCTTTCGGTGCATACCCGTACTTGTGGAGATCTGCCGAGATTGAGGTGACGCCAGGGACCGAGAAATCCCAGGGCTGCGTGACTCCTTGCCACCACGGCAGTGCGAATCCGCCGATACACGCGTCAACGTGCAAAGCGATATCGCGGTCGAAGGTTACCCGAGCGACCTGCTCAATGGGGTCCAATTGGGCGTAGGGGTAATTCGGTGCTGACAGGACGACCACAGCAACGTCGGAGCCCAAACGGTTGATGACCGCTTCCGCGCTCACCGCGCCGGTTGTCGGATCCACGGGCACGAGATCGAGGGTGAGGTCGAAGTAGGCCGCAGCTTTGTGGATTGCCGCATGCACGGTCGACGGCGCGACGATTCGGCCTATGGCGTGCTTCCCAAACTGTTTGTTCTTGGCCCGCCACACGTCTCGCGCGGTCTTGATCGCGAGCAGACATGACTCGGTGCCACCGGTTGTCACGTTGCCGAAGACGTCGTCCCCTCCGTTCAGGGCGGCGCGGGCGAATCCAAGCAGGTCTCGTTCCATGACCGCAATCGATGGGAACGTGGTCGGGTCGAGTCCGTTGACGGCTTGAACCTCGCGGGCCGCGGCTGCTGCTAGTTCGTCGAGTTCTGCAATGCCTGAGTCATACACATAGCTGAGCACTCGCCCGCCATGGGTTGGCGCATCGTTGACGCGAATCTTCTGGATATCTTCGATGATGCGTTGGGCACGCGGCGACAGTTCAGTCACGAGGCGACTCCGATTCACGAGGTGGGTGGGTGTAGTCGTGCCGTTCTCATCCGTGTATGGACTGTGAGGACGTTTCAGGCGTATGGGGACCTCTGATGTCGTGACGACGCAGAGGGTAGCGCAGTAGCGGGACAAGACTCAACGCGACGCACATTGCGGGGGCGATCGAGAAGGCGACGACAATGGCAGTCACGGCACTGTCAGGTTGGGTTACGGTCTGCCCCGCAGTTGACTCGATATAGCCGCTCACAGCAAGCAGGACCGTCATCAGCGTGGTTCCGAGTGCCATCCCCGTGGTTTCCCCTGCGGTCCAGGTACCGCCGAAAGTTCCGGCTCCGGTTTCGCTGTCTTTCACGTTTGGCGACGATTCTGGCTGTTTCCGTTCTTGGCTTACGCTATTGAGCGAATACGAGATGACATCGGGCAGCATCGCCATTGGTAGACTCTGCATTCCGGCATACGCCCCGCCGCAGACCGCGACCGCGATGTAGACCCATATGCCCGGTTCCCACCAGAGGAGACCGCCCAGGGCAAGCGCTCCGGCAAGGAACACGAGGGAAGCATAGACAAAGGCCTGCTCCTTACCGACGCGCAGCGCCAGACGGCCCCACACCGGTGCCATGAAGAGCGCGGGCCCGATGAGAGCCACAAACAGGTAGGTCACAGCGGCTTGGGAGTCCATCACCCAGGTGGCCACGTACTGAGCTGACGCGAGCATAAGCCCAGTGGCAAGTGCTTGAGCGAAAAAGGCACCGAGTAAAGCCCGAAATGCGACGTTCGCACGAACCAGGCCAAGTGCTTCTCGGTAGGAGTTTCCGAGGATCGCGGGCCATTGCGAGACCGGGATGCGCACCCGCTCTGATTCGGGTGCAGGTGCGGAAACCGGTGCGACCCTGGAGGACAACCAGAATGCCCAACCAAAAGCGAATGCCGCGACAAGAGCCATGATGATGTAGCCAAGCCGCACATTGTCACCGGCAAGTTCACGAAGCGCCGGGCCTCCACCACCGAAGGCGAGGATCCCGATAGTCAGCACGACCACCCGCCACGTCAAAATGCGGGTGCGGTCATCGTAGTCATCGCTGAGTTCCGCAGGAAGCGCAATATAGGGCACTTGGAACAGGGAGAAGGCCGTAGCGCACGCCGTGAAGAACACGAGAACCCATGCTGCCGCTCCCCATCCGGTCAACCCTGGTGGAACGGCAAACATGAGCACAAAGGACACGGGCAGCAGGAGCGCGCCGAGAAGCATGAACCGCCTGCGTGAACCCGTGCGTTTCAGGCTTGCATCTGACAGTGATCCAAGCAGTGGGTCGATCACGACATCCCAGAGCTTGGCCACCGTCATGATGACACCAGCCGCGAGCGCCGTCACACCCAGGGAATCGGTCAGGAAGTACACCAGTACGAGTCCGGGAAGAGTGCCAAATCCGCCGGTGCCTATTGATCCGATTGCATATCGGCGAACGGCTTGTCTGGGAAGTGTTGGCGTCTGTGTCTGGTTGTGCCCCATGTCCGCCAGCATAATCGCTGCCACTGACAAACACTGCCGGAAACACGGCACCATATCCCCATCGAAATATGCAACCCATCAACGCTGGCTAGATTCACTACCCCCTCGCTACACCGGCCTTCCTCAATGCATAGAAAAAGGGTGGCTCGCACCAAGCGAACCGCCCTTTTCGAAACGTTATGGGCTATTTGGTCTTCCGGGGACGCCGCGAGACCACCAGGTCATCGCGGTGGATGATCGCCCGATCGTATCCATCGCCGTGTCGTTCCTTAAGGGCACTCGTGTTGTGCCCCAGCAGTGCCGGAATCTCATCCGATCCATATGCCACGAGCCCTCGTGCGATGACATTACCAGCAAGATCGACGACCTCAACGGGGTCGTTCGCCTCAAACTCACCGTCCACGGAGGTCACTCCCGCAGGCAGCAACGAGGCCAACCCGCCTTGAACCGCCCTCGCAGCCCCATCGTCGACAATCAGCCGACCGCGTGTCTTCGCGGCAAAGGCGAGCCACAAGCGGCGGCGGGTCATCCGCTTTCCCGACACCGAGAACCAGGTGCCGACGTCCTCTCCGCGCAGCGCGGCGGATACGTTGGATGCGAGCGTCAACACGACAGGAATGCCCGTGGATGTGGCAATACGCACCGCTTCGAGTTTCGACACCATGCCGCCCGTGCCCACGGAAGAGCCCTTTGTGGTCACCTCGACATCGCTGATCTCTGCAAAGGAGTTCACAACCGGAATCCGTTTAGCACCTGGACGCTTGGGCGGACCGTCATACAGTCCATCGACGTCGGTCAGCAGCACCATCGCATCGGCACGGACAATGTGGGACACGAGCGCGGCGAGCCGGTCATTGTCGCCGAATCGGATCTCTTCGGTTGCCACCGCGTCGTTCTCGTTGATGATCGGCACGATGCCAAGCGCTAACAATCGTTCGATCGCGCGCTGTGCATTGCGGTAGTGGTGGCGACGCACGGTGTCCTCGGCGGTCAGCAGCACCTGCCCCACACGAATCCCATGCCATGCGAATTCCTCCGCGTACCGGGCCACAAGCAGCCCTTGCCCCACGCTCGCCGCCGCCTGGGCGGTTGCAAGGTCCTTGGGCCGTGCGGTCAGACCGAGTGGAACCATACCCGCTGCAATCGCACCGGACGACACCAGAACGACCTCGCTGCCCTGCTTCTTCCGTTCCGCGATCACATTCACGAGCGCGCTGAGATGGCCGATGGACAACCGTCCATCGGGTCCTGTCAGCGAAGACGAACCGATTTTGACAACTACGCGGTGGGCACGCGCGATTGCCGCACGCGGGTTGGTTTCCTGCGCATCCATGTCAAGGTTCTTGCTTGGCGACGAGTCGGTTGCGTTTGCTTGTGAGGTCACCCGACCATTGTCTCCCTATTCGTCTTCGGTGCCCGGATCGATCCAGTGTCCGGACTGTCGTTCGGTCCACAGCTCCTCACGCGCGGCGGTCTTGGCGTCCATGCGCTCGTTGTATTCACGGCGCTTGTCTGCACGGGTTGGGCGGGCGTGCTCTTCGAGACGCATGTCGGTTCCACGGGGTCCAGCCAAAAGTTCCGCACCTGTGGTCATGGTCGGCTCCCAGTCGAACACGACCTGGTTCTCCTCTGGTCCGATACGTACCTCGTCACCGGCTACTGCTCCGGCCTTGAACAGGCCGTCCTCAACACCGAGTGTCGCAAGACGGTCTGCGAGGTAGCCCACTGCCTCATCGTTGTTGAAGTCGGTCTGGCGTACCCAACGCTCAGGTTTGGTTCCACGCACCGAGAAGTACACATCGCCGGTGTGGTCAACCCTGCGCACAACGGTGAATGGCACGTCCTGGGGAGTCTGTTCCACGAGGGTCACCACTTGGCGTGCGGCTTCTGGCTGCTGCTTGCGTACGTGCTCAACATACTTGGCAAGCGCGAAGCTCAGATCCTTGAGACCCTGATGCGAGACCGCTGAGACCTCGAACACGCGCAGACCGCGCTCTTGGATAGCAGGCTTCACAAATTCAGCGAGCTCTTGGCCGTCCGGCACGTCGATCTTGTTCAACACCACAAGTTGTGGGCGCTCGTGCAGCGGGATGCGCGAACCCTCGAGTTCAAGTTCATCGGAGTAGGCGCGCAGTTCTTGTTCGATGGTCTCGAGGTCGGTGAGTGGGTCACGGCCCGGTTCGAGGGTTGCGGTGTCGAGCACGTGCACGATCACTGCGCAGCGTTCGATGTGGCGCAGGAAGTCTAGGCCGAGTCCCTTGCCCTCAGACGCGCCAGGGATGAGACCCGGTACGTCCGCGATCGTGTAGCGAGACTCCCCCGCCTGAACCACGCCAAGATTTGGCACGAGCGTGGTGAACGGGTAGTCCGCAATCTTTGGTCGGGCCGCAGACATCGCGGCGATCAGCGAGGACTTTCCCGCGCTCGGGTAACCCACAAGTGCAACATCCGCGATCGACTTCAGTTCGAGGACAACAGAGTTCTCGTAGCCCTCTTCACCGAGCAGCGCGAAACCCGGCGCCTTACGACGCTTGGAGGCCAGCGAGTTGTTACCGAGTCCGCCCACGCCCCCATACGCGATCACGTACTCGACGCCCTCACCCATAAGGTCCGCAAGCACGTTGCCCTTCTTATCCTTGACAACTGTTCCGTTTGGAACAGGCAGGATCAGGTCTTCGCCATTGAACCCGTGGCGGTAGTCGCCCATTCCAGGGCCGCCGTTCTGGGCAGCCCGGAATGGCGAGTGGTGGTATTCAAGCAGGGTGGTCACCTGAGTGTCCACACGCAGAATCACGTTTCCACCGCGGCCACCGTTGCCGCCGTCAGGTCCAGCAAGCGGTTTGAACTTCTCGCGGCGAATAGAGGCACAACCATGTCCTCCATTGCCGCCTCGGGCAAGGATAGTCACGCGGTCAACAAAAGCGGCCATGATGTACCAATCATTAAGGGGTCAAAGTAAAGCAAACATATCTCTAGCCTTCCACAGCGCAGATGCTATGGCTCAAGCTAGGACATAAACACGCAGGGACGCACCATTGGTGCGTCCCTGCAGCGTTGAACCAGTGTGCCTAGATCAGGCAGAGGCCTCGACGATGTCGATGACCTTGCGTCCGCGGCGGGTGCCGAACTGGACTGCACCTGCGGTCAGAGCGAAGAGGGTGTCGTCGCCACCGCGTCCTACGTTCTCACCTGGGTGGAAGTGGGTTCCACGCTGACGAACGATAATCTCGCCAGCCTTGACAACCTGACCACCGAAGCGCTTTACACCAAGACGCTGTGCGTTCGAGTCGCGACCGTTCTTGGACGAGCTTGCACCTTTTTTGTGTGCCATGACAGTACCTGTCTTTCCTAAGTATGTGTTGTCCTACGTGCCTATTCAGGAACGTGGGAGAGTCACTTGATGCCGGTGATGGTAATGCGGGTCAGCTTCTGACGGTGACCCTGGCGCTTACGGTAACCGGTCTTGTTCTTGTACTTGAGGATGCTGATCTTTGGACCCTTCTCGTCACGGAGGATCTCAGCGGTAACCTTCACCTGTGCAAGCTTTGCTGCATCGGTGGTTACCTTGTCACCATCTACGAGGAGGATTGCAGGAAGCTCAACGGTGGAGCCTGCTTCGGCCGAAATACGGTCGACTACGACAACGTCACCAACGGCAACCTTTTCCTGGCGTCCGCCAGCCTTAACGATCGCGTAAACCACGAATGTTCTCTCTTTCGAAAGTGTGGACGTGTTCTTGTCAGAGCGTTGAGCTCTTTCTCGGGCGGCACCACGTCCATCGGTTCATGCCACTCAAGCGGTTGAGTCACGTGGCCAGTGGCCACCTCAGCCAAACTACAAACAACGTCGGTTTACTCGTCCGTTCCGTCGTCAGCAGTTATTCCACACTTACGAGGAGGCGAGCGAACTCGTCTCTCTTGAAGTCGCAGTTGGAACTAATGCCATACGGCTTCCAATCTTTGCGCGAGCAAAGATCAGGTATGCAGGATCGGTTCTCACCAGTACTTTCGCATTGGCAGCTTCCGTGACCTGCCTTCCTAGCCACAAGATGCACCAATGGTCATCATGCACACCGGAAAGGTTTTTGTAAGTATCACGAAGACACTCACGGTCATCAATTGTACTAGTTTTCGGCGGTTACGTGGGACACAATTGGACCTCAATTAACGTGATTCCGCTTACCTGCGCTGCGAGCGCCGCGATCCACTCTGCCGCGCACGCCACAGTACAGTTTTCTACGTTCTACCCAATAAAAAATTAGGGAAAACATAGAAAACCGTACTCTATGCTCCGGTTCGCCGGGTGGGCGCCAGTCCGAAGGGACGTAGGCGAATGGCCGCCCCTTCGAGAGGAAGGGGCGGCCATTCACCGCGTATTACTAGGCACGCATGCCTAGTTTCCGTCTGCTGGCTTGAGACCGAATTCCGCAAGAACATCGATCAGAGGTGCGGCCTTCTCTTCGCCATTGCTTGCCGACGAGTCCTCGGTGTGAGCCGCTACCTCACCGTGAGCCTGTGGCAAGGTCGCGTCGGATGCCGCGTTTTCCTGCGTGCTTCCCACCGAATCCGGAGCGGACTTGGGCTTCGACCTCTTCTTGGCCTTGCCGTTGCCCTTCTTACCGGAGCTCTTCGACTTTTCCTTGGCCTCACCCTGCGCGTCGTCAGATGCTGCGGCTTCTTCAACCGCTGCCGGGCTAGCCTCTTCAGGCCTACCTGAGTCGGTGCTGGCCACGCTGCTCTCAACCTCGTGAGCGTGTGCCGCGGCCGCGGCAATCGTCGCGAGCTTGACCTTCACTGCATCGCGGTCCTCGTGCTCACCGTCAGTGTTCGAGGCGGTCTCAGCGCTGGGCGATTCGGTGTCCTTGGCTACGTTCCGCTTGCGCCGTGAGCGCTTGGATGTACCCGAGCCACTGTCCTCGCCGCTGATGGCTGGCGAGTTGTTGTGGGCGTGCTGCCCCTGCTTCTCGTTCGGTTCCTCGTGGACGATGAATCCGCGGCCGTTGCAGTGTTCACAGTTCGTGGAGAATGCCTCAACGAGCCCCTGACCCACACGCTTGCGGGTCATCTGTACGAGGCCGAGCGAGGTCACTTCAGCGACCTGGTGCTTGGTTCGATCACGCCCGAGGCACTCAACTAGACGGCGCAGCACGAGATCACGGTTGGATTCGAGCACCATATCGATGAAGTCGATCACGATGATTCCACCGATGTCGCGCAGGCGCAGTTGGCGCACGATTTCCTCGGCTGCTTCGAGGTTGTTACGGGTCACGGTCTCTTCGAGCGTGCCACCAGCACCGGTGAACTTACCGGTGTTGACATCAACCACGGTCATTGCCTCGGTACGGTCGATCACGAGTGAACCACCAGACGGCAACCACACCTTGCGGTCCATGCCCTTGGCAAGCTGCTCATCGATGCGCGCGGAGGAGAAGATGTCCTTCGGTCCGACCCACTTGCTCACGCGTTCGGCGAGGTCTGGCGCGAGTTCGTTGACGTACTCCGAGATCTCGTTCCACACGCTGTCGCCCTGCACCTTGAGCGAGGTGAAGTCGTCGTTGAAGATGTCACGCACCACGCGGATCGCGAGGTCAGGCTCGCCCTGAAGCAGAGCTGGGGCGTTCGCGCTCTTCGCCTTCTTCTGGATCGAGTCCCACTGATTGCGCAGGCGCGCGATGTCGGCGGTCAGCTCCTCCTCAGACGCGCCTTCCGCGGCGGTGCGCACGATGACGCCCGACCCCTCAGGCAGCACTTCGCGCAGGATGCGCTTGAGGCGTGTGCGCTCAACTTCAGGGAGTTTACGGGAGATGCCGGTCATCCCTCCGCCGGGCACATACACGAGGTAGCGTCCAGCGAGCGTGACCTGCGAGGTCAGTCGCGCACCCTTGTGACCGATTGGGTCCTTGGTGACCTGCACGAGAACGGAGTCGCCTGACTTGAGGGCATCCTCGATGCGTCGCGGCTGGCCGTCGAGTCCGTGCACGTCCCAGTTCACCTCACCGGCGTACAGGACGGCATTGCGGCCCTTACCGATGTCGATGAAGGCGGCCTCCATGGAAGGCAGCACGTTCTGGACCCGGCCCAGATACACGTTGCCAGCCATGGACGCTTGGCTCTGCTGGGACACGTAGTGCTCAACGAGTACGCCGTCTTCGAGGACTGCAATCTGGGTGCGACCGTTGCGCTCGCGCACGATCATCGAGCGTTCGACGGATTCGCGGCGTGCCAAGAACTCGGCTTCAGTGATGATGGTGCGGCGGCGTCCCGCGTCACGTCCTTCGCGACGACGCTGACGTTTGGCCTCTAGTCGGGTTGATCCCTTAAGGGCGGTGACCTCATCGGAGGGGTTGCGCGTCCCGGAGTCTGAGTCGGATGAACGGCGACGGCGACGACGACGGCGACGCGAGGACGAGTATTCGTCGTCGTCATCGTTGTCGTTTGAGGCCTCAGCCGAGGTGTCGGCATCAGCCGAATCCTCGGAGTCGGTGGCGTCGTCCTGCTCGTCGTTCGAGTCGCTACCGGATGAACGGTTGCGGCGGCCACGACCGCCACGACGGCGCCGACGGCGCGGCGAGGATGAGTCTTCCTCGTCGCCGTTCGCATCGTCATCAGCGGTCTCTTCGCCAGAGTCTTCCGGCGTCTCCTGAGAGTCGCTTTCCGTTACGTCCTCGCGTCGGTTGCGGTTCCGGTTACGCTCGCGCTTAGTCCGCGCAGGCTTCGAGGCAGTCTCCTCGGCGACAGCCTCTTCCTCAACGATCTCCTCGTCTTCCTCGACCTGGTCTACCGGATCGATCTGAGCGCCAACGCCACGGGCTGGAACAGAGGAGAGGTCGGGAGCTTGGAAAAGCAATGCAGTCGCGGCAAGGCGTGGGCGTTGCGGGGTCTCAACCACTGGTTCAGCCTTGATGGGCTGCTCCGTGCGCACATCAGAGAACACGTCTGATGTCTTGTTCCGCGTGCGGGTACGCCTTCCGCCCTGGGACTTCCTGCTCTGCGCGGGTTCCGTTGGAGCCTGTTCGTCGAGGCTTTCCGACGAGTCCACTCCAGTGTCGTCTGCCTTGGATTTCTCAATGTTGCGGGTTGAGCGTGAGCGACCGCGGGCACGGTTGTCACGCTCGTCAGCCTTGGCGTCGGGTTGCACAGCCGCGTTCTCGCTGTCATCACCAGTCGCACTCTCAGTTGCTTCTGCCTCAACCGTTGCCACGGCGGCTTTCCTGGTGGCACGCTTGCGAGGGTTGCTCGCCACGGAAGCCGAGGACTCCTCTTGGGCGACAGATTCGCTCGACATCTGCTCATTGGCTGCGGGCACCGTGGCGCTCTCGGTCTTCGCACGGCCACCTGACTTTGAGGTGCCACGCCTGCGAGCACCCTTCGGCTGTTCGACCGCCGCATTATCCCCAGTCGATGCCGCAGGGGTTTCAGCGACGCGCTCATTCGCGGCAGATGCCTGCTCAGCGATCTGCGAGGCGGTGCCGGACACGGCAACCGCCGCTGTGGTCGCCTTGCCGGACGAGGTAACGCGGCGCGAACGGCGAGGTGCGGGCGTGTCCGCCGACTCGTCGGAAATCTTAGGGGTTTCGGAGGTCACCACGGTGGCATTGCCAGCCGTGGTCTTCGGTGCGAACGTAGCCGGTGTATCGGCGGTCAAAAACTGGACCGGGGCGATAACGGGTGCTGAGGTCGCACGGGTTACCCGGCGACGTGCTGGCTTCTTCGGCTCCTGCGCCGAGTTGGTTGGTTCATCATTGAGCGTCACGCTGTGTGCTCCATCTTGCTGTGGATAGACCAGTGCCACACCCACTGAGCTATACAGCCGGTAGTCGTCCCTACGAAGTTGTGCTTCGCGGACGGAAGTCCTTGAGTCCCGGTCCGCAAGGGCGAGCGATCGTGGTCGCGATATCTCGACTGAGCAGCAGTTGCGCGCGGCCTGCGTGTGTTTCACGCGCCTGCGCTGCGAGGTTTCTTCGCTGTACAGTCATCGCCGATATCTTTGACCAGATCCGCGTTCGCGGTTGCGTCGAGCGATGTGTGGCCAATGGGGGTGTGGTTCCCCGAGCCTTTTCAAGTATCGCACAGCACCATCCCGAAGCCGCGAGATAGAGACGTACACCGCATTGGCCATATTGGCCATTTCATGGGCCCTACGGACTTCGTTCCCTGGACTGCACCCGCGCCATAGGGCGTGCACTCGGGCGTGTCGCACGCAACATCGCGCCCGCCTGGGGAACAAAGTAGCGGTGCGGAGTGTAGCGGTCTCGCGAAGCAGACCGCTGCCAGCGGCATAAGCGGATGCAGTTCCCCAGAATCAGCCCTGGGGCAAAGGTCCCACATAGTGACAGATCATGACTAAGTGTCAGTTACTATTCAAAGCGGGCGGAGACACACCCAAACGAGGACACGAAGAACGAAACTCCACCCTCACATCACAGCGATTGCGGGACCAATGTCCCAAGAAAATCTCGGAACAAAGAATACGGTCGATTCGTATAGTTTTCGCATATCCCCCAGCCCGTACGGAGAACCATGGAAGCCCTTGACATTGCACGGTGGCAATTCGCCATCACAACCGTGTACCACTTCTTCTACGTTCCGCTCACGATCGGCCTATCCGCCCTCGTCGCGATCATGCAGACGATGTGGGTGACGAAGAAGGACGAACGGTGGCTCAAACTCACCAAGTTCTTCGGGAAACTCCTGCTGATCAACTTCGCGATCGGTGTTGCCACCGGTATCGTCCAGGAGTTCCAGTTCGGTATGAACTGGTCCGAGTACTCGCGTTTCGTTGGTGACGTCTTCGGAGCACCGCTCGCAATGGAGGCGCTCGCAGCGTTCTTCGTCGAGTCGACCTTCCTTGGGCTGTGGATCTTCGGTTGGGATCGCCTGAACAAGAAAGTGCACCTGGCATGCATCTGGCTGGTGGCGATCTCCACGACCCTGTCCGCCTACTTCATCCTGGCAGCCAACTCGTGGATGCAGCACCCGGTTGGTGCGGTCTATAACCCTGAGACTGGCCGCGCGGAAATGACCGACATAGTTGCGGTCCTGACCAACTCAACCGTGCTCGCAGCATTCCCGCACACGATCACCGCAGCGTGGCTGACCGCAGGCACCTTCGTGGCAGGTATCGCCGCCTGGTGGATGGTGCGCGAGAACAAGCGTGGGCGCAAGGAGCACGCGGACATGTACCGCTCCGCATTCCGCCTTGGTCTGATCACGATGATCATCGCCGGCATCGGACTCGCAGTCTCCGGTGACGTCCAGGCAAAGCTCATGTTCCAACAGCAGCCCATGAAAATGGCCGCAGCCGAAGCAATGTGCGAAAGCCACCCCGAAGGCGGAACCCCATTCTCAATCTTCTCAGTCGGCGACTTCACAAACGACTGTGAGAACGTGAAACACCTCATCGAGATCCCCGGTCTGACCTCATATCTTGCCAAAGGCGACTTCAATGCCCCACTCAAGGGCATCAACGAACTGCAGGAGGAATACGCCGCCAAATACGGTGAGTTCGACGCCAATGGCAACAAGATCGACTACTCTCCGAACCTGACGGTCACCTACTGGTCCTTCCGTCTCATGATCGGTTGGGCAGCAGGTTCCGCGGCCCTCGCATTGGCTGGCCTGTGGCTCACCCGCAAAAAGCAGTCCGCGAGCGCGAAGTGGTTCGCTACCCTCGGACTTGTCGCCATCCCCATGCCGTTCCTCGCCTCGGCGTT
>DALZEF010000023.1:0-11509 GCA_031979385.1 Timonella sp. | reverse complement strand
GGCGTTCGGTTGGATCTTCACCGAGATGGGACGTCAGCCGTGGATCGTCGCTCCGAACCCGGACGGCCTGCCGGATATCCGCATGCTCACCGCAGACGGTGTGACCACGGCCCAGGGGGCAGGGGTCGTCGCGGCCTCGCTCATCATCTTCACCATCATCTACACCGTGCTGACGACCGTGTGGGTTCGTCTGATCTGGCGCTACATGGCCCACGGAGCACCGGAGACGGTGACCGATGAATCGCCAGAAGCCAACCCAGACCGTGAAAAAGACGCGGATGCCCCGCTCTCGTTCGCGTACTGAGTGACCGGACAAAGGATTAAGGAAAAGAACACATGACTCTCGAAATTCTTTGGTTCATCCTCATCGCCATCCTGTGGGCCGGATACCTCGTGCTCGAAGGATTCGACTTCGGTGTCGGTATGCTCCTCGGCATCCTCGGCAAGAACGAAAAGGAACGTCGACTCCTCATCAACACAATCGGCCCCGTGTGGGACGGTAACGAGGTGTGGCTACTCACCGCCGGTGGTGCGACCTTCGCGGCCTTCCCCGAATGGTACGCAACAATGTTCTCCGGGTTCTACATTCCGCTGTTCATCATCCTGATCGCTCTGATCGTCCGTGTCATGGGCTTCGAATGGCGGTCAAAGATTGAAAAGGAATCATGGAAGCGCAAGTGGGACATCTGCCTCATCTTCGGCGCGTGGGCTCCGTCCATCCTGTGGGGTGTAGCTTTCGCTAACCTCGTGCGCGGTGTGCATCTCGATGAGAACCACCAGTACGTTGGCGGGTTCTTTGCGCTACTCTCGCCGTTCGCGCTGCTCGGCGGTGTAGTGACCACCCTGCTGTTCCTCCAACACGGAGCGATCTTCATTTCCTTGAAGACGGATGGCGGGATGCGCGTTAGGGCTCGTGCGCTGGCAGGTAAGTTCTCGCTTGCTTCGATTGTTGCAGCTGGAACCTGGGCAGTGTGGGCGCAGGTCGCCTACTCCTCTTCCACATGGACGTGGGCCGCGGTTGTTGTCGCAGCAGTCGGTCTCATCGCAACGTTCCTCGCGAACGCAAAGGGCCGCGAAGGATGGGCGTTCATCTGGTCTGCCCTGGCCATCGTTGCAGCGGTCGTACTGATCTTCGGTTCGATGTTCCCCAACGTCATGCCAGACATCAACGGTCTGTACTCACTGACGGTAGAGAATGCTTCCTCGACCAAGTACACGCTGACCATTATGACTTGGGTGGCTGTAGCTCTTGTACCGGTTGTTCTGCTCTACCAGAGCTGGACATTCTGGGTGTTCCGCAAACGCCTCAAGGTGGACCACATCCCAGACGCGATCGGTCTACCGTCGCTTTCGGTGCCAAAGGCAGAGCTTCAGGACTGATTTTTGAAGCCTCTTGACCCAAAGCTCCTCAAGGTAGCGGCTCCGGCACGCTGGTACGTCATCCTGACGGCAGCGTTCGGGGCCGCTTCCGCGGCCCTTGTGATCGCGCAAGCGCTGCTGATTGCCGCTGCCATCGCTCCCGTGATCGCGCAGGGCAAGTCTCTCTCGGATGTGGCGACCCCGCTCTACCTACTTGCGGCTGTGGTTGTAGCCCGAGCGCTCGTGACTGGGTTGTCGGAGCGATATGCACACAGGGCATCTATCGCTGTCATCATCGATCTGCGCCGCCAGCTACTCTCCCAGGCAATCGCGCTTGGCCCACGCTGGCTGTCGCTCCCGACACCGTCTGGCTCGAACGGCCTCGACGTGGTCAACCTTGCGACCCGGGGTTTGGACGATCTGCGTCCCTACTTTGTGCGCTACCTCCCCCAACTTCTGTTGAGCGCAACCGTCACGCCAGCGGCAATTGCCGTGGTGTTCGGGATCGACTGGATCTCAGGCCTCATCATTGTGGGCACGATCCCGCTGATCCCCATCTTCATGATTCTGGTGGGCTACCTGACCCAGAAGACCTCCGAGAAGCGCCTCGCCACAATGTCGCGGCTTGGCTCCCAGGTGCTCGACCTGATTGCCGGACTACCGACCCTGCGCGCGTTTGGCCGCGAGATTGGCCCCATCAAGCGGGTCAAGCAACTCGGTGAAGCCTACGCCCGTTCCACCATGCGTACTCTCCAAGTCGCGTTCCTCTCAGGCATGGTGCTCGAACTTCTCACCACACTCTCCGTGGCACTGGTTGCCGTAAGCGTGGGGCTGCGGCTCGTCTACGGATACATCGGCCTTGAAATGGCTCTAGTCATCATCATGCTCGCCCCCGAGGTCTACCTCCCGCTGCGCAACGTCGGTACCCAATTCCACGCGAGCACCAACGGAATCGCCGCCTTCAATGCAGCGGTCGAAGTTCTTGAACAGACTCCCCGTCCAATCGGAACCCGGCGCTGTCCCACTCTCGACAACGCCTCATTCACGTTCAGGGATGCGAGCGTTGCCGCTCCGGGCCGCGAACTGCTCGCTCCAGCCGGATTGAACGCCCGCATAGAACCTCACCGCATCACGGCAATCACCGGAGCATCTGGCGCGGGCAAGACCACCTCGGTGCTTGCCCTGCTCGGCTTGGTTGCGCTCGATGGTGGTTCGATCACGGTCGAAAGCGCTGATGAGTCGGTACCCGTGGATCAGATCGAACCGCAATCACTGTGGTCACAGGTCACCTGGTTGACGCAGCGCGCTCCCCTGCCTCCGGGACCCCTGCACGCTGCACTCTTGGCAGATGCACAGCCAGGTCACGCCACCACCACCGCGCACGTCGAGTCCACTACGTCCGCCCTACATCGCGCACTGGAGATGTCTGGGTTCGATGAGGTCGTGGCAGAACTGCCCGAAGGCCTCGACACCGTCATCGGTTCAGGTGGACTCGGACTGTCGGTGGGCCAGCGCCAACGTCTCGTCCTCGCTAAGGCTCTGCTCAGCAGTGCGCCGGTCCTCATCCTCGACGAACCGACCGCGCATCTTGACGCAGCCACACAAGACCGTGTTCTCACCGCACTCGATTCACTACGCGCCCAGGGCCGCACGATCATCGTGATCGCACACCGCGAAGCACTCATCGCCCGCGCCGACCACGTGATCGAAGTGTCGGCGCAGCACATTGTCTCCGCTGGCGTGCCCACGGCAACGCCCAGCGAGTCCGCCGCGGGGCGAAAGGAGGGTTCTCATGTCGACTCCTGATCAGGTCTCACCGTCTCGCAACTCACTTCGTGAAAGTTACGCTTCCGTCCACAACGACGCGCTAGCCCCAGCACCTCTGCGCCGGGCCATCGCACTACTCGATATCTCTCGCTCAGAAGTTGCCCGTGCGGTACTCATGGGTGTCATCTCGCTTGGCTCTTCGATCGCCCTTGCAGCGGTCTCCGCATGGTTGATAGCTCGTGCATCCCAGATGCCACCGGTCATGCAACTGACCGTCGCGACCGTTGGCGTGCGCATGTTCGGCATCACGCGCGGCCTGTTCCGCTATCTTGAACGGCTGGCCACGCACTCGGTTGCGCTCAAGGGCATGGCTTCGCTGCGCACGCACATCTATGCGCGGCTGGCCACCGGAAACGCCCAGACCGCCGGAACGCTACGCCGCGGTGACCTGCTCGCTCGCGTCTCCGCGGACGTGGACGCGGTGGGCGATGTGGTGGTGCGCGGTATCATTCCCGCGCTCGTAGCAGCCGTTCTGTCGATGGGCTCGGTCGTGTTTGTCGGCTTATTCCACATACCCGCGGCACTCGCTCTCGCCGTATGCCTGCTGCTCGCCGGCGTGGTTGCGCCGTGGCTCGCGCAAAAGGCAGCCCGTGAAACGGAACTGCAGTCCTCGCAGGCTCGCACAGACATGTCGGTGCTCTCGCACGAACTTGTGTCGAACAGCGCCGAGTTGGCCGTCGCTGGTTCGTTGAATACGTCGTTCGAGGCCCTTGCCGGCATCGAGCAGCGCATCTACCGGGCAACGGACCGTGCCGCCCGCTACGACGGTCTAGCCCAGGGCATCTTCACGTTCGCGCTGGTCGCGTCCGCACTGTCAGCAGCCATTCTGGGCATCCCGAGCGTCGTGTCCGGCGCACTCGCTCCGGTTGAGCTCGCGGTCATCGTGCTCACCCCACTCGCGATCTTCGAGGTGCTGCAAGGCCTTCCAGCGGCGGCAGTTCAGGTGCACACCTCACGTACCGCTGCGGCCCGAATTATGCGGCTTCTCGACGAGTCAGGCGGCCACTCCGAGCACGTCACCGGTGAGTTTGCGGTCGAGTTGGAGGACGGGCTTGCGCCCGTCACCAACCTGTTGCGCCCAGACTCCGGCCAGACCTCCCACGGCGAACACAGCGCGGAGAGTGAGGTGGGGCTGGAAGATGAGGACTCGTCGAAAAGCACACAAACCGAAGTGCATCTGCGGGCCGAAGCGCTCACCACCGGCTGGCCCGGAACGACGGTGCTGAGCGGTCTGGAACTCGACCTTGCGCCGGGAACGACCGTCGCCCTCGTGGGACCGTCCGGAACTGGCAAGACAACTACCCTCATGACGCTTGCCGGGTTACTCGACCCATGTGCCGGTCAGGTCACACTGAACGGCACGCCGCTGGGCGACCTAGACCTCCACGACGTTGCGCGCGATGTCGTGTTCCTCGCCGAGGATGCGCACATCTTCGAGACCACTGTGCTCGAAAACCTCCGGGTAGCACGAGGAACCACAACCGAGACAGAGGCAGAGGAGGCGCTGACCGCAGCGGGGCTCGGCTCCTGGCTGGCAGCCCTGCCAAACGGAGTCAACACGATGCTTGGCGCAGGCGCAACCACTATCTCCGGTGGCGAACGACGCAGGCTTCTTCTTGCGCGCGCGTTCTGCTCCACCGCCCGGGTACTACTCGTGGACGAACCAGCCGAACACCTCGATCCCGCCACTGCGGACACGCTCATCGTGGAGATGATCGCCTCAAACCGCAGCGGAACGAGCGGACGTACGATGGTGATCGCAACACACCGGCTCTCTCCCATGGCTCACGCAGATGAGGTACTCATCCTCGAACACGGAGTTGTGCGAGACCGCGGCACCCACCACGAACTCATCGAACGCGACGAAACCTACCGCACCGCACTTGCGGCTGAGGCCCAAGAACCCCAAGGAGCTAGCTCGTGAACCCTTCAGAAGCCGACGCAATCGAACGCGAAAAATGGTTGAGCGCCGGAGCAGAAATCACCACGATGCTGCTCCAAGGGCTCCCCGAGGAAGACGTTCTCGAACACATCGTCACGCTCGCCCGCGACATCGCTGATGCTGACGCGGCCGCACTCGTGCTCCCCGGGCTCAAAGGGGAACTCGTCGTGGAGATCGTCAAGGGATGGGGCGCTGAGGAACTACTCGGCATAACTATGCCTCGCGATGGACTGTCCTGGACCGCTCTCAAGAGCGGCAAAGCCCGGATCGTCCCGTCCCTCGCACAGGAGCGCAACATCATCACGCCGCAACTGCGGAAGTACGGTCCCGCGCTTTACGCCCCCATGGGTACGCAGGAGAAACCCGTTGGCGTCCTGGTGTTGCTGCGCCGCGAAAGCCAGGAGTCGTTCATCTCGAAGGACCTCGAACGGGCCACGACCTTCGCTGACCAGGCTGCCCTCGCGCTCGTCGTCTCCGAGGCCCGCCAAGCACAGGACATGGGCAAACTCGTGGAGGAACGCGAACGCATCGCCCGCGACCTACACGACCTAGCCATTCAACAGTTGTTTGCCACCGGTATGCAGCTTGAGGTCGTCCGCCGCCGCGCCGCCCGCGGGCTCGATAAGGCCGGGCTCATCGCGATTCTCGACGAGGCCCTCGACAACATCGACAATTCCGTACGCGAGATCCGTTCCATTGTCCACTCCCTACGCGACCCCGACGCAGCGACAGGACTCGTGGAACGGCTCCGCCGCGAAGCCGCCCTAGCCCGTACCGGCCTAGGATTTGCTCCGTCACTTGTGATCTCACTCGACGGCAACGACCTCGGCGCATTGGACGCCGAGGAACAGACCATCGACGAACTCGTGTCCAAGCACCTGACCGATGACACGCTCGCAGTGTGCCGCGAGGGACTCGCCAACGCCGCGCGTCACGCCCAAGCCCAATCCGTGCAGATTCGCGTGGCCGTGACCTCTCCGGAGGCAGCCTCCGACGGAGTTGGCTGCATCGATATCCAGGTCGAGGACGATGGAATCGGCCTCAAGTTCGTGTCTGGCCGCAAGTCAGGCACCTGGAACATCTCCGCACGGGCTAGGCAATACGGCGGCACCTACTCGCTGGAGAACTCACCGTCCGGGCGCGGCGCCCTGCTACAGTGGACCGCTCCGCTCAAACCGCAACGCATCGAGGAAGCACCGCAGGTCATCACGTCAACCACGGAGTGGACGGTCCCCTCGGACTCGTAACTCGGTCATGCACTTCCCCTCGCTGGTCTCCCTATTGCTGAGAGTTACCAAAAGCGCACTCACACTACGTGAGAGTACGGATTAGGTCACTCTCAAACGCACGCGCACACTGCGAGTGCACAATCGGGACACACTGTGAGGGACGAAACTCGGATGATGCATCCGAGAACCAACACCGAAGGGGTGGCACTGGCTTCATGGCTGGTGTCGCCCCTTCGGCTTTCCGTATCGCTGGTCTCTCCCCTCTCGGCAAGCCAGTGCACGATTGGGAGAAGTGACGTGCGCATATCAGCGCTGATTGAAACGTTTAAGGTTGTCGCAGCGACATGTCAGGTTGGCTGACGCAGCCCCGACAGGTTCCTCGGAACCCTGACACCTCCGCCTAACGACGACGAGCCGGCAGGTGAGTTGTTGGCTCACCTGCCGGCTCGTCGGCAATATAGAGAGTGCATGATCTTCATGCACGCACAATGGAACTAGATGGTGCCCGGCTCACTCGACCACGCGTGGTTCTTGCGAGCCGCAACCCACGCGGCGACCTGGGTGCGACGCTGCAGACCCATCTTCGCGAGCAGCGAAGTGATGTGGTTCTTCACCGTCTTCTCCGCGATCGACAAACGCTCCGCGATCTCGCGGTTGGACAGGCCCTCGCCGATCAACTCAACCACACGCAACTCGCTGGGAGTGAGGTCCTCGGTTGGGTCGTCGTTCTCCTTACGGCGACGAGTCACAGTCCGCTCATCGAGCAAAACACGACCCGCGGCAACCGCGCGAACCACCTCTGCGATCTCGGCCCCACGCACAGACTTCAACACATATGCTGCAGCGCCAACCTCAAGAGCAGCCGCGAGCGCGGTGTCATCATCGAAGGAAGTCAGCACGATCGCGCGAATCTCGGGGCTCTTAGCGCGCACCGCACGCATCAGATCAATCCCCGTCCCATCAGGAAGCTGCAGGTCAACGAGCATGACTTGTGGACTCACAAGTTCAGCACGACGCACACCCTCAGCAACACTGCCGGCCTCAGCGACAATACCCATTCCCTCGGAACGGTCAATTACCTCAGCGATACCGCGGCGGACGACCTCGTGGTCGTCAACAATCATCACGCGGATGTCACCGATGCTTACGTTGTTATTGTTCTCCACCCCTTGATTCTATTGGATAACCGGGTATTTCGGGGGTAGCAACTGCCGGTTGGGCGGACAATTAATGGCGGATATGGAAAGGTTGATCAGGTGAAAGTACTACTACCTACATCGATCTCTTTGTCCCTGCCCACTTTTCCTGGTGTCTCGGTGTTTACCTACGCTCCCACCGAACCGATCCCCACCGAACATGAGGATGCCGATGCGCTTGTGGTCTGGGGAAACACCCGCAAACAACTTTCCGATAGCGCTGCTCGACTCCACAACCTGCGATGGGTCGCGGCGCTGAGCGCTGGCGTGGACGTGATTGAGGCGGCAGGGTTCGCACCAGAGGTCGTCATCACAAACGGTTCCGGACTGCACGACGGTCCCGTGGCCGAACACACGCTCATGCTCTCGCTGGCCGCGGCGCGCCGGTTTGATCTTGCGTATGGTGCCCAACTCGAAGGACGCTGGGCCAAGGAACTCGGCTGGGCGCAGCCTGTCGGTGTTCAGCGCGATGGTTCAACGTTTCCCGGATTGGGCACGCTGGCTGATGCTCGGATCACAATCTGGGGTTTCGGTTCCATCGCGGCGTCCTTGGCTCCTCTTTATAGGGCACTTGGTGCTTCGGTGACGGGAATTGCCAATTCGTCTGGTGAACGACATGGATTTCCCGTTGTGAGTGGAGCTGAAATCCTTGAGGTGCTGGCTGGGACGGATCTGCTCGTGAACATCTTGCCGTCACTGCCCAGCACGGAAAAGATCATCTCGACGTCGGTATTTGAAACCCTGCCAAATCATGCATGGCTCGTAAACGTTGGCCGTGGAGCAACCGTCGACGAGGATGCTCTGGACCAGGCGTTGCGTAGCGGTCAGATCGGTGGTGCAGCGCTGGATGTTTTCGCGCGCGAGCCACTACCCTCTGAATCCCCACTGTGGAGCGCACCCAACGTACTCATCACCCCACACGCTGCTGGCGGACGGCCCGTGGGAGCTTCCGAGTTCGTGACCAAGAACGTTCAACGTTTCCTTACAGGAGAGCCACTTATCAACACGATTGAACGGTAGAGCTCAAAGCCAGATCAGTCGAAGGCCTCAAATATTCAACTGATGTCCCAGTTCACGCCGACATGCAGTAAACATATGGACACCCTCGCATTTCGCTCGAATACGAGGGTGGTCGTGTGCGGTATCGACTAGGTGCGTTCGAGTTTCAGGTTCTTGAATCCTTGCCAGATTATGCCTGCGCCCATCAGAGCGACGATGCTGATCAAAGCAGTGAGACTACGTGTGTTCGGCGAACACGAGCGTGAGAATCGTTGCCAGGATGACGCTTCCCAGAGGCAACAACACCTTCGAGGGCGGAGTCTGAGGTTCTTCTTGTGGTTGGCTCATACAGGTGATCATAGCGGTCCATCTCCCGAGAGTCGGCTCTCTGGGCAATTCTCACCACTACGCCGATGAGCGGCCACAAGCGTTAGGTAGACGAGCGAAGCACTTTGATGTGTACACGTATCTTCTTCGTGGCCCATTCATAGTGACTGGACGTCGCAGACACGCAGTACGAGCCGAGGCTGGTCGTGCCGGTCCATGGAAAGTACTGCTTCTCGAACAACTCCTGGTCGGTGAAGTTATCGATCATATTCATCAGTCGCCTATGACTGCGCTCAAGCATGTTCAAAGCGTCTTCAAGGGAAGTCCCCTGATGCTTTCGCAGGAAGCCCTGATTCATTGCACCATACGTTCGCCAGTTATATGGCGCTGGAAGAAATGGTTGCTGTTTGCCGTCTTGGTGTGCAACAACCCACGTAAGCAGAAGTTGATGCCACTCATGTAGGTGGATGAGCACGTCACGCAGGTTTTGATCACGAGTCCAATGCGCCTCCCTACCCGCGAGATCAGGTCCGAAATCAAACTGCACAGAACGCTCTTCCAAGCTCATCGAGTCAATCAAGTCCTGGAGCGTCCTGTACCTAGTGTCTGAGACCTCAAGAAGTTCTGCTTTGGTTGTCGGCCTACCCATGCAAGCATTCTCACACGTCAAAACCTTGCTTTGAGAGGGCCAACGGCCCACCCTCGAAGAGCCATCGAGGCTTATGTATACTCAACCGGCTGGCGGAGGATTGTGCGTAGTTTTTCTGGGTCGGTTCTACGCGGATCACTGAGATAGATCTCGTGATGTTTGCCCGTCATGCGAAGCCCGTGGTTCGGAATGTACTCATTGTGCATTTTCTTCAGGACAGGACCTTCGTCATCAAATGAGCCAATGTGGAGAGTCTGCACACATAAGTCTTCTGCGTATTCCCCAAAGCTGATGTCGTGTAGGCGAACCGGCGTTTGTTTCTTGGCATCAACGGTAGTGACCGCCGCCTCGATGTCCGCGGAAGTCAACCACCCTGGCACCATCAGCATCATCGTCCAATCCCACTGGGACTTATCCCGAGCACCAGTAAACGCGGACATATCCTGAGCCCACCACAAACCTTCGAGTGGCGGAACCACGTAGTCGCGTCCGAACTCCCGTTTACTCAAGAACTTTAGGGTGTAAGCAACCTGGTAGAGCGCTTCAAATGCCTGCGCATATGATGCGGAAGTGTTGGGGTCTCCGTGTCCGTCGATCATCAGATACGACATGGGTGGCACTTCTACGAGTCGGAATTCTCGCGGCCGTGCATGGTACGTATCAAGTGTCTTCTTGAAGTCAATCTTCTCCGCCATGCCTTCTCTTCCTATCTGCCCAATGGGGTTCGAGAGTGCTAGTTCCAGTTATGCCCTCTCTACTAAGCCCTATTCCCGGTGGTCTATCGCTCAGAGTTCACGTCAGGCAAGAGTCTCGCTGCTAGATCAGGTCTCGCTCGTTCTATGTTGGACATGACGCGAGTGAAACGATCTTCTGGCAGCGCTGCCAGAGCGCGGATAAATGCTGGCAGTTCATTGCGCCGCCGGATCATTAGGGGGTTCAGGAGGTCCGGCACATCCCTCCACCGAGCGCCGTGATCCAGTTCCATGATCGAGAGTACGCGGTCGAAGTTACTGGGGAAATCTCTCTCGTTCGTCCAAGCAAGGTCAACGCGTCCAGTGTCGCGGAACGCCTGCGCTGCTGCCCGCCAGTCCTCGGGCCAATCGGCGGGGATGGGCGCTGTGGCAGGCTGCGGCAACTCGCCACCCAGAGATTCAAACAGCGGCTCCCACGCATCGTCTTCCCGTACCCACTGATCGATAGCCTCCTTTACGAGACTACGTTGCTCGGTCGTCCATTCGCTTCCCTCTTCAATGAGGAGATCCAGGGCCTCGTCGTCCCAGGCAATCGTTGTCAGAGCCGTCTGGATACTGGTATGGTCCCCAAACCTAGCGAGCCATTCAGGTAGTACATCGGCAGCCGCTTGAGCGAGAGCCTGCGGCGTAAAGTTACGCAGCGCACCATAAGCCGCTTCATAAATGCCATAATCATCGAGTGGGTGCAGCGACCATAGAATTGCTCGCGCGACAGTGTCGTTCGATAGCGCCTCGGCATTGTCTTCTAGCGAATCAAGCATCTCGTAGTACCGGGTGATCTCGGCTTGATGCTCTGCTTCTTCGGCTGGGGTGAGTGGTGGAGCGTCATCCTGATGGATACTCCCACCGATTCGTTGCAGTTCTACAGCCCAATGTTTGTCCAGCAGATCCACTGTGACACTCCCTTGTCGTTCCCTATGGCTCTTAACATTAGTCGACCTTGTTGTGGCCCAAACTCATATTGAGACACTTATAAACCCGCACAGTACAGTGGGTTCATGGATTCCCCGAACAACCGGATTGTGCTGACTGGCCGACTCATTTGCTCAGACACACAGGAGGCCGATATCGTCCGCGAGCATCTCCAACAGCACATCCATCTCACACGCTCCGAACCTGAGTGTCTACTGTTTTCCGTTGAGCAGTCAGATAATCCGCTTATCTGGACCGTCCACGAGATCTTCACTGATCACGACGCATTCGAGACACATCAGGCCAGAGCCAGCCGC
>DALZEF010000022.1:36680-48552 GCA_031979385.1 Timonella sp. | reverse complement strand
CTGTCCGCGTGTTGAAGATGGAGAGGGGCGATCTTCTCTCCTGGTTTTACCGCCGACGGCAACGGTTGCGGACACCACGATGGAGTTGGGAAGTGAGTCCTATTCCGTTGGTGATCAGGTGGCCGTTGGCGGTGGGGGGATATCTATTGAGTATCAGGATGCTGGGTGCCCTTCCACCTCGTCCGCGTGGCTGGCCGCCCCCACCCCCTAGCGTCTTGGCCTTGCTGATCGGTTTTGGGGCCTCTCAGCGCTCTTGGGCGAGAAGATGGGCGAGATGCTCATTCCTGGACTGTATTTAGCAGAATCTCTACAAGGCTTGTCCTTGCTGTCTACCGCATGAGAAGGTACTTGGGTTGATTCGACCGCAACGTCAACAACTGCCCGCGTAGACCTCACTGCAAAGCGGGAGGGAGCTCATGGTTGTGCACGATAATGAGCCGTTGGGTTGGTCTGGTCATTGCAACGAACAGATCGGACACACCGTTGGTGGCCTCAAGCAGTTGTGCCGGTTCCACGAGGACGACACCGTCGAATTCCAGTCCTTTCGCCTCTTGTGCGGTAATAATACTGATCAGCGGGTCATTTCCGGTGATTTTCGACGAGTCGGTTGCGCTCAGCGCCTGACGGATGGGCGCGATGTGTGCGGGTTGGGTTATGACCGCGACCCTTCCAGTGGTTCCACTGATGAGCTCTTGCGCGAGATCGTGCGCCGCGCGGGCTGCACTGGATACCAACTGCGATGCTGTCACGTGATGTTGTGCGAAACAGTTGTCGATGTCTCGCGCCGAGGTCAGCGGGGACACAGGGAGGCGGTGCTCTTGGGCAAGCGCGATCGCGCGGTCGGCGATGTGTGCTGGGGTGCGGTAGTTGATCGTGAGTCGCCGTAGTTGCCAGGTGTCCTTGAAGAACTTGTTCATGGTGCGCGACCAGTTCCTCGTTCCCGCAGGGTTCGAGGTTTGCGCGGTGTCACCGACGATCGTGAAGGACCGGGTGGGGCAGCGTCGGGCCAGCATCCGCCAATCCATGTTGGACAGTTCCTGGGCTTCATCCACGATCACGTGAGCGTAGGTCCAGGTCCGGTCCTGTGCGGCGCGTTCCGCTATGGTCAGCGCTGGGCCGTTGTCCAAGAATCGTTCCGCGAGCAGTTCGGCATCGACGCGGATACTGTCCTTCGGGGCGTTCTCGAGTACCTGCCGTGCGTATTCAAGCGCCTCAGTTCGCGCAGCGTCACGGGCTTTTGCAGCATCGGCGCGGGTCGACGCGTTCTCGCCAAGGAGTTCATACGCCTCATCGAGCAACGCGATATCCGCAGTGCTCCAACCGTGCCCAGGCTCACGGTACAGGGCAGCGATCTCGGAGTCGGAGAGATGAGGCGCAGCCTCCTGCAATCGGTGGGGCTTCGCCCACAGGTCCTCAATCAACTTCTCAGGACTGATCGGGAACCACGCGATGTTGAGTGCCACACGCACCTCACGGTGGGTGCGCACCTCCTCAAGGATCTCTCCGCGATCCTCTGGAGCAACCTCGTACGGCATGTCCTTGACATACTGCTCGACTAGTCGGTTCAGCATCTCTCGAACGAAAATGCTGCGAGCCTCGTTGTGCGGCTTGTTGGAACGGCGAGCCTTGAACATCGCGTCTTTAATGTCGCGGCGGCGGATCACGAGGTCGTGTCCATCAATCCGCAGCCGGATGTCATGCGCTGGCACGCGCTCTCGGGCTTTGACCGCATTCTTGATGATGGTGACAAACTGCAACGACCCCTTAAGCCGCTGTGCCCGAGGAGAATCCGTGCGCGTGGCGGCAACCCCGGGAAGGAGTGAGCTCAAGGTTGTCGACACGACACCGGTCTCGCCGAGCGATGGCAAGACCTGATCGATGTAGCGCAGGAACGAGGAACTGGGGCCAACAAGCAGCACTCCCGAACGCTCAAGTAGTCGTCTGTGCGCGTACAACAGGTAGGCTGCGCGGTGTAGCGCGACAGCGGTCTTTCCGGTGCCGGGGCCGCCTTGAACGACAAGAGCACCCTGCAACTGAGCGCGAATGATCTCGTCCTGCTCCGCCTGAATGGTCGAGACGATATCGCCCATCTTGCCTGTGCGTCCAGCAGACATTGCGGCAAGTAAAGCGCCCTCACCTGATAGGTTCAGGTGCTCGCGCTCCTGATCGCTCAGGTTCAGATCAAGTATCTCGTCCTCGGCGCCCACCACTTTGCGTTGCGAGGTCATCAGGTGCCGACGGCGTTTCACTCCATCACGCTGTGCTGCGGTGGCACGGTAAAACGGTTGGGCCGCCGGAGCGCGCCAATCCGTCAACAGAGATACCTGGTTCTCGTCATTCAAACCGATGCGGCCCACATAACGCACCTGATCGTCGCCAATTCCCGCATCAAAATCGAGCCGACCGAAAACCAGTCGGTCCTCAACCGCATCCAACAGTGCAATACGATCCTCGTAGAGGGTCGCAAACGAATCGCGCTCCGAGCGGTTCTGCGGTGAACCACTCGGCCCTTCACGGCGTACCTGCGCGAGGCGCTTGCGAGCAGTGGCGCGAGATTCATCTAAACGCGCGTACATGGCATCCACGCGCAACTGTTCTTCATGCAGATCTAGGTTGGTCTCCGGCACGAACACATCCTCACCGATAAGGGATAGGCACAAAACACGGCCATCTATTATCCCGCATTTCAGGGCAGGCATGCACATCGACCCAAATGTGGGAACAATAGGACAGGCCTGCTGGTTGTACCTAGCGACCAAGAACTACACGATGGAGACGCACATGCTGGACCCGCGCGACCTATACGAACTGAACCTCGACGTGGCTGATGCCCTGCGTGAGCGCGGAGAAGCGGCAACGACAGGTCCAGTGCTCGTGGTTGCGCTGCGCGGCTATGGGGACGCAGGTCATGTCACTGAGATCTCAGCGCAGCACATCATCGCAACCGGCGAACCACGGCGCGTGGCCACATTCGATCATGATCGTCTTGTGGACTACCAAGCCAAACGCCCGACCTTGACCTTCGAGTCCGCGCGCTGGGTTGATTACCAGCCCCCGCTTATCGCGTTGGACCTCGTCACCGACGCCGAAGGTACCCCCTATCTCATCCTGCACGGCTACGAACCTGACCGATACTGGGATGGCTTTATTGCGGCAGTCATCGGGCTGATCACGGACTTCAACATCTCCCTGGTGGTCAACCTGCACGGCATCCCCATGGGCGTGCCGCACACGCGCCCAGCCGGAGCAATCGTCCACGCCACCCGCGATGGGCTTGTGGAAGACGAGAAGATCTGGAACGGCTCGATGCAGGTCCCGGCAACAGTCGCGAACCTCATCCAATATCGGCTCGGGCAATACGAGCGCGATGCGATCGGCATTGCCGTGCACGTACCGCACTACCTTGCGCAATCGCAGTACACGCCCGCCGCCATCACCGGTCTCACCAAAGTCGAAGCTCTCACAGGTCTTGACCTTGCCGTGGGTGAACTCGCTGGAGCCGCAGAGGAGGCGCTCGCCGAGGTCGAACGACAGGTAAGCAAGTCGCAGGACATCTCCGAGATGATCTCCGCCATGGAGAACCAGTACGACGCGTTCATGGCCGCTCACCCAGAGGAATCTCTGCTAGCGCATGTGAACCGTATCCCGACTGCCGACGAGTTGGCGGCGGAATTCGAAGAGTTCCTGTCCCAGCAGCGCGAGTCGGGCAACGGTGACGTGTCCTAGTCGGTGACGCTGTGGGACTGGTTCCGCACGGAGGTGCTTGGTGGTCCACCTTCTGTTGAGAGCCGAAGCAGAGTTACAGAGAGTGGAAACTGGTGTGGAAGAAAGCGGAGGCTACTCGGGGTCGCTGAGAACCGCGGCGGTTCCCGCGAACTGAGCCACCTCGTTGCCCATCAGAACCCGCGCTGGAACGGCGAGGGAGCGCACAGCCCGTCCGAGGGCGGCAGATTCTGGATCCAGTAACGGCTCCGTGGCGCCCGTGGGGGACAGCGCTCCGAGCACGAGGTTGCCGTAGCGGCGCCCCTTCATGATTCCCGGTTCGGCGATGATGAACGTTTGAGCCGAGTGGAACCGTTCACTCTGAGACTCGGCGGCGTTTGCGGTCGCACACTGCGCGAGGAGAGTTGCGACCTCGCTACGGGCTCGGCTCAGAGGCGGCTTATCCGCACAGTTGATGAGATACAGGCCACCTGGTTTGAGTTTGCGGAACACCAACTGCGTGAACTGCACGGACGTGAGATGCTCTGGAATGGCACCCGATGAGAAGGCGTCGCGAATGATGACATCCTGGCTGTGATCAGCAATCCGTTCCAGTTGTTCGCGCGCGTCCCCAGCCCGCAACCGCAGTCTCGGAGAACGTGGCAGAGCGAACCATTGGCGGGAGTACTCAAGCAGTTGGGCATCTATGTCTATCCCGATTTGACGCGAGTCGGGTCGCAGCGCCTCGATTGCTCGAGCCATTGATGAACCGGCTGAACCAAGATGTGTGACCTGTAGCGGTCCCGGTGAAATCTGCGCGATGACGCACAGGTAGATCTCCATGTACTCGAACACCACATTGGTGGGGTCATCAAGATCGATGAATGAACTCGGCGCACCATCCAACATCAGCGTCATACGGCGCGGGTTGTCGCGGTCAATCTCGATGGAGATGGTCGCATGGTCTGTGGTCACGGGCTGGGTTGGCACCTGCGGAGGTTGGAATGTCAGAGGCTTGCGCGATGATGAGCGTGGGGAACGAGATGCCATACGGCCAGCCTAACGACTAGACACAGGCGGCAGGAAATCGCGGCACCCATTGACATGATCGAACATATGTTCGAAAATGGAGTAGGAGGTGAGTGACATGACGAACGCACACACGGTAGGTACGGCGGTTCTGCCTGCACGAGAGGTGCTTGGGCAGCAGAAGGGGAAGCCGCGTTCCCGCCGCGCCATGTCACTCACTCCTGAGTCAGTGCGTCTGATGAAGAGCGCTCGCGGTCAGTTGAATGAGGCGGAAAATGCGGTGCAGGATGCGGATAAGTTCGAGTTCTCCCATCGGGCTGCCTTGCGTATCGCTGGAGCGCTGATCGACGCCGAGTTAAAGGGCGCTCGTTCCCGGAAGACGGAGTCTATCTGGCAGCGTCTTGCGCGTTTGTTCCCTGAGTTCAACGAATGGGCGATCGTGTTTGAGGAAGGTGCGCTTGTTCGAGTTCGAGTCCTTGCCGGTGATGAGGCCCCGATCCGGGAGGGTCGTGCCGCAATGTGGCTGAGCCAGACGCGACGGTTCTACGACGAGGCGGCACAACTCCTGGGTGTCTCTCCCGAGGATTCCTGGGTGGAGCGCAGTTTGGCCGCTTGAGCCCTGGCGAAGTGGCGAGCCAGCAGTCGGTAGTGTGGTCGGTGATCGGCGAGTCCAGGTTGGTTGAGAACTGAGAGTGTAGGGTACTGATGCATCGGTGGGTCTAGAGGATTGGTCCGCCGTGCGGGAATGGAAAGGGCGGCATGAGCAACGCACCGCGGGTGGTAAGCGCGAACAGGGACTGGGGTAGCGATGACTCAGATGCGCACATCATGCACGTTGACATGGACGCCTTCTTCGCGTCCGTTGAGGTGGCGCGCAAACCTGTGCTCGCCGGTAAGCCTGTCATCGTTGGTGGTGGGGAGCGTGGCGTGGTACTGGCGGCCACGTATGAGGCGCGACCATTCGGGGTGAGAGCGGGGATGCCCATCGCCCGTGCACGGGTATTGGCGCCTCAAGCTCTGTTTATCCCGCCGGATCATCGTGAATATTACCGAATCAGCGCTGGGGTCATGGATATTCTTCACCAGATCACGCCCGAAGTTGAGCAGGTCAGTGTTGATGAAGCGTTCCTGGACATACGGGGCTCCAAACGTAGGCTCGGGAGTGCGCTGGAGATCGGTGCGATGCTGCGTGAGCGGATCTATGACGAGTTCTCACTGACCTGTTCCGTGGGAATCGCACGCAACAAGTTCGTGGCCAAGCTCGCGTCCACGAACTGCAAACCGAATGGACTGATGCTTGTTCCCGCTGCACGCACCACGGAGTTCGTGCAGTGTTTGCCAGTAGGCTCGCTGTGGGGCGTTGGCGTGAAAACACAGGAACGGCTCGCTGAATGGGGTATCACGCAGGTTGCGGAACTCGCCGCAATGGAGGTATCTGCCCTGGCGCGTATCGTCGGTCCTGCTGCGGCAGCCCACTTGCATGCGCTGGCCTGGGGGCGTGATGATCGCCCGGTGGTCACCGAACGGAACGAGAAAAGCATCGGCGCCGAAACAACGTTCAGTAAGGATCTGGTAGACCTTGACCAACTACTGAATCATTTTTGGGCACTTGCAGATCAGTGTGGTTCGCGTCTGCGTCGCAAACAACTCGTAGGGCGTACGATCGCGATCAAGGTCCGTAACACGCACTTTGAAACGGTGACACGTTCCATGCGTCTGGACTCACCGACAAACTCCTCGAAGGCGATCTACGAGGCTGCTCGGGAACTATTTGCCGGGTTGAAACGTCTTTCAGCTACGAGACTGGTTGGGATTCGAGTTGAACACCTTGAAAACGAGTCTGACAGTGTTTTTCAAGACACACTGGCCGATTCGGTTGTGGGTGCAGGAGTCGCTTTGAGTAGATCGGAGCGAGTCATGGATCAAATTCGGGCGAAATTTGGAGAAAGTGCGATCGAACGAGCAGCCCAAGGTGGTCTTCGACTTTCAAGACCCCAGTAGTTTCACTATCCTTGATCTAAGGCAGTCCACTTACCCCTGAGGAGGTACTCATGCCTCTGTCTGAGCACGAGCAAAAAATTCTCGAGCAGCTTGAGCGCGAACTTGCGTCCGAGGATCCTAAACTCGCCACGACCATGAGCGGTGGGCCGCGCCCTTCGTTTGTGCGCGTAGCGGTTGCGATCATCGGGGTTGTCGTTGGCCTCCTCATGCTCATCATCGGTGTTTCCCAGTCCCTCGCTGTTGTGGGAATTCTCGGATTCGCCGTAATGGTTGCCGCGGTGGTTTTCGCATCTACTCCATCTAAGAAGACGCAACTTCGCGTTGTTGACGGGAAGGGTTCATCGCGACCTGCCCGAGGTGGCTCAAACGTGAAGCCCAAGCAGGCCAAGTCTAAGGGTAGCTTTACCCAGCGTATGGAAGAGCGCTGGGAAAAGCGTCAGCGCGAAGGCTGAACTGTCGCCACCAAAGCGGCTTGCCGCAGGGCGACTGCGAGAGCACAGTATGGTCGGGTACTAGAGCGCGGCCATAAATAAGACATGACGAAGGGGCGGGTGCCTCACCATCAATGGTGAGGCACCCGCCCCTTCGTGTGTCACAGTATTTCGCTCTTTGTGAGAGAACCCATGTCTCGTTTCTCCGCGTGGATAATTGCCTGCATAGCGCTCTTGCTAGACATGGTGCAGGGGGGAACGGCGGGGAATCTACATCACCCTATCGAGGTTCTAGGCAGGTGCTGTTGGTCGAAGTGTCTCCTCCGAGGCTCGAACGGTAAAACTCCTCCGTGCCCTCCACACATATTTCTGTCCTCCCACAGCGTGCTGCACACGCTCCTCCACTTTGCTCCACTCGAAGGTGGCGTGAAGTGGAGCAAGCGAAGGTGGGATCAATACGCATGCCCTGAAATGCTGTTTCGTCCCTCAACTACTAGGTGGGGTGTGATACCCATTGCCAAATCAGGCTCGACACGGCAGATATCCCTCCACTTTCCTTTAGTGCTTTGACCTGCATCTTTTCTAGTAGATCAGGTGAAAATTGAGTAAATTCGCAAAAAAGTGGTGAGAAGTGGAGTAACGTGGAGGTACTCGGAGCGAGAGGAGGGTGCAGGCTATGCAAGAGCTGCTTGGCGGCATCCCCAGCTTGTTCTTGGGCACCTACAAACCACGTTTGGATGAAAAAGGTCGCCTCATCCTGCCAGCGAAATTTCGAAGCCAGTTCGCTCCTGGTCTCGTGCTCACTCGCGGGCAGGAACGATGCCTCTTTCTCCTTCCACTCGATGAGTTCCGCAGAATGTACGAGCATTTGCGGCAGGCGCCCGTCACCTCTCGGCAGGCGCGCGACTACATGCGTGTTTTCCTCTCGGGTGCGAGTGATGAAATGCCGGACAAACAGGGTCGCATCTCCATCCCGGCAACTCTGCGTGAGTACGCAGGGTTGGACCGCGATATCGCGGTGATCGGGGCTGGATCACGCGTTGAGATCTGGGATGCAGCAACGTGGGACTCCTACCTCGCGAACCAAGAGGAGGGGTACGCCGAAACTGCTGAGCAGATCTTCCCCGACTTGCATTTCTAGATAACAGTGCAGTTCGGGGTCTCCTCCCGGGTTCTGAGATCACTTCCCCGTTCCCAGAGCTTCGCGGTGGGGGACCCGGAATTGCACCGTTGCAGGTCTCATCAGGAGGCCATGGGTAAGTGACCGCACGCGCGAAGGGAATGAGGGCCAAGATGGCAGAGTTTTCGGATGACTCACTCGCCGCAGAAAAGCACCTGCCTGTCCTGCTTGAGCGCTGCATCGAACTTCTCGCGCCTGCCCTGTCAGCGCAGCATGCCGTTTACGTTGACTGCACTCTGGGCATGGGTGGGCATACCCAGGGGATGCTGAGGGCATTTCCGTCCTTGACCGCGATCGGCATTGACCGTGATCCCCAGGCACTTGAGCTTGCAGGGGAACGGTTGCAGGAGTTTGGTGATCGCTTTGTCCCTGTGCACGCAACATACGACCAGATTGAACAGGTCGTTGCGGACCAGGGATTCGAGGGGGTCCAGGGAATCCTGATGGATCTCGGTGTGTCCTCGCTGCAGATTGATGAGAAAGAGCGCGGGTTCTCGTACGCCCAAGACGCTCCATTGGATATGCGGATGGACACGACGGCACAACTTACCGCGGCCGACGTGCTCAACACCTACTCGGAGCAGGAATTGACAAGAATTCTGCGTGAATACGGTGAAGAGCGGTTTGCATCAAAGATCTCGCGCTCGATTGTCGCGAAGCGAGCTGAGCGTCCATGGACTCGATCTGCTGAACTGGTGGATCTCGTACGGGCGTGCATCCCAGCCGCGAAACGAACCACGGGGGGCAACCCTGCCAAACGGACCTTCCAAGCGCTGCGAATTGAGGTCAACGGGGAACTTGAGGTTCTGGCACGTGCTCTGCCTGCCGCAGTGAACAGTCTCGCGGTGGGTGGTCGGCTACTTGTTGAGTCGTATCACTCGCTTGAGGACAGGATGACCAAACGGGAGTTTGCGCGGGGGATCAATTCCTCGGCACCACCTGAATGGCCTATCGAACCGGACACACACAGGCCCTACCTCGCAGCGATTACTCGCGGAGCGGAAAAGGCCGATGAGGCTGAACTTGCTCGTAATCCACGTTCGGCGTCCGTGCGGCTGCGCGGCGTGGAGCGTCTCCGTCCAACACCACAGCACATGACGACAAAGGGATAGACACATGAGTGCATTGCAATCTGCCGCCGCCCGCGTCATGCCGGTGCGCCCAAGCACCGTTGCTCCTGTTACGGAATCTAGGCAGCGCCCCGACCTGCGTCTGGTTGAGGCACCTGTACAGGAGCGGTCCTCGTTCCGCTTCTTGATGATGTGTATCTCACTGATCGCAGCGGCTATCGTCGTGGTCTTGGTGCTGAACGCGGAGATGGCCAACGGCGCATATGAGCGAGTCAATCTCCAGCGTGAACGATCCCAAGAGGTCATCGTGGGGGAGCAACTGAATGCGCAACTCGCCGATATCAAAACTGCCGACAATCTCGCTCAACGGGCCAAGGCTCTTGGTATGGTCCAGGAAGTCAATCCAGAAGTTCTGCACATTGACTCCAAGAAAGTAGCAGCGCAGAAAGTAGCTGAGGAACAGGGCAATTGACGGGTAAGTCGCAAGATCCACCGCAGGGCCGACGTCCGAGCGCGAGTCGCTCTGGGCGTCGGCCTGACTCGCAATCGCAGCCACGTTCTGAGCAACCGCGCGGTGGCGGACAACCTCGACGCAGCCTGCCGCGGGGCGGGCGAGCACGAACGGGGCGAGCCAGCAGCAAGGACCAACCAACTCGTCGCCAATCCGATACACCCCAACGACGAACAGGGAGTAGGCCCGGGGCCACGGATCGCTCCGCCGCTGTGAACTCTCGCACTGACCAGCCAAGGGTCAGGCCTGCGAACGCCGGGGCCCGCCCGCGAATCGAAGCGACCTCGCGACCAGCACCACGCAGCGGACGAACGGCCATGCGCCGTGAACTGGATACGCAACTGGCGCTAAGGCGTGCGGAACGCAGGGCAAAGCGCCAACGCGGTCCGTTGGGATTCACCTATTTCCCGAAGCGAGTTATGTCGCTGGGTCTCATATTCGCCCTTGCGATGGGCACTTTGATAATCCGGCTCGCACACGTGCAATTGATTGAAGGGCCCGCGCTCGCACAGGCGGCTCGCGATCTGCGTACCACGACCCAGCAACTCGTTGCGGAACGTGGCTCGATAACCGACCGACACGGCAACGCGATTGCGGAATCCGTGGCTCGCTACCGGATCTACGGCGATCAGCTGCGTCTTGAAGAGTGGCAACGTACCGTTGAAGAAGGCGGCGAAGAGGTGGTCAAGGGCGGTCCTGCATACGCCGCCGAACTCCTGGCGGAGGTGCTCGAGCTGGACAGGGAAGAGCTCGAGGAGAAACTCACCAAGAAGGCGGACCAGGAACGCTACAACCAATACGTTGTGATTGAGACGGAGGCGGCTCCTGAGACTTGGGATGCCGTGCGAGCGTTACGTATCACCGGTATCTATTCGGAGAATCTTAACAAGCGGATCTATCCCTCGGGCGAGACAGCGAAGAACATCATCGGTGCCGTTGGCACGGTAGAGAAAGCCGTTGACCCGTCTGACACATCCGAGAATGCCCAGACGGTCGCCGTGGATGGTGGTGTGTCGGGGCTCGAATATCGTTTGGATGACATTCTCAGTGGCGAACCCGGATATCGGACCTATGAGCGCTCGGCACACGGGTACATGCTTCCCTCAAGCGATCTCGTGGAGAAACCTGCCACCCAGGGATTGACCGTTCGGTCGACCTTGGACATGGACATCCAGTGGCATGCTGAGAAGGCCCTGGACGAGCAACTCAAGAAAATGGGTGCCAATGCAGGTTCTGTCATCGTCCAGGACGTGACGACCTGTGAGGTCTTGGCGCTTGCGGATCGCAGTACGACCGCGGATGGCAGCACTGAGGCCACTGGGCGTATCGGCGCGGTGCAGGACATCTTCGAACCAGGCTCGACGGCCAAGGTCGTTACTATGGCAGCTGCCCTCGAACTCGGTGTGGCAACCCCTTTGACCAGGTACAAGGTCCCGTACATGTATGACACCAGCAACGGTCAGACGTTCCGGGATTCGCACGATCACCCGACTCAGAAACTGACGCTCACCGGTATCCTCTCCGAGTCGTCGAACACGGGCACAGTGCAGGTCGGTGAGTCGATTCCCAAGCAGCAACGCTACGACTACCTGTATAAGTTCGGTTTTGGCCAGCACACGGGTATTGAGATCGCGGGCGAGACCCGCGGCATACTCCACGGCGCTGACGACTGGGACGGACGTACCCAGTATGGTGTCCTGTTTGGGCAGGGCATGGCATCGAACGCGCTTCAGGCCACGAACGTGTTCTCGACGGTCGCCAACGGTGGGCGCGCCTGCCAGCCACACCTCGTCGCGGGAACGACTGACAGCGATGGCGTGTACACGGAATCGCCCAAGTCGGAAACCAAGCAGATCATCTCTCAGGATGTCGCCGATCAGGTCCTGAGCATGATGGAGTCTGTGGTCGTTGAGGGTTCCGGCCGGGCTGGAAAGATCGACGGTTACAG
>DALZEF010000022.1:19951-36670 GCA_031979385.1 Timonella sp. | reverse complement strand
AAGCTGACGTCTTTTGTGTCCTCATTCATCGGTGTGGCTCCAGTCGATGACCCACGGATCGTGGTCTCTGTGATCATTCGCGATCCACAGACCACTATCTGGGGTGGCGTCGTTGCGGCTCCCGTGTTTGCCGATGTGATGGCGTACTCGCTACAGCAACTGCGGGTCGAGCCGTCGACTACTGAACCTGACCTGTACGAGACCACCTGGGAGTAGGCGTCGCCAGGGCGGCTCGGGGATGGTGTTTTCAGCCCAAGCGATATTACTCACCACCCCCGATGCGGTTTTGGCGTGTCTGAAGGACTACATTGAGAGTTATGAGTTCGCAAGAAGACCTGTTGCGGCCGCTCGAGGCCCCGGCTGTTCCGCTGAAAGATCTGCTGGTTGGTGCCAGCGTCCAGGTGGTATCGCCGCATGCGCTGATCGACGAGACGATCGTGTCGGGTCTGACCGTCAATTCCCGGCAGGTCGTCTCGGGAGACGTGTTCGTTGCGTTGGCTGGTTTGAAGGCACACGGCGCGCGTTTTGCTGCCAGTGCCGTTGCACAGGGCGCAAGTGTGATCCTGACCGATCACGCGGGTGTTCAGGTTCTCGCTGAACAGGATTTTGGTGATTCTGCTCCGGTGATTGTTCAGGGACCACAGGGCGATCTTCTCCGCGGCGAGATGGCGCAGTGGGCGAGCCGCATTTACGGAGCCCCTTCGCAGCGGCTTTCAGTGTCGGGGCTGACCGGCACCAATGGAAAGACCACCACCGCTTTTTTCCTCGATGCGATTCACCGCTGGGTGGGGGAGCGCACGGCCCTTTTGGGAACTGTCGAGATGCGGCTCGCGGACATTTCCGTTCCATCCACGCGCACAACCGTTGAGTCGCCTGTGCTGCAGGGGTTCTTCTCGCGGTGTGTTCAGGAGGGCATCGATCACGTGACGATGGAGGTGTCATCGCATGCGCTCGCGTTGGCTCGGGTAGATGGCACGCGCTTCGGGGTTGTCGGGTTCACCAACCTGCAGCATGACCATCTGGATTTCCACCACACGATGGATGAGTACTTTGAGGCGAAGGCTTCACTGTTCACCCCTGGTTTCGCTGCGCACGGTGTTGTAGTGGCTGATGACAAATGGGGACGCAAACTGGCCGTGGAAGCTGCTATTCCAGTGGACTCCATCACGACGACACTATGTGACGAACCTCTGTTTGACGCCGATTGGCGGGTCACCCGCACAGGGCTTTCGCGTGACGGACTTGGCGTGGATTTCACGCTCACGCACAGGCAAGGCGATCAGATTGAGTCACATTCCCCACTACTTGGCGCGGTGAACGTGTCGAATGCCGCCCTCGCGACTGTCATGGCGCTGCGACAGGGAATCAGCCCTGAGCAGATCAGGTTGGGCCTGCAGCACCTGGCTATCGTTCCCGGGCGTATGGAAGTGGTGTCCCAGCCAGGTCAACCGCTGACCATCGTTGACTACGCGCACACGGCTGAGGCGCTCGAATTCGCGCTCGACTCGCTGCGCACCACACATCACATGGACGGGGTTGGCAGACTTATCGTCGTGTTTGGCGCGGCAGGGGACCGTGACGCAAGCAAACGCCCCTTCATGGGCGCGGTGGCCGGCGAATATGCTGATGTCATCTATGTGACCGACGACGATCCGTACTCGGAGGACCCCGCCAAGATTTGCGACGAGGTGGCGGCCGGGGTACTTACGTCACCTCGCTTTGCCGCACTCAGCGAGGCGGAACAGCATGAGCGCCTCTTTGTCGTATCGCCGCGCGAGGAGGCCATTGCCGCCGCGATAGCTGGTGCCCGTCTCGAAGACACGGTCTTGATTGCCGGTCGGGGACACGAGTTGATCCAAGACTTGGACGGATATCAGCATGAGTTGGATGATCGTGTGTTTGCTCGTGCGCGGCTGGCAGAATATGAAGCGGTGGATGAAATGTGAATGTGCGGTATGACATTCACTGTTAGGGCTGCTAACCGGCTATTTGGCCCGCCAATAGGTGGTTCAATAGAAAGGTTGCAGTTCCAGGGCAGCGCTTCACGTCCGGATCTATATGGATCACGGACCATCGTGGCTGCTCGTAGGTGCAGTGCGCATTACGGCGCTACGCCAGACAAAACCAAACAGGCGCGTGGCTCATCGTGGTTTGCGATGAACTACCGCAGGTATCCAGACAAGATCAGGAGTGGCCGGAAAGTGTTGTCCGCGGAGCTCATAGCTTCTGTAACAGGTGGCAGGTTGGATGCCGATCCATCCATCAGTGTGACCGGTGGTGTCTTCATTGACTCACGTCAGGTCGAGCCAGGATCGCTCTTTGTAGCGCTACGCGGTGACAACAGCGACGGGCATGACTTCGCTCAGGCTGCCGTGGATTCCGGGGCTGTTCTCGTGCTCGCGCAGCGCGCCATCGATGGTATTCCCACGGTGATCGTGGACAATGTGCAACGGGCGCTTGGACGGGTCGCACAGGCACACCTCGCCGCCTTGCGGGAGCACCGGGATATCAAGGTGGTTGGCATTACTGGCTCCGCCGGCAAGACCACCACGAAGGACTTGATCGGACAGGTGCTGTCCACGCACGGTGAGACGATCTTCCCCGCGGGCTCGTTCAACAATGAGCTCGGCTTGCCGTTGACCGTTCTCCAGGCAACAACTGACACCCAGTACCTGGTCCTTGAGATGGGTGCGGACGCGCACGGCGATCTGACCTATCTCACGGATATCGCACCTGTGGACGCCGCAGTTGTTTTGATCGTTGGGAACGCGCACTTAGGCGGCTTTGGCGGCACGCTGGACGATGTTGCGCGTGCTAAGTCGGAAATTGTCGCAGGCGTGCGCAGTGGCGGAACCGTGGTCCTGAACGCCGATGACCTGCGTGTCAGCGCTATGCGCGAGAAGGCGACCGAACGGGTTATGACCTTCGGTTGTGTTCGCGACACCACTTTCCAGGCAACCGACACGGCGCTCGATGCCCTTGGGCGTATCAGTTTTACCGTGACGGATTCGCGCACTGGGGAAGAGGCTCGCGTGGAATTGAAACTCGTCGGCGAGCATCACCTGACGAATGCGCTGGCCGCTATCGCAACTACGAACGCCTTGGGCATCTCCTTGAGCGATGCTGTCCACACCATCAACAGTTCCTCAGCACTCAGCCCGCACCGTATGGCGGTCACCGAGCGCGCGGACGGTGTCACGATCATCGATGACGCCTACAACGCCAACCCAGACTCGATGCGCGCCGCACTCAAGGCACTCGCTGCGATTGCTGGACGGAAACGACGTACGATTGCTGTTCTTGGTGAAATGCTTGAGCTTGGTCCCGATTCGCGGGATCGGCACGACGACATAGGTCGCCTTGTGGTTCGGCTCAACATCAACCTGCTTGTCGTGGTGGGTAAGGGGGCCTCGGGCTTCGCTGACGGCGCATTGCAAGAGGGCTCGTGGGGGGACGAGGTTGTCTCCGTTGACACGATCGACGAGGCAGAGGAACTCCTGAGCCAGACTCTGCAAGACGGTGATGTCGTGCTCGTGAAGTCTTCTAGGGATTCGGGCCTGTTGCACTTGGCAGACCGACTGGTCGGAAAGGAATAGGAACTGATGATTGCAGTTCTGGTGTCGGGTGCGGTTGCGCTCATTGTTTCCCTTGTGGGCACCCCCATGCTGATCAAGTTGCTGGTCCACAAGAATTACGGCCAGTTCATCCGTCAGGATGGTCCTGCCGCCCACCTCACCAAGCGTGGTACGCCCACGATGGGTGGAATCGTCATCATCGCAGCGACACTGTGCGGGTGGATTGCCTCCTTTTTCGTGCAGGGTAGGCTTCCGACCGCATCAGCAGTGCTGCTTGTCTTCCTGATGGTCGGAATGGGGTTTGTCGGATTTCTCGATGACTACATCAAGATCTCAAAGGAGCGCTCACTGGGTCTCTCGCCGCGCGGGAAGATCATTGGGCAAGGCATCGTGGGTATTGCCTTTGCGATCCTGGCGCTACAGTTCGAGAATCGAAATGGTCTGACACCAGCATCAACCAGGGTCTCATTCATTCGCGACACGAACTTCGACCTTGCGTTTGCGGGTAGCGTGGTTGGCTTGATCTTATTTGTGGTCTGGGCGAACTTCCTGCTCACCGCATGGTCAAATGCCGTGAACCTGACCGATGGGCTCGATGGTCTTGCCACCGGCGTCTCCCTCGTGGTGTTCGCCGCGTACACCCTGATCGCGATTTTCCAGTCGAACCAGCACTGCTCGATCGCGGTGGTCACCGATAGTTGCTACAACACCCGTGACCCACTAGGCCTCGCGATCGTGACCGCAGCGATCGTTGGCGCGCTGTTCGGTTTCCTGTGGTGGAACGGATCACCAGCGCAGATCTTCATGGGGGACACGGGTTCACTTGCCCTTGGTGCGGCACTCGCAGGTCTGTCGATCCTCACTCGTACCGAGTTCCTTGCAGTCATCCTCGGTGGTCTCTTCGTGATCATCGTTCTTTCGGATGTCATCCAAATCGGTTTCTTCAAGGCGACCGGTAAACGAGTGTTCAAGATGGCACCACTACATCACCACTTTGAGCTTTCTGGCTGGGGCGAAGTCACGATCGTCATCCGCTTCTGGATCATCTCTGGACTCTTTGTCGTCGCAGGCCTCGGAATCTTCTACTTCGAGTGGGTGGGGGCAGGACGCTAGTGTTGGTCCAACCTGTCGCAGACAAGAGGATTCTGGTTCTTGGGCTCGGCATAACCGGTCAGGCCGTGGTCGCGGCACTGGGCCAGCTCAGCGGTGCTCAGGCACCGCGAGAGGTCACCTCGCTTGACTCGCGTAACCCGGATGCCACCTACAGTGATCTCGAGCAGATCCATCTCGAGTCCGTTGACCTGATTATCGCCTCCCCAGGGTGGCCTCCCCACTCACCGATCCTCACCCAAGCCAACAATCGGGACGTTCCGGTGTGGAGCGAGATCGAACTCGCGTGGCGACTGCGTGTTGAACGCAGCGCCGGTGGTTTTGCGCCATGGATCGGAGTGACAGGCACGAATGGCAAGACCACCACGATCGGTATGGTCACCTCGATCCTTCAAGCAGACGGACGAAACGCTGTTGCTGTGGGCAACGTGGGGCGTCCAGTCATTGAGGTGGCCCGTGACCCAGAGGTCGACGTGGTTGCGCTCGAACTGTCCAGCTTTCAACTTCACTTCACACATACCCTGGCGCTTGACGCTGCAGCGGTCTTGAACATCGCACCCGATCACATCGACTGGCACGGCAGCTATACGGAGTATGCGCGTGCCAAGGGCAAGATCTACGAGCACGTCAAAACCGCCTGCGTGTACAACGTGCAGGATGGACAGACGCGCACGCTGGTAGAGGACGCCGATGTCGCAGAGGGCGCGCGCGCCGTGGGATTCACACTTGGGTCACCTAGGCGCGCCGAATGCGGTCTGGTCGAAGACGTTCTCGTGGATCGTGCTTTCCACATGGACTTTGGCAATCCACTCCGACATCAGAACGCGGCTGAACTTGGCACACTCGCCGACCTGGAACACCTAGGGGCAGGGGGGACACTCCCTCCGCATATCGTCTCCAATGCACTTGCAGCAGCGGCTCTCACCCGTGCGATTGGCGTCTCCCAGTCGGCGGTTCGGGAGGGATTGAGAAACTTTTCTCCGGGCGGCCACCGAATCGCAACCGTCGTATCGACTCCCGTCGATGGTGGCGAAATCCACTTCGTGGACGATTCCAAGGCAACCAATGCCCATGCGGCTGCTGCCTCACTGGCCACCTTCCAGGATTCCTCAGTGGTGTGGATCGCGGGTGGGCTTGCGAAGGGCGCGCAGTTCGACGAGTTGATCCGTGGCGCTGCGGAAAAGCTGCGTTCAGTGGTACTGATTGGCGTGGACCCGCAACCTCTGTCCGACGCGTTGACCGTGTACGCTCCGCAGGTTCCGGTGCACCGGGTTCAACCGACCGACGAAGCCGGGAAGGCATGGACGGGAGCCGAGATCATGGTGCGCGCGGTCGAGTATGCGGCGCGCACGGCACAGGCAGGGGACACCGTGCTGATGGCGCCAGCGTGCGCATCCATGGACCAGTTCACCTCGTATGCAGAGCGTGGCGATGCCTTCGCGAGCGCTGCCCGTTTGTATGCTGGACAGGTAGCGGATAACGCGAAACGGTAGGACTGGATCATGAGCACAGTGCGCAGAATCGATGAGCCGCGCGCAGCGCGAAAGTTCAGTTGGGCAGGAGTCTGGAACTCCGCAACCACCAGTTACTACCTCGTGCTGGGCGCCACAATTGCTCTGGTCGTGTTTGGCCTGATCATGGTTCTATCGAGTTCGTTCGTGGAATCTCTTGGACGCGGGCGCGGGGCCTACTACCTGTTCTCGCGCCAAGCAATCTTCGCGGTAATTGGCACGATCGGCCTCATCGTTGCCATGCATGTCAAGATCAGCGTTTACAAACGTTTGGCTTGGCTGATCGTAGCGCTCTCGTTTGCGCTTCAAATGGTTGTGTTCATCATCCCGCACGAGGGCGGCGAGGTATACGGAAACAAGAACTGGATTCCGCTCCCCGGAGGAGCCTCAATCCAACCGTCGGAGTTCATGAAACTTGCTCTCGCGGTGTTCCTTGGGACGGTCGTGGCGCGGAAATTGGCTTCCGCCAAGGAATGGCTGCACGTCATGATCCCGACCGTTCCGGTCGTTGCGGTTGGGATAGGACTGGTCATGCTTGGTCGTGACCTCGGGACGGTACTTGTTCTGATAGCCACTGTAGCTGGGTGTTACTTTGTGGCCGGACTACCGTGGCGTTGGATCGGTACAGTTGCCGTCGTTGCAGGCCTCGGGGTTGCGGCGGCTACAGTTTTGAGTGAGAACCGTTTCAACCGAGTCTTGGCCACCTATGATTCAGAGTGTACAACCGCAGATCCGCTCTGCTTTCAGGTGCTTCGTGGCCTTGAGGGATTGGGGAGCGGAGGTCTCGGCGGAGTAGGGCTTGGCGCCGGAGCCGAGAAATGGGCGTACCTGCCTGAAGCGCAGAACGACTTCATCTTCGCGGTCATCGGTGAAGAGGTCGGCTTTCTTGGCACCACCCTCGTGGTCTTGCTCTTTGGGATCCTCGGGCTTGCATTTGTCCGCATCATCACGCGGCATCCGGACCCAATGGTGAAGATCACCACGGGTGGGATCGCTGCGTGGATTATCGGACAGGCAGTTATCAACATGGGCGTGGTGACCCGACTCATCCCGGTGATCGGTGTACCTCTTCCCCTCGTGTCGGCTGGAGGTTCGGCTCTGGTCGCCACCATGATGGCTCTTGGCGTTGTCCTTGCCTTTGCCAAGGACGAGCCTGGTGCGCGTGAGGCATTTGAGGCGAAGCCCTCGGTTGTGCGTAAGACGATTGCCGTCATATCCCAGTCCAGCAGCCGACTGAGGTCCAAGAATTAAAGGAGAAACGAACATGGCCAGATCGATCGTGCTTGCTGGTGGGGGAACGGCTGGACATGTCAATCCTCTGCTTGCCGTTGCCCAGGAGGTCAAGAACCGGTATCCCGATGCGACCATCACGATCCTGGGAACCAGTGAAGGGCTGGAAGCGGACCTGGTTCCGTCCAAGGGCTTTGAGCTCACTGTCATCCCACGCGTCCCATTGCCGCGACGGCCAAGTCTCGACTGGCTTCGGCTGCCAGGAAGGCTACGTGCGGCGCGTCAGGGCGCTCACAAGGCTATCGCAACGACGAATGCTCAGGTCGTGGTCGGATTCGGTGGATACGTGTCGACTCCTGCCTACCTGGCCGCGCGTAAACTCAACGTGCCTGTGGTGGTTCAGGAACAAAACGCGCGTGCTGGTTTGGCGAACAAACTCGGAGCGCGATGGGCTGCTCGTATTGCGACAACCTTTCCCCAGACACGCCTGCCGGGTGCAACGGTGACGGGGCTGCCACTACGAGCGGACATTGCAGCGCTCGTTCAAGAACGGCACACTGATCGAACCGGCCTGCGGAAACATGCTGCAACAACCCTGGGGCTCGACCCGGAACGCCCAGTCTTGCTGATCACGGGCGGTTCACTCGGTGCACTGAAAATCAACCAGACGATGGCCCAGGTGGCCCGCGATGTCCTCGCACAGGATGTCCAGGTGCTCCACCTAACCGGTCGAGGGAAGTCCGAGCAGGTGCTCACGGATATCGCGCACCTGCCACAACACGTACGAGCTGATTATCACGTCCTCGAGTACCTTGACCAGATGCAACTCGCCTACGCCGTCGCGGACCTTGTGGTCTGTCGCAGCGGTGCGGGGACGGTGTGTGAACTTGCCGCACTTGGACTTCCTGCGGTGTTTGTCCCATTGCCGATAGGCAATGGCGAACAAAAACTGAATGCCTCCCCCCTGACGGACGCACACGCTGCACTGATCGTCGACAATGAGGCATTCACCCCGCAGTGGGCAAGCAGTACGATCGTTCCACTACTGGCCAACCGGGACGAACTCGCACGCATGGCCCAGGCTGCCGCCTCGGTCGGACGCCCGCAAGCGACCCAAGACGTAGTTGACATCATCGAGCAGGTAGCAGGGTGGACCCGTGGCTGACGTAACCTATGACGACATTGATGCGCATCTAGCCCCGCAGGAGGCAGGTCCCATCCATTTCATCGGGATCGGAGGTGCGGGGATGTCCGTGCTTGCGCGGATGTTCTCGACCCTGGGTGTCCAGGTCTCCGGATCGGACGCAAAGGCCAGCGCTGTGACGAGAGCGCTGCAAGCGCAGGGCATCGAAGTGGGGGTGCCGCAGGCCGCGCACAACATCAACAATCCAAGCACGGTGGTCGTGTCCTCAGCAATTCGTGCTGACAATCCCGAACTCGTCCGTGCGCGGGAAACGGGTGCACGCATCATTCACCGATCTCAGGCGCTCGCCCTGCTTATGCGAGGGCAACGTGCCGTCGCCGTTGCCGGCGCCCATGGTAAAACCACAACCTCGGCCATGATTGCAGTCGCAGCAAACGCAGCGGGGACATCCCCAAGTTTTGCGATCGGTGGCTCTGTGCGTACCGCCACCGGTGCCATAGCTGGGGGAGCGGTCGGGGACAGCGATGTCCTTGTCGCAGAGGCAGACGAGTCGGACGGCTCATTTCTGAACTACGAACCCTACATTGCAGTGGTCACGAATATTGAGCCGGATCACCTTGACCACTATGGTTCCAAAGAAGCCTTTGAACAGGCATTCGTGCAGTTCGCCCAGCGCATCACGCCGACCGGTGCGCTCGTCGCATGTGCGGATGACCCTGGGGCACGGGCTCTTGCCGACGAGGTAGCTCGCCAGGGCCGTATCGCGATCACCTATGGACAGGATGGCGATGCGGATCTTTCGATCACAAACCTGACTCAGATCCCCGGAACCCAACAGGCAACGTTCGATGTGACTTGGTCAGACGGGATCGTCACCGGGCTTGTGGGCGGTACCGTCCATCTCAAGTTGCAGGTACCTGGAATCCATAATGCTTTGAACGCGACCGGAGCCTTCGCCGCCCTTCTGTTCCTTGGGATCACCCCAGAAGAGGCTGCCCGCGGACTGCATGAGTTCGTCGGCACGGGGCGTCGATTTGAGGAACGAGGGGTGGTGGACGGCGTGACCGTCGTCGATGACTATGCCCACCATCCAACCGAGGTCGCCGCACTTCTCAGCGCCGCCCGCGTCAGTGCGGGTGCGGGTCGCGTACTCGTATTGTTCCAGCCTCATCTGTATTCGCGCACTCGGATCTTCGCGGCCGAGTTTGCGAATGCGCTCGACCATGCTGACGAGACCGTGTTGACCGCAATCTATGCGGCGCGTGAAGACCATGACCCGGCCACATCGTCGCAAATGATCGCCGAACTGATGCGTTCCAGCGTCCAGTACGTTCCCGAACGTGAGGCTGCTGCACGTGAGATCGCGCGCCGTGCACGTACCGGAGACCTGATCCTCACCGTGGGTGCAGGTGACGTGACGGAACTCGGTGACGTTGTCCTCGACGAACTGCAGAAGCTCCGGTCATGAAACCTCCACCACGGCCACGCACACCGGGACGCTCGACCCGATCAGCACCGAGCGCAGATCGGTCTCCCGCGCGTCCTTCGCCACGTGAGCGTGCTGTGACCCGCTCAACCCACAGCGGACACAGCGCTGGCTCCGCAGAAGAAGCGCGAGAACCGAGCGCGCCATCGCCTGGTGACCAGGGCAACGAGAGTGCGAGCGGTGCTCTCAGCGCCCAGGCCACGGCTCGTCGCAAGAAGGTCTCATCAACCGCACACGTGCCCGACCAGCCCACCCGGACAAGCACATTCGACCTTGAGGAACGAGAATCCAAATATCGCGAACTACTGCACAAATCCCGTGCTGCGATCCCTAAAGTACCGGTTCTGTCCACGGGGATGGCGGATCGGCTTGCGGAACGCGATGCGATTGAGCGACACGACCGTCGAAGGAAAAGGCTGATCGTCTCAGGCGTTCTCGCCGTACTTGTCGGCGTGGTGTGGTTGTTTGGGTTTTCCTCTGTCTTCGCGCTCAACTTGAACCAGGTGCAGATTTCTGGTGCGCAGTTGTATGTCAGCGAGCAAGAAATCCTTGACGCAATTGCAGGCCACGAAGGCACCCCTCTTGTGCGTGTTGATCTTGGACGAATCAACTCCCAGATCGCGGAACTCAAAAACGTGAAGTCAGTGACACAGACCCGGCGTTGGCCGGACGGTGTGACAATCACCGTTCACGAGAGGACGCCCGTTGCGGCGGTCCCTGAGGAGGAGGGGTTTACTCTCCTCGACATCGACGCGGTCAACGTCACTCACGTCGATGAGGCACCTGCCGGGCTTCCCGTGATCAGGATTCCAATGACCGGTGAGAGCCAGAGAACCCTGACCACGGCGCTAGAGATCCTGGATCAGATCCCTGACACGTTGCTCGCGGAAATCGCCTCGATTACGGCCTCGACGCAGGACAACATTGAGCTCACCTTGCGTGACAAGGTAAAAGTCCAGTGGGGTAATTCCCAGGACACTGAACTCAAACTTGAAGTCCTTGATCGGCTGCGCCCAATTGCCGCCGAGGAAAAGAAGAAGACGATTGATCTATCGGCGCCGACATTCCCGATCATCCGTTAGCGGTGGCGCGATGTCGCCAACAATTTCTGGCGACACACGCGGGATAAGTTTGATAGCCGTGACCGTTCAACATAGTGTCTCGATAGCAGTATTTAGCGAATCTTTAACCCTCAAGTAGAGGTTTAAACTTTCGTGGTTTCGATAAACGATCCAGGATCGGAAGGCAAGAGCGTGACTACTCCGCAGAACTACCTAGCAGTAATTAAGGTGGTGGGCATCGGCGGTGGCGGTGTGAACGCCGTGAACCGAATGATCGAGGTGGGGCTCAAGGGCGTTGAGTTCATCGCGATCAACACTGACGCTCAAGCGCTTTTGATGTCCGATGCTGACGTAAAGCTTGACGTGGGCCGCGAGTTGACCCGTGGCCTCGGTGCTGGTGCTGACCCAGAGGTAGGCAAGAAGGCAGCCGAAGACCACGAGGATGAGATTGAAGAGGTCCTGCGCGGCGCAGACATGGTGTTCGTGACCGCGGGCGAGGGCGGCGGTACCGGAACCGGTGGCGCGCCAGTGGTCGCGCGTATCGCGCGTTCCCTCGGTGCGTTGACCGTTGGTGTCGTGACCCGTCCGTTCTCGTTTGAGGGCAAACGCCGTTCAAAGCAGGCCGAATCTGGAATCGATGCGCTACGCCAAGAGGTCGACACGCTGATCGTCATTCCAAACGATCGCCTGCTCTCCATGGCGGACCGCTCGGTCTCGGCGCTCGATGCATTCCACCAGGCTGACCAGGTGTTACTCTCTGGTGTCCAGGGCATCACCGATCTCATCACGACCCCGGGCCTGATCAACCTGGACTTCGCGGATGTCAAGTCCGTTATGCAGGGAGCGGGCTCCGCGCTCATGGGTATCGGGTCCGCGCGTGGTGATGACCGTGCTGTCCAAGCGGCCGAGCTCGCGATCTCCTCACCGCTGCTGGAAGCCTCAATCGATGGCGCGCACGGTGTTCTTATCTCAATCCAGGGTGGCTCAGACCTTGGACTGCAGGAAATCAACGAGGCAGCACGTCTCGTCCACGAGGCGGCGCACGCAGAGGCCAACATCATCTTTGGTACTGTCATCGACGATGCCCTTGGCGACGAGGTTCGGGTGACCGTGATAGCGGCTGGCTTTGATGGTGGTAACCCTCAGCCACGTCCTGAGTTGCGCGGGTACGGCAACGCCGGTGCGGCGCATGCCTCACCGGTTCAATCGACGCCTTCCTACCGTGAGCCTGGACAGGTTCTGCGCTCTGAGGAACCACCACCGGTCACGGCTGGCCTGCGTGCGATGAATCGCCCGGTTGTGCCGCCGCAGGAACCTCGTGAGCAGGCTCCATCAGCACAGTCCCCAGCTCACAACCAATATTCGGTTCCAGCTCAAGAACAGCCGGTGCCACGCTTCATCTCCGATGAGGTGCCTGCTCAGCAGGAGACGGCACAGCAATCACTCGAGGTGCCGCGCATCTTCGATGAAGCCCCACCGCGTCGTCGAATTGATGACGACCTCGATGTTCCTGACTTCTTGAAGTGAGTTCTCTGCGTGATATCCCAGTGGCCGAGGTTGACCTCGGCCCTGGGATTTCTGCATTTTTTACAACTGCACGGGGCGGGGAATCTTCTGGTCCGTACGCTTCATTGAACCTTGGTTCTCGGGTTGGCGACGATGCAGTTGCGGTTGCTGCGAATCGGCGTGCAGTGTCCGATGCGGCTGGTGTTCCACTCGTGTACGGCAGGCAGGTGCATTCAAACGGGGTGTTTGAGGTGGATGGGCCAACGGCACAGATGCCTGATACGGAGATTGTCGGTGACTTGGCTGCTGCGGCAGACGCACTGGTCTCGGCTCGTTATGGGGTGGGGCTGACCGTATATGTCGCCGACTGCGTACCGATTCTCTTTGCCGATGCCGATGCGGGAGTGATCGCCACCGCTCACGCAGGTCGCCCAGGACTTGAGACGGGCGTGATCGCAGGCGCCGTTCACGAGATGGTCGCTCATGGTGCCACCCCTGCGAGCATGCGGGCTGCGGTTGGGCCGTGTATCTGCGCGAACTGCTACGAGGTTCCTGCCGACATGGCTCAGGGCTTCGCAACAATCACCCGCACCCAGGTCTCGCTGACAAAGTGGGGGAGCGTCGGGGTGGATTTGCGTGCTGCAGCAGAACGGCAACTGAGTGAACTTGGAATCGACAAGATCCTCCATATCTCACAATGCACCTATGAACATGCAGAACACGGGCAGTTATTTAGCCACAGGTGGGCCACGCACAATGTCGAACGGACGAACGGAAAATCAGGCAGATTCGCCGGAGTCATCATGCGCACATCTGCTGAATAGAGATGCGAACCGCGTCTTATGGTGGCGTAATTGCTAAATCCACTGGGCGTGTCGGCAGTATCGTTGCCCGTCACTGCGTTAGCGTAATTACATTGGTGTATTTGCCCAAGGCGTATTGTCGCGGGGCAAATAGGTTGCTACAGCCACAATGACTGGAACGATACGAAAGCGGAGGCGCGTTATGGCAGGAGCCCTGCGCAGGACCATGAAATACCTTGGTATTGCTGAGGAAGACAGCAATTACGAGGGACAGGCGTACGAGGACTACTCCGACTATGACGAAGTAATCGAGGACGAAGTGGAACCCTACGAAGCGCAAGTAACGCCCATCTCGCGCGCTGCATCGCACCAGGAGTCGACACCGTTTGTGGACACGGAACTGCGCCGCATCACCACGGTTCACCCACGCTCGTACAACGACGCACGCGTGATCGGTGAGGCTTTCCGCTCCGGAACTCCAGTCATCATGAACCTCTCTGACATGGACGACGCAGATGCGAAACGTCTCGTCGATTTCTCTGCGGGGTTGATCTTTGGTCTGTGCGGCAATATTGAGCGCGTGACCAACAAGGTCTTCCTCCTGTCCCCGGCAAATGTGGAGATTACGGGGGAATCTAACGATTCAGGTCCTTCGTCTAGCCACCAGAGCTTTTACAACCAGAGCTAATCGTGTCATTGGTCTGGACCTTACTTGCACTTGTATGTTTCCTTTACATGCTTGTGTTGATCGGTCGCCTTGTTTTCAGTTGGGTGCGAGTATTCGCACCTCAATGGCGTCCAACCGGGGCAGTGTTGGTGCTTGCCGAGGTAATTTACACCCTCACTGACCCGCCACTAAAGTTCCTGTCGAAACTGATACCACCGCTTCGAATCGGGAATATCATGCTCGATATAGGCTTCATGATCCTGTTGCTTGGGGTGGGTATTCTGCAAAGTCTCTTTGCAGGCCTCGCCGCCATAGCATAGGGTAACGGAAGCTAGCCGTACTGTACTTTCGGTGCGGATAACCCTTGTCCGACTTGTATCATGGACACAAATCTGAAACCGGAAGGCCGAATTCGGCGGACCGACCAGCAACATTGAGATGGAGACTACGGTGGAACTTCTGACACCAGACGAAGTCCTTAACAAGAAATTCCAGGTAACTAAGTTCCGTGAAGGTTACGACATGGTCGAGGTCGATGACTTCCTCGACCTGGTTTTGGGTACCCTTCGTGCGGTCTACCTTGAGAACGATGAACTCAAGGAGAAGCTCGCCGCTGCTGAAAGTCGCGTCGCTGAGTTGAGCCGCGCCGCGGCGGAAGCGCCAGTAGAAGCTCCAGTCGTTGAAGAGAACGCCGCACCTGCCCCGGAGGTCGTCGCCGAGCCTGAGCCTGAGATTGCCCCAGCGCCTGCTGTGGCCCCACGTGAGCCAGAGATGGCCACTGGCATCATCCAGATGGCACAGAAACTTCACGATGACCACGTCCGTGCCGGTCAGGAAGAAGGCGAGCGCCTCGTTGCAGAGGCACGCGTCGAAGGTGACCGCATTGTGCGCGAGGCACAGGAGCTGTCGCAACGTACGCTGACCCAACTTGAGCAGGAACGCACCGTTCTCGAGTCGAAGATTGACGAGTTGCGTACCTTCGAGCGCGACTACCGTCTGCGTCTGAAGAGCTACCTGCAAAACCTTCTGGGTGACCTCGACCAGCGTTCGAGCGGAGTGGGTCCGGACAACTCGGGTATCTGAAAATACCCGGGCGTAACATCCTTTTACGAGAACCGGCAAGATTTTTCACCCTGCGCTCAATGCGTTAGGTGAGAGACTTTGCCGGTTCTTGTGTTTATAGTCGGCTATTCAATCGTTGAAAGTAGGTGCTGCCATGGCGAACACCGGTGCGAAGGAGCACTCCGGAATCCAAGAGTTGTTCCCTGACCTTGAGCAGAACATTGCTCAGTTCCCGGTCCGTGAAGGCGAAGAACCATGGATCGTTGATGAGGTCGTTGAGATCGTCTCGGCGCTTCTTGACGAACAGACCCGACTCGAAGCCGAACTGGCGGCAGCGGACGCGGAACTCTCCGAGTTGTTGCGTAACTCTGGGGACGGCTCTGGGGACGACCAAGCCGACTACGGTTCCTCGGCACTTGAACGTGAACAGGAACTCACGTTCCTCAACAACACTCGCGATCTGCTCGAACAAAATAAGCGCGCCCTCGCACGCGTGTCAGAGGGAACCTTTGGGCGTTGCGAATCATGTTCGCAGCCCATTGCCAAGGCGCGCCAAGAGGCCTTCCCACGCGCAACGCTGTGTGTTGAGTGCAAGCAGAAGGAAGAACGCCGGTAATCCTATTGCATGAGATAGGTCTCTCACGGCGGTTGCGGTTTCTTATTACTGGCGACGACGTGGGAGACTTTTCTTTGTGCTCCATGCCGTGTGCCGGAGCCACATTCTGCCGCGTACACGAGGAGACATCACACCAATGACGAAGACCACGCCAAGTCCCATAGGTGGCAAAGCAGCCTTCACCGTTTTGGTTCCTGTAGCACTGGTGGTTTTCGTAAGCGACCAACTGACAAAAATATGGGCAGAATCCGCTTTGTCGGTGTCAGAACCTGCACGGCCTTTGATCGGTACGCTCATCCAACTGCGCCTTATCTATAACCCTGGTGCCGCGTTGTCCCTAGGAACCTCAGCGACGACGCTGTTGACCATCGTCAGCGCGGCAGTTGTCGTGGCGCTTGTATGGGTAGCGCCTCGTCTGACATCAGGGGGCTGGGCGGTCACCGCTGCTCTGTTGCTGGGCGGTACGGCGGGCAACCTGACGGACCGTCTTTTTCGTGCGCCAGGATTCCCCAAAGGTCACGTTGTCGATTTCATCGACTATGGCCCCTTTGTTGGAAATGTGGCAGACATTGCGATCGTCTCCGCAGCCGGGCTGATCATCCTGATGTCGCTGCTGGGGCGCTCCCCGCTCGTCGAAAAGCACATCGCCGCGGACACTGCCCCAGCGGCAACGGAATCGACAGCGGACGCAGTTGAGACTGAGGACACCGACCCGGACGTTGCCTCGCAGGGGTCTGGGGAAAGCACGGCTCAGTGATGGGGCAGACACGTACTTTCCCAGTTCCAGATGGCGTTGTGGGCGAACGCGTTGATGCGGGGCTTGCACGAGTGCTCGGAATATCGCGAACGATCGCAGCGCAGATCGCCGATGCTGGCGATGTGTACGTCAACGGGCGCCAGGTATCCAAAAGCGATCGACTCACACCTGACGCAATGGTCGAGGTAACT
>DALZEF010000022.1:0-19941 GCA_031979385.1 Timonella sp. | reverse complement strand
CCAGACCCAAACCAGTCGCGTGGCTTGGAGGTCAAGCCAGAAGCCGTTGAGGGCATGGAAATCGTGTACGACGATGACGATGTCGTTGTCATCGACAAACCAGTGGGAGTCGCAGCCCACCCAGCAGTGGGATGGAGCGGACCCACGGTGGTGGGAGCACTTGCCGCAGCAGGGTACCGAATCTCAACCTCAGGAGCAGCGGAACGCCAGGGAATCGTGCACCGGCTCGACGCAGGCACCTCAGGGCTCATGGTTGTGGCTAAGTCCGAACATGCATACACGGTCCTCAAGCGTGCCTTTCGTGACCGCACGGTCGAGAAGGTCTATCACACGTTGGTGCAGGGACATCCCGAGCCCACGAGGGGCACCATCGACGCGCCGATCGGTCGACATTCTAAGGCAGAGTTCAAGTTCACAGTACGACCAGACGGCAAGCGCTCTATCACCCACTATGAGGTGCTTGAGATGCTGCCCTCCGCCTCACTTGTGGAGGTTCACCTCGAGACCGGCCGTACCCACCAGATTCGCGTCCACTTCTCCGCCATGCGGCATCCGTGCGTGGGCGACACCATGTATGGTTCCGATCCGAAACTCACCGAACGGGTTGGGTTGAACCGGCAGTGGCTCCATGCAGTACGTCTTGGTTTCACGCACCCTTCGAAGGGCACGTGGGTCGAAGTGGAGAGCGAATACCCACAGGACCTGGCTGCGGCATTGGACATCTTGCGCGACCCGTACTCATCGAGCACTCGCTGACTCATCACAAGGGGGTATGGCACTCATGACTCAAGACACAGTTACCGCAGATGGTGTACGGGTGGAGAGGATCGACAACGAGGTACAGCTCCAGGCGGCCTACGACCTGCGCCTGGAGGTGTTCGTTCATGAGCAGCAGGTGCCGCCTGACGAGGAAATCGACGCACTCGACACCGACCCGACCACAACGCATGTGCTTGCGCTGGACGTGGCCACAGGACAGGCACTCGGCACGGCGCGGCTTCTGCCGGATGCAGAGCGCCCCGGTCACTTTCACATCGGCCGAGTTGCAGTGCGTAAAGAAGCTCGCGGACGACAGATTGGTGCGGCGCTCATGAGAGCGCTTGAAGACATCGCTGCCCAGGAGACGGACGGTCCGGCCGAGATCGAACTGTCCGCGCAAATCCAGGCATCCGGTTTCTACCGCACGCTTGGTTACGAGCAGTCAGGCGATCACGAGTACCTGGATGCCGGAATCCCGCACATCGACATGAAGAAGAAGCTCGCACCGCAGCCAAGATGACACGTGATTTTCCCAACGGGAGTTAACCCCGTGTACGGGGTTAGACGCACGCGCCAAAAGGACTAGACTGGCATGCATGTCTGGTGCAAACAGCGATTTCGTTCACCTTCACGTCCACACCGAATACTCGATGCTCGATGGCGCAGCGCGCCTAGACGATCTGTTCAAAGAGACAGCACGTCTTGGGCAAAAAGCAATTGCGACCACCGACCACGGCTATATTTTCGGGGCTTTTGAGTTCTGGGATAAGGCGCGATCTGCCGGGATTAAGCCGATCATTGGCGTCGAAGCATATCTGACTCCCGGAACCAGTAGATTTGACTCCACCCGACAGCTCTGGGGCGACCCATCGCAGCGCAGCGATGACGTTTCGGCTCGTGGCGCCTACACGCACATGACCATGTGGGCGCGCGATAACGAAGGAATGCACAATCTGTTCCGGATGTCCTCTCTCGCCTCGCTCGAAGGCCAGATGGGTAAGTGGCCGCGTATGGACCGAGACCTGCTCCAGACCTACGGCAAGGGACTGATCGCGACCACGGGCTGCCCGTCTGGTGAGGTCCAAACTCGTCTGCGTCTCGGACAGTTCGACGAGGCGGTCAAAGCGGCGGGAGAGTTCCAGGAGATTTTCGGCAAGGACCACTTCTTTGTTGAACTTATGGATCATGGCCTGGACATCGAGAACCGGGTGCGCACTGAACTGCTTGAGGTTGCGAAGAAGATCAATGCGCGGCTGCTTGCCACCAACGACTCACACTACGTCCACCGGGAAGACTCCGGCTCGCAGGAAGCACTGTTGTGTATCAACTCCGGTTCCACGCTGTTGGACCCGGATCGCTTCAAGTTCGACGGCGATGGGTACTACATCAAGTCAGCGGCCGAGATGCGCGACCTGTGGCGTGACTTCCCAGAAGCCTGCGACAACACCCTTCTCGTTGCGGAGCAGTGCGATGTATCGTTCAACACGAGCGCGAACTACATGCCGCACTTCCCTGTTCCTGAGGGAGAGGACGAGACGTCATGGTTCGTCAAGGAGGTGGAGACCGGCCTGCATAAACGTTATCCAGGCGGTGTTCCGGACCGCGTGCGCAAGCAGGCCGAATACGAGGTCGACGTCATCAACCAAATGGGTTTCCCCGGTTACTTCCTCGTGGTCGCGGACTTCATCAACTGGGCAAAGGACCACGGAATTCGCGTTGGTCCAGGGCGTGGTTCCGGTGCGGGGTCGATGGTTGCATACGCGATGGGCATCACAGAACTGGACCCACTCGAACACGGTCTCATCTTCGAGCGCTTCTTGAACCCCGAGCGTATCTCCATGCCGGACTTCGACGTCGACTTTGACGAGCGCCGGCGCTCGGAGGTCATCAAGTACGTGACCGAGAAATACGGCGAGGACCGTGTCGCCCAGATCGTCACCTATGGAACGATCAAGGCCAAGCAGGCGCTCAAGGACTCTTCACGCCTGCTGGGCATGCCGTATGCCATGGGTGAGAAACTCACCAAGTCGATGCCACCAGCTGTCATGGGCAAAGACATCCCACTCTCCGGCATCTTTGATTCAAAGCACCCTCGTTATGCCGAGGCCGCGGAATTCCGGACTGTGCACGATGCTGACCCAGATGCTCAACGAGTTGTCGAGCTCGCCCTCGGTATCGAAGGTCTGAAGCGTCAGTGGGGCGTGCACGCAGCCGGTGTCATCATGTCGAGCGATCCACTCATCGACATCATCCCGATCATGCGTCGTCCACAGGACGGTGCGGTCATCACACAGTTCGACTACCCGACCTGCGAGGGCCTCGGGCTGATCAAGATGGACTTCCTTGGGCTGCGTAACCTGACCATCTTGTCAGACGCTCTTGAGAACATCGTGATGAACGGCAAGGAACCCGTGGTACTAGAGGACCTTACGTTTGACGATGAGGAGACCTACAAGCTGCTGGCGCGCGGCGACACGCTCGGCGTGTTCCAGCTTGATGGTGGTCCGATGCGGGCGCTGCTGAGGCAGATGCGTCCGGACAACTTCGAAGACATCTCCGCTGTGATCGCACTGTATCGTCCAGGTCCGATGGGCATGAACTCGCACACCAACTATGCGCTGCGTAAGAACGGCCTCCAGAAGGTTGAGCCGATTCACCGGGAGTTGGCGGAACCACTCGCAGACGTTCTGGACACCACGTACGGATTGATCGTCTATCAGGAACAGGTGCAAAAGGCCGCACAGATCCTGGCGGGATACTCGCTTGGCCAAGCAGACCTGTTGCGTCGTGCAATGGGTAAGAAGAAGAAAGAGATCCTGGACAAGGAGTTCGTTCCGTTCCGCGAGGGCTGCCGTAAGAACGGTTACTCAGACGAGGCGATTCAAGCGGTGTGGGACGTCCTGGTCCCATTCGCGGGCTATGCGTTCAACAAGGCCCACTCAGCGGCGTATGGTCTGGTGTCCTACTGGACTGCATACCTCAAAGCGCACTATCCGGCCGAGTACATGGCAGCCCTGCTGACCTCGGTGAAGGACGACAAGGATAAGTCGGCGCTCTACCTGAACGAATGTCGTCACATGGGTATCAAAGTGCTTGCACCCGACGTGAACTCTTCAGCGGCAAACTTCACCGCTGTTGACAAGGACATCCGTTTTGGTTTGACCGCTGTGCGTAACGTTGGCGCCAACGTCGTTGACGGTATTGTGAGCACCCGTGAGGAGAAAGGTGACTACGCCTCCTTCACTGACTTCCTAGACAAGGTCCCAGCGCCGGTCTGCAACAAGCGAACCATCGAATCCTTGGTGAAGGCCGGGGCATTCGATTCGCTTGGACATCCGCGCAAGGGCCTGCACCTGATCCACGAACAAGCCGTTGACTCGGTGATTGGCGTGAAGCGGAAGGAGGCGGAAGGGCAATTTGACCTGTTCGCTGATTTCGGTGGCGAGGACGAGTCGATGTCGTTCTCGATCGATATCCCGGACCTGGCGGACTGGGACAAGAAGCAACGCCTTGCGTTTGAACGCGAGATGCTGGGCCTGTACGTGTCCGACCACCCACTCAGCGGCCTTGAAACGCTGCTCCAAGAAAGCGCGGACGTGTCAATCGCAACGCTCAACTCAGATGAGACTCGTGCGGATGGCTCTGTTGTGACAGTTGCTGGACTGGTCACGAGCATGCAGCGCAAGATGTCCAAGCAGGGCAATCCGTGGGCGGCCGTAACGATTGAGGACCTAGCGGGTTCCGTTGAGGTGATGTTCTTCGGAGAGACCTACCTTGCCTATTCGGCCATGCTGGCAGAGGACCAGGTGGTGGTCTGCAAGGGGCGCGTGCGGCGCCGTGACGATCAGATGCAGCTTCAGGCGATCGAGGTGACGTTACCGGATCTGACGATCAGTGAGGAATCGGCACTTTTGGTGACCTTGCCGGCGGCCCGTTGCATCGAACCGATCATGGAGAAACTCCAGTTCACACTCCGCAATCACCCGGGGAAAGCTGAGGTGCATCTCAAGATCACGAGCCCAGGACGGGCTACGCTGTTGCGTTGCGATGAACGGTTCCGAGTGGAAAAGGGCCCAGCACTCTACGGGGACCTCAAAGCGCTGCTTGGCGCGAACTGCCTGATCTAAACCCAGCCCATGCGGCGCCAACTCACAAAGCCAACCGATCAACACATCCAGCGGAGAACCTCTTGATTCATCTCACGCCCGAACAGCGCGTGTTCGTCACCGAACGTCACCTTGCAACCTTGAGCACCCTGCGCGCAAACGGCACAGTGCACGTCGTACCGGTTGCATTCACCTGGGATCACGAGCGGGGAGTGGCACGTGTGACCACCAATCGATCCTCGGTGAAGGCAAAGAATGCCCGCGGCCACGGGGATACTCCAGCCCGTGGTTCCATCTGCCAGGTTGAGGGAGGACGCTGGATCACGCTTGAGGGTGAGTTGCGTGTGCTCGACGATGAGGAATCGGTGCGTGACGCGGAGCGCCGTTACGCCGTGCGATATCGCGAACTCGAAGAAAACCCGGAGCGGATCGTGCTCGAACTCGCTGTGGACAGGGTGATGAGTTCGGTCTACATGTCTCGTGGCTGATGGCCCGAGCAGTCACGAGTCAACCCTGAGCTAACCGACAGTGACCGTGTACTCGCCGCTAGGAGTCGATAGGGTTACCGTGTCGCCTTTCGCGAGTTGGCGTCCACGACGGGTTTCAATCTCCCCGTTGACCGACACCTCGCCTTCGGCGATGAGTTCTCGGGCCTCGGCGCCGTTTTCCACGAGGTCTGCGAGTTTGAGGAACTGACCGAGCCGGATCATGTCGTCTCGAATGACTACTGTATTCACGTGGCTAATTCTCTCATGCCCGCGTGCCCTTACCCGTGTTGAGAGCCTGCAGTATGCATGCGGGATATCAACGTGAGAGCGCAGATCTGATCGGAGATGACTTAAGGTGAATGCCCCAGCAACATCGGCCACCGACAGGCCGCAGACTTTACTCGGGGTCGTGGGCCGGTCCTTCTATCCACTGGCGATGCTGGGACGACTACCCTTCGCGATGACCGTCGTCGGCGTGTTCACGCTTGTCGTCACAGTCACGGGTTCGTACACGTATGCGGGCCTCACCTCAGCGACAGTCGGTGTTGGAACGGCCCTGTGTGGGCCCCTGCTTGGGATGGCTGCGGACAGATTTGGCCAGCGGCCTGTCCTCCTCGCGTCGACGGGCGTGCATTCCCTTGCTCTTGTCGCTCTCACGTTTGCGACCTACCAGCAAACTCATATCGCGATGTTGGTTGCGCTCGCATTCGTGATTGGGGCGAGTGCACCACAGTTGGCCGCTATGTCGCGTGCGCGTCTGATGACCATCATCAACCTGAGACTACCGTCCGACACGCGGCTGCGAACGCTTGGCCGGGCGATGTCCGTTGAGTCGATGGCCGACGAGTTGGTGTTTGTGTTTGGTCCCGTCGCGGTTGGTCTGCTCGCGCCAGCGGTTGGGGCGTGGGCGCCGCTCATAGTGGCCGCCGGGATCACGGCTGTATGTGTGACGGGCTTCGCCCTACACCACACGGCGGGTGTCGTCGCACCGCATAGGGCAAAGGACAAGGCCAGGGGCGCGCGGGAGAGGGTACTCACCCCGCGCATCATTGTGCTGATCGTTGCGATGTTCGCAACCGGTTCGTTCTTTGGCTCGATGTACACCTCGTTGACGTCATTCATGGATGATCGGGGATTTGCGCAGTCCGCGGGAGTCGTCTACGCCGCAATGGGGCTGGGATCTGCTGTGTTCGCGCTAGCGGTGGTACTTTTCCCGGCAGGTTTTACGCTCGCGGCGCGCCTCACGTCCTTTGCCGTGCTTGCGTTCCTTGCTTCGCTTGTGGTGCCGTTTGTGTCCGAGATCTGGCAGATGGGCGTGGTCCTGATCGTTATCGGTATTGGCCTTGGTCCGGTTCTGGTCACGATTTTCTCGCTTGGGTCCCAGCGTGCGCCCAAGGGACGCTCTGCAACGGTCATGACGGTGATCTCGAGTTCTGTCGTGGTGGGGCAGTCGTTGCTGACCGCCGCGATGGGGCGTGTCGTGGATGATTTGGGTACGGCACCTGTTCTGTGGGCACCCTGCATTGCACTTGCTGTGCTGTTGGGCGCGGCGCTGTGGAATGGTGCTCTGACGCGCACCGAACAGCGGTAGTCGATCTTTTCAACGCCACTCAGCCCTGATTGACGACGCCCCTCACCGAAGATCTGGGGCTTAGGTGACGGCGTAGAGGAGTTGGTTTTGGGCGTGACCTGCTCTTTTTACTGGTTTTGGGAATGGCTTACCTGTCTTGACGGGTAAAACGAATGGCCGTTTCGTGTGGATTGGGTCATACACTATAACCGTGATGAAACAACTAGATCTTCGTGGAAAGAATCTGTCTGCACGAGAGCTGATCGAGGCTCTTCCGCGCGCCGACGTTAGCGTTGACGACGCCGCGACTTTGGTCGCCCCGATCATTGAGGGTGTGCGCGAGCACGGCGCCGCACATTTGCGTGAACTGTCCGCGAAGTTCGATGGCGTCACTCCGACACACCTGCGGGTTCCGGCTCAGGCTTTTGACGAGGCGCTTGAGGCTCTGGACCCGCTGGTGCGCTCTGCGCTTGAGGAAGCCATCGTTCGGGTACGAACCGTGCATGCGGCGCAGCGTCCGCAGGACTTCTCGGTTGAACTGGCGGACGGTGCCGTTGTGCGCCAACGCTGGGTTCCGGTGCAACGTGTTGGGCTGTATGTTCCAGGCGGTTTGGCCGTTTACCCGTCATCGGTTGTCATGAATGTGGTGGCGGCGCAGGAGGCCGGGGTTCCCCAACTTGTCGTGACCACTCCGCCGCAGAAGGAGAATGGTGGACTGCCTCATCCCACGATTCTCGCTGCCTGCAAGTTGCTTGGGGTGGATGAGGTGTATGCGGTTGGTGGTGCACAGGCGATTGCGATGCTCGCATACGGTGCACGCGGATCCGAACCCCAAGATGGGGAGTGGTTGTGCGAACCTGTCAACGTCATCACGGGTCCCGGAAACGTGTTTGTGGCAGCGGCAAAGAGACTCGTTCAAGGCGTTGTCGGTATCGACGCGGAGGCCGGTCCAACTGAGATTGCGATCCTCGCCGATAACACGGCTCAGGTAGATCACGTCGTTGCGGATCTGATCAGTCAGGCTGAGCACGATCCAAATGCTGGTTCGGTATTGGTGACCCCGAGTGTCGAACTCGCACAAGCCGTGGCGCAGCGGGTCACGGAGGTTTACGGTAAGACCAAGCACTCGGAGCGTGTCGCCGTGGCCTTGAGCGGCCCACAATCGGCCATCGTGCTCGTTGATGATCTTGAACAGGGTTTGCAGGTGGTGGACGCCTATGGTGCGGAACACCTTGAGATCCAGACCGAGAATGCGGGTGATTGGGCCAACCGTGTTTCTAATGCGGGTGCCATCTTTGTGGGACCGTATTCGCCGGTGTCACTTGGCGACTATATGGCAGGCTCAAACCACGTTCTGCCCACGGGAGGATGTGCGGCTTTTGCGTCGGGTCTCGGCGTGCACTCCTTCGTAAAGGCAGTTCAAGTGATTGAATACTCCAAGGACGCACTACACGAGTTGTCCTCCCGCATTATTGCTTTATCGAATGCCGAAGACCTACCGGCTCACGGTGAAGCGGTTGCAGCCCGGTTCACCGACTGAAGCTTTGAAACATCGGCCAGCACACAGATCGAGCACACACCTATGAATCCTGAATACGTTCGACACAAGCCCGGAACTCGCGTTACCGCAACGATGGTTGCGAAGCATGCGGGAGTTTCCGTGGCCACGGTTTCCCTAGTTGTCAACGATAAGTTCCGTGGTCGGGTGTCTCCGGCCAATGTGGCCAAGGTGCGCGAATCCATCGCGGAACTTGGTTACGTGGTTGACCGTGTGGCCAGTTCGCTGTCAAAGGGTTCGAGCGACCTCATCATCCTGATCGCCCCAGATATTTCCAACCCGTACTTTGCCGGTGTTATCGCGGGTATCAAAGAGGTCTTGGCGGATCGCTATCAGTTGCTGTTGTCAGTCACTGATGGGGGGGAGCTACCTCGCGCACAGGAGATCAAAGCGTCGCTGGAGTTCCGGCCGTCAGCGCTGCTCATCTTCGCCCCGAACGAGTCCTTTGTGCTCGATGTTCGTGGCCATGCGCCAATGGTGCTCATTGACGCACCGGGGATGGAACATGTCGCGCCAACCATCAACATAGGTATTGACTCGAGCGCGCATCTGCTGCGTAATCACCTGATCGAACTGGGTCACCGTTCCTTTGGTTACCTCGACTCGGTGACCGGTTCTCGGACGTTCACACTTCGCCGCGAAGCACTCATGGGCGAGCTCATTGCGTCTGGTGGGCGTGAGCCGAGTCCAACTGACGTGCAATCGGTTGTCGAGGTCGATGCGGCCTGCCAGGCGTTTCTCGAGGCATGGCCGCAGTGGGATGCGGAGGGCGTCACCTGCGTCATCTGTGCTACCGACATCCAAGCCTATGGGGTGATCAAGGGAGCACGGGAGTTGGGACTGCGGATCCCCGAGGATCTGTCCGTCGCCTCCTTCGACAACCTGAGTTACTCCTCAATCTCGTCCCCGGCTCTGACGTCAGTCGAGTTGCCGTCCATTGATCTTGGTCGTGCTGCGGCGACGCATGCGCTGGCATTGATTGAGGGTGACGAGGTAGCAGTCACGCACCAGGTGTTCGCCGGCGAACTGTACGTGCGGGAATCAACGGGTAAACCTTCTCGCTAAGAATCACGCTTCGATTACCTTTGGCAGGCGCCCTGTTTTCACAGGGTGCCTGCTGTGGAATAAGCCGATGGAGCAGGCTAAGACCGCTTTCGATGATGCCCGAGTGTTCGGTCATATGCAGTGCTGTGCGGGAGCAACTTCAAGACTGATGGAAATGCACGATACCTTCTCGTAATGACTACATTCCGTCGTTGCGTAGGAAAAATAGGTGTACACATCTACCCCGAGGTAGAAGGCCGTTCCTGTTTCTGGGAGTTCGACCCATTTACACCCGGTTGTCTTTAGCAGCCTAGATCTCAGTGTTCTGCTCGTATCTTGGGTGCAGAACCTCGGATTCAGCAAGGTTCAACCAGTTGGTCTCATACATCAAGAGATTGACTGGGCAGGTTGCTAAAAAGGGTGGTTCGGCTGTAGCAAAACATCGTGCCGAAGGCGGGAAGCCGCTGTTGCAGTCGACTTCTTGAAGAATGGTGCGAAAGTTGTAGGCGGAGTTTTGGGAGTAGGTTCGTGCGTTGAAATGGTGATGGCTTGATGCGCCTAGAAAATGAGAATTGGGGGCCGATCTGCTCATGCCTTTAATTCTCCAGTGGGCCATCTTTGCGCTGGTTGTATCGGTCTTCTTCATCGCATCGTGGACGCAGACACCGCGAATCGATCCTGCAGCAGGTGGCCAAACCATGCCTTCTATGAGGCGGCTACGCCTCATGTTCGCGAGGTTTGAAACATCAGATTGGGCGGCAGTAGGCCTAGCAGTTGCCTTTCTGATACCGCTCATCATCCAAACCGTACGAGCCGTTTAGCCTACGGCGAAGTTGCTTCTGGTGGAGCGCGCGCATGCGTCGAGTGGTGTGCCCGGCCGCGTTGACGAGGCGCATGCGCGCGGCTTGGGATTGCGCAGTTTCTACGACATGGTCCAAGCCGCAAAGTAACTACCTGAGTGTCCTTTTGGAAATGAGAATCTCAAGTACGTGATAATCGGCGCACTGGTTGGATTCGTTGGCTGCATACTGGGTGGTGTTTACTCATGATTGACAGACAGGGTTAGAAGGCCCAGCAGATAAGCTACAGAGGTAGTAGGCGTGACGCTTCTCGTTAAGAGTGAGTGTCACGCCTGTTTGCTGCTACTCAATCCCTCCGAGTATCTGGGCGATACGCGCCGCCGCATGACGGGTATCGCTGCAGGTTTAGTACTGCGCGAGCACAAACGGGTAGACCCGTGCGGCACCAGCTTGGCGCAGTAGGCGTGTGGCAACGGTGAGGGTCCACCCGGAATCCGTGTAATCGTCAACTAGCAGTACTGATCTGCCCGGGAGTCCTGCGCGTGCTGCGGGGGAGAGTTCAAGATCGAGCCTTCCCACAACCGATGCCAGACGCATCGCGGAGTTCACGTCGTGTCGCCCAGGTGCTTGGTCCCGCACCGGCCCGATCGAGCCGATGTAGGGCAGTTTCAGGTAGGTGGCGAGTCCTGAGGCAAGATGCTCCACGAGTTGAGGTCGGGTCAGGGACCGAACGCTGATAACGCCTTCGCAGTTCCTGAGCTCGGACCAAGAGGAGAGTACCTGAGCCGCTGCGGTGCGCAGTCGCACCGGGGTTTCACCATCTGGCGTGCGCGGGTTCAACAGATCACGCAGGTCATTAGACCAGCCGAGTCCGTCGATACGGGCTATTGCGCGACCTTCCTCAGCGAGTTCGTCCGGGCTGAGTTTGCCAGTGAGTTGGACGCCGAGCGCGGCCATATTGGTGGGCCACATCTTACGGGGTGCAATCTCGATTCCCGGAGTTGCGGCCGCCGCCGTGGTGGTGGCGAGAGAGGCCTCGCTGACCTGTGCGGGGAGCGTAATACCGCCGCAGTTGTCGCAGCGTCCACACCTAAAATCGGCGCGCAATTCTGGATCGTCGAGACAGGAACGCAAGAATGCAACGCGGCACTGTCCGGTCGATGCGTACTGCAGCATGGCGTTTTGCTCGGCGACTCTGGCAGCCTCAACACGGCGATAGCGTTCGCTGTCGTAGGTCCATGACTGCCCTGTCGCGACCCAGCCGCCCTTGACCCGTTTGACAGCGCCGTCGACGTCCAGCACCTTGAGCATCATTTCGAGGCGTGAGCGCTTCAGATCGACTCGGGATTCCAGTTGCGGAATGCTGATCGGCCCGTGTCCGTTGGTCTGCGCTGCCTCAAGGAGCGAGATGACCTCACGCACCTGCTCCTCGGGCGGGAAGGCGAGGGAACCGAAATAGTCCCAGATCGCCCGGTCCTCGCTTCCAGGCAGCAGGATGGCTGAGGCTTGGGTGACACCACGTCCTGCACGACCAACCTGCTGGTAGTAGGCGATAGGGGAGTTCGGTGCACCGAGGTGGATGACGAACGTGAGATCGGGTTTGTCAAAGCCCATGCCGAGCGCCGAGGTCGCAATGAGTGCCTTGACCTCATTGTCCTTCAACTGTTGTTCGAGTAGCGCACGTTCATCGGGATCAGTGCGTCCGGTATAGGCGGCGACATCGAGACCGGCGGACTTGAGTTGTTCGGTGACCTCATGCGCCGCGGACACGGTCATGCAGTACACGATGCCCGAGCCAGACAAGTGACTCAGCGCATCGACAATCCACGCCACACGTTGTGTGGTCTCCGGCAGCGATATCACGGCAAGATGCAGGGACTCTCGGTCAAGTCCGCCACGTAGCACTGTGACATCGGTGAGCGAGCCACCCGAGGTGGACAACTGCTCGGCAATATCCAGCGACACACGCTCGTTCGCCGTGGCGGTTGTCGCAAGCACCGGAATGCCTGGACGCAGTTCCGCAAGCAGCGTGCGAATGCGACGGTAGTCGGGGCGGAAGTCGTGTCCCCAGTCCGAGATGCAGTGTGCCTCATCAACCACCACGAGGCCCGCATCGTGTGCGAGACGCGGCAGCACGTGATCCCGGAAGTCCGGGTTGTTGAGTCGTTCGGGGGAACACAGCAGAACATCCACCTCGCCGCTGCGAATCTGCCTCTGAATGTCATCCCACTGCGTCACGTTCGCGGAGTTAATGGTGACCGCGCGGATTCCGGCGCGCTCGGCTGCGGAAATCTGGTCACGCATGAGCGCCAGCAGCGGAGAGACAATGACCGTCGGTCCGTGTCCCTGGGCGCGAAGTAGTGCGGTTGCCACAAAATATACGGCCGACTTACCCCACCCAGTACGCTGCACAACGAGTGCGCGTGAACGATCCATCACGAGTGCCTTGATCGCGAGCCATTGGTCCTCGCGGAGTTTTGCATCGGCGCGTCCCACCAGTTTGACCAGGTGTGCCTCAGCCTGCGTGCGCACCTCGTCGGTGCTCGCTGACAGGTTTGCGATCGCGGGTTCGGGGAACCCTCCTATTGGCGACGAGTTGGGTGCCGCCCGCGTTTCGCCACGCGATGGCTGAGCGTCCGGGTAGGGTTCATCGAAGTACGGCGGTTCATCTGCGTAAAAGTCGGGCTCCTCCGGCAATGGAACGCCATCGTTCCATGTGGGGTTGGTGTTGGAAGGTGCCGACCCGACCGACGGCGCTGGAAGCGGCGTGTCAGACGAACGTGAAGACTCGTCGGAAAGCTGCGGCACTACCGACGCAGCCGAGAACGGGCGGTTGGGCACTTCCGGGGTGTCGTCGGCAATCGCAGGCTCCGACGCCGACCGCGCGGACTCGATGAGTGAACCACCTGAACCAAGATCGAGTGGGGTGTCATCGGCTGCAAGCCCCTCGACGTCGAAGTCATCGTCATCGAGTTCCTCAGGCGACCTAGATGACTCTTCGTCCTGTGGTGACGGTGGAGAAAGCGACGGAACCGGCTGCGAGGAACCCAACGGGCCAATATCCAGATCCGCCTCTGAGTTTGCGGACTCGGCAAGTACGCGAGCATCGACGTTGGAAACACCCCATTCGGGAACATCTCCCGCGAGTCTCGCGAGTCGCTCACGGGCACCGGCCGGGATCTTCGACAAATCTGGCATCACGCCAAAACGCTTGGGCCCCTTGGCCGCAACCGGACCCAAAACAGGCTGGTCCCCATGCTGCGGCTGCGATTCGGTTTCTTCCATGCCACTCATACCTCAAGCCTATGTGTTTGAACTGTCCCGTCCGCGCATATCCACATGCGAGGTCGACTACATATCGTGTGATCTGGGGACAATGCCCCACGCCGGACCTGTCATGCAGAGCGTGCCACACAGCGGACGCCCACACACGGCGATACAAAACACCACTAGAATAGACCCGTGAAAACCCAAGAAACCGGTGCGGAACGAGCCACGACTGGCCGCAGTCCGCAGGCGCGTAACGGCATTCGCGGCGATCAGCCCTACGGCGCACCCCAATTGGATGTGCCCTACCAACTCAATACCAACGAAAACCCATACGCCCCCTCCGACACGGTCATCGCCACCATCGCGGCTGACGTGGCCAGCGCCGCAACAGCGCTGAACCGCTACCCGGACCGCGACTTCACCGCACTGCGCCATGACCTCGCCGACTTCTTGCGTTCAGAGTCATCAGTGGCGCTCGATCCGGCCCAGATCTGGGCCGCAAACGGTTCAAACGAGGTCATGCTCCACATCCTCCAAGCCTTCGGAGGCCCTGGCCGCACGGCACTCGCATTCACGCCCGCATACGCGATGTACAGCGAATACGCTCGCGACACGCTCACCGAGTGGACTACGATCGCACGCAGAGACGACTTCACGATCGACCTCGACGCGGCAGCCACGCAACTACCGGAACTGGCACCAGCGGTCATCTTCCTCACCAGTCCGAACAATCCCACCGGAACCGCACTCGCACCGGGCGAACTGCGCGCAATCCTCGACATCGCCCGTGACATCGACATTGATGGCGGACCAGCGCTCGTCGTGGTGGACGAGGCCTACGCCGAATTCCGGCGTGAGGGTACCCCCTCCGCGCTCGAACTCCTTGCCGACTACCCGAACCTGATCGTCACCCGAACGATGTCCAAGGCGTTCGCGCTCGCGGGTGGGCGCCTCGGATATCTCGCAGCCTCGCGGGAAATCGTGGACACACTGCGTATCGTGCGGCTGCCGTATCATTTGTCGAGTATCACCCAAGCAGTCGCGCGAGCGGCCCTCAAACACCGCGACGAGCTCCTGTCTCAGGTAGCAGCATTACGTGCCGAACGCGATGCCCTCGTCACCTGGTTGCGTGGGTTGACCGTGAATGGTGAGCCGATGACCGTTGCGCAATCCGACGCAAACTTCGTGTTTTTTGGCAAATTCGAAGACCGCCACGCAGTATGGCAAGGTTTATTGGACCAGGGTGTTCTCATCCGGGAGAGCGGCCCCGAAGGTTGGCTGCGCGTCACGGTGGGAACCAGGAAAGAGATGACCGCGTTTAAGAACGCACTAGTCAAGGAGTTGGGTCTGTGAGCGAAACCGCCGCACCACGTACCGCGCGCATCGAACGCGTGACATCCGAGTCAACCGTGCTCGTCGAACTCAATCTCGATGGAACCGGTAAGACCGACATCTCCACGACGGTGCCGTTCTATGACCACATGCTCACCGCTCTTGGCAAGCACTCACTCATCGACCTGACCGTGAAGGCGACCGGCGACGTGCACATCGATGCCCACCACACGGTTGAGGACACGGCTATCGTCATCGGCGAATGCCTGCGCATCGCTCTTGGCAACAAGGCGGGGATCGGTCGCTTCGGCGATGCACTCGTGCCGTTGGATGAAGCACTGGCACAGGCTGTCGTTGACGTGTCTGGCCGTCCTTACTGTGTCCACGAAGGCGAGCCAGCCGGTCAGGAATACCACCTTATCGGTGGACACTTCACTGGCTCCCTGACCCGTCACGTACTCGAGTCGATCGCCCACCACGCAGGTATCTGCATCCACATGCGTGTGCTCGCAGGCCGCGATCCGCACCACATCGTGGAGGCTCAGTTCAAGGCTCTCGCCCGGGCACTTCGGTTCGCGGTGGCGCCGGACCCACGCGTGCAGGGAATCCCGTCGACCAAGGGCGCACTGTGACCCAAGAAAACCCCGCAACCCAGGAAAACCCGGCGGCACCGGTCTCAGTGCTTCTCACACAGGTGGCAACGGCGCAGGCACTTGCGGCGACCTGCGCCCTGTACAAGATCAAGGCAACTGCGGTCCCATCGCCAATCGGTGCGTACGCGGTGGCACACTCGGACAACCCAGCGCACGTGACCTTTATGGCTCGACAGTTGACCTCACTCGTCAAAGAGGTTCCAGCCATTCTCATCACCTTTCATGACGGCCAGATGAAGGCTGTGCAGTGGGAAGCCGGTGAGGAGGTAGGTCCACTTTCGCCAGCGATCGTTCTTGATGGCGCGCCGCACGAACTTGAAAACGTGCTGTTCGGCTCCATCAGCCCTGCTGACGTCGACGGCGCGGTTGACTCGACCAAACTTTCCCGGTTCAAGGCCATGCGCACGCTTGCTGCCGTTGCGAAGGCCTACAAGGCTAAGGCGGAGAAGTGACCGATATCTGTGTCCTTGACTACGGATTCGGTAACGTCCGCTCCGCAGTCCGTGCACTTGAGCATGTCGGTGCCACCGTCACCCTGACCGCTGACCACGACCTAGCGATGAACGCGGATGGACTCGTTGTGCCAGGTGTGGGTGCCTTCTCCGCTGTCATGGACGGGCTGAAGGCCGTGAATGGTCCACGCATCATCGAGCGCCGCCTCGCAGGCGGTCGTCCAGTTCTGGGTATCTGCGTGGGAATGCAGGTCATGTTTGACGCCGGAAACGAACATGGCGAGCATACCGAAGGTCTGGCCCAGTGGCCAGGTACCGTGGACCTGCTTGACGCTCCCGTTGTGCCGCACATGGGCTGGAACACGATAGAGGCACCAAAAAACACGGTGTTGTTCGATGGGCTCGAAAACGAACGTTTCTACTTCGTGCACTCGTATGCCGCGCAGACCTTCACGCTTGGGCAAGACGACCCGGAAGACTGGGCTCTGCGGGCACCGCTGGTGACTTGGTCAACCCACTCCACCCGTTTCGTTGCAGCGGTCGAGAACGGCGCTCTGAGCGCAACCCAGTTCCACCCAGAGAAGTCCGCGGATGCTGGTTCCCAGATGCTGAAGAACTGGATCAACTCCTTTTAACAGAGCCCCCCACACCGGCAAGAGAACCTAACGAGCGTGCTGTGCCTGGCGCAGACCCTCGAACCTGAGTCGATAAGGAAAAATGATGGCAAAGCGCCTCGAACTACTGCCAGCCGTTGACGTCGTGAACGGTGAGGCAGTGCGCCTCGTCCAAGGCGAAGCGGGATCGGAAACCTCCTATGGGGACCCCCTGACCGCAGCTTTGGAATGGCAGGCAGGGGGAGCGGAATGGTTGCACCTTGTAGATCTTGACGCCGCATTTGGGCGCGGATCAAACGCCGCACAACTGGCGCAGGTCGTTGACGCCCTCGATATCAAGGTTGAGTTGACCGGTGGCATCCGTGACGACGAGTCCCTCGCTCGCGCGCTGAGCACCGGCTGCGTCCGGGTGAACCTCGGCACGGCAGCAATCGAGAACCCTGAGTGGACCGCACGCGTCATCGCGGAGTACGGCGACAAGATCGCGGTTGGGCTTGATGTGCGCGGAACCACCCTCGCTGCTCGTGGCTGGACCAAGGAGGGCGGCGATCTGTGGGAAGTGCTCGACCGGCTGAATGAGGCGGGATGCTCACGCTATGTGGTCACCGATGTCACCAAGGACGGCACGCTTCAGGGGCCAAACCTGGACCTGCTGCGTGATGTGTGTGCGCGCACCGACGCTCCCGTGGTCGCCTCGGGCGGTATCTCGAACCTCGAGGACATCCGTGCACTGAGCGAACTGGTGCCATGTGGTCTCGAAGGGGCAATTATCGGTAAGGCGCTCTACAACGGTGCATTCACGCTGCCACAGGCGCTCGATATCGCTGGCCGACCATGAGCGGTAAGGCACTACCTCCAGGTTCCGCATTCGCTGGAGATGACGGCTCGGCGGATCCAGAACTGGCCGACCTGCTCCTTGGTCACTCGATGAAGGCAACGAGCCTTGAACGCGTTGTGGCTCGTCTCGCGCAAGTGCGAGTACTCGTGCCCGTGCTTGCCTCCCTTGATAAAGAGGATCACACCGAGGACGGGCACAGGTTCGACAAGGAGGCCTCCGCGGGGATCGTCGCGCTCCAAGCGCCAGATGGGCGTAAAGCGCTCCCTGTTTTCACATCCGTAGCAGCAATGGCCGCTTGGCGTCAGGATGCACGACCAGTTCCGGTTGATGCCGTGCGCGCCGCACTCAGTGCCGTCAGCGAAGACTGGGCACTCCTGGTGGTGGACCCCAGTAGCCCACATACCGCACTGATTCCACGCCCGGCTGTATGGGCTATCGCTCAGCAGCAACCGTGGGTTCCTGCCGTGTCCAACGGCTCCGTGGACCCTGAGATTGACGCGGAAGTCAGATCAGCACTAGGCGACATTGAAGAGGTCGTGCGTGCAAGTGCACAGCCCGGACGCACCGCAGAGGTTGCGGTAGCGCTTGCGATCAATCCCGGTTTGAGCCGTATCGAGCTCAACAGCGTTCTCGCGCGAGTCAACCAGGCGCTCGGCGCTAGTACGTTGATCTCCGCTCGGGTGGACTCGCTCGAACTGCGCGTTGGCCGAGCATGACTGTCAACCCGTCGTGGTGGGTGTGACTACGCTGCTCACACACCGCTAGGTATCGAATAGCGTGCAAACTAACGTGAGGCATGCGCGCAGGAGACATTCTCCTGCGCGGTAAATCCCTCGTCGTCGGCCGCGAGTATCTTCTTCAATGTCGAGACGGGGATGATGTAGGAGGCTCCTGAAGTGTTCTTGGCGTAGACCACGCCGATGAGACGACCCTCAGAGTCGAGAACAGCGCTGCCAGAGGAGCCGTGCTCAACCTCGGCATCGGAGTAGATGACCTCGCCAAGGTTTTGGTTGATGGGGTCATTCGTATATCTGATGACAGTCCCCGATGTCACGGTGAGTTCACCACCGTTGGGATACCCAACCACCGTAATCGGCTCGCCCTCTTCGGGATCCGCGTCTGCCAGCACCGGGTAGGCGTCTAGATCCTCAGTCGTTCGCACAAGGGCAAGGTCTGCGAGAGGTGCGAGCGACGAGTTCGTCACTGACACATCCCGACCGTCATAGGTGTTGAGTTGAAGGAGAGTCGTTCCCTCGACTACGTGTTTGTTGGTGATGAGTGTGCGTGAATCGAGTGCGAAGCCGGTTCCCCGAGTGACACCCGTGCAACTGACGTTTCGAACCCGTACGGCCATACGTTGGGCCTCGCTGAAACCGTATGAACTCAGGTTTCCTTGGACAGCCTCCTCCGCTGAGACCGCGACCGTGGGGACATAGGAGTCAGGAATGGGTGGCGGGAAGTCCGGTACAACACCGCAGCCACTCAAAACAAGTGCGACCACCAAGACAGTCGGTCCTGTGGCTTTCCGACTCACTCTCACTCGCGCAGGCTCTCTACTAGGTTGTTGTGACGCTCAACTGCAGCATCGCAGACCTCGTTCATGGAGTCTTCCAAACCGCTCAGAGCATCTCGAGCGCTGCGTACCCGTGCCTGAGTTTCCGTCAACTCCTCGGCATCCTGCTGTTCAGGGTCAATCGAGGTGAGGGTCAGCAGATCGCCCTGTGCCGATACATAATCGGCCAGATATCCGGTGTATTCCCCCTGCATCTCAAGGCAACGACCCAGTTCTCGAGAGATCGCAAGCGACTCCTGAGCCAGAGCGGCCGTGTCCTGAGCCTGAATACGCTGCAACTCGCGGTCATCGCCCACGAGTGCCTTTTCTTTGGCCAACTCACTGATCCGTTGTTGGGCTGTCGACAACTGGCTGCGAGTTGCCTTCAATGACTCCTGCGCGGCATCCAACTCGCCCTGAGTCGTCGCAAGTTCCCGGCCAATCTGGAAATTGGCCGAATGGGTTTCACTTCCAAAATCTGACCAACGGTTTGCGAGATAGCCGAGATACGCGCACGCCACGACTGCCAGACCAAGAAGAATGGCGAGAACCTTCGAACTCGTTGACACCCTCGAGTCAGGGGCAACCTTGTGCTGGCGGGCAGCAGCCCGCTCCGAGCTGATCGATTTCTCTGCGTGAGCGGGCGCTGGCACCGCAGTGTCGTCGGCAATAGTGCTGTCCTCAACAGCGTCTTCAGCGTGAGTCAGAGCTGGCACAGGGACATCGAGATCGCTGGCCACAGTGCGATCGGTGTGGTGTGCACGCGAAGAAACCCGACGCGGCGAGTTGGAATCATCGCCGGACGGTGGAATGGACGGGGGAGTGGGAGTGGTCAACTCACGCCGCCGGTGAACTTCTCACCTGGACCCTCACCCGGCGCATCAGGAATGACGCTGGCCTCACGG